>NZ_AUGR01000042.1 GCF_000422765.1 Neptunomonas japonica DSM 18939 | reverse complement strand
CATAAAAAAACCCTGATCACGAAGTGATCAGGGTTCTCTATTAAAAGCTTGGCGATGACCTACTCTCACATGGGGAGACCCCACACTACCATCGGCGCTAAAACGTTTCACTTCTGAGTTCGGGATGGGATCAGGTGGTTCCATTTCGCTATGGTCGCCAAGCATAAACTGTCACAACATGGATTCGATGAATTTCTGTGTCTTTGTCTGTTTAACAAGCGCTAGTCTGTAATCTTATCTGTTACTACATGCTTCCCACACGCCTTTGGCGTTATATGGTCAAGCCTCACGAGCAATTAGTACTGGTTAGCTCAACGCCTCGCAGCGCTTCCACACCCAGCCTATCAACGTCTTAGTCTTAAACGGCTCTTTAGGGGAATCAAGTTCCCAGCGAGATCTCATCTTGAAGGGGGCTTCCCGCTTAGATGCTTTCAGCGGTTATCCCGTCCGAACGTAGCTACCCGGCAATGCCACTGGCGTGACAACCGGAACACCAGAGGTTCGTTCACTCCGGTCCTCTCGTACTAGGAGCAACTCTTCTCAAATCTCAAACGCCCACGGCAGATAGGGACCGAACTGTCTCACGACGTTCTAAACCCAGCTCGCGTACCACTTTAAATGGCGAACAGCCATACCCTTGGGACCGGCTTCAGCCCCAGGATGTGATGAGCCGACATCGAGGTGCCAAACTCCCCCGTCGATGTGAACTCTTGGGAGGAATCAGCCTGTTATCCCCGGAGTACCTTTTATCCGTTGAGCGATGGCCCTTCCATACAGAACCACCGGATCACTAGCACCTACTTTCGTACCTGCTCGACGTGTCTGTCTCGCAGTTAAGCACCCTTATGCGCTTGCACTCAATGCATGATTTCCGACCATGCTGAGGGTACCTTCGTGCTCCTCCGTTACTCTTTGGGAGGAGACCGCCCCAGTCAAACTACCCACCACACAATGTCCTCGATCCCGATAAGGGAACAGAGTTAGAACCTCAACAGTACCAGGCTGGTATTTCAAGTTTGGCTCCACACGATCTAGCGACCATGCTTCAAAGCCTCCCAGCTATCCTACACAAGTAATGTCAAAGTCCACTGTGAAGCTATAGTAAAGGTTCACGGGGTCTTTCCGTCTAGCCGCGGGTACGCTGCATCTTCACAGCGATTTCAATTTCACTGAGTCTCGGGTGGAGACAGTGTGGCCATCGTTACGCCATTCGTGCAGGTCGGAACTTACCCGACAAGGAATTTCGCTACCTTAGGACCGTTATAGTTACGGCCGCCGTTTACCGGGGCTTCGATCAAGAGCTTCGCCGAAGCTAACCCCATCAATTAACCTTCCGGCACCGGGCAGGCGTCACACCCTATACGTCCACTTTCGTGTTTGCAGAGTGCTATGTTTTTAATAAACAGTCGCAGCCACCTGGTATCTTCGACTGCCAGCAGCTTAGAGCGTAAAGCTCATCACCGCCAGCAGCGTGCCTTCTCCCGAAGTTACGGCACCATTTTGCCTAGTTCCTTCACCCGAGTTCTCTCATGCGCCTTAGTATTCTCTACCTGACCACCTGTGTCGGTTTGGGGTACGGTTCGTTATAACCTGAAGCTTAGAAGCTTTTCCTGGAAGCATGGCATCAACAACTTCAGTCCTCAAGGGACCTCGTCATCGGTTCTCAGTCTTA
>NZ_AUGR01000041.1 GCF_000422765.1 Neptunomonas japonica DSM 18939 | reverse complement strand
TTTGGCCCCGCTATGCATAAGTTTGGCCCTTACCTAGGTGGTGCGTTCAACTTTATTGATCAAAATATTTTCGGTGGTAAGTTGCCGATTACACTGCGTGATAATCATGAAGATTATGCACAAATGCGTCCAGCCAAAGAGTTCTCATCTATCGATTACCCTAAACCCGATGGTGTGTTGAGCTTTGATAAACTAACGTCAGTGTTTCTCTCCAATACCAACCATGAAGAGAATCAGACGTGTCACTTAGCACTCAAAGACAGCAGCGTACCGCTAGCGAAGAACCTGCCCTTGTATGGCGAGCCTGCGCAGCGTTATTGCCCAGCCGGCGTTTATGAAGTGGTTGAAGATGAGGCCGGTGAAACCAGTTTCCAGATCAACTCTCAGAACTGCGTGCACTGTAAAACTTGTGATATTAAAGACCCGTCTCAAAATATCACCTGGGTGACGCCTGAAGGCGGCGGCGGCCCTAATTATCCAAATATGTGATGCTGAATATGTAAGCTCAGATATGTCGGTAATACCTACAGAACTCTAGTCTTAGTTTTTATAAAGCACCTTCGGGTGCTTTTTTTATATAAGCTGAGAGGTTTGGATGTAGAGTTTGTCTATTTACTAGAACGCTGCGGCAATGGGTGATTTATCACCTGTGACGTATTACTATGCACTCATTATTTAGACCTTGGTCGAATTATTGTTTTTGTGTAGGAGTAATGTGTGGATATAGCTGTTTATCTAAATGCGATGATTGCGCTTTTTGTTATTATTGATCCGATTGGTGCGGCGCTTATTTTCCACTCGCTAGTCCCTGTCGACGATATGCGTCATCGTATCAAAATGGCGATAAAAGCAGCGGTAATCTCGTCAACGCTTTTAATACTGTTTGGTAACTTTGGTGAACCTTTGCTGCACAAGCTGGGAATCAGTATTGATGCGTTACGTATTTCTGGTGGGATTTTGTTGTTCTATACAGCCTTTCATATGATTACCAAAGATACAGAGCATACTAGTACCACCGAAAGAAAAGATATTGCGGTGTTTCCGATGTCTATTCCTATGTTGGCCGGACCTGGTTCTTTAACGCTAGCTATTCTCCTATTTTCAAAAGCATCTGATAACCAAGGTACGCTGTCTATCATTCTGGCTATTCTGACCATCAGTTTAGGTACATTGGTGATGATGATACTGTCCCGTTATGTGAAGAAAATCATTGGCCGAACAGGCGATGATATCTTGCGTCGCTTTCTTGGTGTGGTACTCGCTGCATTAGCAATACAGTTTATTCATGACGGTATTATCAATATGGTACAAGTCTGATCTCATGCTGACACTGGCTGAGTAATACGCGTTTCTGCGCCATCAACTGGGCTATCAGGAACTAGCTGAGCCAGTATTAGTGAGATACCTGCCATAGCGGCACCTGCATAGAAGACAATCGCTGGCGATATTAACCATAGTAAGCCAAAGCTAGCGGGTATAACGACAGCTGCAATATGATTGATAGTGAATGAGACGCCAGCCGTAGGTGCAATGTCTTCTGGTGATGCTATCTTCTGGAAATACGTTTTAATGGCAATTGCCATGGCAAAAAACAGATGGTCGATAATATACAGCGCTGCTCCCCAAAGGGCGCTGTCGACCAATGCATAAGCACTAAATACGCCGATTAATCCGATATATTCAAAAGTTAAGGCGCGTCTTTCTCCCCAGTGAGCAATCAGTTTGCCAATGAGGGGAGCTAGCACAATATTGATGGCCATATTAGCCAAAAACATGAGAGTAATTTCTGCGGCGCTGAAGTCGAATTTTTCTACCATCAAAAAGCCTGCAAAAACGACGAAAATTTGTCGTCGTGCCCCGCTCATAAACACTAACGCATAGTAAAGCCAATAACGTTGTTTTAAGAATAGCTTTTTACGCTGCTCTACTTTTTCTGGAAAGTGAGGAAAAAGGCTCCAAGCGGCCATTGCTAGTAGAAACGTAATGCCACCACCGACTAAGTAAACCCAGACCATGGATAAACCAAAGTACTCTAACCCGATATAGACAATGCCATAGGCTGTTAGCGCACAAGCAGAGCCCATTGCAATTAGCTTGCCCATTATTTTAGGGGCCTCTCCCTTTTCGAGCCATTGTAGTTGCAGTGATTGATTTACCGTTTCAAAGTAGTGGAAGCCAACAGACATAAGAACGGTTGTAAAACATAGGCCCATAAAACTCGGTAATAGACCAGTTAGTGCTGTGCCTAGGCCTAGCAAAGCTAGTGCAACAACCGCCAGTGTTTGTTCTTTGATGATCAGTAGTAAAAAGATAACGGCAAATGAGAGGAACCCAGGCACCTCGCGCACGCTTTGCAGGATGCCCATATCTGAGCCATCAAACTGTGCATACTCAATTGAGAAGTTGTTGATAAGCGCCATCCATGTACCCATGGAAAAAGGCATAGCAGCAGCCATGACAAACAGTAATACAGTTGGTTTTTTCCATCTCGGTTGGGGGTCTTGCGCATCCATAGATAATAGCCCTGCAGGTTCGTTTTATAACCTTAACGCTTTATACCTGAGGAGGGTAGTTGGATTATGGGAACAGCGGGAGCGTTAAATGCAACGAACCGCTATAAAAAACCAGTCAGCGGGGCTGACTGGTAAAAGGGGCAGCCAATCATGGTGCTGACTAGCTTTCTACAAATGCTCGCTCGATAACGTAATGACCTAAATCGTTACGGCGGTGTTCAGAAAATCCCATCTTATCTAGCAGCGTACAAGTATCTTTCAGCATACTAGGGCTCCCACAGATCATAAATCGATCTGTTTCTGGGTTGAGTGCAGGCAAACCAAGATCTTTGGATAGCTTTCCTGTCGCCATCAAGTCTGTCAGGCGTCCATTATTACGATATTTTTCACGTGTAACGGTAGGGTAGTACATCAGCTTTTCACTGATCAGCTCACCCAAGTATTCATTTTTTGGCAGTTCATTAACAATCATGTCTGCATAGGCAAGCTCAGACTTGAAGCGGACCCCGTGCGTTAGAATGACCTTATCGTAAGCTTCGTAGATTTCAGGGTCTTTGATAATGCTCATGAAAGGAGCAAGCCCTGTACCTGTACTGATGAGGTACAAATGCTTACCTGGCAGTAAGTGGTCGTTGATCAGTGTGCCTGTTGGCTTTTTACTGATCAAAATATTATCGCCTACTTTTATTTGTTGTAGCTTAGAGGTAAGAGGGCCGTCTTGTACTTTTATGCTAAAGAACTCTAGTTCTTCTTCGTGGTTGGCGCTAGCAATACTGTAGGCGCGCATAAGAGGGCGTCCTTCGTGTTCTAGGCCTATCATAGTGAAGTAACCATTCTTAAAACGAAAACCGGCATCACGGGTAGTTTTAAAGCTGAAAAGCGTGTCGTTCCAGTGGTGTACGCTGGTGACCTGTTCTTGACCGATAGATGACATGTACGTATCTCTCTATGTTTTAAGTACATTGTTGCTAAGCACTTTTTGTTCTAAGTGCGATTAAATATTGATGATAATGGTATAAGAGAGTAGTTTATCGGTAAAGCGGGATATTTATATATGTGTAATCGGAAATATCGATAATGAAGTATTCACTGCGTCAATTGGAAGTGTTCTTAGCGGTAGCTCACCACAGCAATATTACGCGCGCGGCGGCTAGCCTTTCCATGTCGCAGTCAGCCGCAAGCAGCGCATTAAGAGATCTAGAGGATCATTTTGATATACAGCTCTTTGATAGAGTCGGTAAGCGACTGCAGATCAATGAATTGGGCCGTTTGGTGCGCCCCCGCGTAGAATCGCTACTTGAGCGTGCCAGAAGTCTCGAAAATGAACTAAGGCAGCATCAAACGCCAGGCCATCTTAAGTTAGGCGCGACGCTTACTATCGGCAATTACCTAGCTGTTGAGTTAATGGCTACTTATATGTCTAACCATCCAGGTAGGAAAGTAACTTTAGATGTGGCGAACACTTCAGCGATCGTAGAAAAAGTAGCTAACTATGAATTAGATATTGGTTTAATTGAAGGTGAATCCAATGATGCTAATTTGGAGTTTATTCCCTGGCTTGAAGATGAGCTTGTAGTCTTTTGTTCTCCAGCGCATCCATTAGCACAGAAGTCGGTGTTATCTGATCAAGACTTGCAGAGTGCTGGTTGGATTTTGCGAGAGCAGGGATCTGGTACCCGCCAGACATTCGATTGGGCAATGCGTGGGTTGCTGCCCAGCCTTAATGTTTTGTTGGAGTTACAGCACACAGAAGCGATAAAGCGCTCAGTAAAAGCTGGCGTTGGGATATCTTGTCTATCGCGTATTACCTTACGAGAATCTTTTGAAAATAATAGCTTGGTTGAGCTAAATGTAGCGGGCCGAGATATGCATCGGCAGTTTTATCTGGTGTTGCATAAGCAAAAGTTTAGAAGTGCTGGTATTAGGTATTGGCTACAGATGTGTATGAATCGTAATCAATTCAGAGAGTAGCTGCTCAATAACTAATCAAAATAGAGAGAAAAACGGCTTTTTTTCAGTTTTATGTGAAAACATACAATAAGATGCTTGACACTTTTTCTCAACACTATAGAATCTGCGCCCATCCAAGAGGAGGGGTGGCTGAGTGGTCGAAAGCACCGGTCTTGAAAACCGACGAGTCGCGAGGCTCCCAGGGT
>NZ_AUGR01000040.1 GCF_000422765.1 Neptunomonas japonica DSM 18939 | reverse complement strand
ACCACCGGGTTACCGGTAATCAGGTCAGCAAACAGTCCTGGGTAAGTATTCCACGTTGGGAAGGTGGAGCAACCAATCACTAAACCGATACCGCGACCGACCGTTGTGAAGGTTTTATTCAGGACTAATGGGTCGTGCTTACCTTGGGGTTTTGTCCACACAGCACTTTGCGGTGTATGCATCATCGCGGTGTAGCCATAAGCCACCGCTTCAAGGCCTCGGTCTTGTGCGTGAGGGCCACCGGCCTGGAAAGCCATCATGAAACCTTGCCCTGAGGTATGCATCACGGCATAGCCAATTTCAAAGCTACGTTTATTGATACGCTCCAAGATTTCTAAACAGATAGCCGCACGCCCTTGTGGGCCAACATCACGCCACGCTTTACGCGCATTCTGCATGGCTGGTAATAGCTGGTCCAGATCAACCAGTGGGTATTTGACGTTCAGATCAATGCCATAAGGAGAGACTTCAGCGCCCGCTTCACCGACGATACCCGGCATATCCAGTGCAAAGCTCTGGTTCAGGTAGCTTTTAAAAGCGGCTTCACCGTCGGCATTGGCGGTTTCGCCATACGCACGTGGGCTGGGATTTTCTGGATAAGGCGTCCAGTAGTCACGGGTTTGAATGGCATTCAGGGCAGCGTTTAGTGTGTTTTCGTGCTTTGTTACTAATGCTTCAAGCTGGGACGTCATCGCGTGGCTCATGAGGATTCTCTGTCGTTATTCGGTGAAGGAGCTGTTTTTACTAATAGAGAGACCATACACCAAAGTTTATGATACATAAAGAATGTCTTTAGTTGTAAATATTGTATCTCTTGGCGAATTGTTATAATTTGTTTTCTTCGGTTTATTTTGCACGTACCACTTTGCAGATACGTAAAATAAATTGTTAATTAATTCTGCCAGATAGCACGAATTCATGGCGGATCTAATCCGCCTTTTTTTATTTCTGCAACTATCTTTTTCCAATTTATAGCCTATTCTGCACGTCCAATATTCGGTAAAGTCAGGCCCTATACCTGCGAAAGGAATCTTGATGTTTTTACCTACTTCTCTGGCAACCATACTTGTTCTTGCCTCCATTGTTGCTCTTGGGCCACTTTCGACAGATATGTACTTACCTTCGTTACCCAGATTAACGACAGAGCTAAATGCATCGATCGACCAGGTACAGATCACCTTATCCATCTTCTTTGCAGGATTTGCTGTTGCGCAGCTTATTTATGGACCACTGGCAGACCGCTTCGGTCGCAAGTCCATTCTTCTTGCAGGCCTAGTACTCTTTACTGCTGCGTCTTTTGGTTGTGCTACAGCAACAACTATCGAAGAACTCATTGTGTTTCGCTTTTTGCAGGCACTAGGGGCCTGTGGTGGACCCGTATTAGGTCGTACCATGATCAGAGATATTTACGGCCCCACACAATCAGCTCGCGTACTGTCCATGATGGGTACCATTATGGCACTGGCACCCGCTGTCGCACCGATTATTGGTGGCTATATGCTCTTAGTTTTCAACTGGAGCGCCATCTTTATATTCCTAGGCGCTTACGGAGCGATTGTGACATTGATCATCATGTTCAAAATTCAGGAGTCACTACAACCTGAAAATGTAAACAGTCTAAACCCTCTTGTGATCATGAGAAATTACGGCCAGCTGCTCCGCAGCCGGGTTTTTCTTGGCTACACACTGTGCTGCAGCTTTACATTTTCCGGACTGTTTTCATTCCTCTCTGGATCGTCTTTTGTATTAATTGATTTTTTCGGCGTGCCTGAAGCTAACTACGGTTTTTATTTTACGGCAGTCGTCCTTGGTTATATGGTTGGTGCTCAGCTAAGCCAACGTCTAGGGCCGCGCTATGGCATTAATAAAATGCTAGTCATAGGCACACTGCTAGCAACAAGTGCCGGTATATCAATGCTGGCAGCGTCGTTACTAGGATTGCATCATCTATACTGGGTTATTGGTTGCCAAGTGTTTTTTATGATGGCCGTGGGTATGGTTATGCCACAAGCAATGGCTGGCGCAATGGGACCATTTTCCAAAATGGCAGGTACAGCCTCTGCGCTATTAGGGTTCACTCAGTCAGCAATTGCTGCCGTTGTCGGTTTAATTGTTGGTCACAGTCATACAGGCACCCCGACTATTATGGCTGCCAGCATTGCTTTAATGGGTACGCTGGCTTTTTTAAGCTATCTATTTATCATCAAGCCCATACCAGCAGAAACTACAGCACAGATATAAAACACACTTGGCAAAGCCACTGCCAAGGGATTACCCTGAACGCAATCAATAGGAGAAAAGCATGCTAATTCATCCTCAAAAATCCTGCTTATTAGTTGTCGATATTCAGGAAAAACTGGCTCCTGCTATTTACGAAAAAGAAGAACTCATCCAAAACAGCAAGTGGTTAATCGAAATAGCCAACATACTCGATATTACCATCATGACATCCGAGCAATACCCTCAGGGCATCGGCCATACCATCGTTGAATTAAGAGATATTTTGCCAAAAGACCAGTACATGGAAAAAACACATTTTTCCTGCATGGCTGAACCTTCCTGCCACAAGATGATTCACGATAGCAACCTGGAACAGGTTATTGTCATTGGAACTGAATCGCATGTCTGTGTCATGCAAACGGCTATTGATTTAAAACAACAAGGTTTAGAAGTTTATGTAGTTGCCGATTGTGTATCTTCCCGCAATCCTAACGACAAGTTATACGCACTAGAGAGAATGCGTGGCTGCGGCATACATATCGTGACTCGTGAGATGGTCGCTTTTGAGTGGATGCAAAAATCAGGAACAGAGACATTCCGACGCATCAGTAAAGAATACCTACGCTAGGCTCTCCGGGGCAGACACCACTCTGCCCCAAATAGCAAAAACTCTTGAAATTCCCGAAAAACCCATACTTTCGTCTGATATCAGATGCATAACAGAAAAAAATACCGAGCATAACTCTATAAAATTTCCGCCGATAATTCTAATAACGTGAAACTCCCTGGAGACTAGTGTATATGCAATCAATTATCGATTCTGTAAATGGAATCATTTGGAGCCCAGCTCTTATCTATCTGTGCCTTGGCGCAGGCTTGTTCTACTCAATCCTTACCCGCTTTGTCCAAGTACGCATGTTCGGCGAAATGTGGCGCTTACTGTTTTCTGGTAGCAGCTCAGACAAAGGGATCTCTTCTTTTCAAGCCTTAGCTGTATCCCTTTCAGGCCGTGTTGGTACCGGTAATATAGCTGGGGTCGCAGCGGCCATTGGTTTTGGTGGCCCAGGTGCAGTTTTTTGGATGTGGGTTGTTGCTTTTCTTGGCGCAGCAACGGCTTATACAGAGTCTGCATTAGGGCAAATTTATAAAGAAGAACACGAAGGCCAGTACCGCGGTGGTCCAGCATTTTATTTTGAAAAAGCAATGGGCCAAAAATGGTTTGCATGGATTTTCGCTATTGCCACTATCCTAGCCTGTGGTGTAATGCTACCAGGTGTACAGTCTAACGGCATTGGTAACGCAGCAGAACTAGCGTTCGGTTCAGGCGGTATGGTCAATACGTCAATGGGCGACCTAAGCCTCACTAAAATTATAGCTGCTATCGGTATTGTTCTGGTTCTTAGCTTTATCATCTTCGGTGGCGTGAAGCGTATTGCTAGCTTCACTCAAGTTGTTGTGCCATTCATGGCACTGGCTTACATCGTTATTGCTTGCTCAGTGATTGCACTTAACCTAGAGCAGCTACCTGATGTTATCAGCATGATTTTTGCTGACGCATTCACACCAATGGCCGGCATGGGTGCTGCGATTGGTTGGGGTGTTAAACGTGGTGTTTACTCAAACGAAGCAGGACAAGGAACAGGCCCTCACGCTGCAGCTGCAGCTGAAGTTGAACACCCAGCACAACAAGGTTTAGTACAGGCATTCTCTGTTTATATTGATACCCTGTTTGTTTGTTCTGCAACTGCATTCATGATTTTGATCACAGGTGCTTATAACGTACACGGTGTGGGCGAAGGTATTTTCCTAGTTCAGAACTTAGCTGCAGACATCGCGGCTAACAGCCCTGCTTACACACAGACTGCTGTTGAGCAGGTACTACCAGGCGTAGGTAAGCCATTTATCGCACTGGCTCTATTCTTCTTCTCGTTCACAACGATTCTTGCTTACTACTACATTGCAGAAACCAACCTTGCTTACCTCAAACGTACACTTAAGCTACCTGGTTTTGATTTCTTACTGAAGTTTGTATTACTAGCAGCAACTTTCTACGGAACAGTTAAAACTGCAAACCTTGCATGGGGCCTTGGTGATATAGGTGTAGGCTTGATGGCATGGTTGAACATTGTTGGTATCTTGATCATATTCTTCATTTCAAAACCAGCACTGAAAGCTTTAAGAGATTACGAAGCACAGCGTAAAGCAGGCGTCACAACCTATACATTTAACCCAGAGAAACTGGGAATTAAAGGTGCTGATTTCTGGGCGAAGCGCTATGCTAAATCTCAAGAAAAAGTACGTGAAAAAGATAGCGTTTAACGTCTAACCTTTCTCATAAAAGCCGCTCTCATAGAGCGGCTTTTTTTTGTCCCTTGTCCCGTCCTGAAATAGGTTTACATATTGAGGACCTATTATGGACACATCAACCCCCACGCATCATAAGCGCAGTCAGTGCGATTACACAAT
>NZ_AUGR01000039.1 GCF_000422765.1 Neptunomonas japonica DSM 18939 | reverse complement strand
TAGTGGCGGAATGGACGGGACTCGAACCCGCGACCCCCTGCGTGACAGGCAGGTATTCTAACCAGCTGAACTACCACTCCGTTTTCATTCTGAAGTGTTACACACCCCTTGAATGAGGTGCGCATTTTAAATACTTTCCCTGCATTGTCAAACGTTTGCAGCAAAAAAACGTATATATTTTTATCATCAACCAAAACAAAGGGAACATTTGCATTCTAATGACTCCATCAAGGGAAAATGATGCCATTTATTACGATATAACCTCTGATCATGCTAACTAAGGCCTGAAGCCTAGCTTGTTTAAAAAACACTCAATCGAACAAAAACATAAGGCTTTCAAGCATCAATGGTAAAAAATGGACACATCAGAGGACATGCTAAGCCCTCTATAAATAGTGTACCCATAGAAGAAAAACCACTAAAGTGGTTACCAACAACACAGACACAACAAGAGCTTCGCAATACACAATGCAAATTTCAGATGCCTTAGACAGCTTTGTAAATGCCTGGCAGGCATTTCATGACAACACGCCCCCTACTATAGCGTTTGATTCTGAGTGGCCTTCGCTGTGCTACAACGCCTCTTCCCCACAAGAAGGAGAGCTTATTTCGTGGCAACCACGAAAACAAACCACTGCCTGCGATGTGTTTACTCGCCTCGGGGAAGCCCTAGAGACTACAATCCACCCTGACATTATTGCTTACTATACTTATTTGTGGTCAGACCACCTCGATGCAACAGCACCAGATGGAGACCTTACCCTTTTACAGGTATGGAATGAGGAAGATATAGAGCGCTTGCGTGCCAACCTGATTGGCCACGCGATGGTTAAGGTGAAGAAAAAGCTACCTCTAACATTGTTTTTTGCGTGCACAGAGCCCGACGATGGCATGCTAAGCCTGCTCAATGATGACGGCAGTATTTGGCTGGAGTATCCGGGCAAAAAACCCGTAAAAAAAATAGCAGAGAGCCTTAGTGAATTTCTTAACCAATTAACGCCACGCTAATACAGCGACTACCAACCCACCGTAAATGATAACAGCCGGCTAATATGGCACAGGGGCCTTTGCGACTCTGCACGCCACTCGTTAAAAGCACCTTGTACGGCCAGCAGGTCTTTTTTACCCGTTGGCCTCTTATCTACAACACCCTGCGCTTTTAACGCCGCAACCACGTCATCTGTTAGTACAAAGGTATCTTTACCTATCATGCGCAAAAAATAGGCTCCAGAATTACCACCTAGGTGAGAGCCATTTTTTTTAAGTTCTCCCCACAGACCAACAATGTTTTCTTCAGGCCAACCTGCTATCCACTGAGCGCAACTGCCGTGCTTTTCAGCTATCTCCAACATCATTACTGCATTTAGGCGAGTCGCCTTCAGCTTCCCCCAGTGCCTTATGATTTGATCGTTTTGCATTAAATTTTCTAATTGATCGTCATTCATTAAAGCAACTTTGTAAGGGCTAAAACCATACAGTGCTTTCTCAAACGCGGGCCACTTACTATCCACTAAGGAATGCTTTAACCCAGCACGAAAAACACGCCTTGTTAATGTCGAGAAAATAAAATTATCATCAATGCTCGCTAATGCCGAATTCGACATAGGATTTGGCAATAGAGATTCCAAAGACTCTCCCTTATGCTGCAGCGCATGTTCATACAACCACTGAAATTTTTTCACTTTCACTCTTCTTTAAAATTCTTACAACACTGAATTAACACACTAGCGCACATGGGTAGATTAAAGCATCTCTAAGCTTTCATGACAGCAAGCACTATACTGCTCAGTAAACAGAACAGTTTTCACGCCTCTGATTTGATGAACTTCTCTTCATTCAGCACCTCCCTTTTGGCTTGCTCACCTTATCTTTATATATTGTTTAGGCCCTAAACACATCTTTAATAGCTAATACGCATACTGACTTGCTTAACTCATGAATCATCACAAAAACACGCCTAATTAAACCAGAGCAAACCGCTCAGCTGTTCTTTTCATATATAAAAAAGCGTATGATTATCAACCTTTTTATAATTTAAAACTCGCTTATCGGTACAAAAACAGACACGATAAGCTACGGGATTGTTAACATGCCAGTTATCAGAAAATCGAACAAGCTGATTAACGTTTGCTACGATATCCGCGGGCCAGTGCTCCAGGAAGCAAAGCGTTTAGAGGAAGAAGGCAACCGCATCTTCAAACTCAATATCGGCAACCCTGCACCTTGGGGCTTTGAGGCACCTGAAGAAATTGTTCAGGATGTAATCCGCAATCTACCCGCATCTCAAGGGTACTGTGACTCAAAAGGCTTGTTCGCCGCCCGTAAAGCCATCATGCAAGAGTGTCAAAGAAAGCAGATTACCAACGTTACTGTAGAAGATATTTATATCGGAAATGGCGTTTCTGAGCTCATCGTCATGTCGATGCAAGGCTTATTGAATGACACTGACGAAATGCTTATCCCGTCACCGGACTACCCTCTTTGGACAGCCGCCGTGAGCCTTGCTGGCGGGAACCCGGTACATTATATCTGTGATGAGGAGTCTGGATGGATTCCTGATATTGATGATATGCGCAGTAAAATCACTGAAAACACCCGCGGGATCGTCGTTATAAACCCTAACAATCCGACAGGCGCTGTTTATCCAAAAGCCGTATTAATTCAAATTATGGAGCTCGCTAGAGAACATAATCTAATTATTTTTGCTGACGAAATTTATGATAAGATCATCTACGACGAAGCTAAACACGTTTCTCTTGCATCGCTAGCTGACGACATTCTTTGCCTAACGTTTAACGGCCTATCCAAAACATACAGAGCCGCTGGCTTTCGCTCTGGCTGGGTGATTGTTAGCGGACCAAAGCATCGCGCACGTGATTATATTGAAGGGCTAGACATGCTCAGCAATATGCGTTTATGTGCAAATGTTCCCTCTCAACACGCAATACAGACCGCTCTTGGCGGTTACCAAAGTATTAATGAGCTGATCGTACCTGAAGGTCGCCTTTATGAGCAACGCGACCTTGCATGGGAAATGCTTAATGATATACCGGGGGTTTATTGTGTAAAACCAGAGGGGGCCCTATACCTATTTCCTAAACTGGACCCTAATGTTTACCTTATCAAGAACGATGAGAAAATGGCCTTAGATCTACTACAACAACAAAAGGTTCTTATTGTGCAAGGCAGCGGGTTTAACATGCCAGATACCCAACACTTTCGAATCGTATTTTTACCTCGTGTAGATGAGCTAGAAGACGCCATATCGCGTATTGGCACCTTTCTTAAAACTTACGAGCAATAAACACAATAAAAGCGGCGCCAGAGCCGCTTTTTTTATAAACTGTGGTTGTGTAGCGAATAAACTCACGCTAATGTTTGTCATAAATTCGTCATCAAAGTGACATAACATTCTTTTCTGTTAATAACATTTTCTAGGTGTAGCAATGTTTATCAAGATTAAGAAAAATTGCGGTATTTTCATGGAACACAATGGTTTAGAAAAACAGCATTGGGTCCCTGTAACGTCAAACTTCCTAATTAACCTTGACCATGTTGCTGAGGTTTCTTTTTATACCATCAAAGAAAAAAGAACTCGCTACGACCTCGAAAATCATCAATTCGATGTACAGCCTCATACACGCGTTCTTCATTTACACATGGCCTATACCTATTCAACGATGAAAGAAAACATCAATGGCAATAAAAGCAACCTAGTTGAAAGAAGCTACTACAAACTCTATTTCTTGCCAGAAGAGATGGGGCAGTATGATGAATTGCGCAATAAAATCGAAGAACATGTTTTAAACCTGTAACTTCCTCACATCTATTTTTTAAAAGGCTGCTGATATGCAGCCTTTTTTATTTGCTAATTCTGCAACCTACTCTACGCTAAATGTTAGGAATATTTATCGCCGATGTGAAAGAGCAGGAGAAGCTATGGAAATTAAAGATCTTCTAAATCAGACCAGTAAGTTACCAAACGTACCAGAGGTCGTCAGGCAGCTAATACAGGCACTCAATGATCCGAATGCCAACTACTCTGAGATCTCCAAAAAAGTCAGCGAAGACCAAACCCTCTCGCTAAAAATTCTGCGCTTAGTAAACTCCGCACATTTTGGCTTATCACGTAAAGTCTCTTCTATAGACGAGGCAACAGTAATGCTCGGCATGGGCCGCTTGAAAACACTGGTAATCGCTTCAGGCTTTTCAAACTCTGTTGCTGAAGTAGAAGGGCTGGATATTAAAAAGTTTTGGTCTGAGTCGTTTCGCGTTGCCACACTTGCAAAATGGTTTGCTGCAAAAACAGACAATGTAGATCCTGACATCGCTTTTACAACAGGCATTATTCATAACATCGGGCGCTTATTACTTCACCTAGCCCAACCAAACCGTGCTAAAGCTATACAAACACTCATTGAAGAATCAAGCGTAAGCCGTAGTACTGCTGAAATTGAACGCCTTGGCTTTACCACACAAGAAGCGGGCAAAGCGTTACTGGATATGTGGAGCTTTCCTGCAGAACTTGGAAACGCGGTGAAGCAGCACAAAAGCCCTACCGCCCATGAGGACCCATCCTCTCTTGCTGCTGTATTAAATTTAGCTTGTTATATCAACGCTTCAGTTCGAGAAAAGCGTGACGAAGAAAGCGTTAAAGAATCATACCCAACAGACGTTGCTACACTGGCGGGCGTCTCGCCTGACACCATCAATCAACTCGCTGAAGCATTAACGTTAGAGTCGGGGCTAGACGGCCTCGCCGACTAGTTAACATAAGTTCCGATGGAGATAGATCACTATCTCCTCATTCGCTCTACAAGCTCTTTTGACATGCAACAAGACAAGTAAATAGATCATTAACATCATCCATAGCACGATGCTTTCTTACTTGAGCGCTCGCAATCAAGCGATATTGAATTAACTGCCCTCCCTCTAAGACGCTATCAATGCCTTGCATTTTGAAAGTCGGCTTCATCATTGCGGATTCAAAAAGGCGACGCATCCAAAAAAAGTCGAAATCTAACGCATCACTAGTAACCGTCTTTCCTCCTAGCATTTGGTTGAGTCGCTCACAAGCCTCATTAACCGATATTCCTTTAGCCAGTAACTCATCCATTGATATGCCATGGATATCTGCTGCAGACAGGTCCCACTGTGTCCAGCTATAGCCTGTATCTGGATTAATCAAAAACAGATCGCTTTCACCTGTGAGCCCGCATTTCCATGCAATTTCAATTGGATAAGAGAGAGGCCCTAAGCCACTGGCTTCAATATCTATACAGATAACAGGCACTTTAATCGCCATGCTGAAATACCATTGCTTTGACACCGCGCTCAGATTCAAGATCAGGAAAATCTTGTTGCGATGCCAATAATTCAACAAAAGCAAACTCAGGACACTCTTGAGCCATTAGTTCCCTAACAAAAGACTGATTGTGAGCCGGGTCGTTATGACAAGCCAACACCTGTGTATGAGGTGAAGCCAGTTCAGGCAAACGCCTCAGCACTTTTCGATAATCATTTTCTGCAACAAAACTACCCGGCTGAAAACTAGGCGGATCAATAATAATCAAGTCGTAAGGCCCTGGACGTTTAATTCGCCCCCAAGACTTAAGCATATCGTAAGGCATAAATTTTACAGACGACAAGTCATGCTCATTAAGCTGATGGTTAGCTCGCCCTATACTCAAGCCACGCTTACTCATATCCACGTTAACCACTTGGCTCGCCCCACCTTCAATTGCTGCGACGGAGAACGCACAGGTAAACGAAAAGAGATTCAGTACATTTTTACCATTGGCGTGCTCTCGCACCCAATCACGACCATTGCGCATATCAAGAAATAAGCCACTATTTTGAAACTGAGTCGGCCTAATTTCATACTTTAAACCCGACTCTTGTGCCACCAGCACATCGGCGACATCACCAAATATAACCTCATGTTCAGTCTCTCGCCCACGACCACGCTGCTGTATTAGCAAAGCAGTAACCAATGGCTCTCGTTCGAAATATGCTTTGAGCGCATTCAGTAGTGGCTGAGGCACATCAGCATACAAGCGAATGATAACAACTGGATCGAACCAATCGACAACAACCGCTTCATACTCAGGAAAGCATCCACCACGTCCATGTAACAAACGACGGCACTCATTCCCAGCAACAACTAACTGCTCATGTATCCAACTATAAATATCAGCCACTTAACCTCCTTAGTTAATCTTCGAGATTATAAATCCTAAACAACAAACCAACCAGAAAATATATGAGTTGTCATAACATAGGGGTTGAAACTTTTACTAAAAACCTATATCTAAGCGATATCTAATTTTTTTGGAAAACATAAATCATGCGAATCATTCTCTTTCTTCTGACCAACCTAGCTGTCATCTTGGTCGCAAGTGTGACACTCAACTTGCTGGGCGTTGAACACTACTTGTCAGGCACGGGGCTGAATCTTACATCGCTACTGATTTTCTGTGCTGTCTTTGGTTTTATCGGCTCTTTCTTCTCTCTTTTCATCTCAAAGTGGATGGCAAAAAGATCTACCGGCGCTCAAATCATTGAACAGCCAAGAACCCAAGAAGAAAAGTGGCTTGTAGATACAGTAGCCGAACTTGCTCAAAAAGCCGGCATTGGCATGCCAGAAGTAGGGATTTTTCATTCTGATCAAGCAAACGCTTTTGCCACTGGCTGGAATAAGAATAATGCTCTCGTCGCGGTGAGTACCGGTTTATTACAGCGCTTTCGACCTGAAGAAGCACGCGCCGTAATGGCGCACGAAATTGGCCATGTAGCCAACGGAGACATGGTTACGCTGACACTGATCCAAGGTATTGTAAACACTTTCGTTATGTTCTTTGCTCGCATTGTTGGCTACTTCGTTGATTCCATGCTGCGCAGGGGCAGTGATTCGAACGGAGTAGGTTTCGGGTTTTATATCGCTACGTTTGTCGCTGAAATCATTTTCGGAATTGCAGCATCTATTATTGTTGCTTGGTTTTCACGTCGCCGCGAATTTAGAGCAGATGAAGCCGGCGCACAATTTGGCAGCACCGCAGGAATGATTGGCGCTCTACAACGCCTAAAAGCAGAGTCAGGCATGGCAGATCAACTACCTAGTCAGATGACAGCGTTTGGTATTAGCAGCCACACTAAAATGGGCTTTATGGCATTAATGTCGAGTCACCCACCACTAGATGACCGTATTGCTGCACTGCAAAATCGCAGCTAATTCCTAACGAGTTGTCCCGTCCTAAAATACGTTGACGGTTTTTGATAGAAGCGGTTGCCCTAGGCAGCCGCTTTTTTTATGCACCTCTTCTGGCGTTTTCATGCCAAGGCTCAAGTGCGGCCTCATTTGGTTATAGATAGCGATTGACTCAGCCACCAACACTTTCAATTCAATAAACGTTTTACATCGATACAGTAGAAACTCCTGCTTGAGTATCCCGTTAACTCTCTCTGCCAGTGCATTCTGATAGCAATCATAACCATCTGTCATCGACGGCACCATACCGTTATCCTCCAATGCCTTCTGATAGACTGCTGAACAGTATTGAAGCCCTCTATCCGAGTGGTGAA
>NZ_AUGR01000038.1 GCF_000422765.1 Neptunomonas japonica DSM 18939 | reverse complement strand
TGTTCAGTAGTCTATCAGAAGGCATTGGAGGATAACGGTATGGTGCCGTCGATGACAGATGGTTATGATTGCTATCAGAATGCACTGGCAGAGAGAGTTAACGGGATACTCAAGCAGGAGTTTCTACTGTATCGATGTAAAACGTTTATTGAATTGAAAGTGTTGGTGGCTGAGTCAATCGCTATCTATAACCAAATGAGGCCGCACTTGAGCCTTGGCATGAAAACGCCAGAAGAGGTGCATAAAAAAAGCGGCTGCCTAGGGCAACCGCTTCTATCAAAAACCGTCAACGTATTTTAGGACGGGACAGGATAAGTTCTCAGTAAAAGTCACATGCGAACTTATGTTGTTCATGACATGAATTGAAACGCCATCAATGCTTGTATTGCCTTAGAGGCTGATAAAGCTAACCGAAGCTCGAGTGTTATATTTATGTAGTAAAATCAATGAAATAAAACTTTCAACTGGCGAAAATAAAGGCTTGTGGATCCACCGCAACTGAATAAACTGCTAGTAATAATAGGCGTTAGATATCAGAGCTATTCATTAAATGCCGCACTTTTCAGTGCGGTATTTTTTTGTAGAGTCTGAATACTTACAAGCTTGTGGGTACAGTTTTCTGATTCTGAAACAAAGAAATAACTTCCCTTGTAGCTAAGCCTAAAGCTATAAGACTGATCGCCAGTAAGCCATCGCTGAATATAGCGTTTTGATATTCAGGTAACAGAGATAGCGTTCCGTAAACAGCCACCGATAAACCCGCTAACAGTGCGCCGACTAACCCTAGCAGACGAATATTTGCCTGGCTGTAGCGAACAAAGGCTAGCAGCAGTGCCACGGATGTGATTCCTGAGAGCACCATTGCGTACTGCTCACCAAATTCGGCTCTACGTGCTAGCTCAAACATCGCAATTAACACCAACACCCATCGGCCCCAGCCCGCGCGAGACCAGAACTTATTAAAGCTGGTGGCCAGTAATAGAGAGGCAATTAGCGGAATCGCTAAATAGTCTTTCATATTGCTGAGCAGGCGTTGTAGGGTTTGTGAGTTTTGGCTTTGTTCGCTGATGAGTAGCTGGCCAGCGGCAGAGGCTAATATCAATACGATACATAACAACAGTAGCAGCACGAGTGATCTGTTATTGCTGGTTAGCGTTTTTGGTTGGCGAAACAACTGAGCTGCGTAAAAAACGCAGCTCAGTATGATTGCCAGGTTAGCAAAGGTCGCCATCATCTAAGCTTTTTTAGCAAAGGTATCAAACACACGTCCCGCTGCTGCAATGGTGCGATCCAAATCTGCTTCAGAAATAGCTGCTGACATAAAGCCTGTTTCGTATGCAGAAGGGGCTAGGTAAACGCCTTCTTTGAGCATGCCTTGGAAGAACTGCCCAAAGCGTTCAGTATCGCAGGCCGTTGTTTGTACAAAGCTGCTGATATTTTTTTGATCTGTGAAGAATATTCCAAACATGCCGCCAACAGCGGTTGTTGTAAATGGAATACCTTTTGAGATGGCCATGGCTTCTAGGCCTTGTGTTAGGTAATCAGTTTTAGCCTCTAGCTGATCATGAATGCCCGGTGTCGCTGTCAGAGCGTTTAGCATGGCTAAACCTGCATTCATCGACAAAGGGTTTCCTGATAGCGTGCCCGCTTGGTAAACCGGACCTAAAGGCGCGATCTGTTCCATAATTTCGCGTTTTCCACCAAAAGCACCAACAGGTAAGCCGCCACCGATAACTTTACCTAATGTCGTTAGATCTGGTTTGATACCGTAATAGGCTTGGGCACCACCCAAGGCAACACGGAAACCGGTCATTACTTCATCAAAAATAAGTACCGTGCTGTATTCGTCACACACTTCACGCAAGCCTTCAAGGAAGCCTTCTTGAGGTGGTATGCAGTTCATGTTGCCGGCAACCGGTTCAACGATGATGCAAGCAATCTCGCTGCCTACTTCTTCAAATGCTTGACGAACATTCTCGATGTCGTTGAATGTTAGTGTGATGGTGTGTTCAGCAATAGATGCAGGTACGCCCGGTGAGTTGGGCTCACCCAGTGTTAGTGCGCCTGAACCTGCTTTTACTAGCAGTGAATCAGAGTGGCCATGGTAGCAGCCTTCAAACTTCACGATTTTATCGCGGCCGGTATAACCACGTGCTAAGCGAATAGCACTCATGGTCGCTTCAGTGCCTGAACTGACCATACGGATCATTTCGATAGAAGGCATTATTTCACATACTTTATCAGCCATCTGAGTTTCGATTTCGGTCGGTGCACCAAATCCTAAACCGTTATCTAGTACGCTTTTCACTGCATCAATAACTTCAGGCAGAGCATGACCTAAAATCATTGGGCCCCATGAGCCGACATAATCGATATATTGATTATCATCTTCATCAAAAAGATAAGCGCCTTGCCCTTTTTTGAAAAATACAGGTGTGCCACCCACGCCTTTAAATGCGCGAACCGGCGAGTTTACACCGCCAGGGATGTGAGTTTGGGCTGCTTGAAAAAGATCTTCTGAACGTGACATGCTGATGAACCTTCTTTATTCATTCCAGTTGAAAGCGTGGGCAAATGCCTCGGCTTGCTGTGTGATTGACTCTGCGGCAAAAAGTGAGTGCACTACGGCAATCATATCAGCCCCTGCAGTAATCGTTTGGCTGGCATTATCCACAGTAATTCCTCCGATCGCCACTATTGGGCAAGAGAGTATTGATTTGGCTTCGGCTAACAGCGAAAGTGGTGCCGGTTTTGCGCTAGGTTTGGTTTTTGAGGGGAAAAAAGCACCAAATGCTACATAGTCTGCGCCAGCTAACGCGGCGCTGTTAGCCAGTGATAGTTGGTCGTGGCAAGTCACACCAATGATGGCGTTATTGCCGAGTGTTTGGCGTGCTATTTCTATCGCCGAATCTTTTTGCCCTATATGTACACCATGCGCACCGCATTGATGCGCCAGTTGGACATCATCATTGATTATAAATGTTCGGTTATGTGAGCGGCACAATTCATTGAGCAAACTTGCTTGGCGATAGCGCTTTTCTGTATCGCAGGTTTTATCTCTGTATTGAATGACTTGAGCACCGCCAAGAATCGCTTGTTGAACGTACGATAGCAACGTTTGGTCGTCCGGCATGAGGTTGTTATCGGTAATGGCATACAGGCCGTGTAGTGGATTCATAGAGTCTGCTTATGTGTGTAGTAATATTCAATCTGTGCGCGAGTGAGAATTCCCATAATCTCGCCTTGGTTACTGGTGATGCACAGGTTGGCGATGTTTTGCTCATTCATCTTTTGTAAGGCTTCATAGAGTGTTGCCCTAAAACTGAGTGTCACAATATTAAAGCGCTCAGCAGGAATTTCCAGTAGGTTAATTGGCTGCTGTGGTTCTAGTGGTGTTTCTTGTTGACGTGCTAAAGAGTCGTCTTCTTGTGCTTCCTTCTCCTGAGCTAGCAGGGCTTGGCGTGTTAAATGGTCTTGTAAGTCGTTGGGTAGCATTATAGATGTGGCAGGTTTCCCGACTTCTTGTATGAGAATCCAGCGAGGCGCTTCTGCTAGCATTTCCTGTGCGGAGGAGGCGTTGATCAAGTGATTAGTAGCGACAAAGTTTCTTTCCATTAAGCTAGCCGCTGCTGCTCGTGACAGTGCTTGAGCGATCGGCTCTTGGCGGTAATCGAGCCCTTGAGCCTGTAATGATGATAGAAAGATAGAAGGCAGGTTAAATAGATAGCGAACGGTTAGGTTACTGATAACGATAGCGATCATACCAGGAAAGATAATGTTCGGGTTACCAGTGAGTTCTAGTAATGCCACCAATGCTGCCAAAGGTGCATTGAGCACAGCACCCATCATGGCTCCCATACCCAGCATGGCATATAAGCCGACATGCGATACGTCCATGTCGGTGGACCAGTCACCGATGATACCGCAAATCCCGCCGATAAGAGCGCCAATAAAGAGTGTCGGCCCGATAAGCCCTGCAGGAATACCTAAGCCAAGAATAAAAGGAGTAAGCAGCAGTTTAACTAACAATAATCCACACAATAGTTGGATATCTAACCGCCCCCAGAGCGTTTCGGAGATGGTGTCGTAACCAATGCCCATCACTTCTGGGTAAAGCATGGCAGCTAGCCCCGTGAGAATACCCGCTAACATAAAGCGTACAGCAACAGGCCAGTGTGCAAGTTTATAGGCAGATAGCATGATGTGATTAAAAGCCGCGGCACACAAACCGACAACAACGCCTAGCAACATGACCCATGGCACTTCGGCTAATGTATTAATCTCAAATGAAGGCACATCAAAAACGTTTTCATGCCCTAATATACTGCGCATGACTATGTCCGCAGAGACGGCAGCAACAATGACGGGTGTAAAACCGATGACGGTATATTCCAGTAAAATCACTTCCATCGCGAAGATAACACCCGCTAATGGTGTATTAAAACCTGCTGAAATAGCTGCAGCAGCACCACAACCAATTAGTAGGCGCAACGAGTTATTGGGTAGCCGTAGCCGCTGACCTATGAGGCTGCTACAGGCCGCGCCAAGAAAGATCGAAGGCCCTTCACGACCCACAGAATGCCCACTGACTAAAGCAATGGTGGCAGATAAGAACTGCATGACGATACTTCTACCAGGGATATGCCCCTGATAATAGGAGAGGCGCTCAAAAAGGTTGACCATACCGACCTGTTTGGCGGCTTGTGGCCATAGGTAAAAAATCAATATAAGGAAGCCGCTCCCTATAACGGGCCATAAAAAATGCTGTGCGCTAGATAAACCTTCGAAGTTGTCAGCTTGGCCCAGCCAGTAGGTTAGTGGTAACTCTACTGCCATGCGAAATAGGACCATGAGCAAGCCGGTTATTACCCCGGATAGCATCCCCAAAATAACAAGTTGAGGCAGTGCGTCATAGTGAGCTAGGCGCTCCCGAAAATACTGCAATGATAAGTGGTATTTCTGCATTCAGTTTTTTAACCAACAGCTGATAGTTTTTACGACCCTTGGACGGTATTATAAGTTAACAGTTTTTGCATGCCGATGAGAGGTTAAAGTGATTAATGTAGGTATCGTAGGTGGAACAGGTTATACCGGTGTAGAGCTTTTAAGGTTACTAGCCAATCATCCTGATGTGGACGTGAAAGTAATTACTTCGCGCTCAGAAGAAGGTATTTATGTGGCTGATATGTTTCCAAACCTTCGAGGACATTATGATCTGCAGTTTACCGTGCCGGATGCCGATACACTTTCAACGTGTGATGTAGTGTTTTTTGCTACGCCACATGGTGTGGCTATGGGAATGGCTCCTGAGTTGATTAAAAGGGGTGTGCGGGTTATTGATTTGGGCGCAGATTTTAGAATTAAAGATGTAGAGCTTTGGTCACAATGGTACAAGCTTGAGCATACTTGCCCTGATTTAGTTGAAATGGCTGTTTATGGTTTGCCTGAAATAAACCGTGAACAGATCAAGACGGCACAGCTCATTGCGTGTCCCGGTTGTTACCCGACGGCAACTCAGCTTGGCTTCTTGCCACTACTAGAGAATAAATTAATCGACCATCGTCGTTTGATCGCTGATTGTAAATCCGGTGTCAGTGGTGCTGGCCGTGGTGCAAGTGTTGGGGCTTTACTTTGTGAGACTAGCGAAAGCATGAAGGCTTACGGGGTTCCTGGTCATCGGCATCTACCTGAGATTCGTCAAGGTTTATCAGAGGCTGCAGAGCGCCCTGTCGGTTTGACCTTTGTTCCGCATCTCACACCGATGATTCGTGGGATACATTCGACCTTGTACGCGACGCTTAAAGATCCGCAAGATGGGCTTCAGGCATTGTTTGAAGAACGTTATAAGGACGAGCCATTTGTTGATGTGATGCCAGCCGGCAGCCATCCAGAGACTCGTAGTGTGAAAGGTTCGAACATGTGCAGGATTAGTGTTTTTCGCCCACAAAACGATGACACAGTCGTTGTGCTATCGGTTATTGATAATTTAGTTAAAGGTGCAGCAGGCCAGGCTATTCAAAATATGAACATCATGTTCGGTTTTGAAGAAACTGCAGGCTTATCTTTTGTCGGTCTTATGCCATGATACTTGACTAAATTGCTTGGTTAATTGAGAATAGGCTGATCAGATTTAATGATACAGAGAGCGATATGACAGAATCAGTGGCATTAAATGAGGCTATGGTATTTACAGATGCAGCTGCTGCAAAAGTAAAAAGCCTAATAGAAGAAGATCAGAACGATAATCTTAAGCTTCGTGTTTTTATTACGGGCGGCGGTTGTTCTGGCTTTTCTTACGGTTTTACGTTTGATGAAGAGACCGCAGAAGACGATACCCAAATAGAAAATCAGGGTGTGCTTATGGTCGTTGATCCAATGAGCTTGCAGTACCTAGAAGGGTCTGTTGTTGATTATCAAGAAGGCTTACAGGGTTCGCAGTTTAAAATTGAAAACCCGAACGCAACAACGACCTGTGGTTGCGGTTCATCATTTTCGATCTGATTTAATATAAGTTTAAGCACAGCTGCTAGCTGTGCTTACTTTTATCTCATCTACTACGCTTGATAAATCCCGCCTAATATTCGTTCTTGAGCAGCGCCTGTAACGCTAGGTAAATTACCGGATAGTTGTTTAATCGTTTGACGAGCTAACCAAGCAAATGCAGCTGCTTCAACCCAGTCTGGGTGTAGCCCTAGCTCTTCTGTTGTACCTATATGTGAATGCTTAACTAGCGAGGATAATCTGGTTGTTAGCGCGTTGTTATGCACGCCGCCACCGCAAATATATAGCTCGGGGCTTACTAGGTTCTCGGCATTAATTGCATCAGCGATAGATCTAGCTGTTAACTCTAATAATGTGGCTTGGATATCAACGGCTGAAATGTGCTGGTGGCTGTTGTGGATAACCTGCTCTAGCCAGTCAAGGTGAAATTGCTCTCTTCCGGTGCTCTTGGGTGGAGCTTCCGTAAAGAAGGCTAGGCTGAGCAATTGTTGTAGCAGTTCTTGGTTTACTTGGCCTGAAGCTGCCCACTGACCAGCTTTATCGTAGCTAGCGCCGCAGTCTTTATTAATCCACGCATCTAATAATATATTTCCAGGACCCGTGTCATAGCCTGTAACCGTTTTTGAATTATCGGCGGGCAGTAACGTAATGTTGGACATACCGCCAATATTTAAAATGATGCGGTTTTTATCTGACGAGCGAAATACATTATTATGAAAAGCAGGTACCAAAGGAGCGCCATGCCCACCTGCAGCTATATCTCTTCTTCTAAAATCTGCGGTAACAGTGAGCTTAGTGATTTCAGCGATTGTGTTGGGGTCGCCTATTTGTAGGGTGAAACCGGCTTCAGGGCGATGGCGAACCGTTTGTCCGTGACAACCCACCGCCACTATTTGGCGAGTATCAAAGGGTGCTGATTGTAAAAACTGATTAATGCTATCGGCAAATAAGCGTCCCAATTCTATATCCAGTCGGCCTAATTTTTCGATCTCATTATCAGCCGGTTGAGTCAGTCCTAAAATATCTTGGCGAATCTGCTCTGGAATAGTGAAGCACTGCGCTTTGATAAAACTAAGCTGCTCATCAATACGAACCGCAGCAATATCAATACCATCTAGGCTGGTACCTGACATTACACCTATATAAATATCTGCTTTCATAAGTACTAATTCGCTCTGGCGTACAGGGTCGCAGCGTATGTTTTTAGCTGGTTTTTCATCTGGCTAGCGACTTCTTCAAAGGCTACTAGTTCTTTTTTAGGAACCGGTGACGCATGCGGGAATTTAACAGTCATTGGATTTTTGTGAGCGCCATTTACACGAAACTCATAATGCAGGTGTGGACCTGTAGCGAGCCCTGACTTGCCAACATAACCAATAACTTGCCCCTGTTTTACGCGGCTGCCTTTTTTTAGCTTCTTATTATATTTAGACATATGGGCGTATAGCGTGGTGATATTACTGCCGTGTTGAATAATAACGGCACGACCATAGCCGCCCTTGTTGCCTTTCCAGATGACTTTACCATCACCTGACGCTTTTATCGGTGTACCTGTGGATGCTGCGTAGTCGACACCTTTGTGGGCGCGTATTTTGTTTAGTAGTGGATGTTTTCTGGACAGGTTAAAGCGAGAGCTAACGCGGGCAAAGTTAATAGGCATTCGCAGAAACGCTTTACGCATGCTGTGACCGTCAGGTGTGTAGTAGCTGCTACTTCCTTCTGAATCTGTATATCGAATAGCGGTAAGGTTCTCACCATTATTAATAAACTGAGCAGCGACGATATGACCGTCGCTAATTTTCTTTCCGTCTAGGAATTGCTCATTATAAATAATACGAAAGCTATCTCCTTTACGAATGTCTTGCGAGAAATCGATATCCCAGCCATAAATCGATGCGAACTGCATGATCATATTATTAGATAAGCCAGCGCGTTCAGCGTCTACGAATAAAGAGCCTTCAATAACGCCCTCTATGTAGCGCTCTTTAGTAACAGGCGTGCGCTCAATCGTATTAACAGCAAACTTATTATCGATTAATTCGATAAGAAGCGTTTTTAATGGGCTGATTTCATACTTTAGCTTTTTGAGGCTGGCTTCTTCAATAAGAAAGGCAAGTGATTCACCAGGGTAGAGTCGGCTGAGTTCGTTGCCCTGTTTGGTGGCTTGGCTGATATTGTAAACATCGCGAGGGTTTAAGCCTGCGCGCTTAAAGAGAGACGTTAGATTGTCGTTCTTCTGAACAGTATAAGAGATCCAGTTTTCAGCAGGCTGAAGAGGCGTTGTGGCTACGTCAGTTTTTGTTTCTGACTCTGGAGTGAAGGTTGCTGCATCACGTTGGCTTTCTGATAGAGATGACGTCTGGTTGGTTAGGTTTAGAACAATGCTTTTGCGTATTCTTTGAGCGGTTTGGTCAATGCTATCTAAATGGGTAGAGTTTTCAGAGACTTGGGCTGTTGGTAAGTTGCTCTTTGTTGCAGAGACTTCCTCAGAAGGCAAAAGAAGTAATGTAATACTTAGAATAACGCCGCAAATGCTTATGGCTGCAAGGTGCACTGTTGGAAAGCGGCCTTTGATCTGTTGTAAAAAATGTGGCATGGCTCAGTTCTCACGATCCATTTATTAATCAGTGAATATAAAACAGTAATATACGATATTTTCTTAAAGTAGTATCGGCTGTAAAGTCAAAATATTGACATTAGTAATTGAAATTTGTTCAAAACTCGCGCTATGGGTAGAATGTCGCATCAATTGAGTACCGTATTAACATTTAACAAGGTAATGACCCGAAATGAGTGAGTTAACACTGTTACAGGATTTTAAAGCGAGAGGCCTTATAGCGCAGATGACCAGCGAAGAGGAGCTTGAAAATCATTTAAATGAGAACAGTGTGACGCTTTATTGTGGTTTTGACCCAACGGCAGACAGTCTTCACATAGGTAGCTTGGTGCCATTATTAACCTTGAAACGTTTTCAGCAGTATGGTCATAAGCCATTAGCGCTGGTGGGTGGAGCAACAGGTTTAATAGGTGACCCGAGCTTTAAGGCTCAAGAGCGTAAGTTAAATGACGATGAAACAGTAGCAGGATGGGTTGATAAGATTAAAGAGCAGGTCAGCGCGTTTATTGATTTCGACTGTGGTGATAACAGTGCCTCTGTTGTTAATAACTTAGATTGGACGCGTGGCCTAGATGTGCTGACCTTCTTACGTGATGTCGGCAAGCACTTTTCTGTTAACCAGATGATAGCAAAAGAATCTGTTAAGCAGCGTATTGACCGTGACGGCGATGGCATCTCTTTTACAGAATTTACCTACATGATTCTGCAGTCGTTTGACTTTCAGCAGCTCAACAAGAGTCATGAGTGTACATTGCAAATTGGTGGTTCAGACCAGTGGGGTAATATTACCGGCGGAACTGAGTTAACACGGCGTATGAATGGCAATCGTGTTTATGGTATGACGCTGCCATTGGTGACGAAGTCTGACGGCACTAAGTTTGGCAAAACCGAGTCGGGTACTATTTGGCTGTCTGCTGCAAAAACATCTCCTTATGCGTTCTATCAATTCTGGTTGCAGGTTGCTGATGCTGATGCGTATCAGTTCCTCAAGTACTTCACTTTTTTAAGTGTTTCAGAGATTGATCAGATCGAAGCTGATGATAAAGAGCGCCAAGGTCGCCCTGAAGCACAGGCTATATTAGCGAGTGAAGTAACAAAGCTAGTCCATAAAGAAGAGGGGCTTGTTGCAGCGCAGCGTATTACTGACGCATTATTCAGTGGCAACTTGGCAGACTTAAGCAAAGGGGATTTTGAACAGTTGAAGCAAGATGGTTTGCCTTCATCGGCACTTGATCTTGAAGCGCTAGAGAGTGGCTTGCTGACATCCTTGCTGTCTGATGCAGATATGGGCAATGGTAAGCAAGTAAAGGATGCTTTGCAGCGCAATGCCGTTAATGTGAATGGCGTTGCTATCGGCTTGGACAGCAACAGTAAAGGTGCAGAAGTTTTTGCCCGCTCTGCCAGTATTCATCAAAAGTACTTCCTTGTTAAGTTAGGTAAGAAAAAGCACCATTTATTCTACTTATAAGAAAAAGACTCATTAGCTAGGGTTTCAGCATACCCAGTTAAGTAACTAATTAAAGGCGCCCTTGTGGCGCCTTTGTTGTTTTAGAGCTGTTATGGCAAATAAATGACTTTTTTTAGGGCTGGGTGTTGACTCCTTTGAGGGTGTCTGTAGAATGCGCACCTCTTCCCAAGGAAGCCCCTCAAAAGGGTGGCTTAGATGAGAAGGTGCTGGTTTTTAAGTTCTTGATAATTAACATCTTTTCAGGTTTTTTAGATTAGTAGTTGGTGTCTGGTTTTGCAGCCAAATGAGTTTCAGAAAGTTGCAAAATAAAGGTTGACACCAGCGAGGCGTTCGGTAGAATATGCGCCTCACTTGAACGACACGTTCAAGCGCTCTTTAACAGATTGGTCAGATAATT
>NZ_AUGR01000037.1 GCF_000422765.1 Neptunomonas japonica DSM 18939 | reverse complement strand
TAGCCGATGCATTATGGGCGTGTAGCTCAGTTGGGAGAGCGTCGCCCTTACAAGGCGAATGTCGGGAGTTCGAACCTCTCCACGCCCACCATAATCTTTCAAGCTGACGTTTCTAGTCAGTTAGTGAAAATTAACCTTCCTCTAGCTTTCTTATTTCCGTTTTGATATTTCAGTAATTACCTTAATTTATTGATCTTATAACCTGTTTAAGTTCTTTTTATTACAATAAGATATGCCTAATTAATTTAACTATTTCAGTTTGTCTATTAGGTGGCGATTATTGACCTTTTTGATGCCCATGCTCCGTTAGTTGTCGAGCCTCTTGAGCTTCCTCTCTTTGTTGAAAAAAAGCTAAAGGTACTCATTGTTCGAGCTGACTTGGTTCATCCGCTCATCAGCGGAAATAAGTGGTTTAAGCTAAAATACAACCTCTTGGCTGCATGTAAGCAGAATGTCTCACGCGTTATAAGTTTCGGTGGCCCATACTCTAACCACATTCATGCATTGGCATGGTCTGCTCAGCAGCTAGGTATAGACTCTGTTGGGGTTATCCGTGGAGAAGAGGTGAGTAATCCGATGTTGGCGGATGCTCAAAAGTGGGGGATGCAGTTGCATTTTGTCGACCGTGCTAACTATCGAGAACGCCATGATCCAATATGGCAAGCTCAGTTAAAGCAGGATGTAGGAAGTGGCGTGATTATTCCTGAAGGAGGTTCTAACGCATTGGCTGTTCGTGGTGTTGCTGAGCTTATGCGCGGTATTCTAGCGCAGCTTCCGGATCTTGATTACTTGTTGTGCGCTTGTGGTACGGGTGGCACATTGGCTGGTTTAATTAGCGCTGCTCCAGAGAGCGTAAAGCTTGAAGGTTTTCCTGTACTTAAAGGTGCTGGTTTTCTTCAGGATGACGTTCTGAAACTATTAAAGGTCGCAGGTGTCGATGCTCATTGTCCTTGGTCGTTAGATCTTGATGCTCACTACGGTGGGTACGGGAAAATCAGAAAAGACCACAAAGAGCATTGGCTGGCTATGGAAGAGCAGTTTCAGATACTTTTTGACCCTGTTTATACATCAAAGTTGCTACGTCGTTTTTTGGAAAAAGTAGAGCAAGGTATGTACCCCGCGGGCGCAACGGTGGCGTTATTGCACTCGGGGGGAGTGCAAGGGCGACGATCGATAGTGTAAGTGCTTGAAAACTTTTACTAAGCCGGTAATCATGTAAGTACTAATTCGACCTGTTCATAAGAGTATAAAGGGTAACGAGATGGATCATTTTCGTAATATCGGCTTAATCGGCCGGTTAGGTAGCAAGCCAGTGATCGATACGCTTAAGCACTTGATGCGGTTTTTACAAGATCGAGGCTTGAATACGATTCTTGATGAGCGTAATGCTGAAATGATGCCGGGGCATGGACAGCAAATTTGTAAACAAAAAATGATGGGTGAGATTTGTGACTTAGTTATTGTTGTCGGCGGTGATGGTAGCTTATTGGGTGCCGCGCGAGCACTAGCTCAATGTCATGTCCCTGTGTTGGGTGTCAATCGCGGTAATTTAGGGTTTCTAACAGATATATCCCCTAACGAAATTGAAGAGAAGGTCTCTGAGGTCCTCGAAGGAAAGTATACCGTAGAGAGTCGTTTTTTGTTGGATATGATTGTTAAGCGGGCAGGGGAGCCTATCGGGGAAGGAACGGCGTTAAACGATTGCGTTCTTCATCCAGGCAAAGCTACACGAATGATCCAATTTGAACTGTATATTGAAGGACAGTTTGTTTATACGCAGAAATCTGATGGCTTGATTGTATCAACCCCCACAGGCTCTACTGCCTATGCGTTATCGGGTGGTGGTCCAATTATGCACCCTAAACTAGACGCCATTGTGCTGGTGCCTATGTTTCCGCATACGTTGTCGAGCCGTCCTATTGTTGTTGATGGTAACAGTGAGCTGAAGTTAGTCATTAGTGAAAAAAACGAGACCTACCCTACGGTGTCGTGCGACGGTCAAATCAACATCAGTTTAGCTCCTGGTGATGTGATTACTATCCATAAAAAACCGCATAAACTTAAATTACTGCATCCCTTGAACTATGATTTCTACCGTACCTGCCGAGAAAAACTGGGCTGGGGTACGAAGTTGGGGAGGTGATGTGAGTGTGAGACGTTTTGAGGGTTACGATCTGATAGGTGACATCCATGGCTGTGGTCTTAGCTTACGGATGCTGCTTGCTCGTTTGGGGTATAGTAAAAAGAATGGCATTTATTTTCATCCTCGTCGTCAGGTTATCTTTTTAGGCGATATTGTCGATCGTGGACCTCATATTCGTGAAGCGCTGCATATCGTGCGTGATATGGTTGATGCGGGGCATGCTCAGATAGTCATGGGTAATCATGAATACAACCTTCTTTGTTATTGTACCCCTAGCCGAACCCCGCAAAAGCAACCTTACCTTAGGGAGCATACGCAGCGACATCGCCGTATACTTCAAGAAACATTACAGCAGTTAGATCCCTACCCCGAGGATAAGCGAAGCTTTCTTGAGTGGATAAAAGAGATGCCATTGTTTCTTGAAATGGATGATTTTCGAGTCATTCATGCTTGTTGGCATCATGAACTGATTGAGCAATTTAAATCTCAGTTAGGAGGAAACCGGATTAATGATGATTTCTTACATCGATCCGCTATTCCTGATACGTTTGAATGGGTTTTGATGGACCGTTTGTTACGTGGCACGCACCTAAGGTTGCCCAATGATGAAGTAATGGTGAGCCGTGATGGTTTTAAGCGTCGTTTCTTTAGAACTAAATTTTGGGCAGTTGAGCCTCAGCAGTTTATTGATGTTGTGTTTCAGCCAGACCCGTTGCCCGAACATATAGCTAGGATTCAGTTATCTGAAGACAATCACCAAGACCTTGTACACTATGGTGAAAATGAAAAGCCACTTTTTATTGGTCATTATTGGTGTGAAGGAGAGCCGCGTCCGGTCAGCAGTAATATAGCGTGTCTTGATTACTCGGCGGTTAAGTACGGGAAGTTGGTTGCTTATCGATACGATTTTGAAGCTCAGCTAAGTTCAGATAAGTTTGTTTGGGTCGACGTTCGCGCCGAAATTAAAAAACCTGATTAATAAGTGGCCATATAAGTAAAATATTTATGATAAAAGTGTTCGAAGTTACATTAAGCGATGATTTACAAGAGTTTGCAGAGTTTCTTTGGCAGCATGAGATTCCTCATCGTATTCTGGAAGACGACGAGAGCCAGTCACTTTGGGTTCCTCGCCATGTTAATGTGGAGCGGGTTCGGTTTATCTATGAGCAATGGCGCAATGGTGGCGACTTATCAAACATAAAAGTACAGAGACCGTTGCGACAGCGCCTTAACCCTTTATCTTTTCCTCTGACCATTGGTTTGTTGATTTTGAGCGCTGTAATAACCTTTGGCATAGGGTTTGGTAATCAAAATAGCTTGATGCACTGGCTAACGATTACTGATTACCGCTTTGAAGGGCAGAATCTGATTTATACGCACTTGTTGGAGTCGCTTCGCTCATTTGAAATTTGGCGTTTTGTTACACCTATTTTTATGCACTTTAACTTGCCGCATATTTTATTTAATGCGTTATGGATATGGGTGATAGGAAGGCGTATAGAGCAGCTGCAGGGAGCTAGGATATTTTTTGTTGTCATCTTGTGGTCGGCTGTTGTTTCCAACATCGCGCAATTTTGGATTTCAGGGCCTTTGTTTGGTGGTCTCTCAGGCGTGGTGTTCGCTATTCTTGCGTATACATGGTTATGGGATAAGAAAGCACGCGTTCCGTTTTTTGGTTTTCCTCCACCCCTTATGATTTTTATGGTTTTTTGGCTAGTCATTGGTTACACGGGTCTATTAGAAGCAATCGGCTTTGGTTCGATAGCAAATACGGCTCACTTGGCAGGGTTGGTTGCTGGGTTGCTGGCTGTTCCGCTGGTTCAGGGGATATTCAAGCGTGAAACTGAACTTTAAGAATTACAGCTTTTTACGAGGGTACTACTGTGAAATATGAAGAGCTTATCGCTAACATGACACCTGAGGTTCACCAGTCACTTAAGCGTGCAATTGAGCTGGGAAAATGGCCTACAGGTCAAAAATTGTCTGCAGAGCAGCGCGAAACGTGCATGCGTGCTGTCATTGCTTACGATCAAAACCTTCCTGAAGACCAGCGAACGGGTTACATCGATCGAACTAAAAATAATGGTGCTAAGCATGGATCTGATCCATTGGCAGCAGATGTTTTAAAAATCATTAATACTCATTAATTAAGACGGTTAAATGCAGATATTAGGTACCGGTGCATTAAGTAAAATGCACACAGAGCTGGCTGACAAAGTCGTATACTCGCTGATGCTAGGCGATAGCCAAATTACTATGAATCAGTTGTTAGAAAAGAGGATTCACATACGCTCTTTAGGAGAGATTAACTGCCTAAATTGCGGTAAAAAAACTAATAAAAGTTTTAGCCAAGGCTTCTGTTACCCTTGTTTTAAGCGTCTGCCACAATGTGATGTTTGTATTATGAGCCCTGAAAAGTGCCATTTTCAGGAGGGAACATGCCGAGATTCGGATTGGGGGGAGCGCAATTGCTTTGTGCCACATACAGTTTACCTTGCGAACTCTTCAGGGGTAAAAGTGGGCATTACACGAGGAACTCAGGTCCCTACGCGTTGGATTGACCAGGGTGCAATTCAAGCCTTACCTATCTTTAATGTGCAGACGCGTCTTCAGTCTGGTTTAGTTGAGCGTATTTATGGTGAGCATATTTCTGATCGTACCAACTGGAGAGCAATGCTAAAAGGCGAAGTTGCTTTGCTCGATCTTGAGTTGAAACGTGATGAAATGTTAGAGCAGTGCATGGCTGAGATCACGGCATTACAAGACGTGCATGGAATACAGGCTATTCAACCTCTACACAACGGCAAGACGCTTGCCATTGAGTATCCGGTTATCCAATATCCAACGAAAGTAGTGTCTCATAATCTGGATAAAACGCCTGATGTTGAAGGGGTGTTGCTTGGTATTAAAGGCCAGTACCTAATTTTGGATACTGGTGTAATTAACTTACGTAAATTTACGTCCTATCAGATAGAACTCAGCTCAGAATAGTAAGCTTAGTTTAGAGAGTGTTTATATGACCCAGCAGCCCGAAGTTATCTACCTGAAAGATTATAAAGTTCCTGTTTTTCTGATAGATCATACAGAGTTACGTTTTGAACTTAAGCCTGACAAAACCTTAGTTAAAGCGCGCTTGAAAATGTGTCGTAATCCCGAATCACTGGACACTACGCGTGAATTGGAGCTACAGGGAGACAAGTCATTATTGCTTTGTAGGGTTTCTGTTGATGAGCATGTGTTGAATGAAAGTGACTTTCAGCGTAATGAGCAAGGCCTAGTCGTTTCAGATGTTCCTGATCAATTTGTACTGGAAACGGTGACAGAGATCCACCCTGATCAAAATACAGCGCTTGAGGGCTTGTACCGGTCTGATGGTATGTACTGCACCCAATGTGAAGCTGAAGGCTTTAGGCGCATTACGTTTTATCTTGATCGGCCTGATGTAATGTCTGTTTTTTCAACCACTATTGAAGCAGATAAAGAGGCTTATCCTGTTTTGCTCTCTAATGGTAACCCCGTTGCCGAAGGTGAAGCAGATGAAGGTCGTCACTGGATAACATGGGAAGACCCTCACCCAAAGCCTGCGTATTTATTTGCTTTGGTTGCCGGCGATTTAAAGCTCATTGAAGATCAGTATCAAACGCTTAGTGGGCGAGATGTTGCGCTACGTATTTATGCAGCAGATAAAGATCTAGATAAGCTGGATTACGCGATGCAATCGCTGATCAGCGCAATGCGTTGGGATGAGCAGGTGTACGGTCGTGAATATGATCTAGATATCTATATGATTGTTGCCGTCGACTTTTTCAATATGGGAGCGATGGAAAATAAAGGCTTAAACGTTTTTAATACTTCTTGTGTGCTAGCTAGCCCGGAAACTACCACAGATGTTGGGTTTCAGCGTGTTGAAGGTGTGGTTGCTCATGAGTATTTTCATAACTGGTCGGGCAACCGTGTGACTTGCCGTGATTGGTTTCAGTTGAGTTTGAAAGAAGGTTTTACTGTTTTTCGTGATGCCGAGTTTTCTGCAGATATGAATTCACGGACAGTAAAACGAGTGGAAGACGTAGCACTATTGCGTACTGCTCAATTTGCTGAGGATGCAGGCCCTATGGCTCATCCGATTCTGCCCGCTTCGTTTATCGAAATCTCTAACTTTTACACCATGACAATATATGAAAAGGGCGCTGAAGTTGTCCGTATGATTCATACCTTGTTGGGTGCTGATGCTTTTCGTAAAGGAAGCGATCTGTACTTTGATCGACATGATGGGCAGGCGGTTACAACAGAAGACTTCGTCAAGGCGATGGAAGATGCATCAGGGAAGAGCTTGGTGCAGTTTAGGCATTGGTATAACCAAGCTGGAACCCCGGTGCTGAACATATCTGATGCATTTGATAACGAGACAAAAACCTATAAGTTAACTATTTCTCAATCTTGTCCTGCTACGCCAGGTCAAGAGGTTAAACAGCCTTACCATATTCCTGTAGCGATTGGACTATTGGATGGCCGAGGGGACGACTTAGTATTACCAAATGGTGAGACCACGCAGGTACTCGAGTTACACCATGCTGAACAGACATTTGAGTTTGCCGGTATTAATGAGAAGCCTGTTCCCTCATTGTTGCGTGGTTTTTCGGCACCGGTTAAATTAAATTACCCTTACTCGCGAGATAATTTAACGTTTTTGATGAGCCACGATAGTGATGGTTTTAGTCGTTGGGAAGCGGCACAAAAATTAGGCGTTGATATTCTTCAATCATTGGTCGTAGACCTTGGACAAGGTAAAGAGCTTCAGTTGGCCCCGCTGCTGGGAGACGCCTTTAAGGTTGTTTTAGGTGATAAAGACTTAGACAAGGCAATGGTATCTAAAGTGCTGGCTTTGCCCTCTGAGGCCTATTTAAGCGAGCTGGCTGATGTCATTGACGTAGATGCTATACACGAAGCGCGTCAGTTTGTGCGTCAGCATTTGGCTACGCAACTCGAAACTGAGTTTTTTTCGACCTATGAAAGTTGCACGTCAACTGACGCTTACTCTCCAAGTGCAGAGAGCATTGCTAGACGCTCATTACGTAATACTTGTTTGAGTTATTTGATGGCGACAGGGAAGCAGGAATATCTTGAGCTAGCATTGGCTCAATTCCATGAGGCCGATAATATGACGGATAGTCAGGCGGCATTAAGCCTTGTAGTGCATTCTGGCTTTACTAAAGCGGGTGAAATGATACTTGATCAATTCTATCAGCGTTGGGTTGATCAGCCATTGGTAGTTAATCAGTGGCTTTCAGTGCAAGCGTCTAATCCTCAGCGAGGAACGCTTGTTCAGGTTGAAAATTTAATGAATCATGAGGCGTTTAATCTACAAAATCCTAATAAGGTGCGTAGTTTAATCGCAAGCTTTTGTTCATTAAACCCGGTTAATTTTCATGCGCTTGATGGTAGTGGTTACCGTTTTCTTGCTGAGCAGGTTATTACACTCAATAGTCTAAACCCTCAAATTGCTTCTCGGTTAGTCACTCCACTTACGCGTTGGAAGCGCTATAATCTTGATAGGCAGGATATTATGCGAAAGCAGCTACAACGAATTATGGATAGTGGAGAGCTATCTAGAGATGTATTCGAGGTTGTGAGTAAAAGCTTAGCGTGATAGAACTAATCGAGTGGTTTGTTAGTCATACAAATCACTCATTAAAAAATAATACTGAATTATAGGTGTGCCGATGGACCGAAAGCTTTCATCTGAAGATAAGTTTAATCTACAACAAAATTTTCGACGCTATCTTAAGTTTCAAGATCAATATGAAATAGCAAACGAAACAGCAAAAGAAGCTCGGGCAAGCCGAGTATGGGTTGCAGGTGTTTTAGCCTTATTCTTTGCATTAGCGTCAGACTTTTTTCTTGGCGCTTCGGCAGCGTTATTTGGTTTGTATTTCTATCGTATTATGATGGCTTCAATGAAAGTTGGGGCAGCAGAAGAGGGACGAGGAGATACGGATAGATGGTTTGCGGGTAAGGGTTTAAAGTTTGAAGGCCGCATTTTGTATTTCCGTGATGACCAAATGATGGAAACGCCACTCGACCCATTTAATGACAGTTTATATCAGTAAACCGTTGTCTAATGCCGGTTAAACGTGAATACCAACATTTGACGAAACGTTCTCGTCAAATGTTGGCATCAACTGAAACTGCGAATGTAGATTTCAAGCGTGATGTAAGTGGTGTAAAAAGTAGTGATATTGTGGCGCTCGCTAATGCTCCACATGGTGGTACTTTGTTGATAGGTGTGGATGAGTATACAACCACAGATGGTCTACAAAGAGGCAAGGTTGTTGGCTGCGAAGTCGATGATAATGCGCGACTGATGGTAATAAATAAAGCAACTGATTGTTATCCGAACGTCGATGTTCAAATTTTTGTTGAGAACTTAAAAGCAAAAGCGATTATGAGGATCGAAGTACCCTCAGGGCTTTTAAAGCCTTATTGCTCGCCTCGTGGAGAGTACTCCATTAGAGCGGAAGGACGTAACCGAGCCCTTTATCCTGAAGAGTTATTATTGATTTTTATGGATAGTGAAGGCGATAAATTCTTATCTCGTTTTCGTACAGCGGTAAGCCAACTTGAGTCGCAAGTAGGCAGTATCAACCATTCTTTAAGTAACGACATGTTGGCTGTCGCACAGCATATTCATGATCTAGATGATCAACTACAACGCACATTAGGGCGCTTGGCGCGGATCACAGATAGTACTAAAAAGCGTTCTCGTAACCTCCTGCATACTTTAAAAGACAGTCAAGATAGCCTTGAAAAACTAGAGCGATATCTTATTGATGATGCTAGTTTTGAGCAGCGCCAAATAGCCCTCCAAAGAGTTGAGGGAAAAGTCGATTTATTATTGAAGCATTTGTCCATTACAGAGAACTAATCACATGCCTGGTTTTTTTAAATGCTGTGAATATTGGATTTTTGATCTGGATGGGACGCTCACGCGGCCTGTTCATGATTTTGAGTACATTAGAAAAGAGCTAATGATTTCGCCAGATGAGGATATCTTGCAGCACTTGGCTGATTTGTCGCCATCAGCTCGTCAGGAAAAGACTGAGCGTCTTGATCAATTGGAACATTTTTATGCTTTACAAGCTAAATCAGCGCCCGGAGTTTATTCATTGCTTGAGAGCTTATCTAAGAAAAAGTGTCAGCTTGGTATCGTCACGCGTAATACCAAAGCTTTTACGCAGTTGTCTTTATCTGTACTAAATTTGTCAGCGTATTTTGATGAAGAATGTATCATTGGGCGAGATGATGCCTTGCCAAAGCCTGACCCTCATGGGATAGATAAACTACTTTCTTTATGGGGCGTATCGGCGACAGACTCAGTCATGGTTGGTGATTTTAAGTATGACCTTATGGCGGGTCGGGCAGCAGGTTGTAAAACCGCTCATATTAGTGCAAATGATGACCTCCAGTGGCCAGAACTAACAGATTATCGTTATACCTCCCTTGCGCAGCTAGTAAAGCTCATTTGAACTTATCGAAGAATCTCGGATCTGTATGTTTTTACAGTAACGGTTTATTTGACGCGCTAGATTTCCAAGTTTTTCATATACACCTTAAGTCGTTGAAGGCCTGAAGCATTGATTTCTGTCAAAAGGATCTATTGCGCCTAGGTTATAGTGTATATATCAATTATTAGGAGGTAGTGACATGACAGTTGTATCAGAGCTGCATCAAGATCATGTTAATTTAATTAAGCTGCTTGAGATTTTAGATAAGAAAATCATCAAGTTAAAGGACGGGGGGCAGCCAAATTTTGGGCTAATGGCGGATGTTATAGGGTATATAGCGTCATACGCTGAGGGTTATCATCATCCCAAAGAGGATAAAATGTTTGCCTTTTTTAAAGGCCGTAATGACACACTTGATGGGGTGATGCAGGAGTGTGAAAACGCTCATGCTAATTTAAAAGGCTATGCGCATGCTTTATTAGAATCTATTGATGGGATTTTGCATGATGCAGTAATGCCGATGAATGAGTTCATTGAAAAGCTAGAAGAATTTGTTCGCAATGAAAAAAATCACTTGGATTTTGAAGAAGCAAAGGTGTTTCCTGTACTTAATAAAGTAGCTAGCGATTCCGATTGGAATGATGTTGAGGCGGGGCTTCCCGTTCAAGATGATCCGCTGTTTGGTGAGAAGCAGGCTGAAGAATATAAGGCATTATATGTTGAGTTGATGAGAGATATTAACTCGTAACGTTATCGGTGTTGGTCGTGCTAGGTGCGTAGTTAGAAAAACTCTGGTAGCAAACACGATCTCTACCTGATCGCTTGGCTTCGTACAGTGCTTTATCTGATTTGTTGAGCAACAAATCGGCTTGATTTTTTTGATCTTTCTCGTTGGCAGTGTGTTCGGGGAGGTAGGTGGAATAGCCAAGCGATGTGGTAATGCGAAATGGTGTACCTGTTACACTGCGAAAAATTTGCAGTGCAATTTTACTACGAAGATTTTCGGCAACCATGCTTGCTTGCTGTTGTGCGCAACTAGGTAAAAGAATGGCAAACTCCTCACCGCCATAGCGTGCTACCAAATCTGTTTTACGTAATAACTGCTTTAATAAAAGTCCGACTGTTCTTAGTACTCGATCCCCGGTTTGGTGGCCGTGTATATCATTTACTTTTTTGAAATGGTCTAAATCGATAAATAAGCAGCTTAAGGGTTCTTTATTTCGGTTTGAGCGCGTAACTTCTTTTACGATTTCCATATCAAAGGCACGTCTATTATGGGCGCTGGTTAGCATATCGATAATACTTAGACGGTGTAAATTTTCGTGGTTAATACAGTTTTCTATACACACTGATATAACTGAGGAGAGATGAGCAAGATAGTCATAGCGGTAATCGATGGTGTAACGATGAATGTCCTGAGCCCCTAAGTGCAAGCTTCCGATTAAACAGTTTTGGCGAATCAAAGGAAGCATCGCGACACTGAGTATATATGGATTGTCAGGGAATATTTTTTTGCGTGTATTTAAGTCTATTTCGCCGGCATGTAATGTGTTGTTAGGGTAGAGTTGTCGTAGAAGGCGCTGATCTGGTTCAAGCCTAAGTCTGATTCGGTCGGTGTCAGGAATCTCTTCTAGTAAGTCGAGTGCAATCTGCTCGGGGTCAAAAAGTATAATTGAGACGGCCGATAATTTGAAAATTTCCCTGAAATGATTCAGTAATATATCTAAAAGATCAGATAATTTGTGGCAGGCAAGCAGGCGCAGCTCAATGTCAAAAAAGCGATTGAGAATGGTTTCATCGTGCTCTATTTTTTTTGCTGTAAGTCTAAGAGCACGTTTTAATTCTGCGTTATCTGATTCGAGAGTTTTTTTGTCCATATTTTGCATCTAATGAACTTGATATATTTACTATCGACCCTCAAACCTATTGCTTAAGGATTAATTATGTAATGAGTTAATTATATTTCCCAGCGATATGATTTTAAGTCTATTTTCCCATTTCTGACGATGACCAGTTCATCTTCTAAACGCTGCTTTTGGGCATCATATCGATCACTATCGATGGGGAAGGAAATTTCGCCTTTAGCATTGATAACTCTGAACCATGGTATTTGTGTTTCTTCTGGTAGTTTTGATAAAGCTCGGCCAACGGCGCGGGCCGTTCTAGGAAATCCTGCAACCTCGGCTATTTGGCCGTATGTAGCTACCTTGCCCTTAGGAATGTAGCCGACGGCAGTCCATATGGCTTCATCATAACTTACTGTATTGTTGCTAATAGGCATAGTGAGTTTATTTCTGCTTTTATATTAAGAGCTTAATCTTAATTTAAGCGGTTATAGCCCAAGCTTCAATCATTCATGATGTTGTGACAATAAAAAAGCCCGGATAACCGGGCTTTTTAGTACTCAATGTCGTTATTAATAGTTGTTTTACTTATCTGCTAAGCAACTATCTATATGACCTGATATCTGTGGGCTTACATATTTGGATAATTAGGACCGCCGCCGCCTTCAGGCGTCACCCAAGTGATATTTTGAGACGGGTCTTTAATATCACAAGTTTTACAGTGCACGCAGTTCTGAGAGTTGATCTGGAAACTGGTTTCACCGGCCTCATCTTCAACCACTTCATAAACGCCGGCTGGGCAATAACGCTGCGCAGGCTCGCCATACAAGGGCAGGTTCTTCGCTAGCGGTACGCTGCTGTCTTTGAGTGCTAAGTGACACGGCTGATTCTCTTCATGGTTGGTATTGGAGAGAAACACTGACGTTAGTTTATCAAAGCTCAACACACCATCGGGTTTAGGGTAATCGATAGATGAGAACTCTTTGGCTGGACGCATTTGTGCATAATCTTCATGATTATCACGCAGTGTAATCGGCAACTTACCACCGAAAATATTTTGATCAATAAAGTTGAACGCACCACCTAGGTAAGGGCCAAACTTATGCATAGCGGGGCCAAA
>NZ_AUGR01000036.1 GCF_000422765.1 Neptunomonas japonica DSM 18939 | reverse complement strand
TGCGCATAGTGACGAATCGTTGATTCGTACTCTACGTGCGATGTAGAGATTGTGATACCACGCTCACGTTCTTCTGGAGCATTATCGATACCGTCAAATGCCACTGCTTCACCGCCGAACACTTCCGCACATACGCGCGTTAGTGCTGCAGTTAGGGTTGTTTTGCCATGGTCAACGTGGCCAATTGTGCCTACGTTGACATGCGGCAGATTTCGTTCAAATGCTTGTTTTGCCACGATAAAATACCTCTTAAATTATGGCGAAGGCTAATAAGCCCTCGTCACCGCTTCGGCGACATTCTTAGGAGCTTCAGCGTAACACTCAAACTCCATAGAGTAAGTTGCACGCCCTTGAGTTGCGGAACGCAAATCAGTTGCATATCCGAACATTTCACCCAACGGAACCTGTGCATTAATCACTTTGCCAGATGGAGTGTCTTCCATACCCTGAACAAGACCACGACGACGGTTAAGATCACCCATAACGTCGCCCATGTAATCCTCTGGAGTAACCACTTCGACTTTCATCATTGGTTCCAACAGACATGGATCTGCTTGTAAAGCGTATTTTTTTAATGCTTGAGATGCGGCAATTTTAAATGCCATCTCATTGGAGTCAACATCGTGATATGAGCCATCATACAGACGAGCTTTCAGACCAATCAGCGGATAACCAGCAATAACACCGTTCCGCATCTGTTCTGTAATACCCTTCTCGACAGCACCGATGTATTCCTTAGGAATAGCACCGCCTACCACCTCATTGATGAATTCCAAACCCTCTTCATCAGACGGGCTGAATTCAACCATAACGTGACCATACTGACCACGACCACCCGACTGGCGGGCGAATTTATGGTTAGCATCGATTGACTGACGAATCTTCTCGCGATAGGCAACCTGAGGCTTACCAATGTTTGCTTCAACGTTGAACTCACGACGCATACGATCAACCAGGATATCAAGATGAAGCTCACCCATTCCCGAGATGATTGTCTGACCAGACTCTTCATCAGTTTCAACACGGAAAGATGGGTCTTCCTGTGCCAACTTACCCAGAGCCACACCCATTTTCTCTTGATCAGCCTTAGTTTTAGGCTCAACAGCAACAGAGATAACAGGCTCAGGGAACTCCATGCGCTCCAATACGATTTTATTCGTAGGATCACATAGTGTGTCACCCGTGGTAACGTCTTTCATACCAATCAATGCAGCGATATCACCTGCACGCACTTCTTTAATCTCATCGCGATTGTTTGCATGCATCTGCACCATACGACCAACACGTTCCTTTTTGCTCTTTACAGAGTTAAAGACGCTGTCGCCTGAAGCCAAAACACCCGAATAAACACGAACAAACGTTAAAGTACCAACAAATGGATCGGTTGCAATTTTAAATGCAAGCGCTGCAAATGGAGCAGTATCTTCAGCCGGACGAGCCGCGACAGTTTCATCTTTGTCGTCCAGAGTACCTTCAATCGCTTTAACTTCGATTGGTGAAGGCATGTACTCAATAACAGCATCCAGCATCGCCTGAACGCCTTTATTCTTAAAGGCCGAACCGCACTGCATTAGAACGACGTCATTATCTAGCGTACGCGCGCGCAGACCCACTTTGATTTCGTCATTGTTCAAGTCACCTTCTTCAAGGTACTTTTCCATCAACTCATCAGAAGACTCTGCTGCTGCCTCAACCATCTCTTCACGAAGTTCATCAGCTTTTGCCTGAAGATCAGCCGGAATATCTTCCAGCTCATAAGTCATACCCTGATCTGCCTCATTCCACATAATTGCTTTCATGAGAATCAGATCAACAACGCCTTTGAATTCATCTTCAGCGCCGATAGGGAAGTTAATTGGAACAGCCTTAGCCCCTAAACGAGCTTTCAGCTGATCAATAACCATAAAGAAATCTGCACCCGCACGGTCCATTTTATTAACGAAGACCATACGAGGAACATGGTATTTATTAGCTTGACGCCAGACAGTTTCAGTCTGCGGTTGCACACCTGAAGAGGCGCACAACACAACAACCGCACCATCCAAGACACGCAGTGAACGCTCTACTTCGATTGTGAAGTCAACGTGCCCCGGCGTATCAATAATATTGATGCGGTGGTTTTCAAACTGCTTGCTCATACCCTGCCAGAAACAGGTAGTCGCAGCAGACGTGATAGTAATACCACGCTCCTGCTCCTGCTCCATCCAATCCATTGTCGCGGCGCCATCATGCACCTCACCAATTTTATGAGATAGACCTGTATAGAAGAGTACGCGCTCGGTTGTAGTCGTTTTACCGGCATCTACGTGTGCAACAATACCAATATTACGGTAACGCACAATAGGAGTTTTACGAGCCACGACTCATTCCTCTGGAGTTTTAGAAGCGATAGTGAGCAAAAGCTTTGTTAGCTTCAGCCATGCGATGCACATCTTCACGCTTCTTAACAGCAGCACCACGACCATCAGCAGCGTCTAGTACTTCACCAGCCAAGCGCAAAGCCATGGATTTTTCACCACGCTTACGTGAAGCATCTACCAACCAACGCATAGACAAAGCCATACGACGCGAAGGACGTACTTCACACGGTACTTGGTAAGTAGCACCACCAACACGGCGGGATTTAACTTCAACCGCTGGCTGGATAGCGTCTAACGCTTTTACAAACATATCCAGAGGATCGTTATTAGAACGTTCTTGGATTTTATCTAGTGCACCGTAAACAATACGCTCTGCAACAGATTTTTTACCGCTGACCATTACATGGTTAATAAATTTTGCCAATGTAATGTTACCGAATTTAGGATCCGGCAGTATTTCGCGCTTTGCAGCGACGCGTCTTCTAGGCATGATAAGCCCTCATATTTAAAAGGTCTTCAGGAAATTCAGATAGATAAGTATCTACCTAACCTTACTCTTACCGGGTCCGGGTCTTGTCGATTTAGTATTGGGTCTGTTACCAGATACGCTACTAGCATCAACATCCACCGTTAAACGGTGATTAAGACTTAGGACGTTTAGTACCGTACTTCGAACGAGCCTGCTTACGATCGTTAACGCCTGAACAATCCAATGCGCCACGAACAGTATGATAACGAACACCTGGCAAATCTTTTACACGACCGCCACGGATCAATACAACACTATGTTCTTGCAGGTTATGACCTTCACCACCAATGTAGGAAGTCACTTCGAAGCCGTTTGTTAAACGAACACGGCAAACTTTACGAAGGGCCGAGTTTGGCTTCTTCGGAGTTGTAGTGTAAACACGTGTACATACGCCACGACGCTGAGGGCAAGCCTGCAGAGCCGGTACGTCACTTTTTTGTACTTTGCGCTTACGTGGTTTGCGAACCAATTGGTTAATTGTTGCCATTAAAGCAAACTCCACGTTTTCACGTTTAATTAAAAGCACCAAAAAACCGGATTATTATTAATCCGGTCACTAGGGGGCCGGAATTTTAATCAATTCCGACCCTTAAAGTCAATCTCTGATTAAAAATTAATCAGAATTTGACAAAGAGGCATTCAATGCAGCGGCTAGTGCTTCTTGCACTTCTTCTGCACTGACTGTCTCAGTTCCTTCCGCAATCGCTTTTTTGCGTTTGCGTTCACTGTGATAAGCCAGACCTGTTCCCGCAGGAATTAGACGACCAACCACAACGTTTTCTTTCAAACCGCGTAAGAAGTCTTGCTTGCCCTTCACTGCCCCTTCGGTCAGTACGCGAGTTGTTTCCTGGAAGGATGCAGCTGAGATAAAGGACTCTGTTGCAAGAGACGCTTTAGTCACACCTAACAGAACACGCTCAAACTTAGCAGGAATCTTATCTGCCGCTTCAAGTTCTGCATTTTCAGATACGACTGCAGCATACTCAACCTGCTCACCAGGGATAAAGGTAGAGTCACCAGAGGTGAGGATTTCAACTTTACGCAACATCTGACGACAGATAACTTCGATGTGCTTATCGTTAATACCTACACCCTGAAGACGGTAAACATCTTGGATTTCATTAACAACAAACTCAGCTAATGCCTCAACACCCAAGATACGCAAGATATCATGCGGGTTAGTTGGACCATCAGAAATAACCTCACCTTTTTCAACATATTCACCTTCAAATACGTTGAGGTTACGCCATTTCTGAATCATTAACTCAAACGGTTCAGCATCATTTGGCGTGATAACCAAGCGTTTCTTGCCTTTGGTTTCCTTACCGAACGAGATGATACCCGATATTTCAGCCAGTATTGACGATTCTTTCGGCTTACGCGCTTCAAACAAATCAGCTACACGTGGCAAACCACCGGTAATATCTTTGTTTACAGAGCCTTCCTGCGGAATACGTGCTAGCGCCTCACCTACAGCCACTTTAGCGCCATCAGCCAAGTTAATGATGGCTTTAGCAGGCAATAAGTACTGCACCGGCTGGTCAGTACCAGGGTGACAAATATCAACGCCTTTTTCATCTACCAATTTAATCATTGGACGGATGTCTTTACCGGCTGCTGGACGATCTTTACCATCCAACACTTCAGTAGTCGAAAGACCTGTCAGATCATCAGTAGTTTGCTTAACCGTGATACCGTCTTCCATACCTACGTAAATTACTGTACCAGCAACTTCGGTAATAATTGGATGCGTATGCGGATCCCAGTTTGCAACGATATCGCCAGGATTAACCTCAGCGCCATCTTGAACCTTAATAACAGCACCGTAAGGAAGCTTATAACGCTCGCGCTCACGACCATGCTCATCTGTTACGCCCAGCTCACCAGAACGTGACACGGCAACTAAGTGCCCTGCTGGCGTTTCAACATGCTTAAGGTTATGCAGGCGAATCTCACCGCCTTTTTTAACCTCAACACTATCAACTGCAGCAGCCCTAGAAGCAGCCCCACCGATATGGAACGTACGCATAGTAAGCTGAGTACCCGGCTCACCGATAGACTGTGCAGCGATAACACCGACAGCCTCACCCGCATTAACACCATGACCACGACCCAAGTCACGACCGTAACATGCCGCACAAATACCAAAGCGCGTATCACATGTAATTGCCGAACGAACGATAATCTCATCGATAGACGAGAATGCCTCATCATTTTCTAAATGATGAACCCATGCTTCATCAATCAAGGTCCCTGCAGGAATAAGCACATCCACACCCGCTGGATCAAGAACATCACGTGCCACCACACGACCGAGTATACGATGCCCTAACGCTACAACAACATCGCCACCTTCAATCATTGGCTGGATAACAAGACCATTCTCAGTGCCGCAATCTGTCTCAGTAATAACCAGGTCCTGTGCCACATCAACTAAACGACGTGTTAGGTAACCGGAGTTAGCCGTTTTCAGAGCCGTATCAGCCAAACCTTTACGAGCACCGTGAGTAGAGATAAAGTACTGAAGTACGTTCAAACCTTCACGGAAGTTAGCAACGATCGGCGTCTCAATGATCGAGCCATCTGGCTTAGCCATCAAACCACGCATACCTGCTAGCTGTCGAATCTGTGCAGCACTCCCACGAGCACCGGAGTCAGCCATCATATAAACTGAGTTGAAAGACTCCTGATCGACTTCATCGCCTTCACGATCAATAACTTTTTCAATTTTTAGGTTTTCCATCATACGCTTGGCCAACAAATCGTTAGCACGCGACCAGATATCAATAACCTTGTTGTATTTCTCGCCTTGCGTTACCAAACCATCAGCAAACTGACGCTCGATTTCTTTTACTTCAGCATCGGCTTCACCAACGATTGTTGGTTTCTCATCAGGAATAACGAAATCGTTAACACCAATAGATGAGCCTGAAACGGTAGCTTGACGGAAGCCCATATACATCAGCTGATCAGCAAAAATTACCGTATCTTTAAGACCGCAACGACGATACGCTTCATTCAACAAGCGTGAAATCGCTTTTTTCTTCATCGCTTGGTTAACAAGCTCAAACGGTAGGCCATCAGGAACGATAGAGAACAACATGGCACGACCCGCTGTTGTCTCTTTCATTTCCGTGATTTCAGTAACATTACCTTCGATATCACGAATTACTTCACTGATACGTACTTTAATACGCGCCTGCAAGTCTAACTGTTTAGCACCGTAAGCACGTTCGATCTCTTCGATATCAGCAAAGGCCATGCCTTCACCTTTAGCGTTGATACGTGAACGCGTCATCCAATACAGACCCAATACAACATCCTGTGAAGGCACGATGATTGGCTCGCCGTTTGCTGGCGACAATATGTTGTTGGTAGACATCATCAAAGCACGCGCTTCAAGCTGCGCTTCAATAGTCAACGGTACGTGTACCGCCATCTGGTCACCATCAAAGTCGGCGTTGTACGCCGCACACACCAATGGGTGCAACTGAATCGCTTTACCTTCGATCAACACTGGTTCAAACGCCTGAATACCCAAGCGGTGAAGTGTTGGTGCACGGTTAAGAAGAATAGGATGTTCGCGGATTACTTCATCCAAGATATCCCATACTAATGGCTCTTCACGCTCAACCATCTTCTTAGCGGCTTTTATTGTTGTCGCATAGCCACGCAATTCAAGCTTAGAAAAGATGAACGGCTTGAATAGCTCAAGTGCCATCTTCTTAGGAAGACCACACTGATGCAGACGCAGGTACGGACCTACCACGATAACCGAACGACCCGAGTAATCTACACGTTTACCCAATAGGTTCTGACGGAAACGACCCTGCTTACCTTTGATCATATCAGCCAAAGATTTTAATGGACGTTTGTTAGAACCTGTAATAGCGCGACCACGGCGACCGTTATCCAATAGCGCATCTACTGATTCTTGCAGCATACGTTTTTCGTTACGCACAATAATATCAGGCGCGTTCAGATCTAATAGACGTTTCAAACGGTTATTACGGTTAATAACACGGCGATACAGATCATTCAGATCTGAAGTAGCAAAACGACCACCATCCAAAGGTACCAATGGACGAAGATCTGGCGGCAATACTGGCAAGATTGACAGCACCATCCACTCTGGTTTGTTACCAGATTTGTAAAATGATTCGCACAGTTTAAGACGCTTAGAAAGCTTCTTGATTTTAGTTTCAGAGTTTGTCTGCGGAATTTCTTCACGCAACATTTGAATCTCTTCTTCCAAATCTATTGAAGCCATCAACATCTGAACCGCTTCAGCACCCATACGAGCATCGAATTCGTCACCGAACTCTTCAAGCGCTTCAAAGTACTGCTCGTCGTTCATCAGCTGGCCACGCTCAAGCGTAGTCATGCCAGGCTCAACAACAACAAATGATTCAAAATACAGAATTCGTTCGATATCACGCAGCGTAATATCAAGCATTAATCCGATACGTGACGGCAATGATTTTAGGAACCAAATATGTGCAACAGGGCTAGCTAATTCAATATGCCCCATGCGGTCACGACGTACTTTGGTTAGCGTGACTTCAACACCACACTTCTCACAAATAACACCGCGATGCTTCATGCGCTTATACTTACCGCACAAGCACTCATAATCCTTTACTGGACCAAAGATCTTCGCACAGAACAAGCCATCACGCTCAGGCTTGAAAGTACGATAGTTAATCGTTTCAGGTTTTTTAACTTCACCGAATGACCACGAGCGGATCATTTCCGGTGATGCAAGCGAGATTTTGATCGAGTCAAATTCATCAGCCTGGCTTTGTGACTTCAGTAGATTCAGCAGATCTTTCATTGTCTACGGCTCCTCGCGGAGTTATTGGGCAGGCACAGCGCACCTACCCGGGTGATTCGGCAATACCTAGTCGTTCTCTAGCTCAATATCGATACCAAGAGAGCGAATCTCTTTAATCAATACATTGAACGATTCAGGCATTCCTGGCTCCATTTTGTGGTTTCCGTCGACGATGTTTTTATACATCTTCGTACGTCCATTCACGTCATCCGACTTAACAGTCAGCATCTCTTGAAGAGTATATGCTGCGCCGTACGCCTCCAGCGCCCACACTTCCATCTCACCGAAGCGCTGACCACCGAACTGCGCTTTACCACCCAGCGGCTGCTGAGTAACAAGGCTGTAAGAACCAGTTGAACGTGCATGCATCTTGTCATCAACCAAATGGTTAAGTTTTAGCATGTACATGTAACCAACAGTCACTTGACGCTCAAACTCATCACCTGAACGACCATCAAATAACGTAACCTGACCTGTATCGTTCATGCCAGCCATACGAAGAAGCTCTTTAACTTCTGCTTCTTTCGCACCATCAAATGCAGGTGTTGCCAACGGCACACCACCACGCAAGTTACGGGCTAGATCGATAATTTCTTCATCTGAGAAGCTGTCAAGATCTTCATGACGGGCGTTGTTCCAGCCATCCAGCTCGCTGTTATAAATGCGATGCAAGAACTCACGAATTTCTTTAACCGCTTCAGCTTTTTCGCGCTCAACTTCTAACATCTCATTGATGCGTCGACCCAAGCCTTTAGCAGCCGCACCCATGTGCGTCTCAAGAACCTGACCAACGTTCATTCGCGAAGGTACACCTAGCGGATTCAGAACGATATCAACTGGCTCACCGTTAGCATCATAAGGCATATCTTCTACCGGCATGATAACCGAGATAACACCTTTGTTACCGTGACGACCAGCCATCTTATCGCCTGGCTGTACGCGACGCTTAGTAGCCACATACACTTTAACAATCTTCAATACGCCCGGCGCTAAATCATCACCAGCCTGAAGTTTGTTCTTTTTACTTTCAAATTTCTTGTCAAGCTCTTCGCGGCGCTCTTCAAGCTGAGCTTTCGCCTGTTCTAGCTGCTCAGAAACGGCTTCATCAGAAAGACGGATTTTAAACCACTCTTCTTTCTTCAGATCAGCTAAAAATGCTTCTGTAATTTCAGCACCTTTAACTAGGCCAGCACCACCATCGGCTTGCTTGCCAACCAGCACTTTAGCCAAACGTTCAAAGGTAGCCTGCTCAACGATACGGTATTCGTCGTTAAGATCTTTACGAATAGCATCCATCTCTGCTTTTTCAATCGCTAGAGCACGCTCATCTTTAGCAACACCATCACGTGTAAAGACCTGCACATCGATAACTTTACCGGTAGTACCGCCTTTCACTCGCAAAGAAGTATCTTTAACGTCAGAAGCTTTCTCGCCAAAGATTGCACGTAGTAGCTTTTCTTCAGGCGTAAGCTGAGTTTCACCTTTTGGCGTCACTTTACCTACAAGAATGTCTCCAGGGCCTACTTCAGCACCGATGTGAACAATACCTGATTCATCCAGCTTCGCTAGCGCAGACTCACCTACGTTTGGAATATCTGAAGTGATTTCTTCAGATCCCAACTTAGTGTCACGCGCAACACAGGTTAGCTCTGAAATATGAATAGTGGTAAAACGATCTTCTTCCACTACACGCTCTGAGATAAGAATAGAATCCTCAAAGTTGTAACCATTCCAAGGCATAAATGCGATACGCATATTCTGACCAAGCGCCAACTCACCCATGTCGACAGAAGGACCGTCAGCCATGATATCGCCACGCTTAACTGTTTCACCTGGGCGAACAATTGAACGCTGGTTGATACAAGTATTTTGGTTAGAACGGGTGTATTTAGTAAGGCTATAAATATCTACACCAGCATCACCGGCCGTTACTTCTGCGTCGCCTACACGAACAACAATACGTGCTGCATCTACTGATTCAATAATACCGCCACGCTCAGCGGTAACACATACACCAGAATCACGAGCAACATAACGCTCCATACCTGTACCTACGAGCGGCTTATCAGCACGCAATGTAGGAACAGCCTGACGCTGCATGTTAGAACCCATCAACGCTCGGTTAGCATCATCATGCTCAAGGAACGGGATAAGCGATGCAGCAATAGAAACCACCTGACGCGGAGACACATCCATGTAATCGACCTTTGCAGGTGCCATTACTGTTGTTTCATTCAGATGCCTAACCGTTACCATCTCATCAAGCAAACGCTTCTCTTCATCCATAGATGCAGAAGCCTGAGCGATAACAAAGTTGTTTTCTTCAATTGCTGATAAGTATTCGATATCGTCAGCAACAACACCATCAACTACTTTGCGGTATGGCGTTTCAAGGAAACCATAGTCGTTAGTACGAGCAAATGTTGCCAATGAGTTGATAAGACCGATGTTTGGCCCCTCAGGTGTTTCGATAGGACATACACGACCATAGTGAGTCGGATGTACATCTCGAACCTCAAAACCAGCACGTTCACGAGTCAAACCACCCGGGCCTAATGCAGAAATACGACGCTTATGCGTTACCTCTGATAGCGGGTTGTTCTGATCCATAAACTGCGACAACTGCGAAGAACCAAAGAATTCTTTTACAGCAGCCGCAACAGGCTTAGCATTGATCAAATCCTGAGGCATCAGGTTATCAGCTTCAGCCATGCTTAGACGATCACGAACTGCACGCTCAACACGCACCAAACCAACACGGAATTGGTTTTCTGCCATCTCACCAACAGAACGGATGCGACGGTTACCCAAGTGATCGATATCATCGACAATGCCTTTACCATTGCGTATATCAATCAGGGTTTTCATTACATCTAAGATGTCTTCTTTATCTAGTACGCCTGACCCAGTTTCTGCATCACGCCCTAGACGACGATTAAACTTCATACGACCAACAGCTGACATGTCATAACGTTCTTCAGCGAAGAACAAGTTACCAAACAATGTTTCAGCAGATTCTTTTGTTGGTGGCTCACCAGGACGCATCATACGGTAAATTTCTACCAATGCTTCCAACTGGCTACGAGTAGGATCGTTACGCAAGGTATCTGAGATAAACGGACCACAATCAAGCTCGTTTGTATAAAGCGTCTCGATCTCAGTCACATTAGCTGCAACAAGCGTCGCTACCAATTCATCCGTTACTAATGTATTACATGGACAAACCAGCTCACCCGTTGCAGGGTCAACAACATCTCTAGCAATCGATTTACCAATCAGATATTCAAGAGGCACTTCTAGCTGAGGCATATCAGCCATTTTCTTGATATGGCGCGGAGTAATACGACGACCAGCCTCAACAATCACATCGCCTTCATTATTCTTGATCTCGAATGACATGGTTTCACCACGCAAACGGTCAGGAATAAGACCCATCTGTACTTTATCTGCAGAAAGAACCCATGATGTGTTCTCAAAGAAAATATCAAGAATTTCATGTGTATCATAACCCAGAGCACGCAACAGCACAGTTGCAGGCAATTTACGGCGACGGTCAATACGAACAAACAGCGCATCTTTAGGGTCAAATTCAAAATCTAACCAAGATCCACGGTAAGGAATAATACGCGCAGAATATAGCAGCTTACCAGACGAGTGTGTTTTACCTTTATCATGATCAAAGAACACACCAGGTGAGCGATGAAGCTGAGAAACGATAACACGCTCAGTTCCATTTACTACAAATGTTCCATTGTCCGTCATCAAAGGCATTTCGCCCATGTAGACTTCTTGTTCGCGGATATCTTTTACTGCTTTATTTGATGATTCACGATCATAAATAACCAACCGCACTTTAACGCGCAGCGGAGCTGCGTATGTAATGCCACGCTGTTGACATTCTTTGACGTCAAAAACAGGCTCACCTAGGCGATAGCCTACATATTCCAATGCAGCATTTCCGGAATAAGAGACAATAGGAAATACAGATTTAAATGCCGCGTGTAGACCTTCCTCTTTACGATCTCCGGCATCCGCACCTTCCTGTAGGAATTTGCGATAAGAGTCTAGCTGGATCGCCAGCAGGTAAGGTACATCCATGACTTGCAGCAATTTGCTGAAATCTTTCCGGATGCGTTTCTTTTCAGTATACGAATAAGCCATCAGTGTTCCCCAGCATGTGCACCAAGTTGAGAAGCAGCCCAGAACGAGAATTTCTGGCCCGCGGAGCCGCTATTTATTTGCTGTCTACAAATAACGGAAAAAGGCCGGTGGCAATTTGCCACCAGCCATAGGTGTTTCAAGCAGTCTCAGGCTGCTTGTAAAGCATAAGCCAGATTACTTAAGCTCTGCAGAAGCGCCAGCTTCTTCCAACACTTTCTTAAGCTCTTCAGCTTCATCTTTGCTAACGCCTTCTTTAATAGCAGAAGGAGCGCCATCAACAAGACCTTTAGCTTCTTTCAAGCCAAGACCTGTAGCAGCACGAACAGCTTTGATTACGTTAACTTTCTTATCACCAGCAGCAGTCAGGATAACGTCGAATTCAGTCTGCTCAACAGCAGCTGCAGCGTCGCCAGCAGGACCAGCAACTACAGCAGCAGCTGCAGATACGCCGAATTTTTCTTCCATTGCTGAAACTAGTTCAACAACATCCATTACAGACATTTCAGCGATAGCGTTAATGATATCTTCTTTAGTCAGAGACATGACTTTTTCCTAAAATATGGAGCCTAAGCTCGTTTAAATCGTTATGAAACAGCAAAAAAATTACGCTGCTTCTTGCTCTTTCTGATCGCGAACAGCGTCGATAACACGTACCAACTTGCCTGCTGCTGCTTCTTTCATACAGCTCATCAGTTTTGCAAGCGCTTCGTTGTAGGTTGGCAAGCTTGCCAATAGCGCTACATCTACTACTTCGCCTTCAAATGCTGCTGATTTAAGCTCAAGCTTATCGTTCTTCTTAGCGAATTCTTTAAGAATACGCGCACCCGCACCCGGGTGATCTGTAGAAAAAGCGATAATCGTTGGGCCTGTGAAAGATTCAGACAAACACTCATACGCTGTACCAGTTAATGCACGACGTGCCAATGTGTTACGTACTACACGCAACCACACGCCATTTTCACGCGCTTCTTTACGCAGAGCTGTCATATCCCCAACGGTAACACCGCGAGAATCAGCCACTACTGCAGATAGTGCGTTTTGAGCAGCTTCCTGGACTTCAGCGACGATCGCTTTTTTGTCTTCTAGTCCTAATGCCACAATTAACTCCTGGATTAATAGTCTTACGACTGTTTACCATCAATCTACCTAAGTAGAGTTGCGAGCACGGTGGTATTCACCGTCTGCGCAGGCTGGCCACCCATTAAGATACGTCAAAGACGCATCACCTGCGGTCTTTGACGGTCTTCGTCTCTGTCTAACAGGTCGCGAAGACCCTCAAAAAACCTATTGGTTGATTAAGAAGCTAAAGAAGCCTGATCAACCAAGATGCCTGGCCCCATAGTAGAGGACAGAACGATTTTCTTAATGTAGATACCTTTTGACGCTGCCGGCTTAAGTTTCTTAAGATCAGCAACCAAAGCCGCTACATTGCCTTTAATTGCATCTGCTTCAAATTCAATTTTACCCACGCCTGCGTGGATAATTCCGTTTTTATCTGTACGGAAGCGAACCTGACCAGCTTTTGCATTTTTAACAGCAGTTACTACATCTGGAGTCACGGTGCCAACTTTAGGGTTAGGCATCAAACCACGTGGACCCAAGATTTGACCCAACTGACCAACAACACGCATAGCGTCTGGAGTTGCGATAACAACACCATAGTCAAGGTCACCAGCTTTCATAGAAGCTGCTAGATCATCAAAACCAACAACATCTGCACCAGCTTCTTGCGCCTTAACAGCGTTTTCACCCTGTGCAAAAACAGCAACACGAACTTCTTTACCTGTACCATTTGGCAATACAGTAGAACCACGTACAACCTGATCTGATTTACGAGGATCAACACCCAAGTTAACAGAAACATCAATTGACTCTTTAAAACCAACTGTAGACACTTTAGCCAGTAACTCTACTGCTTCAGTGATTGAATATGCTTTTCCTGAAGTTACTACTTCACGGATAGCTTTCTGACGCTTAGTTAGCTTAGCCATTATTCCTGACCCTCCACTACAAGACCCATGCTGCGAGCACTACCAGCGATAGTATTAACAGCCGTTTCTAAATCAGAAGCATTCAGATCTGGCATTTTGATTGTTGCGATCTCTTCCAACTGAGCCTGCGTCACCAAACCAACTTTCACAGTATTCGGACGACCAGAACCACTTTTCAAGCCTGCTGCTTTCAACAACAGAACTGAAGCCGGCGGAGTTTTAGTAATAAAAGTAAAGCTACGGTCACTGTAAACAGTAATCACAACTGGAGTCGGCAAGCCTGGCTCCAAGCTCTGAGTCTCAGCATTGAATGCTTTACAGAACTCCATGATATTTACGCCGTGCTGACCCAAAGCCGGACCTACTGGAGGACTTGGGTTAGCTTGAGCTGCTTTAATCTGCAACTTAATGTAAGCCTGTATTTTCTTGGCCATTTTCAACAATCTCCTTTGGGTATATCGCCTTACGGCTCCCCGGTTTTACAAAGACAGAAAAACTCCACCTTATAAAAGGCAGAGTTTTTAGATTTTTTATATCAGACTTTTTCGACCTGCCCGAACGCCAATTCAACCGGCGTAGAACGACCAAATATAAGCACCGCAACCTTCATGCGATTCTTCTCATAATCGATCTCTTCGACAACGCCATTAAAGTCAGCAAACGGACCATCCGAAACACGTACCATCTCACCTGGCTCAAACACAGTCTTAGGCTTAGGCTTATCAACACCGCTCTGTACTCGAGACAAAATCTCATCAGCTTCACGCTGAGTAATAGGAGCAGGCTTATCTGCAGTACCGCCAATAAAACCTAAAACGCGCGCAGTATGCTTAACGAGATGCCAAGTCTCATCAGTCATCTCCATCTGCACTAACACATAACCAGGGTAAAACTTACGCTCAGACTTGCGTTTTTTTCCATCCTTAATTTCAACAACTTCTTCTGTTGGAACCAGGATGTCACCAAACATATCCTCCAAACCACCAAGAGAAATACGCTCTTCTAACAATGTTTTTACACGCTTCTCATAGTTAGAGTGAGCATGAACAACATACCAATTTTTAGCCATGCCCTTTCTCCTAACCTATTATACTAGAGACTATCCAACCCAATAATGTGTCAAGCCCCCACAACATCAAACCAATCAGCAACACCACAACCACAACCATCGCTGTCGTCTGCAGCGTTTCTTGGCGCGTAGGCCAAACAACCTTACGCACTTCGTTCTTCGCTTCTTTAAATAGAGTGAAAAACGCACGACCTTTCTCTGTTTGCAGCGCAACAAATCCTGCAACCAAGCCCAACACCAACAAGGCAATGACTCGATACAACAAGGACTGCTCTGCATACATTGAGTTACCAACAACACCTGCCGCAACAAGCAGCACAACAACCAACCATTTCAAGGTGTCGAACTTAGATCCTTCAGATGCAACTTTTGAATTCACGCTTGTTAGCCTCGGCTTCGAATAAAGCTTGCGCTTTGATGCCACTCTCGACTGAGAATGGCAGGTCAGGAGGGACTCGAACCCACAACCTGCGGTTTTGGAGACCGCTGCTCTGCCAATTGAGCCACTGACCTTTAAAAACAGGGACGCACATTATATGTGCAGCCCCGCTGTTTGGCAATACCTTTTATCGTTATTAAGCGATAATTTTAGATACTACACCTGCACCTACTGTACGTCCGCCTTCACGAATCGCAAAACGCAGACCTTCGTCCATTGCGATTGGTGCAATCAGAGTAACAACCATCTTAAC
>NZ_AUGR01000035.1 GCF_000422765.1 Neptunomonas japonica DSM 18939 | reverse complement strand
CTAGGCGCTTAATTTTCTGGGCTGGCGTTTCTTTGCTTTGGGGTGATTTAGTCATAATTCTATGCGTTGGCTGGGACCAATCTAGCTTGCCGTGCTTTCTTAACCAAGTCAGAACGGTAGATCGCCCTTGAATACCATATATCTTTTGAGCTTGTTTATAGGTCATGTCGCCTTTTTCAACAGCATCTACAACCTGCAATTTAAAGCCCATTGTGTAATCGCACTGACTGCGCTTATGATGCGTGGGGGTTGATGTGTCCATAATAGGTCCTCAATATGTAAACCTATTTCAGGACGGGACAAATAGATCACAAAAGGCTTTGACAGGTGCAAGCGAGCCCTAATCGATTGTTGTTCATACCCAATGAAAAATAACAGCTTAAATTTTGCCTATATAAAGATGTTTCACTTGCTTCATAATTAACCTACTGGCATATCGTTTTAAATAAAACCAAGATGGATAATATACTTCCCCCCAGAAATAAAGGTTTATAGACATATACAGCTATACTACGTGTTATATATTTCTCAATTATTTAATCTAGGTATCAGTCGCTTGAATAGAGATGAAGCAGAAACCAGTTCACCAGCTTCTAGTATTGTTCCAGTATTAGCTGGAGGTGGAAGCAGATTATCTGCACATATTGGTGTTTTAACAGCACTTGAAGAGATGGGACTAAAATTCTCATCTTTGGTCGGCGTTTCTGGCGGTAGTATTGTTGGTGCGCTATATGCTGCCGGTTATTCTCTAGAGCAAATTAGAGTCATCGCTGAAGAAACAGATTTTAGTCACTTTTTAGGCCACTCTTTATTTAGGTTGCTGCGCTCAGGCGGACTATCAACAGGGGACACTTTTGAGGCATGGATCGACGATAAACTTGATGGGATTACTTTTGCAGAGCTGCCCTACTCCTTCCATGTCGTTGCTACCGATGTACGCTCGGGGCAACCGGTAATTTTCGATAAAGAACGGACACCAAACCTTAAAGTATCTTTAGCGGTGCGCTTTTCCATCTCGATCCCAATTATATTTAGTTTTAAGGAGTTCAGTGGCCAGTTAATGGTTGATGGAAGTATTCTATCAGAGGAGGCACTGCAGCAAAATTGGGCGGGAGATGACTCGCCAGTAGTCGTATTCAGGTTAAGTAGTATACAAGAAGTAACCAACCCTAAAGGCTTTAGACTTTTCCCCTTGATTAGTTATATGGCATTGTTAATAAGAACTTTCATGACAACTATGTCCAGAGAGTATATTAACGACCATTATTGGCACTCAACGGTTGTTATCCATGCAGGCAGCATTTCTCCTACAGAGTTTAAGCTCAATCAAGAACAAAAAAATGCGTTGTACCAAGTGGGCTACACGACCACACGCAGAATTATTCCTATGAAAATATTACTGAAATATCCACACATCCAAGCAGCAGAGCTAGCCCGTAGCCAGCCAAATGCCAACACCAATCATTAAACTCCCTGCAATGCGGTTCATAAGGCTGATGTTGCCGCTTTTTTGTAAAAAACGGCGTAGTGTACGCCCGCCGCTTGCATAAGCTAGTAGGCAAATAAACTCTACTATCAGAATAATCATAATCAGTGCAGCTAATTGAGGCGCTAGCGGTGCTTGAGAGTTAATAAATGGTGGTAAAAGAGATATAAAAAACGCCCAACCTTTCGGGTTAGCTACTGCAGTGACAAAGCCTTGCAGAGCAAGTGTTTTGCGGCTCAGCGCACTTGAAACAGAGTTCTCCGATGTGACGGCCATCTTCCCTCTGGATTGCCACATCTGCACCCCTAAAAAGATTAGATATGCACCACCCACATATTTAAATATAGCAAAAGCTTCCGGGTAATTTAGCATAATAGCAGCTACGCCAATTACTGATAAAAAAGCAACGAGGCCTACACCTATTAGCTCACCAGCCATCATCCACAATGTTCGACGTAAGCCAATCGTCATACCCATCGTCATTGAAAGCGTCATGCACATTCCAGGAGTCGCTGATACAAAGAAGAATGTAGGCACAAATACGGCCAGTATTGAAAACTCTAACATGGTACAACCCTGATGCTTTTTGCTAATTGAAATTAGAAATCATTAAACACGTGTCTAACTTAATAGTCAGCTTTTTTTATAGATTCCTCATCCATTATCTGACGCAGTAGGGTGACGCCTTTGTGCATATGCTCTTCTGTTGCTCCTGCATAACCTAAAATAATACCCGTTCGGCTGTCCTTATTAAATTGCTGAGTGCGCTGATAAGACGATAATGCACGGATACCTAAGCCCTGTTGATTAGCTTTACGGCAAATAGTTATATCATTCTGATTTTCTTGAAAGCAGTAAACACTATGCATTCCACCATCACTAGGTATGAGCGATAGGCTCGGAATCTCTTTTCGTACAAGTTGATCAAGCATTGTTTTTCGAGACTTATATAGCTTTCTCATTCGGCGTAAATGCCGGCTATAAGCGCCGTTTTGCATAAACAGCCCCATCGCAGCTTGTTGTTGAGCCGATAAGCCACCATCAACAAAGCGTTTATATTTATTAAACAACGGGACGAGTATAGCGGGTAATACTATGTAACCTAGGCGAATACCTGGGAACATCGTTCGGCTAAAAGTGCCCGTATAAATGACTCGGCCTCCAGAATCTAAGCCTTGCAGTGAAGCAATACTATGACCGCTAAAGATAAACTCGCTGTCATAATCATCTTCAATAATCCATCCTTGAGTCTCATAAGCCCACTCAATAATGGCTAAACGACGTTGCAACGACAGTGTGTGCCCCAAAGGGAAGCTGCGAGAAGGGGTTAATATTAATGTTTTTGCCTGTTGGCATATATCGTCTTCTTTATTAAAACAAATTCCCTGTTCATCAATAGGCAATGTAGCTTGTAATGCCCCCAAACTAGATAGCGCACCATCAATACCTTTGAAACCTATTTCCTCTAGTAAAACAGAATCATCACTATTAACTAATAAGCTTAATGCTATCGATAATGCCTGCTGTGAACCCGAAGTAATCATAACCTCACCTACATCACAGCGTACGCCACGAGTAAGTAAGAGAAACTCTTTTATCTGCTCTCGCAATAAAAAAACACCCATAGCGGGTTGCTCAGAGTAAGTTGATACGTCACGTAAGCTCTTAGCAACACAAGCCTGCCATTCTCTATAAGGGAACACGTCCATTGCAGGCTGTGCAGGCTGTAATATTTGCTCCCTTGGTTCTGCTGCTTCTAAGCACATCGGTGATTCAATTGCATTAATACGCTTGCCTGAATCAGAAATTCGTATGTTTTCCTGAGTAAAGGCTGTAGTCGCGACTTTACCCAATAAGGGTTTTAAGTCTGCTATATCCGCAATAAAGGTCCCAGCCCCTTTTCGACTCTCTATAAACCCTTCTGAAAAGAGCAGCTCATACGCTGTTAAGACAGAGTTACGCGAGATGCCTACGAGCTTACTCAAATAGCGACTTGATGGGAGCTTGTCATTCGTTTTAAGGCGACCACTAAATATTGCTTCCTTAATATGATCATACAATGCTTCATATTTTGGTTTCTTTTTATCTAGTAGGTCTGATGCTAAAGGGACAAAAACATCATTTGGTAACTTATTACTCATGAGTGGTCCTACAAAGTGCCTGCAATAAAGACAATACTGTAGACCAATGAAGCATGGCAATGTAATTTTTTAAATATATAGCAGGGAAGCTAATATATTGAATATAAAAGAAAAGATAAGACCTGCCTTAGCAGGTCTTTACAGCAGTGCTTATTTCGACATAGCTTGAGGCAAAAATTGTGTTGCTATCGCATCAAAATACCAATGTGATGCACTAAACCACTCATCGATAGTTTGTGACTCAAACACTCTTTCTATGTAGGTATCAAGCAGAGCTTCCTGTTGCTCTAGCCAGTCTTCGGGATTGCGTATTTTTGGGTACATAAACATACCTCCATGCGCCAATGTATAAATAAAAAGACCCGGCAATACTTCCGAGTCACATTACCCGACTATTTTACATAGGATTATTGTGCGCTGCAACAAATTTCTACTTTAGTCTAACTTTCGTTCATATTCAGTTAATCACATATTTTTAGTATGTTATTTAGAAATATCTTCATTTTAATCTACACTAAGGTCACCAAATTATAATTATTAGTGTGAGCTAAATGCATTCAGATTCACCGGTCGTTGATATGTCTTTCTTTCATAGCCTCTTTGATCATGTTAGTGACGCTATTTATATTATCGACCCTTCCACTTCACATATCATCGAAGCCAACACACAAGGCTGGAATTCTTTAGGCATGACGCGGCATGAACTCTTAAATCAAAGCGTTTTATCACTGAATAAAGATGTTATTGGCATTTCTCAATGGGCAGAAATATCTGAAGCCATCAAAGAAGCAGGAAACTTTATTTTTGTCGGCCGACACAAACGAAAAGACGGCAGCGACTATCCTGTAGAAGTTAGAACAAATTACTTTGTACATAATAATATCCCCTACTTTGTTTCAATAGCACGTGATATTACATTGCGTGCACAGCATGAAGACGATTTCCATAATGACGACACCATTCGCGCTTTTGCTCTTAATGAAGCGAGTGATGGGCTCTGGGATTGGAGTTTGCAGGATGACTCATTATTTTTAAGCCCGCAATGGTATCGCATGATGGGATACGGCCCACATGAAATAAGTAATCCCACATTAGAAACTTGGAGCTCCGCTGTACATCCAGACGACTTCGGCCGTGTCATTGAAATGCTTCAAGAGCACCTACAATCTAAAAGTTCTCGTTACGAAGCAAAATACCGTTTAAAAAACCGTAACGGTGATTTTATTTGGGTTCATGATCGTGGCCTTGTAGTCAAACGCGATAACGATCACCAGCCATTAAGAATGATAGGCCTAGTACTGGACATAACTCAGTCTCAACTATTAACTGAGCAATTGTTTCACCGCTCTCAGCGTGATGACTTAACTGGTCTATATAATCGAAAAACGGGTTATGAATTATTCGGGCAATATTTAAATGTTAGCTTGCAACAAGGCCAACCTATGCAAGTTATCATGCTTGATATTGATAATTTCAAATCAATAAACGATAAATATGGTCATCAAAACGGTGATAAGGCAATCCAGCACGTTGCTAATACCGTACCTAAGCTGATACGTAAAACCGATCTTCTGTTTCGTTGGGGGGGAGAAGAGTTTTTGCTGCTTTGCCCAGATACTGCTCAAAACACCGCTTTAGAACTTACAAAACGACTTTTAATAAAACTATCTCAAACACCATTTTTAACTGATGATGAAAGTAAAATTTTCATGACTGCTAGTGCAGGAATTAGTGGTTGCCCAAACCACGGATGCTCAATATCAGAACTAGTTAAAAGCGCTGATGCCGCTATGTTCAAAGCCAAGGTTCAAGGAAAAGACAGTGTATGTATTGCTGAAATATTCGAACGTTGAGCAATTGCCAATAGATAACTGCTCAACGTAAAAACCTATTGCACAGGTTATTTTTGGTGTATGTATGTCCCTGGCGCATCACAGATAGACTTTCCTATGGGTTGAGCCTTTATTAGCTCACCTGAATGCTCTTTTAACCAGCCTTTCCACTGCGGCCACCAAGAGCCAATGTGTAATTCATTGTCTGCCATCCAACTGTCAGGATCGGTATAACAGTCATTATCATATTCAGTCGATATTCTATAGTGCCGATGCTTGTGCCCTGGCTCACTGACGATCCCTGCATTATGGCCACCACTGGTTAATACAAATGTGACAGCCTCACTGTCAGATTGTAAATGCAGCTTATAAACAGAACGCCATGGAGCCACATGATCTTTCTCTGTACCGACTGAGAAAATAGGCACATGAATATCGCGAATAGCTATTGGTTTATTTTTAACCAGATATTGACCGGATGCTAATTCATTATTAAGAAAGAGTTTACGTAGATATTGCGAATGCATTTTGTAGGGCATTCGTGTCAGGTCAGTATTCCATGCCATCAAATCATTCATAGATTCGGGTTCACCTAAAAGATAGTGATGCACCATACGAGACCAAATAAGGTCATTAGAATGCAAAATCTGAAATGCACCAGCCATTTGTGACCCATCTAAAACACCTTGATCCCACATCATTTTTTCTAAATAGGATATTTCGCTTTCATTAGTAAATATCATGAGCTCACCCGCTTCACTAAAATCAACCTGTGTTGCAAAATGAGTCATTGATTTAAGACGGCTATCCCCCTCCCTCGCCATGGTAGCCGCTGCAATTGACAGTAACGTTCCACCTAAACAGTAACCGGTTGCGTGTATTTTCTGCTGAGGAAAAATAGCACTCACTTCATCAATTGCCACCATAACCCCTTCTTCTCTATAGCTTTCCATATCAAGGTCACGGTCTTTCGTTGTAGGATTCAGCCATGAAATCATAAAAACAGTATGCCCATTTTCAACAAGATACTTCACCATCGAGTTATGAGAAGAAAGGTCAAGAATGTAATACTTCATAATCCACGCGGGAACAAAAAGTACGGGCTCTGGGTAAACCTGATCTGTAACTGGGGTATATTGGATGAGCTCTAATAAGTGGTTTCTAAATACCACTTTTCCCGCAGTGATGGCGACACTTTCTCCAGGTATGTAATTACTAGCGCCAGCGGGTAGCTCGCCAGCAAGATGCCTGCCCATATCTTCAAGATAGTTTTTAAACCCACTAATTAGGTTAGCACCGGCCTCCTTTTTAGTTTTTTGGATAACTTCAGGGTTTAATATGGGAATATTACTGGGAGAGTATCTATCTAGCATCTGTCTTGCTATGAATGAAATACTTCGTTCATCCGCTTTAGATAATCCATCAATATCTGTTGTAGCGTTATGCCACCATTGTTGTGTGAATAGAAAGTTTTGGTAAATGTAGTTATATGGCCATTGTTGCCAACTAGGATCGGAAAAACGTTTATCTTGCGGTAGCGGGTCGATACATGGCAAGCTATCTTTTTGCATCATACTAGGACTAGACTTAGACAATCTAAAAGCCTTGCGGCACATTTTCTCCGCTAAACTCGCTTGCTTACCCGGCGATAATGCTAAATGAGAAGCCCAAGTAAAATAAAGACTAAGCAACCCTGCCGGTGAAATTCCACCTGTAAATTTTGCCATATTGGCTTTAAAAACATTATCCAGTGCTGTGGCAGAAACATATCCAGATTCAATATCTTGCTTGGCTAAGTTAGGCGCACTGTTTATTGTTAACTTTTTGTCTGTCATTGAATCAATCTCCTGATATCAATTGAACATTCCTATTCGCTAATACTATTATCATCCTAACAACTACCCACATACTTGATGCGCATCACACCTTTTGCGAAATTTAGTTAGAAAGGTTTTTGATAATAAATTTTATTTAGGTAACTTATGCTTTGCTTGCTCAGCTGTTAGAATTGCGCATTTTTGGCGCTAAGATTTAATTACTCCCTATGCAAAAACACTCTATTGATCCATTACGTTTTATTCCATTTAGAAAAAATGACGTTATCGAAATGTGCTTGTCTACAGGCGATTTAGATCAAGAGCAGCGTCAGAAATTTCGTCAGATGGCATCTATGATACAAAAGCTATTTCACATTTCCTTTCAGACGAGACTCGAGTCTTTAAAAGATAGTTTTTCTAAGATTAATCCTGATTCAGATACCATAAAAGTTGACCTTCCCTCGACAATGCATCATGACGATCCTGCATTTATCAAACAGTTAGAGTCATTATTGGATAAAGCCAACTATGAAAAAATTACTGAGCAAACATTAAAGCAAGCGCTCTGCCATGATTCTCTAGTGAAAGTTCGTTTACATGTTGATTTTTCGGACTTTGCTGAGGTTTTGCTGTTTGCTCGGGGAGAAAGGGAAACCGAAGAAACTGTCTCTTCATTTTTCGGATTAAGAAAAACAAAAGTGCGTTTTGTTAACTATGATAGAGTCGCCATTTATATACGCTTTAACGAGCAAATCGATTCAAAAAGACAAAAAGAGTTTAACCTTCAGCCCGGTGGAATGGTTCTAAAGCTGTTTAAAAATGTACCTAAAGCAGACCTGGAAATGCTGTTCCCGAATACTGAAATTAAAATGCGTCTCGTTGACAAGCTACTGATAGGTGTACCTGCCGTAATTAGTGGCGGTATTGTACTAACAACGAAGTTAGGTGCATCAATTCTTTTGCTCGCTTCATTGTTTGCGTTTTGGTTAGGCTTAAAAAGCCAACCCGTTGAACTAGACCAAGCTGCGCTCGTTGTTATTTTTGCAGGGTTTGGTGCTGTAGGCAGTTACCTATGGAAACAATTTAATAATTTCAAAAACCGTAAACTACGATTCATTCAAACACTGACACAACACTTATATTTTAAAAATTTGGATAACAACGCGGGCGTTTTTCATCGCTTGATCGACGCAGCGGAAGAGGAAGAATGTAAAGAAGCATTTTTTGCCTACTACTTTTTGCTTCAAGCTAATACCCCACTCAATCGTCAGGAACTTGATCAGAAAATAGAGCGCTGGCTCTCAGAAAAATGGCAACAAAAAGTCGACTTTGATATTACTGACGCGCTAGAAAAACTTGAGGCGTTAGAGCTAATAGAAATTATAAATGATCAACGCTTGGTTGCCTTACCACTTGATGCAGCCCAAAAAGTCCTACTAAAAGCTTGGCAACAGCTAGGAGCTCAGTCAATTTCTTAGCTTATTAAATGAATACACACTCATAAATTAATGGGCTAACCCTTGCCTTAGTTTACTAGCAAGTTACATACGCGATGAAGCGAATACAGCAGAGCCAGCACCCCAGCTCTGCTCTAGTAGCAAAGAAAGTCTATTTCTTTGCTTTGGCCCAAGAGTCACGCAACGTGACCGTTCGGTTAATAACTAGCTTTTCTTCTGAACTATCCGCATCGACACAGAAATAACCCATACGCTCAAACTGATAGCGAGTTTCAGGTTCGGCACCCTTTAGGCTTCGCTCTACTCTAGAGTCAGATAAGACCACCAATGACTCAGGGTTCAAGTACTCCATAAAGCTATGTTCTTTATTTGCATCAGGGTTTGCTTCAGTAAACAAACGATCATATAAGCGTACTTCACATGGCTCAGAAAGCTCATCAGAAACCCAATGAATAACACCATTAGGTTTATACCCTTGCGGGTTACTGCCCTTAGTTTCTGGATCGTAAGTGCATAGCAGCTCGATAATCTCGCCTGATGCATTTTTAACCACTTCATTACAGGTAATGACATAGGCACCACGCAGGCGCACTGCATCTCCAGTCGCTAACCGCTTCCACTTATCGTGTTTGTTTTTAGCCACTGGCTTTTCTTCGATAAAGTCTTCTTGCTCAATCAGCAAGTTACGCGTCAAACCTACGCGACGAACACCCATGCTCTCATCTTTAGGGTGCGCAGGTAACTCAAACCATTCTTCAGCACCTTCTTCCATATTGGTCAGCGTAACTTTAAGCGGACGCGTCACACACATGGCTCTAGGAGCTGATGAATCTAGATCCTCACGAATGGCTGCTTCAAGCATGCCCATATCGACAACACCGTTTGAGCGAGTAACCCCAATCATGTCACAGAATTGGCGAAGTGATTTAGGTGTATAACCACGACGACGAAGACCAGAAATAGTCGGCATCCGAGGGTCGTTCCAGCTAGTGACGGCATTCTCATCAACTAACTGTTTGAGCTTACGCTTACTGGTAATCGTATAATTGAGTTCTAGTCGTGAAAACTCGTACTGTTTTGGAGCATAAGGAACGGGTAAGTTCTCAATAAACCACTCATATAATGGGCGATGGTCTTCAAACTCTAGCGTGCATAGCGAATGAGTGATGCCTTCAATTGCATCTGATTGCCCATGCGCAAAGTCATAAATAGGATAAATACACCATTTATCACCCGTTTGATGATGACTAGTATGTAAGATACGATAAATCATTGGGTCACGCAGGTTCATATTGGCTGCGCTCATATCGATTTTTGCACGTAAAGAACAAGTACCTTCCTTGAACTCGCCATTTTTCATGCGCTCAAACAATGCTAGGTTCTCTTCAACAGAGCGATTACGATATGGGCTATCGGTACCTGCCTCACTAAAGCTTCCACGATATTCACGTGCCGCCTCTACACCTAAATCACAAACGTAGGCTTTTCCTTCTTTAATAAGATGAACAGCCCAATCAAATAACTGATCAAAATACGTGGAGGTATAACAAATCTCTCCTCCCCACTGATAACCCAGCCACTTGATATCACTGAGTATAGAGTCAATATATTCTTGGCTCTCTTTATCAGGGTTTGTATCATCAAAACGTAGGTTGCAGACACCGTTGTATTTTTCGGCTGTACCAAAGTTAAGGCATATAGATTTTGCATGCCCTATATGGAGATAACCGTTTGGCTCTGGGGGAAAGCGAGTTATTACCTTCTCATGTACGTTGTTTTGTATATCACTTTCAATGATTTGATGAATAAAATTAGTTGGCTTCTGGTTCGATTCGTTATTAGACATGTTATCAGTGTGTATCCGAAACTGTTGGCCGGGCCTTCAAGCCCAAAATGAAGAGACATTATAAACGCTTAGATGTTTACTGCACACCGCCAGAGCAGATAATTAACTGTAAAGATTTTATGCTTTTTCGTGCAGAGATTTTAGACTTGCGTATAATAGCCTGCTAACGACACAGAGCTAAAAAGGAATCATTAATGATTATTCTGCATACGAACCACGGCGACATTACTATTGAACTCAATCACGAGGACGCGCCTACTACAGCCGCTAATTTTGAGCAGTACGTGCGCGATGGTTTCTATGATGGTGTCATCTTTCATCGCGTAATCGATGGATTCATGATTCAGGGCGGTGGTTTTGAATCAGGCATGGTTTCAAAAGAAACACGTGACACAATCGACAACGAAGCAGACAACGGCCTTTCAAACCAAGCGGGTACGCTAGCGATGGCACGTACAATGGACCCTCACTCGGCTTCTGCTCAATTCTTCATCAACGTGTCAGATAACACCTTTCTAGATCACACTGCAAAAACAACGGAAGGTTGGGGATACACTGTATTCGCTAAAGTAGTTGATGGCATGGATGTTGTTGATAAAATTAAGGGCGTAAAAACAACGATGACTGCTGGCCATCAAGATGTACCTGCAGAAGACGTTGTTATTCAATCAGCTGAAATCACTGAAGAATAAGTCAATTTTTCTATGAAAGTACTGTTTACTTCAGATCTCCATCTGAAAGCTGAACGCCCGGATATTACCCGGGCGTTTTTACAATTCTTAAACGATACCGCTACTCATGCTGATGCTCTCTATCTATTAGGCGATATTTTTGAAGCATGGATTGGTGATGACGTCCCTATGCCTGAGTTTGAGCCTCTCTTTGAAGCGCTTAAAAATTTAAGTGATCAAGGCTGCAAACTGTATTTCCAACAGGGTAATCGCGACTTTCTTATTGGGAAGCATTTTCTTGAAAGAATCGGGGCAACACAATTAGAAGAAAAACACCGAGTAAGCCTTCCTATTGGTGACGCTTTATTAATGCATGGCGACCAACTATGCACTGATGATAAAGACTACCAAGAGTTTAGAAGGCTCGTTAGAAACTCCGACTGGCAAAAAGCATTTTTATCCAAACCTATTAACGAACGCTTAAGTATTGCACAACAGCTGCGCGCCACTAGCCAGCAACGCACCACAGAGAAATCAAACGACATAATGGACGTGAATCCATTAGCCGTTGCATCTGTTTTACAAGAAGCGGATATAGAGCTGTTAATTCACGGCCATACCCATCGCCCTGCAATTCATTACAACCAGATTAAACCAGATCAAGGCATACGCGTTGTACTAGGCGATTGGGATACGCAATTATGGTATTTAGAGTGTGATGAGAACGGCTTTACATTGGTTGACGAGCCGATTTAGTTCGCCAACCTTGGTTTTATTCAGTTTACGATATAGCTGGCGGTATTCCGCTATGAAAACGGAAAAGGTCATCTTCAGACTCTATAAGCAAACGCTCAGCCTTGCGAAAAACTTCGATCCTCTCCTCTATAGGTTCACCCGCATATTCGCGTGCCAGCCATAGGTAATCCTGATAATGGCGCCCTTCTGACTTTAATAAAGAACGGTAGAACTTTGCTAACACGTCATCTAGGTAAGGAGCAATTTTTGCGAATCTCTCGCACGAACGTGCTTCAATAAAAGCACCGACAATAAGAGTATCAATTAATCGTGCTGGTTCATGGTTACGAATATTTTTACGCATTCCTCCTGCATACCCAGACGAATCCATATGGCAGTACTCAATACCCCGGGTTTGTAGCAGCTCCAACACTTGTTCAAAGTGTATTAGCTCTTCACGTGCTAAGCGAGACATCTTATGTAGTAAATCAGGCCTATCGACATAGCGAAACATTAAAGTCATAGCTGTAGACGCTGCTTTTTTTTCACAATGGGCATGATCAATTAAAAGTACATCTTGATTCTTTATCGCATAATCAATCCAACATTGCGGTGTTTCACAAGCGAGAAATTCATGTATTTCGTTAAGCGCGTCCATGGGTACCTACCTTATTATTTAGGCCGTTAGTATACACTTTCATTTAAAACTTGTTACACCTGCGAATGTTCACCTACAATTATTATTAGATGAACTGAAAATTAACAGGAAGGCATATTTGTGGTAGCCGAAAGCTCGTTTTCTGATATGAACCCTTTGGGTCAGCATGAAGGCTTACTGGAAACTGTATTCAACAGAATCGCACTTCCAACGTTTGTGTTAGACCAAAATCATACCATCATCTTTTGGAACCAAGCTTTGGAGCGCCTCACCGCAAAAAAACAAAGTGAAATGATCGGCACACAGAATCAGTGGATCGCATTCTATGCATCCAAGAGACCAACATTAGCTGACCTCATCATCGAAGGCGGAAAAGACGACGCAGTTTCCCATTTTTACGAAAACAAATATAAAAAATCTGCTTTAGTTGATGATGCCTTTGAAGCCGAAGACTTCTTCCCTGATATTGGTGAGCATGGAGAGTGGTTATCCTTCACAGCAGCAAGTATCAGAGATAGCAAAGGAAATGTTATCGGCGCTATAGAAACACTTTCCAATATAAGCAATGAAAAGCTAAGTCAGTTAGCATTACAAGAAAGTGAAGAACGCTATAAAAAACTAAGTATTACTGACAACCTTACGGGACTTTATAATCGAAGATTCTTTACTGAAAGTTTAACATTGGAGCTTGAGCGCAGTCGAAGATATGCTCAACACTTCTCGCTGTGCCTTATTGATTTAGATGACTTTAAAGACATGAACGATAGTTACGGCCATCTTTTCGGAGATAAAATACTTACAATTTTTAGCCATATTCTTAGACAAAATTTGCGACACTCTGATACCGCTTATCGCTATGGTGGTGAGGAGTTTGCTATCATTTTTCCTGGAAGCTCACTCGAAGGCGCGGCCCTGGTGGCTGAACGCATTCGAACAAGACTGGCAGAGTACCCGTTCAACTTTGAAAATAAAAGTGATGAAATTAGAGTAACAGCAAGTTTTGGAATTAGTTTAACGACAGCCAATGATAAAAACATAGAAGAAATAATAAGGCGTTCTGATAAAGCACTTTATGTTGCAAAAAACAGTGGGAAAAATAAAATCGAAATATCCAAAGAAACACAACTCATTCCCAATTTAACCTAGCACTGATCTCACTCTATCAATGTATCAATCAAATCAATCATAAACTCTGTATCTTCTTGCTCCATTTTCAACCAGCCTGTCATCTGCATGCTTTCAAGCACAGCCTTTCCTTTAATGTCATCCTGCATCTGCAGAAGGTTATCAAGCAATTGCGGGATTAGATGCTGAACATTCGGGCCCGCTAAAAGCGTATGATGAATAACGTCAATCTGACTTTCCACTAATACTCGCATCTGGCTTCGAATAAGATCTGAAAGATCATGAAATGCATCTTTTAAGAAAAAGCCAATATCGGCCTGCCCATTTAAGAGATGTTTAGCGACAATAACATAACTATGTACTGGCGTGACGATGACATTAGAACGATCAAGATCAGCGGGCTCCAACATAATCATGCCCATCATATGTACATCAGGATCATGAGTAGTAGCTACTCGTACGCCTTCTTTAAGGTCATCAACGCTTAGACAAGCAGAACTATTAAGTACCGCGATAACAGCTTCATCTGATGTACTTGCAGGCCGTGCCACTGCTTGAAAGCCTTTCTCTCTTACCAACATCGCCGCATCGTAGGGGTTTGCATAAATAAGATCTATTTTATCTAACTGAATATCACGTCGCTGCAGTTCAAATTCGTCATACAATTCCAAATGAAAAGGTGTCGCTAATGATTTTTGCAACCAAGTGTTAAAAATAAACCATCCGGACAAATGCTCAGGAGAAAAATCAGGGCTTACAGATAACGTATAAGTTTGCATCAGCTAGGTACGTCCATTTTCATTTGTGCATATAGTGCTGTACAAGCATCAACTTTGCTGCGCGATGGTTTTCTTCTGACTGAGGTGTACCCCATCAACTCGCCATTACGAATATTAGGAATAACAGTGGCTTTGACCCAATAAAAAGCACCATCTTTACGAAGGTTCTTGACGTAGCCGTTCCATTTTTTTCCTGACTGAATTGTTACCCATAAGTCTTTGAATGCCGCTGCGGGCATATCTGGATGCCGAAGGATATTATGATTTATTCCAATCAACTCATCTAAAGAATAACCAGACATTTCAATAAACGCCTGGTTTGCATGAGTGATAACACCAGTCGTATCGGTTCTGGAAACAATCAGCTTCCCATCAGGATAAGGGACTTCTTGATCGATAACAGTTATCTCTCGTGAAGAGCCATCATGGTACGTAATAAACATGAATAGACTAACCCCTCAATTAAAGCAGTTTGCCTATTGCTTCAGCTGCACGCTTCACATCGAGAAAGATTAGACCTAAACGTGCATTGGGCTTAGCAACAACGGTCAATACTGAATCACTATTGGCATGCGTCATTAAAATATAACCATCAACACCTTTGACCAATACCTGCTCTAACTCTCCACGAGCAAGCTCTTGCGCTGTTCTTTCTCCTAAAGAGAGCATAGCTGCACTCATTGCCCCAACTCTATCTTCATCCATACTGGCTGGAAGTAAAGCTTCTATCATCAATCCATCCGTTGAGATGACTGCCGAGGCTTCTATCTCAGCAGACGTTCCATTCAGGTCACTAAGAATTGACCTCATCATTTCAGAACGCATAACAACTTATCTCCATAATATTATTTTTAGCCTGTTTTCGTATCAGGCTTATTGATCCAGATAGCGACTCGCCAGCGCACTGATTAACTCAACAAACTGATGCTGGTTCAGATTAGGCTGACCATGAATCACAATAGCAAATGATTGAGAACCAATATGGATTATCCATACTCCCAGCATACTGTTACCCACAGGGTCTAACAATCCCCAAGACTCGCCCATCAATTGTAATTCTTTATTCAAGAGTAAATGATGTCGCTGATGCAAAGAGATTAGATCAGCAGCGAGTGCGGCCAAAGCGTCGGCATGATCTCTGTCAAACCCTGATGAGCCTAAGCAAAAACCCTGATCATCACCTAGTACCACTTTGTCGGTCGCTGAAAGTGTTAATAAAATATCGGAAAGAGTAGATTCAAGACTACCCTGGCGTGGTGCTATAGGCTCTTTCACTAAAGCAAGAAACCGACGAGCAACCAAGCGCTTAAATAAAGCATCCGCGAGCTCTTTATCCAAATCAGCCAACTCTGCAAAAATATCCAGAGAGTGCTCAATCGGTATTTCACTGCTCATTAACTGTAACAGTAAAGCACGGGCATCATCTGGTTGAGAGTTTACCGTGGCATAATAGGCACCACTGGGCGTCACTTGTAAGTACCGTTTTTTAGCGCCTTCTGTCGTCACATTACCCTCTCATCACGTAAGTAAAAACATCAATACTAATATTCAAACTGCATTGCTGTGGTAGCTGCAGCCATCAGTCCAAATACATACCGTTGAGGTACATTAAGCTCACTAATCACTTCAAACGCACTCATTAATCGAGTTTGCCATAACTCTATAACAGCATGCACTTCAGGAATAGCGATGTCTTTCATACAATCTGGCGCATGCAATAATCGGCGAGCTTTAGTCGGATCATCACCTGGTAGAATACGCCCTTGAGCAGTCCAGAGTCCTGCCAGCCAGAGTAGTTCTTCAGCTGTCATAATGTATTCAGAAAAACCTAGTCCATCTTGTAGGTCATCTTCTACAACCTCGCCGAATTTAATCGACAACTCACCAAGCCCAAAGCGGCTCGTCATCACCGTATAGAGCACTTCGTCAGAAAGGTTGGTAACAAAGCAATCAGTCCACGGAAGGTACTCTAAACGCAAATGTAAACCATCGATTGAAAATGAAACATTCTGAGTTCTTCCCTGCTCAACGGTTTTACTAATCCAAGGCAATAACATGCCATCAGGATTAATCTGTAAGCGACGTCTATCAGCTTCATGAGTCCAATCAAGTTCAGGTAAGTACCCAAAGGCGGTACTCATGATCAATTCTTTAGGTGAGGCTTTTATATCAGCTTGCTTTTTTTCAGCGGCTTTGTGCTTCTTTTCTACAATCGGGGTCAGGGCGGCTGCACGTGTCGCCGTATTTGTTGCAGCTATTGAATGCGATACACCTAAGTTAGCAATCACATCAGCTTTAGGCCGGCGTATTGTTTGGTTATGTTTTGCCAGCTTTGCAATGACTTCAGACCTAACACTAGAAACCGTTGCATCAGGTGATTTTGATTGCGCAACAATTTGCTTCAAGCTTGTGGGTGCCTGTTTCGAATGTGTAGCAGGAGCAGATGCAACCTCTTTATTAAGCTTCGGGTTTTGGTGGGCGCGTTTATTTTTTGCCACATCAAGATTAGTAACATTAGATTTTGGCTCTGCTGGCTCTGCTGGCTCTGCTGGCTCTGCTGGCTCTGCTGGCTCTGCTGGCTCTGCTGGCTCTGCTGGCTCTGCTGGCTCTGCTGGCT
>NZ_AUGR01000034.1 GCF_000422765.1 Neptunomonas japonica DSM 18939 | reverse complement strand
CATTCAACGGTGTGCCGCTGAAGGTACGAGTGGCGTTATCAAAGTTGAGCCAGCTCGGCAGTGCGGTACCACCGCTTAAGGTCGCGCTGTAGGTCAGGGTATCACCGGCATCGACATCGCCGAAGCTACCGGCAGCAAAGGTATAGCTGAATAGGCTGTCTTCGGTGGCGTTCTGGTCGGTGATGGCGTTATTCAATGTCGGATCATCATTGCTATTAGCAATCACCAGATCAAAACTATCGGTCGCCGGGGTGCCGCCATTACCATCATCAGCAATAACGTCTACCGTCAGTGTGCCGACATCCGCATTCAGCGGTGTGCCACTGAAGGTGCGAGTGGCGTCATCAAAGGTGAGCCAGGTGGGCAGTGCGGCGCCACTGCTTAAGGTTGCGTTATAAGTCAGCGTATCGCCGGCATCCACATCACCGAAGCTATTGGCCGCAAAGGTATAGCTGAAGGCACTGTCTTCAGTGGCGTTCTGATCGATGATGGCGTTATTCAGGGTTGGATCGTCATTGCTGTTAGCAATCACCAGATCGAACTGATCGGTCGCTGGCGTGCCGCCGTTGCTATCATCGGCCGTGATTTCTATCGTGAGCGTGCCGACATCGGCGTTTAGCGGTGTACCGCTGAAGGTGCGGGTCGCATCGTCAAAGTTAAGCCAGCTCGGCAGTGCGGCACCACCACTTAAGGTCGCACTGTAGGTCAGGGTATCGCTGACATCGACATCACCGAAGCTTCCAGCGGCAAAGATATAGCTGAATAGGCTGTCTTCGGTGGCGTTCTGGTCGGTGATGGCGTTGTTTAGGGTAGGATCGTCATTAACATTTAGAACGGCTGTTGTATCAGCACTTGTCACCACTTCTTGGTTACCGCCGCCATCGGTGTAACTGACAGAAACACTGATAGTAGTACCGACATCGGCATCACCCAGAATATAGGTACTGGCCGTTGCACCAGAAACTGTCGCGCCATCACGCTGCCACTGATAACTGAAGACACCTAAGCCATCGCTATCAAGCACTCCACTCGTATCAGCCGTTAAGGTTTGATCTTCTGCTACTGTGCCGGTAATCACGAGACTACCTGTGGGCAGTGAGTTAACGCCACTCTGGGGTTCGATAAAGCTTAAAGCATCAAGACTTTCATCATTATTGTTCAATCCAACATCTGACCCATCAAAAAACCGCGATACCGTAGCCTCTGTTATTCCATTGACCAGTGTCGTTTTTGTTATCTCAAGGGCAAAGATATCTTGCCGGTTTCCTGCCTGAGTGTTATCGACATAGATACCTTTATCACCCTCCATGGTTAGCAAAATGGTGCCTGCATTGAGTGTCGTACCAGCCACGCTATAGTCATTTTCAACTAACTCAATACCGCTGGGTTTATCCTGAAAAATACCCTCACCAGCAGTAATTTCTTGCTGACCGTCGATTAACAGCTGAACAACGCCATTCGTGGGTAACACTGACAAGTCACCGGGAGTAAATATATGAATACTATGGTCATTTTGTCCACCAGCTCCATCTTGGAGAAACAAAAAACTGCCCTGCTGCAAAATGGTGTCTCCCACCAATGTCGCTTCTTCTACCAGCGTGATGCCACTAATATCTTTGTCATTAGGATTACTGAATAACAAGCTAAAGGTTCCGGCATTGTAGACACCAGCACTATCAGGCCGGAAAATAATGACATCCTCTTTCTTGACATCCAAGGTACTCAGATCAGAATTAACTAGCGTTTCATCACTGCTCAGGGAAAATAACACATCGCCAGCTATCAGATTAACCGGCGTATCTGTGCCCACACCAATGTCGGTTGTAACATAATGAATGGCGTCAACATTGGTATTGTCAGTAAAGCTTGCAATATCAAAAATTGAATTGAAAGTACCGCTGGTCGTGGGTTCAAACCCGCTTGCAGCGGGATCAAAACCGATGACAGATGAATCGGTCCATGAATCCAGTCCAAGTGCACCACTGGGAGAGGACACATCATCAGTAGTCGATAACCAGAGTTTATTTGCGGGTTGTAAAGTGACGGTAGAAGATACACTCAAGGTCGCGGTGTCATCGCCGCTATTGGCAGTACCGCCATTGTCTTGCAAGCTAATGATGCTGACTAGTCGATTAGCGATAGTTGGGGTGCTACTGTCATTCTGGTAGCTGATGGCATCGACTAGCGTTTGCGTTTGTGCCGTTGTTAAGGTGCCGCCGGCGATGGTTACCGTCGCGGTGCCGCTGCTAACACTGACGTTATATGTCAGGCCGCTCGTAGCTGTAGTGCCACTGGTCAAGTGCGTCAGCGTTATAGCGCTGCCATCAAGATTGAGTTTTTCATTCGTACCATCAGTTACATTAGATACTGTTAACTCCATGCCTATTAGCAGCTGGCCCGGTTCAAACGTGTTAACACTGCTACCTGTAAACAGGCTGGCGGCGGAACCACCTTCGCGAAAGACTGGGCTACTCCCTGTGGTGTTGAGCGTAGGCTCGTCGTTTACGGCATTGATCGTAATGCTTGCAGTATCAGTGGCACCGGAGAATGCTGTGGTGCTGCCGTTGCTGGTGGTATCAGCATAGTTGCCGACACTGCCGCTGGTCTGATCCCATGCGCGGAAAGTGAAAGACGCGCTACCGTTGTAATCGCCATCCGGTACGAAACGCAACTTCTGTGTGGCCGCACCGCTTAGGGTGCCATCGAGTAACAGCGCATGATCAACGGCGAGCAAACTATCGTCAACATCGCTCCAGGTGCCTCCGTTGTTAACCGAGAACTGCCAAGTGCCGTTGACGTCCTCGACTGCTGTGATGGCGATGGACTCAACAGGCGAACCGTCGACATCGGTAATCGAGCCATCGACCACAATGGCTGCGACGCTGTCGCCAATAGAGATGAAATTATCCTCGTCGATCGTGGTCAGGGCCGGGGTGTTGTCAGCGAGAACCGGAGCGCTGTTCACATTAAGTTCGGCGAAGGTGTTGACCGTGGCACTGCTAACATCGTTCCAAGCTAATGCATAATTAGACAGATCCAGCATAGCGAGTGCCGGCATACTCTGATCACTCGCATCTGTGACGAGCGCGGTCGCGCTACCCTGCTCAGAACCATCTGCATTAATGCGCTGAAGATGAATATCACCGCCTGCCGAAGTGGTTTGATAAGCAACGAGAACCTCTCCGGAATCGTCGATGGCGACTGTAGCATTCTGAGCATCAGCCAATTTTGCCCATAAAGTTAGCGTATTACCACTACTATAGGCACTGCTGCCATCTTCGTTGTAAGCGCGGGCGAAAATAGCCCCGCCCAAGACCTCATCCCGATAGGCAAAGGCAAAGCCGCCTGACGAGTTCGCATCGATACTTAACCCAGAACTGTTGGAAAGAGCAGAATCGATTTGGGTCTTGCCACCTAACATCGCACCAGCATTATCAAAGCGTTGAAAGTAGACCTTATTATTATCTTGCTCCCAGGCGACGACGAACTTGCCATTACTCTGCCAGGCAACAACCGGATCGAATTCTGACACTGTTCCGTTAGTCACAGTGTGAGCGATGACTTCGCTGGCATCAACAGCCGTGCCGGCGGCATCAAAACGACGAAAGAAAACACCATTAGAATCTGCAGGCCCATCACCTTGCCAGACAATAATAAAATTCCCGCTGGCATCAACATCGATGGAGGCATTGGATTGAGCGCCAGTGCTCTGTGTATTTACACGAAACTCATTTCCCGCCGCGCTTCCGTCGACATTGAACTGGCGTGCATAGATACTTGACGCGGTACCATCTTGATTACTGCTGTTCCAGGTGACGACAAATTTACCACTGTCGCTCATGCCTACCGAAGCCCAGCGCTGATCATCCGCGGTGGTCTGATTTATCTGTATTTCAGTGCCTTGGGCGCTACCTGTGCTGTCAAATCGTTGAGCGTAAACGCCCCAACCACTGGAGTCTGTATTCTGTTCAGACCAGACCACAACATGGTTTCCGCTGGCGTCCATCGCCGTGGCTTTGGCGCTGCCGGCACCGTTGCTGGAAATTTCCTCGTTACCCTGTACGGTCACGCTCACGGTGGAGGCCGCACTCAGAGTTGCTGTATCGTCACCGCCGTTTAGAGTACCGCCTGAATCGACCAGCTCAGTTATAGTAACGATGCGGTCTCCCAGCGTCGGACTGCCACTGTTGTGTTGATAGCTGATAGCGTCAATAAGTGAATCAGCCTGCGCAGTCGAGAGCGCCCCCCCGCTCAAGCTGACCGTCGCCGTACTTCCGACAACAGTGACATTGAAGTTGAGGCTGTTGCCCGTAGTTATTCCGGATGTTCCGTTTGACAGAGCAATTTGATTACCGTCAATGTTGAGAATTTCGTTGCCGCCGTCACTGACGTTACTTACAGTCAGAGTCAAACTGCTCAGCGTCTGTCCACTTTCTATCGTGTCCACAATAGTGCCGCTGAACAGACTAGTGGCGGAACCGCCTGTGGCAAAAAATGGATCGGTAGCGATAGTGGACAGCGTAGGCTCACTGTTTATCGTGCCAAGACTATTGCCAACCAGCGTCAGGCCATTAATTTCTTTCGAGCCAGCCACGTTCAGGCTAACATCCGAACCATCAAGAAATATTTGCGCATCGACATTAGTATCTGGGGTACTATCCTGCTGTGTCGCGTTTACAGTTAATGCTATGACATCGGTGGTTTGCGCACCGACTGTGGTACCGCCAGTCGTTCCCACTGTCATATCTTGGTCAATCGTTACCAACAAAGTGCCCTGTACCAGAGTGGTATTACCGATGACAAGCTCAGCCTCCAGCAACTCCAGCCCTTGAATATGTTCTGTGTCACTAAGAAAATCGGCCCCCAGCAATAAATCCTGACGACCATTGGTGTTGTCATAGGTCGAGATATCCGAGTGAACCGCCGGGTCAGAGCGTGCAATCAGGTAGGTTCCGGCGGCGAGGGTAGTATCCACTCCAATAGTGATGGCTTGCTCAACAATAGTAATAGCATGAATATTCGCCGCACTCAGGTCGGGCTTTAGAATGGCATCCTCAAGTAGCATTTCATAGGTACCAGTACTTGGGGTATACACCAGTACATCGGTGTTGTTAACCGTTAGAGTCCCGCCGCCAAGGATAGGCACCGTGAAATCTGACTTGTCAGCAGCCCGCATAGATAACACTATCTGCCCGGGCTGTAATTCATAAGTACCTAGCCCTCCAGCAATGGTGTTGGTATCAACAGTCACCACCGAATTAACATAATGCATGGCACGTACGTTTTCTGGCAGCGAGTGTTCAACGCTAAAGGTGCCATCTGTGACAGCGGAAGATCCATCACCTAGCTCTAAATTCAAGCTCGGGCCATCAAAAGCAACGATGTCGTTGTCGTTGCCGACGGCGCCACCATCATAGTTGGCACTTCCATTCGTGCTTAAAAACAGATTTATGTTTTCAGATTCATAAGCGCCAATGTCAATCGTACCAATACGGTTGATGCTTCGTTGGTCCACTATGGGCGCATTGAGGTTGTTCCCAGCATTGATCGCTAAGCTACCGTCCATCAAAGCATGGGTTTGTGAAAAACCTCCGTTATTGGCTAACGCACCTAAACCAGCACTCACGTCGGTAAGGTCTGAACCAATCCAACCCAATGAGCCACTAGTATCACCAATGAGGTTATTACCAAGGCTGACAAATGTGCCATCTACATCAACATTTGAAAATGAAGCAGTATTAGCAGAGATAATGGTATTTTGAATGTTTATAGTCGCGTTCTCAGCTCCAATGCCGCCGCCTTGAGCAGAGGGTGCCACGTTTTCTGTAATGGTGGAGTTAACGATATTAAACGTGCCTCTACCAGCATACAAACCGCCACCTGCACTGTCACTGGAGCTCAGATTCTCAATTGCGCTATTACCACTGACCGTGACATTAACCAAAGATGTAGTACTGCCAGGGCCATCACTATAAATCCCCCCTCCATAGTCAGCGGTATTACCACTGAAAGTCACACGCTCCAGAGTCGCTGACCCTTCATTCATCAGCCCGCCGCCCCATGCAGCTGTCCCGGTAGCTGTGTTTCCCTCAATTACAGAATCTGTCACATTAAGTGTGCCTTGGTTGTAAACACCAGCACCCCAGTCTGCGGTATTACCACTGATAACCACCTGATTGAGGGAAACTGTTGCCCCAGCATGACCAATCATGATGGCCCCGCCCTTCACCGAGCCAGCATCACCTCCCTGCAAGGTGAGACTAGTCAAGTTAAAGTCTGTACCGGCATCTTTTAATTGAAAGATGCGATCGATGCCATTGCCATCAATAATAGTATTACTAGCACCCGCACCAATAATGCTTAGATCATTTGCAATATCCAAGTCACCAGCGACTGCTGTACCACTACCCGCAATCGTCAAGGTATAGGTGCCCGCTCCAAGCGTTATGGTATCTGCGTCAGCATTAGCATTGGCGGCGATGATGGCTTCTCGTAGTGAAATCAAACCATCACTGCCCGGAGTAAGCGCCAGATTGGCAAGCGATGTTAAATCTGCGTCGCCGTCAAGGGTGTCCTGATCTGTCGTTACCGTAATTGCACCCAGCACGCCCTGCCAGTTTTGCTGGGCATCGACACTAAAAGCCAGCTGCGCTTCAATAGCCCCCGATTGATATTCTAAATCCCAGTCTCCACCCAGTGCCTTAGCTCCTGTTTTGTCATCACTGGCCGCAATGTCTGCACCCGTTAAGCGCTGTAAGGTCTGAACAAATTCAATACCTGCTTCGCTGGAGGTTACATCGCAACCATAGAGTAAAATATCGGCTTCATCCGTCAACACAGATGACCATTGGGTTATCTGGCCAGCCTTTTGCTGCAGAGAATCCGCATCAATCCAACTACTGCCTAATTGCACGCCATCACTCTGCCCATGAGAAAGAAGATGAACGGCATCGATCTGGGAATATTGGTTAAGCAGGTCAGAAACTTGGTTAATGCCCTCGCTGTTCTGGTCTAAATAATGTATCTGATAATTAACATACGAGTCTGTAGGAATAATTTGCTGCAGTAGCTGCTGTTGATTACTCACACCAGCATCGATAATAATCAACTCTACACGAGCATTATCATTTTCAAATGAACTAATAAAGCCACCATCCTCAGGCTGGAGACTGGAGCTTAGATTGTCAGGTAACAGGTCTTGCGAGGCAAACAGTGCTGTAACAGAAGCAACGTCTAATGGTTCTAAATCAGTACTAGCAGTTTTAACAGGCGTATTTACTTTATACTCAACTTCATCTTGTTCTTCAGCAAGCAACAGATCAACCGCCACTTCTGCTGCGCCGAAAGGGTCTGCGGATAACATAATTCTGGGCTCTAACAACTCCAGAAGATACGACTCCTGCATAGCTTTTTTATTTCGGATGCTATCCGCACTTGCCATGTTACTGCCCTTCATATAATACGAAGATTATCGAGACTTAGTCGTTTTATCAGCTAATTTCCCTTTGCTAGTTATAAACATCCGTTATTTGATCGAGTATAGCTGTGACCCTTGATTCGGCTATTGCATCAACATCCAGCCAGAATATGGCTTTTCCTTTACGACGAGTAATAACTTCGCTCCGAATACCTTTTTGAGTTAGGCTTTCTTGCCTGTTATTAGCCATTTCTGGGCCATTATATGCACCAAAAGATAGGCGTCCGTTATAACTTCTACGAGGCAGTATCATCATGCCGCTAACACCACGTTGACCAAACTCCATCATCAATTGTCGCTTCGATTGCTCATAGCCCTCAGCAAGCAAGACTAAATAGCCTTTAATAACAGACGAATCCTCAACACGGCGAGAAAATACATAGCCATGCTTCGTTAATAACTCACCAGCATTGAGTAATATAGATTCATCTTTAAATGGTCCAAACGAATACCTTTGTAAAGCGTCGGCAGTCACAGGTAATGCACTTACAACAGTGGGCTCATTTTGCGGAACCAGATTATTTGCTACTGGCAACTTCTCTTGAGAAAGCAACTTGCTTTGAGCAGCAGAGTATTTAGGTTCTTTTTCGATAGCCTGTATGTTTACTGCAGGTAAGGGTGCTGAAACAATTTCTGTACTGCTTTGCTCCTCAACGGTTTGATCAGGCATTGAAGAGTTAAGCTTTAAAACACATTTCATCCCTGCAGGAATTTTATTCTCAGGGTTGTCTATGGTTAACCGAACACCAAAGGTACCACTAGCCGTATCACCAATAGGGTCAATGATAATAACTTTAGCTTGCAGCTCATCATTTGGATCTAATTCAGAAAAAACACCACCCAGCATATTCTTTTGGACTTGCCCATAATGCTCCATGGGTAAAACTGCCTCTATATGTAACGGGTTTAGCTGCACCAACCGCATCACTGGTTGATCTTCTATATATTCACCTTCCGTTTTATATACCTGAGCGACAACACCATCCAATGTTGAGTAGACTTTTGTTTCTTCAAGCTGGGCCATAGCTCTTGCAAGCTCAAGTTGGCGTGTTCTCAACGTATCTTTTGCTTGCTTGAGCCTCCAATATGTCACTTTTTCTAGACGTGCTGCTTCATCTTTATTTTGAACTGACGTTAAGCTCTTCTGGTTTAAATCATTAACTCTACGACTTTGTAACCGGTCATATTTAAGATTAACTTCCTCGGCTGAAATCTCAGCGCTCATTGCTGCACGCACACGAGATAGTTCTACGTTTGCCTGCTCAACGCGTGAGTCCAATTCAGCCAATAACTCCCCATTACGCACGACGCCACTACGCTCGGCATAAAGCGTTTTAATAACGCCAGAAACAGCGGCACTTATATCTACTGTTTTACTTGGCACAATAACGCAATCAACAGCAGGGAAGATTGTTTCAGCCAACGCAAGATGTGAAAAACAAGCCGCTAACACAACCGGGACTACAAAGCGTACTTTCATTCATTAACCTTTTAAATTTTCATCCAAACCAATCATTTACTGATATTAAGCATAGTCGAATTTTAGTAGTTCTCATTAAAATTCCGTGACCAGTTCGACTCAAACCACGACATACATCTGTTCAAAAAGCTGCTTTCATTAAACACAAATTTCAACTGCGCTGTTGCTGACTTATAATTAACATTACTCTCCTGAATAACTTCCACCTGAACAGCAAAGTTATTACGCATTGCTTTGGTACCGCTACGATCACGACCATCAACGGCTATATCCCCACCATCAAGACTGCCTAAATAACGTGAAGGTAACTGGTCACTAGCAGCAGGAACGATACCAAGCAGCTCCCCACGATAAACAACACTAGGGTTTGTAATAAACACCACTGATATGTGGGATAGCTGTTGACGAATTTTATCAATATCAATTTGATCAACTATTACCGTCACAACAAGAGGCGTCTGATTATGAACCATACCAACAACAGCACCTTTTTTTACAAAGCTTCCTTGCGTATCTTCCAATCTGGGGCTTACAAATACCCCTTCACTATCAGCAACTATCGTCAATCTCTTCCACTGTGCCTCTGCCTCTGACAACTCTAGAAGCAACCCTTTGCGCTGATCAAAAAGATCGGCTGCAGCGAGTAAATCTTTAGCACGTACTTCATCATAACGAGCCGTTAACTCTTCAATACTAATCTTTAGAGCAGAGACCTTATCCAATAAACTTGGGTTCTCCATCCTCATTACTTTCTGCCCAGCTATAATGTGATCACCATGACGAACAAATATATGCGTAATAACACCCTCTTGACCCGCTCTTAATTGCTGCGATTCGTTTAAAAGGACAACCCCGGAAGAAGAAAGGTTATATTGAAACTTCCAACCCACACCCAAGACAAAGCAAACGCCAATACTTCCTAAAATAACAGTAAAAAACCGCCCTATTCTTTTCTCTTTTTTTGCTACTTTATAGGTATCTAAAAAACCACGAATAAGCGGTAGCACGATTTGCTGTACTACAACCCATATAGCTAACAAAACCCCAAAAATAAAAAATTTCGAACCCAAATAAAACACAATAAATAAACTAATAAATACCCTATACGGAATAGCTAATACCCCATATAAAAACAACCATTTGTATTCATATTTAGCTATAAAATCAGTTTTCTTTTTTAGTTTAAGTACATGCTTAGCAAATACACTACCGATCAGTTGCCTAGAACGACTATTTAGGTTAACGATAGATAAAATATCTGACAGTATGTAGTACCCGTCAAACTTCATCAGTGGATTAAGATTAAATACTAGTGTAGAAAAGCTGCCAATAAAGGCTATATCAAAAAGAATATCCGAAACCATTCCAGCGTTATCAGTATGGCACCAGGCTACCCAAGCAATCATCGCTAAAAGTAACTCTACCAACATGCCCGACAGTCCAACTAACACTCGTTGATATTTATCAGTAAAAAGATAGCTAGAAGATGTATTTATATACGGCAAAGGCATTAAGACTAGAAAAATTATTCCACATTCTTTCGAGTCACCGCCAAAATGCTTCAAAGTAAGGCCATGGCCTATTTCATGTATGGCCTTCAATACTGGGTATATAAAGAACATACAAAAAATATTGATGGGATCAAAAAACCGCGTATCCCAATGGTAGCTTACGTCGCTAGAGTGCACGGGTATCAGTGACAGACTATAAAAAAACAAAGCTGTATAAAAAATCAAAAAATATTTATTTAATAAAACATTACCAATAATTGATAAAAAAACCAGTAGCTTCTCTGGATTAAAAAGAGGAACCTTTATGGCCATAGGTTGCTTCAGCTTTGTGACCCAATGTTTACTCCCTATCTCTTTTCTATTTTCATAAAGAACCCCCGTGCTTAATAACTTAAGCATTATCGGTGCAACATCATCTTTATTAAAACAACAGCTTTCAATATCATTATTATCTTTTGCTTCATGCAAAACTTCGGATAATTTTTTATAGCCGTCAAATAAATTTATAAAATTTAGTACATTTTTATTACAGCGAAAATAATGCAATTGTTCACTATCAGAAACTAGAAACCAAGAACCTTCAGAGGTTTCTTGTTCAATATATTTCATTCGCAGATCAGCATGAAAAACAGTATCCATTAAGTAATCAATATTTACTGCTGTGTTGACGTTGCTCACAACCAGAACTTCCACGTAATAATACGTAGCCAATCAATAAAATGGTGAGATAGCACCCATGCTAATGAATAACTGCCTACATTAATACGGGCAACACCTTCCATGCCTGGACGCAATGGTGTTAAAGACTTCTCGGCTAATGCCGCTTCAGCCAAGTATACGATCTTGTTTCCTGCCTCAGAAAAAAGTGGAGAAGGCTTAAGTAACAAAATATCAAATGCAGTACCAGGAAGCGCTGACAGTTTAAGAACGCCATCCTGCCCTTCTTCGATAAAACGAATATCAGACTCTTGAACCTTTAGCATGACACGATACTGATTCAATGGAGCCACTTTAAATAAAAGATCTCCTGTTGCTACTGGAGCCCCGAGTTCACGACTCAAATCTCCTGAAATAATCACCCCTGAAATTGGCGATTTTAAAGATGTCTTATCAAGTTTTAATTCAATTTGTTTAAGCTGAGCAGAGGCTTTCCTGAGCTTAGCCTTATAAACATTTGAACGCCCATAGTCACGTTCTGCCAGCGCTTTACGATAGCCTTTTTCAAATTCTTGCTGCAGACTGTTAACCTGAATAACATCGAGCATAAGCTGCTGATCATCTAGCTCAGCAATAACACTGCCCTTATCAACGCTATCACCCGCTTTTAATTCAGTAGATTTAATAAAGCTATCAAAAGGCGCCACTATAGACTTTTGAATTTTACCTTCTATCCCAGCAGCAACAGGTATTTCATAACTGATTGGGATGCATAAAATCCCAAGTATTACCAAAGCAGCTATGCCAAAGCGCTTGATTTTTGAAGCATCAAATTTTGCCCCAGCCAAAAACCACTGCTTTTTATCTACTTTATTATTTGCTGATAATTTTTTTGACACCACTAATAAAGCACAACATTGCTCCAATAAGTGTTGAATTTCATGGCCTAGTGTAGCTTCATCAAATGACTGACCAACAGAGAGAAAAGCACTCAACTGCACACCATCAACACGCGCGATAAACACCCGATAAGCAGCGCCTTTAAGAGTACTTCTCAGCAACTCTACAAGCACGGGAATAGTATCAAGAGCTTGACCGCTTCTAACTTCTAATGCTTCTAAAACGCTCGTACAATCAGGCGTCTGTAACTGCTTCATAAATGAAACATCTTCTACACCATAAGATTCCCGTAAAGCACATTCATCTGAATACATCACTAATTGGCAGACGCTCAAAGCATAATGGTCTGCCAGATACCTAGACGTGGTCTTCAGCAGCGCACCCTGCTCAGGAGCAGACAAAAAACTATCGAAGAGAGGCTGCCCTATGGCCTGCGAGGCTATATTACTGCTCAATGCTCGGGTCTTAAAAAGTTCAGTTAGCCAGCGCACTGCCCAACTCATTAGCCGTTTAATGGGTTCGACAGCATCGGGTTGCGCATGAATTGATAGCGCAAGCATCGCCACTTGGTTTCCCGAAACCTCTATTGGAGAAATCACCGTTAATAGTGGCGAGGTATAAAAAGTAACAAGCGAATCGCGCTCTGCAGCAAATTCCAAATTTTCCATCAACTGTCTATCAGGTTGATCTGAGTTTGGCCACGTTGCACAAGCTTCAATTTCACCATCTGCGTATTTCAAAATAGCGCTGCGTGTATCTGGCACCATCTGACATACTAAATCTAACCATTGCATATAAAGGGACAAATTAACTACTCATTTTTCTACAGAAGTACTTTGTAAGCTCTATTTAACTATAGCTGAAACGCGCGCAGCTGCAGCACGTAAAACACTTTATATACAAGCAGAAAATCCTGATTATAAAAGTAATAGATTTCAGCTAGGCCTTGGTATGTTCAACACATCACCCAATGTAGCGTACTCATTTCCCCCTAAACGACTTATTGGATCAACTGCTGCAGCACTTACCTCCAAACGCCCCTTTTCATTAGTAACCGCTACACGCTCATCTAGCCAAACTTTCTCAATTACACCAAAAATTAAATGCTGACCATTATTCCCCAAAGTTTTTTCTTCATACAAGCGGCAAGACATGGCTACTTTCGGCCCTATAACCCTAGGCAAAGAAAAACCTTCAACATCAACCGTTTCTAAGTCGCATAAATCAACTTCAGACTTCCCTTGCTCTAAAACAGCTGAGCTTTTTGTCACGACTCCCGCTAAATCAGAACTAGCAATATGGATAACAAAATTTCCACGCTCGATTATATTTTGGTAAGTATCTTTTTCAGACCCATCCGGCTTTTTACCCACTGAAATCATCATAATAGGAGGGTCAGCACAAACAGCAGAAAAGTAAGAAAATGGTGCTAAGTTATACTTTCCATTTTGGTGCTCCGTTAATACCCATGCTACAGGCCTGGGTATTATGATCTGCGTCAACACATGGTAAACAGAGTTCATACTCATTAAGTCTAAGTCCAATACCACACACCACCTCCGCAACAACCCACTAAGTTATTTTATATCAATAATTTAGCATGAATTTTCTTAGTTTTATTTGCACTTGCAACATGAATATCCAAACATGTGAATCCTTCATTACATGAATATTAATACCCTTGACATTATAGATTAGATAGCCTCCATGAGAATATACTAATATTGATTTTAAAGAGGAGCGAATATAAAGATTCAATACGCTTCCTATCAAATAACAATAACGGAGGATACACCATGTTAACCTATGAAGAATGCCTAGCGATGTGTGATGTAACACAAGACGAAGTATCAGCAATTGCTGAGCATGAACATGTTGATCCGATAATTGCCTTAGCTATTGGTCAATACTTATGCTGTCATAAAGGCGAGCACATGATTAAAAAAATAATCATTGATGATATTAATCATGCCGAAAAAACAGGTAATGCAGAACATGCAGACGTGCTTAAAAAAGTGTTATCACACTTTATAGCAACACACCCTGAAGGGGCTTCTAGTGATGCTGCCTAAACACTGCGCTTGTTACTAATTTTGAAAACTGGCTGCCATATTGGCGGCCAGCCCAATACTACAACACATCAATAAAAAAACCCGGACTAGCCGGGGAAAAAAAGACCCGGACGAACCGGGCCACAAGCAAGAAAAGGGTGCGCAAATGACGCACCAAAAAGGTAAGGCCATGTCAGGCTTAACCAGAGGGAACCTAGAGCTGCTGTTCTAGTTGCGGAACGGCTTCAAAAAGATCCGCAACTAATCCATAATCAGCCACTTGGAAAATAGGCGCTTCTTCGTCTTTATTAATAGCAACAATTACTTTTGAATCTTTCATTCCAGCTAAATGCTGAATTGCACCCGATATGCCGACGGCAACATACAAGTCTGGGGCGACAATTTTCCCTGTCTGCCCTACCTGCATGTCATTAGGTACAAACCCAGCGTCCACAGCGGCACGAGAAGCACCTACAGCAGCACCTAATTTATCAGCTACTTTTTCAATAAGGGCAAAGTTCTCACCATTACCCATACCCCGACCACCAGATATAATAACGCTGGCCGATGTTAATTCTGGGCGGTCAGATTTCGCGATCTCAGCGCCAACAAATAAAGATGTTCCTGCATTTTTAGATAGCTCAACTGTCTGGATAGCAGCACTACCACCTTCAGCGCTAGCAGCATCAAACCCGGTAGTACGCACAGTGATAACTTTAGTTGCATCCAAAGACTGCACAGTAGCGATCGCATTACCCGCATAAATAGGCCTATCAAAAGTATCTGCACTATCGACCCGAACGATTTCAGAGATCTGAGCAACATCCATCAAAGCAGCCACACGTGGCATAAAGTTTTTGCCTGACGTTGTCGCTGGGGCAACAATATGGCTGTAATCTTTACCAAGTTCAGGTACGAGTAAAGAGATATTTTCAGCTAACTGGTGCTCATATACAGCATCATCAACGAGGACAATTCGGTCTACGCCTTGAATTTTTGCCGCCTCATCAGCCACGGACTGGCATGCAGAACCCGCAACTAAGACGTGTACATCACCCCCCATCTGGGACGCAGCCGTTACCGTATTTAGCGTAGCTGACTTCAACTCGCTGTTATCATGTTCAGCAATAACTAGAATAGCCATCAGATCACCTTCGCTTCATTCTTCAGTTTATCGACTAGCTCCTCAACAGAAGCCACCTTCATACCTGCTTGGCGCTCTGCTGGAGGTGCTACTTTAACCAATCGAGTATGAGCTTTAACTTCCACGCCTAGATCTGCTGGAGTTTTTACATCTAATGGTTTTCTCTTCGCCTTCATAATATTCGGCAATGATGCATAGCGCGGTTCATTCAAACGCAAGTCAGTTGTAACGATCGCGGGTAATGTCAGCGACACGGTTTGCAAACCACCATCAACCTCACGAATAACCTGCGCTTTATCCCCTTCAATTTTAACTTCTGAAGCGAATGTACCTTGAGGGTAACCTGTCAACGCCGCCAGCATCTGGCCTGTTTGGTTATTATCTGTGTCAATTGCCTGCTTACCCATAATAACTAATCCAGGCTTTTCTTCTGCCACAACCTTTTGCAACAATTTAGCAACCGTTAAGGACTCAAGAACGTCATCCGATTCAACAAGAATTGCACGATCTGCCCCCAAAGCTAAAGCCGTACGCAATTGCTCTTGGCACACCTTACTACCCAAAGAAACAACTACTACTTCATTAGCTATTCCGGCTTCTTTCAAGCGAACAGCTTCTTCCACAGCAATCTCACAAAAAGGATTCATTGCCATTTTGACATTGTTCAAATCAACATCACTATTATCGGACTTCACACGCACTTTTACGTTGTAGTCGATGACGCGCTTGACAGTTACCAGAACTTTCATTGCGGTTACCTTTTATTTTCAACTTAAAGATAAGTGCTTATAAACCCGCATAAGCACATAGGTGTATTCCCCTATATTAACGATCTTCATCATTATTTCAAGCTAACCTCATTAATCTAAGGTCTAATTTGGTTAAAAATGAGTTTATAACGATACGGGTTTTTACTTATAATATAACCAATAAAAAAAGACGGCCTCCGATAGGAAGCCTGATACATATAAGTAATTGAGGGGAGAGACGAACCGTGGAACGTGAATCGATGGAATTTGATGTTGTCATCGTAGGCGCTGGGCCCGCTGGATTATCCGCAGCCTGTCGTTTTATGCAGATGGCAAATGAGCAAGAACAAGAACTCACTGTATGTGTAGTTGAAAAAGGCTCTGAAGTTGGCGCCCATATCCTGTCAGGTGCCGTCGTTGAATCACGCGCTCTGGACGAACTTTTCCCTGATTGGAAAGAGCGTGGCGCCCCACTCAATACAGCCGTTACAGACGATGAGCTGTATCTGTTAAAAGACAACGAAAAAGCCACCAAACTGCCGAATGCTTTTATTCCCAAAACCATGCATAACCACGGCAACTACATTGTGAGCTTGGGTAATCTGACACGCTGGTTAGGTGAGCAAGCAGAACAGTTAGGTGTAGAGATCTTCCCAGGGTTTGCCGCATCGGAAGTCTTGTTTAATGACGATGGCAGCGTGAAAGGGATTGCCACCGGCGATATGGGTGTTGCTGAAGACGGCTCTGAGAAAGATGGCTATATGCCCGGTATGGAGCTGCATGCTAAATACACTTTATTTGCTGAAGGCTGTCGTGGTCATCTGGGCAAACAGCTGTACCAAACGTTTGGTCTGGATAAAGACGCGGATGCACAGCATTATGGTATCGGTATTAAGGAGCTGTGGGATATCGACCCTGCGAAGCATAAACCCGGTCTGGTGCTTCATGGCTCAGGCTGGCCGCTAGAAGGCGGCACCAGCGGTGGTTTCTTCCTTTACCATGCTGAAAACAACCAAGTGGTTGCTGGGTTAATTGTTGATCTTAACTATGCGAACCCCTATGTGAGTCCGTTTGATGAATTCCAGCGCCTTAAGCACCACCCCGTACTAAAACAGTATTTAGAAGGTGGTAAGCGCGTTTCTTACGGTGCGCGAGCAATTGCCAAAGGCGGTTTCAATGCGTTACCCGAGATGACCTTTCCCGGTGGTCTTGTGATTGGCTGTAATGCTGGCACTTTGAACTTTGCCAAGATTAAGGGTACCCATACGGCCATGAAGTCCGGCATGATTGCCGCCGAAAGCGTCTTTGAAGCCCTCAAAGCAGGCTGCACGGGTGGTAAACAGCTCGAAAGCTTCAATACCGCGTTTAAAGCCTCGTGGTTGCACGATGAGTTATATCGCTCACGCAACTTTGGCCCCGCTATGCATAAGTTTGGCCCTTACCTAGGTGGTGCGTTCAACTTTATTGATCAAAATATTTTCGGTGGTAAGTTGCCGATTACACTGCGTGATAATCATGAAGATTATGCACAAATGCGTCCAGCCAAAGAGTTCTCATCTATCGATTACCCTAAACCCGATGGTGTGTTGAGCTTTGATAAACTAACGTCAGTGTTTCTCTCCAATACCAACCATGAAGAGAATCAGCCGTGTCACTTAGCACTCAAAGACAGCAGCGTACCGCTAGCGAAGAACCTGCCCTTGTATGGCGAGCCTGCGCAGCGTTATTGCCCAGCCGGCGTTTATGAAGTGGTTGAAGATGAGGCCGGTGAAACCAGTTTCCAGATCAACTCTCAGAACTGCGTGCACTGTAAAACTTGTGATATTAAAGACCCGTCTCAAAATATCAC
>NZ_AUGR01000033.1 GCF_000422765.1 Neptunomonas japonica DSM 18939 | reverse complement strand
CGCTGACTTGCGGGGCGGTGTTACCCAGCGCATCGCTGGCATCCAGGGTGACCGTTAAGGTGCCATCGTCTAAGCCGGTGACATCCACAACCGCCGTCCAGCTACCATCGGCGTTAACCACCAAATTGCTGATCGGGCCGCTTGTGCCACTGCCATCGGTGACCGTCAGGGTATCGACGCTGCCGCCCGCTTCGACCGTACCTTGTAGGACGGTGAGGTTCTGCGCGTCGATGCTGCTGATCATGTCATCGTTAAGGCTGTCATCTTTAATATCAACCGTGGCGGCGGTCGCCGTATCCACGTTGAATAACCCAGCTTCTCTTATGATTTCAGGTTGTGCCTGAGCCAAGCCAGTAGTTTCATATCCAGCTTCAGGATTTCCCTCTAACGCTGTTCGCTCGATCAGCTCAAATGTATTACCTTCATTATCAGCATTTCCGCCATCTGCTACATTACCAGCAGCAGCCTCTTCAGCAATTAATGTAGGGTCAAGTCCTTCTAATATAGCTTGTTGAATAGCGTCAACTGATGCTAGTTCAGCATCAACCACTGCTTCATCTATAGGGTAATCCTCGGCTGAGGTGTATGTTTCGGCGGTAACCAACCAGCTTTGTCCGCCTTCAAGTACAACTGACTCACCATTGGACATGAATACTTCAATTTTGGCGTCTGGCGAAGTTCGTATAGCCTCATCGGCATATACATCATCCCCGAGCGCTAAAAGTCTCTGTGTTCCATCTGCTTTAATTGCATACGCTTGTCCAACAATAAAGCTTACAGATCCTACAACAGTAGCCATGCGATTTTACCCCATAGAAATTTCGTCTAGTTACAGACCATTTAACTGATTTCAATTCTTTTTTAAAATTGTACCGTGGTACAGGATAGTCGACAGAAAAGAACTTTGCCGAAGCAGGAGGCTTTAGTTTGCACTAAAGCCTATAACCCTGCTCTCGATCAAAACTTGGGGAAATGACGTTAAGAATTAAGCTTTGGCTTTTTGAAGGCGCTCATATGCCGCTAACAATGAGGAGTGTTCTTTAAGTTGAGACAAATCCATATCAACACCTATTAAATGATCAAATACATTCTTGCCATTAATAAGGTTTTGACACTTCGCCAGTAAGTCAGAGCCATACAAGTCTTTGAGCACTCTTGAGAAGGCATCTGTTTTGTCCTTTTCAAGCAAGGTAAATTGCAGCATCTGGTTAAGGCAACGATGCACTTTTTGCTGTGACTTATTTAGCTCCCCAAACTGCAGCAACCAATCATTACATTCAAGCGCTGCGCCATGATCTTGCAAACACAATGCAATTAAGCACTTGAGCTCAACTACTCTAAGCCCTTCATAACAACCACCTGCATCTGGTGTAATACCAATAAGATCAGATATCAACTGCTGATCATCCAAACCTAACACCGCCAACTCTTCATATAGCTCTTCAAGCTCTAAATTAGTAAGCTTAGCTAGCGTCATGATTCTGCTACGCATAGGCACGCCAATATTATTGTTATTCCATACCAGCTCTTCTACTGGATAGATTTCAGACATGCCTGGCACAATAACGCGACAACAATAAACACCTAAGTGCTCATAATCTGCAATATATATATCCATATCTACTTTGTGAATTAGGTAACATAGATGCTCAAACTCAGCTTTTGTATCTCCTTCTATATTCCACTCAACAAACTCATAATCTGCATCAGAAGAAAACAACTCCCATGACACCAAGCCGCTAGAATCGATAAAGTGAGTTTCTAGGTTATGGGGGTCTGCCACTAACTGAATGTCAAAAGAAGGCTCAGGAAAATCGGCTAGCTGATCAAGAGCTCGTCCCTGCAACAGCTCAGCTATAGTTCTTTCTAACGCAACCTCAAATTTTGGATGAGCACCAAAAGAAGCAAAGCAACCACCGTTCTCTGGGTTAAACAGCGTTATATTAACCAAAGGAAACTTTCCGCCCAATGAAGCATCTAGAACATAAATAACAAAACCACGTTCACGTAGCGCAGCAATTGCCTCCACTACTTTTGGATACCGATCCACAACTTCATCCGGTATTTTGGGCAAGCTAATGCCCGACGAGATAATAGTGTTCTTTATATGCCTTTCGAATATTTCTGATACAGCTTGAACTCTCGCTTCATATGAAGTGTTCCCAGCAGCCATACCATTACTAACGTAAAGATTACCTATAATGTTGACGGGAAACCAAACCTCCTGATTCGTTTTCTGTTTAACGAATGGTAAAGCACAAATACCCCGTTCATTATTCCCTGAATTGGTATCTATCAGCATGGAGGCTGTTAGCTCATCATCCATGTTGTAATGGCTTAATGTTGCTTCATCCAATAACCCTTTCGGTATTTCATCAGACTCAACTGAAAACCACCTTTCGTTTGGATAATGAACAAAGTCACCTTCAGCTATATTTTTACCTAGATAAAAGTCTGCGAAGAAATAGTTACAGCTTAGCCGTTCAAAATATTCACCTAACGCACTTGCTCTAGCAGCATCTTGAGTAGCCCCCTTCCCATTTGTAAACAACATGGGGCAATTCTTATCTCTAATATGCACGGACCACACATTGGGCACAGGGTTTAACCAATTAAGCTCCTCTATATCAAAACCCAACTCTGACAATAAGTGGGACATTTTTTCGACTGAGTCTTCTAACGGCGCATCTTTACCCGTAATACATGTCATATCACATCTCTATTCAGCTTTTTCTTGTCGATTCAAATCGACTTATATTGTTATATCCTAGTAACCACTTCGTATAGAAGTCCGCTCTCTATTAATGCCTATATTGCACCACATGTAACAGCGAAATATAAGAAGTTAGTTAATATGATTAAAAACAACGACTTTATTAAAAATAATTACCACAATTCGCTTGACGACATGTGCCTCCATCACTAATATACGCGCCCACAGGTTGAGTCGTTCCTCGATAGCTCAGTTGGTAGAGCAGTAGACTGTTAATCTATTGGTCGCTGGTTCGAGTCCAGCTCGAGGAGCCAATAACTTGTGAATTGTGTCGGAGCATAGCGCAGCCTGGTAGCGCATCTGGTTTGGGACCAGAGGGTCGCAGGTTCGAATCCTGCTGCTCCGACCATTCTTTAATATACTGCTATATATCTTCTTTCGTTACTTTTTGTTTGCATCGTCACGACTCTTACTTTTAAATAAACACCAGCTATTTTTCTTCAAGGACTGACATGTGCGGGTATTACTTTATTTAATTTGTATTTTAGGCCTCTTACCGCAGCAAGCCATTTCGTCAGAAAAAGTGACTCTTCAACTTCGCTGGCACCATCAAGCACAATTTATCGGCTATTACACCGCCAAGTCTAAAGGCTTTTATGATGAAGCAGGGCTAGATGTCACAATTAAAGCAGGCGGCCCAGGCATCATCCCCTGGCAAGAAGTTGTTAGTGGCCGTAGTGATTATGGCGTCGAAAATAGCAACGCCCTTACTGCCTTTATGTATGGAGAACCCGTCACCGCATTAGCAGCGATATATCAACATTCACCAAGTGCATTCCTCACAAAACGCTCATCAGGCATAAAAACACCCGCAGACCTTGCCGGAAAAAATGTCATGATATTCCCTGGCGCCCAAGACCCCGAACTAATGCTGCTACTAAAACAGCAAAAATTATCGAAGTTCGACCTTAACCTTATAGCAACCAGCACCGACCTTAACGATCTAGTTAACGATGAAGTCGATGCTTTCAACGCCTACATCTCCAATGAACCCTACGCCCTAGAGCAACTCGGCATACCTTATAACCTGATCAAGCCAACAGACTATGGTATAGATTTTTATAGCGACATTTTAATTACCAATAAATCATCTATTACTACTCACCAAAAACGCACCGATGCATTCATTGCCGCTAGCCTTAAAGGCTGGCAGTACGCTTTAAGCCACCCCGAAGAAGCCATAACACTCTTCAAAAACGAATACCCAACCAAGAAAGACCTAGGACACCTTCGTTTTGAACTTAACATGGCTCACGAGCTTATAATGCCAGAACTGATTGAAATCGGTCACATGAATCCAAAAAGATGGCAGCATATGGTAAACATGCTCGCGGACGCCGGGATCATTAGAAACAAGCACAGCCTTGAAGGTTTTATCTATAAATATGAAAGTAGTATCGACTGGAGCTTTTGGAAGCCCATCATTTACTTTGCTGTAGGCTTAATGACAATACTGGCCAGCATTAGCTTTTATCTTCTGTCATTAAACGTAAAACTAAAACGCGAAGTTGCCACCCGGCGCGCAGCAGAAGAACAGCTTATCCACCTAGCAACGCACGATTCACTTACAGGGCTGGCTAATCGCTCAGCGCTGTCGTCTTATTTGGATATGTTTATAAAACTTGCCAAGAGAAACAATCTAACACCCGCTATTCTCTATATAGACCTTGATGGCTTTAAAGCGATAAATGACACTCACGGGCATTCGGCCGGGGACCAAGCACTGATCCGCTTCGCAAAGAAAACCCAAACACTACTCAGATCAAGCGACATCTTTGGCCGCCTCGGCGGAGATGAGTTTCTTATTTTACTTGAGAACAGCACACGTGAAGGCTCACACCACCTCGCTCATAAAATTCTTGCCAGCTTAGAAATACCCATGCAATTCAACAACTCTCATAGCAAATTGGGTGCAAGTATTGGCATTGCCATTTATAAAAATCATGAAGAGACTTTTGATCAGTTTCTTACCAGAGCAGATAGAGCCATGTATTACGTTAAACATAACGGAAAGTCAGGCATTGGCGTTGCAGCCCCCTTTAAAGCAAATAAATGACAACCATAGCTTTCATATAAGAAACTTTTGTTCAAATCCACTATAATCTGCAAAAATACACTCAACACTCAACAATATTCAGACTAATGATGACTCTCTAATACGGTTTACCTGAGAACACATAAGAAGAAAAAACGGAGACATTCATGCCTGACCAACCACTACCCCAACATAGCGAAAACCCTGCATTCAATGTCACTCGAAGTGCAACCAGCGAAGATACAGTTGAGCCTCTTCAGCTAGGAAAGCGAGTTCGCGAAATTAGACTAAGCCAAAGCCTAACGCTAGAAGAAGCCAGCAAACTAACAGGACTGGCCCGCTCTACATTATCAAAAATTGAAAACGAACAAATATCTCCTACCTTTACTGCCGTATCCAAGCTAGTTAAAGGACTGGGTATTGATATACCCCAACTGTTTTCCCAACCTTCACGCTCAGCCGGTGCTGGCGGAAGAAGAGATATCACCCGCGCCGGAGAAGGAAAGCCTCACCCTACACCAACATACGAGCACGAATTACTAGCAAACCAGCTCACCAGTAAAAAAATGCTGCCTTATCGCACCACTATTCGCGCTAGGTCTTTTGAGGAATTTGGCGACTGGGTCAGACATGAAGGCGAAGAACTCCTCTATGTAATAAGCGGCAGCATCATCTTTTATTCTGAGTTTTATGAACCGGTTAGCTTAGATGAAGGCGATAGTGCATATTACGATTGCGAAATGGGCCATGCAGTCACATCTACCAGCGAGAACGATGCAGTCATTCTTTGGGTAACCGCTTAAAGCCCAAGAAAATATATACACCTACAACTCTTGCCGCATAAATTACTTGATGCTAAATTATATACAACATCAAGAGAAGGGCTGACGTCCTCGCCAACCTGCCAACCTGGGCAAGGTGGATACCGAATTTCGGTGATGCGGTCTATCGACAATTAACCAGGCCCCTCTACTTCGTCAGCTTTTGATTTTTTATATCAGGAGCGAACATGTTTGAAGCACACCAACCCACTGCAGACTTGTCATCAAGCCAGAGCCGCCATGAAGACAACTCTATCGATGAGCAAATCTTAGATCAGATTATCAATAGCAAAACCCATAACTGCCCTTTACGCATATGGAGCAGCCATGGAAAACGAAAAGACAATCTTGGCAAACCAAACACTTTTCTATTTTTATACATCGAATACAAAGACCATCGAAACAACTCCTGCTACCTATGCAAAGAACTAGACAGCGGTCTCCTACTCGACCATCAGTTCCTCATCATGCTGGCAGAATCAGTCTTACTAAAAGACATTTCTGTACAACAAACGCGAGAGTGGCTTAGTAATAACCCGTAACATCGGTTATTACCGACCCCAAGCCCCTCCTTTCAATTGAATAATGCGTATTTTCTACTCAAAACACACTTATTTTCTATTATGTGCATTAAAACTGCGGCCTGTACTAAACGAGCCAAATCTTCTATAATGCCTCATTATCATTCCATTCCGGTCGATCTAATCGACCTAGATTTATAACAGGTTCAATTAGATGTCATTAGACGACCAGCCCGCCTTTAAAGAACTGGGCTTGGCCGCTCCTTTGTTGCAAGTGCTACAAGAGATCGGTTACGAAACACCTTCGCCAATTCAAGCTCAATGTATCCCTCATCTTCTTGAAGGAAAAGATCTGCTTGGACAGGCACAAACAGGTACAGGTAAAACTGGTGCCTTTGCTCTGCCAATCATGACGCGTATTGATATTAATACGAAGAATCCGCAGCTATTAGTTTTGGCTCCAACACGAGAACTAGCTATTCAGGTAGCTGAAGCTTTTCAGACTTATGCTCGTCACATGCCTAACTTCCATGTACTTCCTATTTACGGTGGTCAGGCTTACGATGTTCAATTACGTCAATTACGCCGCGGCGTACACGTTGTTGTAGGCACACCAGGGCGCGTAATGGATCATATCCGTCGCGGCTCTCTAGTGCTAGACAACCTACAAACACTCGTACTTGATGAAGCAGATGAAATGCTACGCATGGGCTTTATTGATGATGTTGACTGGATTCTGAGTCATACACCACCTACACGCCAAATTGCTTTGTTTTCTGCAACAATGCCACAGGCAATTCGCAAGTTAGCACTACAGCATCTTAAGAATCCTATTGAAATTAAGATTGCTAGCAAAACAGCGACAGCCACGACAATCAAACAGCACTACTGGCGCGTCAGCGGTGTACATAAACTAGACGCTCTTACTCGTATTCTTGAAATGCAACAGTTTGACGCTATGTTAGTTTTTGTACGCACTAAGTCAGCAACTACTGAGTTGGCCGAGAAACTATCTGCCCGTGGCTATGCCTGCGAAGCACTTAATGGCGATATTTCTCAGCAAGTTCGTGAGCGTACAGTTGAGCGCCTTAAGAATGGTAAGCTCGATATCCTTATCGCGACTGATGTTGTTGCTCGTGGTCTTGATGTTGAACGCATCAGCCATGTTCTTAATTACGACATCCCATATGATACAGAGTCCTACGTCCACCGTATTGGTCGTACAGGCCGCGCTGGCCGTTCTGGCGAAGCTATTCTATTCGTTGCTCCTCGTGAACAGCGCATGCTACGCATGATTGAACAAGCTACCCGCCAGAAAATTCAGCCAATGGAGCTTCCATCGGCAGCAGATATCAACGTTAAACGCCTGGACCGCTTTAAACAGCAGATCAGCGAGACTATGGACAGCCAAGATCTATCTCAATATCTTGACCTGTTAACTGAATATCAGCAAGAACATGACACTGACCCTATTAATATAGCTGCTGCTTTAGCTGTATTACTACAAGGACAAACGCCTCTACTTATTAGTGAAAAAGAGCTTCGCGGCCCTAAATCATTCGATGATAGAGACAGTGGCGGCAGAGATAGCCGCTCTGAGCGCGGTGAACGTAGACCTCGCAAACCACGCGGTGAAACCTCAAATGCAGACATGCAACGCTACTGCCTATCTGTTGGGCAAGAGCACGGCGTTAAACCAGGTAACATTGTTGGCGCCATCGCAAACGAAGCTGATATTGAAAGCCGTTTCATTGGCCAGATTGAGATCAAAGACAAAGCTACTTTTGTTGATCTACCTGCTGGTTTACCGAAAGAAACCGTTGCCGTTCTACAGAAGATTGTAGTGTGTGGACAACGTCTAAATCTTAAAGCAGTTGACGGTGCAGGCACCCCATCAAAAGGTGGCCGCCCATCAAACAGAGGACCAAGATCATCTGCTCCTCGCAAGCCTCGCGCTAACAAAGACTAAGCTTTAGTGGTAATAAAAAGGCGGATTTATAATCCGCCTTTTTTATGCCCGCCATTTAAGCAGACTCAACAATGCATAGCTTACATTCTAATAAACAATACGTGCTACACCGCCTCTTTTAAGCAGACGTACCTGCTCGCCAACTCTGAAGAAAGCCTGATTCTGTACTTCCTGAACAATAGACAAGGTTTCTCCATTAGATAAACGCACGGTAACTTCCTGGCCTTGCTTACGAGTAGCATTCCCCTCTATCGCTTGACCAACCATGCCTCCTGCAACAGCGCCGAGTACCGCAGCAATACTACTTCCTTTACCAGCACCAATAGTGCTTCCTGCAATACCACCGACGATGGCACCAGCACCGGTACCCACCACTCCATCTTTGCGGCCTTCAATAACAACAGGAGTGGCGGACAAAACCGTACCATAACGGACAGTTTGAACCTTTCTTGCTTCACTTTGGCTATAGGTCTTACCCGTTAAACCTGGCGAAGCACAACCGGATAGCACCAAGGCCATAGCGATAGTACCCAATACAGTACCGCGCATTGTTTTTTTAGGAAAAATCATTTTATCGCCTCATTTAATCAACTCGAGAAGAACAACTCTCTGTTTTACTTACTATTGCCCAATAAAGACAACAGCCAATGTATTCGCTGTAGTTACACAACTAATGCTGCCCATAAAGACGAGCATAGAGCCCATCTTGTTCAATTAATTGATGATGCCCTCCCTCTTCTGCAACCTTTCCATCCTCAAAAACATAAACGTGGTCTGCTTGCTTAACAGCACTTAAGCGATGTGCAACAATGAGAGTAGTTCTGTCTTTCAAAAAGTTTTGCAACGCATCATGCAGAGCACGCTCCGTTTCAGTATCCAATGCAGAGGTCGCCTCATCAAGAATGACGACTTGCGGGTCTGCCAACACCATTCTAGCCACAGCCAAACGCTGCCGCTGACCTCCCGATAGTCGAACCCCCTGCCTACCCACTAGCGCATATAAACCTTTATCTAATGCGCGGATAAACTTATCCAGCTGCGCTATTTTCAACGCTTTCCATATAGACTCTTCGCTAAAATCTTTCCCCATACATAGATTACTATGAATAGTGCCGTTAAATAGCGCTGGGTGCTGCAAAACAGTCGCCACATTATCTCTGACCACATCAAGGCCAATCTGTTCTACTGGAACACCATTAAAGCGAACCTTCCCAGCTTGCGGTATATACAAGCCTAACAGCACTTGCACGAACGTAGACTTACCACCACCACTGGCCCCGACTAATGCTATCTTTTGCCCTTTCTTAATCTGCAAAGAAAGACCCTTTAATATCTCAGTACCATCGTTATATGAGAAATAAACATCATCTATTTCTATGCTAACACTACGTGACGATTCAAACGGATTAGACAAAGCAGGATACTGCGGTTCTTGTTGTAGCTCCAAAATTCGATTGAGTCGAGCCAACGCGGCCTTAGCTCCATAATATGCATACTGAATCCCTAACACTTCCTGAACCGGCCCCATCATGAACCACAAATAGCCAAACACCGCCATCATTTGCCCAATTGATAGGTCCGAAAACACCACCATCAGCATCGATACTGCTCGAAATAGATCAAAACCGATTAAAAAAACTAAAAAACTAAAACGTCCCGCAGCTTCACTTTTCCATTCATATGCACTGGAGTTATCACGCACTTCGCGGGCATCGTCTACCAAACGGCTTAAATAATGCTGCTCACGGTTGCTAGCTCGAATCTGCTGAATAGCATCTAAGGTTTCAGTCAGCGCGCCCTGAAAAACCTCATAAGACTTATTCTCATGCTTCTTTAACTCTTTTACCCGCTTACCAATCACCGTTGTAAAGTAGATAACAACGGGGTTCAAAAACATAATAAATAGCGCTAACGCCCAATGCATCCAAAGAAGGATGATGGCAGTACCAATAATCGATAACGATGCAATTAATAAGCGGCTGACAGAGCTACCTATAAAACGATCGACCGTATCAAGATCTGTTACAAAATGAGAACTAACAGCACCACTACCGAGTGTTTCGTACTCGGCCATAGAGATTTTTCCTAATCTCAGCAGCATCATCTTCCTCATCCTAAAAATGATGTCCTTGGAGATAATAGTAAACTGTCGCGCCTGCCATACATTAAGCACAAGTGCTATCGCCCTCAGTATCACTGTGATGATTAAGATCGACACTATATAGAACACAGGGCCATGCCACTGCTCAGGAAAAAGAGGAGATAATGTCTCAATCAATACCCCCGGCTTTTCGAGCAAGACCTCATCCACCAATAGCGGCATTAATAAAGGTAGTGGAACAGAAGCAATTGTCGCTAGAATAGCCACCCAATTTGCAAAAATGAGCTCGCGTTTATGCTCAACAGTAATGCTTAAAATATACTTCCAACTAAAACGAAAAGACTGCATATCACCCTATCTATATAAAAATACAAATGAGGTATTTATACCACATACCCCTATTTCTGGCATTGCAACAGATACAAAAACACCCGCTATAGCGGGTGTTTTATTTAGCGTTGTACGAACAGCTTCTATTGAGAAGACGGCGTACCTAACTCACTTTATGCTGAAGCGCGTAGCATTGCGTATAACTGATCTTTCAAATGAAGGCGCTTAACTTTTAGCTCTTCTTCAGTACTCGTTGCAACCGGCTCTGCTTCCGTCTCCATACGCTCAACTTGTTTCGTGACAGCATGATATTCGGCGAACAATTTGGAGAAATGTGCATCATTCATTTTAAGAGAATGAATCTGATCGCGATACTCAGGCAATTCATGTATTAAATCGTGATGTTCAACGCTCATATCAAGTATTTCCTTGGTGGGTTACATTTTTCTTTTTTCTTCATAAGCAGTATCCCTGATATAGAAATGGCGTTCATTGATACTCATCAACATAGCCTGCTTAATACGCCAAAAGCCTCTATCAGCAAGAGATAAATATCACTATTTATAGATATTTTTTATGTATTTACTCTCGACCTTATGAGCAACACAAGGTAGGTTATATACCCCTGATAATTGTCTACTATAGAGCCCTAAATTTAATGGAAAGCCTGACACTCCAGCCTATTTCTTCTGTTGCCGGCGAGGTACAGATTCCAGGCTCAAAAAGCCTATCTAATCGTATTTTGCTGCTTGCCGCCCTCGCAGAAGGCGATACTACTATCACTAATCTGTTAGACAGTGATGATATCCGCCATATGCTGACAGCATTAAGCTCCCTCGGTATTAGTTACAAGCTATCGGAGAACCGCCAATCTTGCACCGTTAGCGGACGAGGACAATCTTTAGGAAAAACAGACAGCCCATTGTTTTTGGGTAATGCAGGAACCGCCATGCGCCCACTCTGTGCAGCCCTTTGCTTAGGCAGTGGCGAATATAAATTAACGGGTGAACCACGCATGTACGAGCGCCCAATTGGCGACCTCGTAGACGCATTAAGAACTCTCGGTGCCGACATCGATTACCTTGGCACGCCAGGCTACCCACCTCTTAATATCAAAGCCAATGGTTTACAAGGTGGCGAAGTCAGCATTAAGGGCAATATCTCAAGCCAGTTCCTAACTGCATTACTCATGGCTGCCCCACTTGCTAAAAACGACTTAACCATCCATGTTGATGGAGAACTTGTTTCTAAGCCTTATATCGATATCACCTTACATACTATGTCTTTATTTGGTGTTGAGGTTATTAACAACAATTATCAGTCTTTTGTTATTCGTTCCGGGCAGCAGTACCGCTCACCTGGCGAGATCATGGTTGAGGGTGATGCATCTTCTGCATCCTACTTCTTAGCCGCCGCTGCGATTGCCGGCGGCACTGTACGCGTTTATGGCGTTGGAGCCGACAGCGTGCAAGGCGACAAACGCTTTGCTGAGGTGCTCGAAGCGATGGGAGCCAAGGTTACTTACGGGCCAACCTATATAGAAGTTACAAAAGGCAAAGAGCTAACTGCAGTTGATATGGATCTAAATCACATACCCGATGCCGCTATGACGATTGCCACAACAGCATTGTTTGCTAAAGGCACCACAGCAATTCGAAACATTTATAATTGGCGAGTAAAAGAGACCGACCGCCTAGCAGCAATGACAACAGAGCTACGTAAAGTTGGCGCCATTGTCATTGAAGGCGATGACTTTATCGAAGTCACCCCACCTGCACAGCTACAGCATGCTGCGATTGATACGTACGATGATCACCGTATGGCTATGTGCTTTTCACTGGTTGCTCTCAGTGACACGCCAGTAACGATTAATGATCCGGGATGCACACGAAAAACATTCCCTGAGTACTTTGATCTGTTTAAAAGCATTTGCCAATAAAAGCTACAATGCGTGTCAGTTATTATGACTGGCACGCCCTTTTCCATTTAAAGCCTCTAAACAGGGCTCATCATTAGACAAAACCTCAAGCAGACCTTTTCAAGCGGCGGCCCACTCCATTAAATGTCTCTCTACACCAGGCTCTACAATAACCATCTAACTGGCCCTACCCTAAAGACCAACAACTAACAGAATATGTTGTAAATGGGTAACTACACAGCTCACTGCCATCTTAATTTACCCTCCCTCATTACAGATCATTTTCATTTTTTATCTGGAGAACACTCAATGACCAAAGCTATTGTGCTGGTTACCTCGGCGACTGGCCGTATTGGTAAAGAACTGGTTGCTCATTTATCTCAAGCTGGCGAATTCACGGTACGTGCTTGCTACCACACAGAATCAAAAATTGCCGACTTGAAAGCCATAGGCGCTGATGAAACAGTGTTCTTTGATCTGAACGATGCTAACAGCTGGGATGCTGCGCTAAACGGTGTTAGCGCAATCTACTCTGCATCACTTGACCCGATGCTAGAAGGCCATTTGAATTTTTGTAAAGAGCTGGCAAATCGCATCGACACTATCAAACACGTAGTGCGTGTAAGCTGCATGGGCGCGGATACCAACACGGCATCTTATCAAGCTGAGCAACACTCTTCCCGAGAAGGTGCATCAATACCCCTGATGCTACAACACTACTGGTGGGGTGAGAAAGCCTTGATCGACGCAGGACTGAACTTAACCGTATTGCGTAACAACTTTTTCATGAATCATCTCCTTAAGACCGATTGTGACAACATCGCCCAAGAAGGCTGGTTCAGTAACCCATTAGGTAAAGCACGCAACTCCTTTGTTGCCACTCGAGATATTGCAGAAGCGGCAGCCGTGGTATTGAGCGAAGGCCCAGAACGCCACGCTAACAAGTTTTATGATATTACCGGCCCTCAGTCACAGACGATGGCAGAAATCGCTGCCGACCTTGGCCGTGCCATGAACAAGACTATCGAGTATCGATCTCAATCAATGGTCGATTTTGAAAACGATTTCGGCGCTACTCGCGCAGAGTTCTTCGAATACCTCGTCAATGGTTTTTACTGCCGCTGCAGCCCCGATTTTTACAACCTTACCGGCCACAAACCTACCGCCTATTACGACTACCTAACAACTCAAGGCGCATCAGGTGAAACAGGCTTAGAAGAACTGTGGCAAGGCAATCTTTGGAAAAAAGGCCAAGACGCCATGAAAGCAGTAACGGCCGTTAAAAGCTAAAAACCTCTCATTAAGACTTTAGCGTGTCAGTTATTATAACTGACACGTTTTTAATGCATGACTAGGCAACTATCAACCACTGGTTTAGATAAAACCCACCAAAGATCAGCATAACAAAGAGCATTAACGACAATACCATTGGCTTAACACCAGCCTGCCTAATAGTGCTCCAACGCGTTTGAACACCTAGAGCGGCCATCGCTATCGCTAAAGAAAACTGGCTAGCCAGCTGTAAAGTACTTAACAGCGCCTCAGGTAACAGCAATAGACTATTGATACCTGAGGCCGCAATAAAGCCAAACACAAACCACGGGATAGCGATTTCACCACCAGATGAGCCATCACTACTGCGGGTAAGAAAGGCACTTAATATAAGAATAAAAGGCGCTAACATCATCACTCGAATTAATTTAACAACGACTGCGTTTTGTAAGGCTTCCCCTCCGATAGCCTCTCCTGCTGCTACCGCTTGCGCCACTTCATGCACCGTACTACCAATATAAATACCAAAGGCTTGTTCACTCATCCCAGAAAACTGAAAAATAAACGGATAACTAAACATGGCCAGCGTGCCAAACAAAACCACCGTAGCAACAGCAACTGTCACATTCTGCTGGCGTGGCTTTAATACAGACTCAGTAGCCAGAATAGCCGCCGCGCCACAAATAGCACTACCAACCGAGGTAAGAATTGCTAACTCTCTATCTAATTTAAAAAAGCGGATACCTACATAAGTACCTACACAAAATATACTCGTAATCACTAATAGATCGAGTACAAGCGCTTGCCAGCCCACGGAGATAATTTGCTGGAAGCTCAAACTAAACCCAAAAAGAATGATCCCCGCACGCAGCAGCTTTTGCTGACAAAAACGCGTGAATATAATCTCTTTATCAGCCGCTTTGCGCGTATTTAAATGACCAACAACAATGCCCAAAATGATAGCTAGTGGCAAAGCACTTAAACCGAATTGAGCGATAGCGGGTACCTTAGCGAGCAGAATAGCCACTATCGCAATCAACGGTAACGCTAATATTTGAGACATGAGAAAAACTCCGTGTAAAGATTTGTTTCACTCATAATCCATCTATACAAACATTAAGTAAAATGGGATTATTAGATCTAACACATTAGAAAAACCGAACATTTATTACGAAACATCCGTCACAAACTATTTTCTACGAGCGTACTTTCTATGAGCGTATCAGTTAAGCAATTGAGAGTCTTTGAAGCAACCGCTAGGCTCGGCAGGTTAACAGCGGCTGCTGACGAGCAAGCCATGAGCCAATCAGCCGCCAGCCAATCACTCAGAGAGCTTGAATCGACATTAGACTACCCACTCTTTCAACGTGTAGGCCGCGAGCTTATGATTACTGAATCTGGCCGAGACACGCTACCTAAGATCAACCAAATACTGCACCTAATTGACAGTTTACATACACCGGGAGACGGTACAATAGCGGGGCCTTTGCGCATTGCAGCCAGCGTTACCATTGCGACTTACCTGCTCCCTCGCCTACTTGCAGAGTTTATTCAGCGACATCCCAACGTTGTACCAGACGTTAAGATAACCAATACACAGCAGGTTATTGCCACATTAGAAAAAGGGCAAGGGCATATTGGTTTAATCGAAGGCCCTGCCCAGCATCGCCAATTACAGATAACACCTTGGCACGAAGACAAACTAGAAGTGTTTTGCCATACAAACCACCCGCAAGCACAAGCCGGGCAATTAAACCGCGAGCAGATAGAACAACAGCGTTGGATATTGCGTGAAGACGGCTCAGGAACCCGGCGGATTTTTGATACCGCCATGCAAGCCATTAATGTACAGGCACAAGTAGCTTTTGCATTAAACCGACAAGAAGCCATTAAACAGTCTGTTAAAGCAGGGCTCGGCGTGGGATGTTTATCACAACTCTCGATCGCGGAAGAGGTAAAATCGGGTAGCTTAGTAGTACTGAGTTCCCCTTTGGAGTTAACACGGCGCTTTTCCCTTGTTGCCCAGCCTACGCACAATAACAAGCTAACCGAAGCATTTATTGAGTTTATTAAGTCACAGACTCAATCTCTTTTCAGTAAAGACTAAACAAAAAATTTTAACGGATTCAGCCACTGCCAATCATCCGTGTAAAAATAGATTTTTGATAAAGGTGAGCTGGGATTCTATCTTCAATTTCTGCATGAAGTGCCGGTAGTTTTGACCAATGAGCACCTTGTTTATGGTGATGCGCAGTATGATAGCCGAGGTTGCCAGTCAAACGATTGAACAACGGATCTAGGTTGTTATAAGACGCTTCAAATTCGTTTTTTGTATCAAGACCTGAATGGTGCTCGTATGTCACATAAGCAGTAAACAGTAGACTGGTGATCATCGGCAATACGAATAACATTAAGCCTGCAACGGGTTTATACCAAACAAGAATAGCCACGATAATAAATGTTATCGCTGTATAAATAAGAAAAGTTGATAACTGCTTAGGGTGCTTTTTGCCCACTCGATACCCGCGAGTGTAAGCGGTCAGGGCAACATTGAGTGTGTACTCGCCCATCCCCATTCGAGTTCCGTCTTTGCGTTTCCAGCGACTCTCATCCAGTTCTTGATCAAGAAAATTTAAATGATGACCCAATACATGGTGTAGGCGCCAAAGATGTGTTGTTACACCTGTGTGCAAGGCGTAAACAAACTCTAAACCCCGGTTGAGGAAAGCCTGGCGAAATGTGAAAAGGTGTTGGTGGTGGTGATTCCATGCACAGATAACACCCTTTGGAAGTAACATCAACAAATAGTAGCCACCCAAAACAGCTATATCATTGATAGTAAAGTACAAAATAAAATCAATAACTGTCAGCGCTAGTACGATAAAGACAGGCCAACGGTCTTCTTTATACCTAAAACCATTCAAACTGTTTTGTTTTTTAAGCATTTTTTACATATTTTCCAGTCAAACAAACAATATTTATCAGCATGTTAATAAAAATTCATTGCCTCTTTTTTACTGCCTGCACTTGTCATATCGTTTTGATTACCCACTACTTAGTGGATACCACAAAGAACTCACATCTCAGCTTTTTGTTTGTTTCGAATGATAAAGGCAATACAGAGTAAAAACATAAAGTAAAATCAAAGAGTTGTATATAAGCAAATAGACGCTGCAACAGCCCATTAAGCCAGAGATACGACCCAAGATCCATTGATAACGTAAAAATAACGCAGCAAATATCCCCCTATTTTTTAGGGGTGATTCGAATGACCTTGTTAAACAACGCTCAATTCACGAATGATCTATTTGAACGTCATTTGGAAAAGGCGTTCCTGTACCAAGCTCAAGCGAATCTTTAAGACTGATCAAAAAAACAGCCCACTTAGTACTGCAGTGAGCCATAAAATTTGTCGCCTCTTTCCAGTTGGAATGAGTAAACCTTACAAAAGTCTGCTCTTTTTCTGCTTCTAATCGAAATAAGATTTCTGTACCTATCCAAGGATCAGGTATACACCCTGAATGCTGCCAGCATACGGTTTTATTGGGAATGAGCTCTTTCACAATAAAATCTGGGCCGCCACCATTAAAACGAAATTCAATGATGGAGCCTACGTCTCCCGCGCCCGACACATCATTCGTCCACCATTTAGCGAGGCCGGCATCTGTAGTTAACGCCTCATAGATTGCTTCAGGTGAAGATTTGATGCCAACTCGATGGTTTATGTCCGCCATAATATTCTCCCAAACATTAAGACGAAGATAACACCTCAAGAAGAAACGCGCATGATTTGTTATATTTTCAAGAGCACTTTTACTACTCTTGAAGTGCGATGGAAGCCATTTTCATAGTGCTTTCAAATGATTCTGCACCCGCAATAAATAAACCATTATGACAAAACATAGCGTCATCAATGCCTGTCACTCCTTTAAGTGCTTCACCCGATAAACCAGCCCATTGCTTAGGCAGCGATTTTTTATCCTCGAATGAACCTAGCTCAACAGGTACGGCTTGAATTCTCCATTGGCCAGACTCTGATGGGTAAACGATATATAACGCTTCTTTAGATAAGGCGTGTACTGTTGTTTTCCATGGCGTGTATTTATCTAAAACAATCACGCGCGGATCTTCTGCATTATCAATCGCTTTAGCGACAATTGATTTGGCACTAATACCACCGTTAGCAGAGGCAATGAATCGTGCTAAAACGCGCGATGCAAAATCAACGGCTTCATCAAAACAGGTATCAAAGTGGCTATCTTCTTGCCACGTTGGGTTAAACATCGAGATAGTTTGGCTAAGACTAACACCCTTAGAAACACCTTCACCATAACCACAATCGATAGCATCAATGGTTGATACTAGGCCTGTATCAACAGCATTGGCTACCTCTTGGTTACCCACGCATATTTCTAAGCCATATTTTTGCCAAACCAAACCAAATGAAGAATAAGGAATACCATTATCACGCTCACCGGCTCCGCCACGTTGGTGGTGATCAAAACGACCGGCGTCTGGATCATATTCACCGCCAACATCAATCACAATGTCTGCCTTACTAATCAATTCCAGATCACGTGTACGTATGAGTTTAAAAGAAGGGAAAATGCATTTAAGTGCAGCAATGCTGAAAACATCATCTGCATGAAAATTACCGCTGTGAGTTGCTATCGTTTTATCATTCATTTGTTTTACGTCATATCAGAAAGGGGTAATGAGTTGCAGCTAGTTAAACTTTACAGATTTGGAACGTCTTATTATCAAAAGTTTACTAAGCAAAAATAGTAGGGAGGATCCTATACGAAGACAGCGAACAAAAATAGCTGATTTTGAATAACTAAAACGCTTCATCTTCACTATAGACACTCACAGCAAGCTCACCATTAACACTTTCAGAAACCAAGAAATTAATGGGCTTACAACATACTTGGCAATCTTCAATATACTGCTGACCCAAATCAGTTGAATCAATCAAAACGTCAATCGTTTCACCACAGTATGGGCACCCTATGGGTTGTTCGGTTAATTGATTCAAATTTACGATACTCCTAGTTTGCATAAACGCATAATACCGAAATAATAGGCGCCAAGTTGTCTAGCCGTAGGTGCTTCTCTCATTGCTAGTGAACATACACTTTTTACCCTGATATTTTTCGTACAGCTCATTATGAGCGGCCATAGAAAAAGTATCTGTTCTTTCAGGGTACAAGACGATCCAATCAAGTAGCATACCTAAGTTAGCATCTTGAGCTTGCTTATTGGCATATTTATGAGGCTCCCACGGCCTGCTTTTGGCATTTGCGATGCAAGCATCCACGGGAAGATTCATAAATATGATTTCATTGGATTCTGATATGGCGACCTCTATTAGATCCGAATAGCAGCCTTCAATAACCCAACCTGTATTTGACTCGATAAATTTAGAAATCTCTTTTTGTGAATCTATTAATGGTTTTCTTAAAGGCGGCATTGTAGGGAGCCATGCCAAGGAATCTAAATCCAGATGAGCCAGCCCCCTTTCGCACAACTCTTTTGCAAGCGTCGACTTACCAGAACCAGAGTTCCCAAAGAGCAAAACTTTACGCACTCTCAGTGCCTCAATAGATGCATAGCGCTCGGCTTAAGGACTATTTAATAAATAGTCCCAGCCGCGCTTTTTGCGGCGATTACAGTCGCTTATTATGTGTAAATACTTAATTAAAAGTAATTAAATCAAAATGTGGATTTTCAATACAAGCTTCTAATACTGAAATTTCATCTAAGACTATTAAGCGAAAACTACCGTGAGTTTCTACCTTAATACATTCAGCTCTATTTGAATCAAGAGCTGTATCCAGAGCAATGCACTCTATTACATTTCCTGATTTCATTGTCAGCTTAAGTAAATACCGATAAATACAAGCTATCTCAATATAGTCGTACTTTTCACAGGGAATCATCTAATCTCACCCTCAAATAGAAGACACATAGACATAATGACTCCCACGAGGTGCTGACCTCCATTTTCGTGGGTTAGCTGTAAGCCAGAGCCATACTGTATTTGTTAACAATACACATTGGAGGTCAGCATGATTAACAGTAGCATAGTTTTTATTGGCTTAGACACTCACAAAGAATTTGTTGAAGTCGCCTATGTTGAAGATGATCGCAACGCTAAGGTCACTCATGTAGGCAGGATTCCTAGCAGCAAACTGTCTATAAAAAAAATGGTACGTCAATTTCAATCTAAATACCCCAACGCCACACTTCATTTTGTTTATGAAGCCGGTCCCTGCGGTTACTGGGTCTATCGATTGCTCACGAGTCTCGGCCATCCTTGTTATGTGGTAGCTCCTTCTCTTATTCCGAAGAAACCGGGAGAGTGGATTAAAACCGATAAGCGTGACGCGATGAAGCTCGCTCAGCTTTTACGTTCCGGGGATCTTGATTCTATTTATGTGCCCGAACCCGAAGATGAAGCGATACGTGATTTATCCCGAGCACGGGAAACGGCAATGAAGGATCTTAAAGACACTAAGTATCAACTTAAAGCCTTATTACTGCGTAACAATATTAAACCGACAGTCACGGATAACTGGTCGCAAAAACACCTGCGTTGGTTAACCGAGCTCATTCTGCCTTACCCTAGCCAACAGATCGTTTTACAGGAGTACATACAAACCATTACTGAGCGCGTTAAACGGCTCGAACGTTTAGATAATGAGTTGATTCATCATGTGAAAAACTGGCGCTATTATCCGGTTGTTAAGGCCGTTCAAGCCATGCGAGGGGTTCGGTTATTAGTGGCGGTGGGGGTTATTGCCGAACTGGGAGATCTCACCCGTTTTGATCATCCCCGCAAACTCATGAGTTATCTAGGGTTGGTGCCTAGCGAACATTCCAGTGGCGGGCATAAACGGCAAGGCAGCATTACTAAATGCGGAAATGGACGAGCCAGGCGTTTATTGATTGAAGGCGCACATAGTTATCGCTATAGCGCGAACATATCAACAGAACTGCAAAAGCGGCAAGAGTCGCTGAGTAAAGAGATCGTTGATATAGGTTGGCAAGCACAGTTACGTTTATGTAGGCGCTACCAGCGATTGATAAAACGGGGCAAACATTACAACGTGGTGGTCACGGCCATTGCGCGAGAGATGATTGCTTATATCTGGGCGATTGCCAGAGAAGTGGTGCTCTCGCCCGTTAATCCACGCAATCGTTTATCACGAGTGCCTGCATAATGATCAGTTTTGAGTTAGTGCATCGGATCGGGCCACGGCAGTGGCATAAGCTCCGACGGCGTTAGGCAGGCAACTACGTGAGTAGTTGATCCTCGAACATAGACTGAAGATCGGTGCCACGACGCCCCCTCATTCAAGAAAGTAGTAAGGTAGGCGCTGCTCATTGAAGAATGAGTAATCCACGAATACCAGCATGAAAACCGACGACATTACCGGCCTCATTCGATGTGTTAACTCATCCTATTTTGAGAAAAAGGCTTTAAAGAAAAAGCAGATATTCGTGTGGGTGAACTTGACGGTGGGAGTCATACCAACGCCGCGCTTTGCGGCAGATGTTGAGCGCTAGCGAGACAGCAGTCTGACAACAGCGCTTTGTTAAGTTTTTACGCAGGAACGTGATTTTATTATTCTTCTGATACTGGAATAATTTGCTTTCTTGCGGGTATTATTATTAACAGTCCAAGGGTCAAAAAGAATAAGTTCTTAATAAAAATTGATATTGGCTGAAAGTTAGAAAACAACCCAATAGATAATACTCCAGCAGCCCCTCCGACTACCATAGAAGCCCCCCAGACATATAAGCATACTAGCAGCGGTCCTCTAGACATAAGTAAACACAGAAGAGCGCATAGACGAACTGCTACTGCGAATAGAGAAAGTGTAACTTTCGATGCGGGTAAAACATGAAGTGATTGGTAAATAGAAACTAAAGATAACAAATCAATCAGAATGAAAATGACGACAGATGTCAGAAGTAAATATTTGTAATAGTTCGACTTTATTGTGAATTTCATAGTTCAACTCAAAACTTAACGCTTAGGGTGTGGGGCGCAAGGCGCGCAGCGGTGCAGCGTCCCACACGACCCAATTGTTATGTGTTTGCATATTTAAGTATGCCATTGATTAATGTGAGTGGGTTTTTGTTCTTGATTTTTAAATATTCAGGGTCGTCCTGCCCATACATATTTTGGGCGGCTGTTCTATTGCAGACCACCTTAAACCATTCAGTGTATTCATTAACGGCACGATTAAACATATTTAAAGCTCGGCCATTGAGGGTTGCCGAGTAATCCATTGCTGCTTCATGTTGCTTATGGTATTCGGCAGAAATTACAATGGTTGGGTTTTCACCATTTTCAATTTCCAAGGCACAACGGCGAAATGCTTTCTTAAGCTCTATTGCTGCATTGTGTCTAGATTGTATTTTCCCTCTGCGAATTGCTAATGCATGACCAAGACAAGCACCAAGCAAGAGTCCAATTAGTGTACCTACTGAAAATGTTCCTAGCTCAAATTCTGGCATGATGATTTACACATAACGCCTCGTTAAGAGGCAAATAATTGTTGGCTAAAATAAGCGACGAAGGAGCAAATAGCCAACTGTAATTTGTCCTGCTTTAACGACTTGTTATACGAATTATTTAAAGTATACCGCTTTATTGAAAATTAAAGGTTGTATACCTAAGTGGTTTTCTGAGCTAATAATTTCAGCTGTAATTACGACCTGCTCATTTATTTCTACTACGTTTAAAGTTCGACAAATAGTAGAAGAGCAGCAGTTTAAAATTATTGGTAAATTATGCTCAGTTGAATTAATTTTTGCTAGCGAAGCATTTGGCTTATGTTCGCAGTTTTTACCACCAAATTCTCGAGCTAAGTCCTCCTGACCTAAACCTAACTCATTCACCGAAAAAGCTTTTCGTTTAAGTAATAAATTTGTAGCTTTTGCGCCTTTTGGGATAGAGATAATTAAATGCTCTTTCTCTACTTGAGAAACCCAAGCGATTGCCATTCCTTTGTAGTCATCATTCGTACCAGTGAGAATGATGGATACTCCATTAGTGAACATAAAATACCTATTCGTATAACATTTGTATATACGGGGGTCCGTGTATCTACCCACACTGTTATTAATTAAAAACAGATGTAATCGTTTGAAAAGGAAGGGAAATTTTTAGGAATATAGAAACCTCTTCCGTGGCAAACCGCGCATGCGTGTTAACAATTGATATACGGGGGTCCGTGTATCTACCCATGCCAGACATCCATCTGTCTGATTTACTTATATTTTTAACTCAACCTTTGAAGCAATACAAGCATTTGTGCCGCTCTAGTTTGTGTAAACAAGCATGAGTTTTGCCAACCTATAAATATACTGTATATTAAAAAGGGGTATCCCTTTAGCTCCATTCATATACTAATCAGCAACATTTTACTTTTTTATCACATCCTTGTAGGTAATTGGGGATGTTAAAATACTACGCTGAAGCAGTCGATAAAAAAGTAAGCCTCTAGATTTTGAGGTCCGTCGATTAAAACGAAAAACAAACTCATCTAGATATGAATCAAGTTGTTTTGGCTGTATCGCCCCATGATGTGTGCCTAGCAACCACCGTTGCAATAAGGCAGCAACGCGATGAACGCCTGGCATAGATTCATGAGCAGCAACATCTGACCCAAGATGAACCGAGCGTCGATGCGTATATCCT
>NZ_AUGR01000032.1 GCF_000422765.1 Neptunomonas japonica DSM 18939 | reverse complement strand
GCTCGCTCATCTTCAAGCTCCCTCTCTAGGCGCTTAATTTTCTGGGCTGGCGTTTCTTTGCTTTGGGGTGATTTAGTCATAATTCTATGCGTTGGCTGGGACCAATCTAGCTTGCCGTGCTTTCTTAACCAAGTCAGAACGGTAGATCGCCCTTGAATACCATATATCTTTTGAGCTTGTTTATAGGTCATGTCGCCTTTTTCAACAGCATCTACAACCTGCAATTTAAAGCCCATTGTGTAATCGCACTGACTGCGCTTATGATGCGTGGGGGTTGATGTGTCCATAATAGGTCCTCAATATGTAAACCTATTTCAGGACGGGACAAGTAATAAAAAAGAGGCTAATGAGTGCATCATTAGCCTCTTTTCTTTGCCTACTCATTGGTTTCATCTAGTAGGCAAAATGATAAAAATGTACTCATCAACCCCACAATTGATGCAAATACCATTGTAGGAAAAAGCAAAATCAAAAATGCACTACACACCCATAGCCTGCGAACAATTATGCGTTTGCGCTGATAGCTTTTAGTAAACTGACGTCTGTAAAAATGCTGGCTATCGGGTTGCTCATTTTGCATCCACGCAGGAATAATCGCCAGCAACAGCATTTTAATAAGAAGTTTCATTGCAGCACCTCCTACTCTAAAGACTAGGTGGTACTGCGCCACTTTTCAATTAGCTTTTTACAGGCTCTCGCATGGTAACGAACTCCTCAGCCGCTGTTGGGTGAATACCAATAGTACTATCAAATACCGCCTTAGTTGCTCCTGCCTTAAGCGCAACTGCCAGCCCTTGAATAATCTCCCCCGCATCAGGTCCCACCATATGAACGCCGAGTACTTTGTCGGTACTTTTTTCAACGATCATTTTCATCAAGGTGCGCTCTTCGCTACCCGACATCGTATGCTTCATCGCACGAAACTCACTACGATATACATCAATATCTTTACCTTGCTCACGCGCCTGCTCTTCTGACAAGCCAACTGTACCAATATTAGGCTGACAAAAAACAGCTGTTGGGATCAAGTCATAATCAACAGCAGGGTTGCCTTCCTGATAGAGATGTCGGACTAATGCCATACCTTCAGCAAGCGCTACAGGTGTTAGCTGAACACGATCTATTACATCACCAATCGCATACACCGAAGGAACATTCGTTTGAAAGCTCTCATTAACGACGATAGCACCATTTTTCTGCTGCTCTATACCTAATGCTTCAAGACCGAGATCATTCACATTAGGGACACGTCCAGTGGCATACAGCACACAATCCGTTTCGTGAGTAGAGCCGTCCGTTAGTTTAAGTAATAAACTACCGTCTGCCTGTTTCTCTATCGATTCAATATTGTTATTAAATTTAAGGTCTACATGCTTCTTGCTAACTTCTTGAGCAACAAACTCACGCAAGTCTCTATCAAAACCTCGAAGGAAGAGATCGCCGCGGTAAATCAAGCTTGTTTCAGAACCCAAACCAGCAAAGATCCCTGCAAACTCAACAGCAATGTAACCCCCACCAACAACTACAGCGCGCTTAGGGAAGGTCTCTAAGAAAAACACTTCATTTGAGCTAATAATGTGCTCTTTACCCTTAATATCCGGCACAAATGGCCAGCCACCGGTTGCAACTATTATCCGTTCTGCTGTGTAATGCTTTCCATTAACAGCAACTGTATGCTCATCCACCAGCGTGCCACGCCCTTCAAGTAGCTCACAACCCGAGTTAACCAATAGGTTACGATAAATACCGTTTAAGCGGCTAATCTCATCATTCTTGCGGTCTCTAAGAGTCGGCCAGTCAAAGCTACTAGCTCCCACATTCCAGCCAAAGCCTGCCGCTTCAATAAATTCTTCTTTGTAATGAGAAGCATACACAAATAATTTTTTGGGAACACAACCAACGTTAACGCAAGTTCCGCCCAAATAACGGTCTTCAGTTACTGCTACTTTCACGCCCATAGACGCCGCCATTCGCGCTGCTCTTACGCCACCCGAACCAGCCCCGATTACAAACAGATCAAAATCATAAGCAGACAAAGCCTAACTCCCTCAATAAATTTTCATTAACTGTAACGATTCATGCCCTAAAGTACCAATCAAAGATAACTAATACGATGATAGGTAAATCAAATCGGCACTCTGCATTTAAAGCAATCAATCATGTTAGACTGATCGCTAATTTAACAAACTGATGATGCTTACTATGAAAATTATCTCTTTTAATATTAATGGATTACGCGCACGCCCTCATCAGATTGCTGCGCTCATCGAAAAATACAGCCCCGATGTTATTGGTCTGCAAGAGATCAAAGTGGACGATCCTCAATTCCCAATAGAGATGATTGAAGCACATGGCTACCATGTTGAGTATTTTGGCCAAAAAAGCCATTACGGCGTTTGTCTTATCTCTAAACTACCGCCACTAAGCATTCAAAAAGGCTTTATTAACGACGAACCTGACGCGCAACGTCGCATGATCATCGGCAAGTACGCAACACCTAAAGGGGATACGGTTACCATACTCAATGGCTATTTCCCGCAAGGTGAGAATATTGAACACCCTATTAAGTTCCCTGCGAAAACACGTTTTTATGCAGACCTCCAAGAACACCTAATCACAAACCATTCCCCTGATGAAAACTTAATCGTGATGGGCGATATCAATATATCCCCCACCGAACTTGATATAGGTATTGGTGAAGTTAACCGTAAACGCTGGTTAAAAACGGGAAAATCTAGTTTTCAACCAATAGAACGCGAGTGGCTTGCTCGTCTGCAAGGCTGGGGGCTAATTGATACATTTCGACAGTTTCACCCTGAAACTAATGACCGCTTCAGCTGGTTTGATTATCGCAGCAGAGGTTTTGAACAGGAGCCTAAACGAGGTCTAAGAATTGACGTTATTTTAGCAACGAAAGGTCTTAGCCAAACCTGTGAAAATTCAGATATCGACTATGAAATAAGAGGCATGGAAAAACCTTCTGACCACGCTCCTATATGGGCAAGTTTTGATCTTTAAAAGCTCACAGCACTTTATTTATTCAGTAACCGGGCTAACAAAGTCCGGTTGCTTAACCAATAAGAAGTCACACTCTACATGATCAACTATTCGCTCAACTGAGCTTCCTATCAAGAATCGATCCAAAAATCCTCTCGAGATTGATCCCATAACAAGAAGGTCAATACTTTCGCGCTTAGCAAGTGCAGGGATAATAGTATGAACATCGCCCTGCTCAAGATGCAAAATAGCTTCACTGCCCACCATAGCTTGTAAAACTTCTGTATGACGGAGTTTAACTTTCTCATGCATCGCCGCATAGTCAACTGTCAAATGCTCATCAAAAATTGCAGCCTGCGGAACGGTAGCAAAGCTATGCACCACATGTTGTTCGGCAACTAGCAACTCACTTAACGCTTGCAAACCTTTCAATACTTGATTATCCAACGCCTGAGGCTCATCACAGTGATGAAACGGATCAACCAAAGCAGCAATACGAGGGTGAACGGCCCACTGTTGATCTCTCATTAGTAACAGAGGTACAGGGCACTGCGCTATTAACTGCCAATCTCCCTGCCTAAATAAATAATGACCATGAGCATGTCGACCGATAGGAAAAACAACGATATCTGCTCTGTACCTTAGCGCTTTTCGAATGAGGCCTTCGGCAACATTACGGTTCCAAGTTAAGTCATAACTAGCTCGACCTCCTTGCTCTTCTAACTGTTCCGCCAAGCGAATTAGCTTAGCCTCTTCTTGATGTAAATATCCTGCAATGGCATGCTTTTCAGCTTCATCATCAAAGAGGTAGCTTCGGTGCAGAGACTGGTTATAACAACAAGAAAACAGCTCAATAATGGTCCCTTTTTTCTGAGCCAGTATCATTAGCTTCTGTATCAACGCATCTGATACTTGGGCTGTATCGATATGTACCAAAACTCTTTCAGTTTTCATAACCTTCTCCAAATACGGCATAACTTCACGATAACAAGAAAAGAATTTTTAGTCTTGATCTTACTCAATACAAATTGACTAAAACATGAAGATATTTATCTACACATTAGATAAAACTAATATATAATAATAACTAAACCTTATATGTTGGAGATCAATCATGACCGTTAGTGCAGCACTTCGTTTAATGGCAGGAACCGTTGTACTCATCAGCCTTGCTCTAGGAAGCTATATCAACCCAAATTGGTTTTACCTCACGGGCTTTGTTGGCTTAAACCTACTCCAATCTGCATTTACTGGCTGGTGCCCTGCTATCACTATTTTTAAGAAACTAGGCTTACAACAAGAGAGCTGTAATGTAGCGGGTATGAATGTTAATCAAGGTATACACATAATGGCTGGGTCGATAATTCTTGGGACAGTCATCGCGGTTTTATTTTTCAGTATCAACACCTTGCTATTGGTTGTAACAGCTATTGTCGGTGCCAGCTTATTACAATCCGCTTTTTCCGGCTGGTGCCCTGGCATGAGCATCGTTCGGCTTCTAGGCTTTAAAGACGCTCATTGATTTTTACCCTAATTCAGCATCTTTATTTAAGAGCACCTTAACAGGTGCTTTTTTTATGGTAAAACCCTACATTTCACCTTATTATCCTTATATTAGAAGAGTAAAATTACAAAAAGGATTTGTAACAGGCTCAAAGATTTGTTTTATCTCAACTTACTCCTGTGGAGAATAAGATTTGGCCCATACAATAGAAGAGTCTAACCTAAACGCCGAAACCCTTGAGATGATGAAAACCAACGCATCTCGAGCAGCGCAACTGATGAAAGCGCTCGGCAATGAAAGCAGACTACTTATTCTTTGCTACTTGGACGGTAAAGAGCTTTCTGTAACGCAACTGAATAACTGCCTTGATTTAAGTCAGTCAGCATTATCACAACATTTAGCTGTTCTCAGAAAGGATGGTTTGGTCAGTACTCGTCGAGAGTCACAAACTATCTATTACTCTTTATCTGGCGACACTGCTAAACGCATTATTCATACACTCCATGAAATGTACTGCCCAACAGCTTAATATCAATTCTGATAGTTTATAGCGCGTTCATAAGTTAAGCAGCATCTTCTTTTGCCCACCCTGAAGCAAGCCTCTACATACAATAATATAGTGCATATGTATTGCAGAGGCTCCCTATCTCAAGTGTTAATGTTGTAACCGTGTAAACTGCCAATCTTCAGTGGGTTCATTAAGCTTCATTTTCATATCAACTACTTCCTCTTCCATATTGAAAGTATTGGTAAAACCAAGCTTAAGAGCCAACCCCTGCATCCCCTTATTAGTCGGTAATGTCGACCCTTCTATCATTAGTGTCTTGCGGCTACGACAGTAATCAACCGCTTTGCGCATTAAAATAACACCCAGGCCTTCTCCTTGCAGATCATCTCTAATCACTACCGAAAATTCACTTTGAATGTTATCAGGATCAGTAACAACCCGAACAACACCCAGTGTTTCAGGACCCGTTCCATCCAAACTAGGAGCCGACACAATAAATGCCATTTCACGGTCATAATCGATTTGAGTCCAACTCGCTAGCTCTTGATGAGAAGGAATTCCGCGACTATAAAAATACCGCATACGAATAGATTCAGGACTAAGTTTATTGTAAAAATCTAAATGGCGAGGTTCATCCTCTCCACGGATCGGACGTACAACAGCAGGCCTTCCTGAACGTTTTAGCGCAATCGATTCTTCTAAATCACCAGGGTAAGGCGATATTGCCAATTCAGACTTGTCACCAATAGAAACCGCAACATCTACAGCCAAAATGCCCATTTTGTTCAGCAATAAAGGGTTAATTTCTAACCCTTGAAGGTTCGGCAAATCAACAATCATTTCTGACAATTTAAGAATCATGTCAGAAAGTTGTTCAACGTCTCTCTCTGGCTGGTAACTATGCTCTTTTATAATCTTATAAATACGCGAATTTTTAACTAGCTCTTTTGCTAAAGCTGTATTCATAGGCGGTAGCATGACATGCCTGTCAGCCAATACATCGACGGTAAACCCACCTGCTCCAAAGACGATAATAGGACCAAAAGTCGGATCTCGAGTAATGCCTACATTTATTTGCAAAGACTGAAAACCACGTTTCATCTGCTGCACACAAAAGCCCATACTTTCGTCATCACCTATACGCTCACTTACACGATAAGCTAGCTTTGTCGTCGCATACCTAACATCGCTTGAAGAATATAAGTCTTGAGCTAAATCATGGCGGCGCTGTGACGCTTGAGCATCATAACTAAAAGGGTAAACATTTTTACGATGCAATGCCTTTATCGCTACAGAGCCTCCAATTTCTTCTGCTCGCGCGACAACAGCATCTATATCCTCTGCGTAATAACTATTCTGAACAGGGATATCGTATTGATCTAATAGATCACACGCTTCGTCATGTGTCAGGTAATCGCGCGGCTCCGTCAAGGCATCAGCAATGATTTTCTTTGCTTTTTTATGGTTCTGTGTATTTTGTTCGATATAGGTCGCCGGAGTTTGGCGCATAACAACTTGGTTACGACGATAATCCACCATGTGCATGAAAGCATCAATAGCTTCTTCAGGTGTAATAAAAGTTGCTACATTGGCTGCATTACAATGATTCCGTGCTTCAATAGCCGTCGCGCGTCCCATCCAACATGTAAGAATATTACGCTGCGATTTACGAATAACCTTCACTAGTTCATCAGCCGTTTCGACACTGGGGGCTAATCGTGTCGGCGCATGAATTGACAAGATGACATCTACTTCTTTATCTTTTGATAAAATTTGAGACACTTGCGCGAAACGCTCAGGGGTAGCATCTGAGTTTAGATCGATCGGATTTTTTTGATTCCATCCTGGTGACAGAATATTATCAAGTTGAGTAATTGTCTCTTCGCCCAGAACCGCTAATTTGCCACCTGACTTTAATAAACGATCGGTGGCTAAAGCATTCGGCCCCATACCGTTACAGATAATTGCTAACCGCTCTCCTCTGAGAGGTTTCATACGAGACAAGGTTTCTAGTGCATTAAACAACTGGTCAGACGTTTCTACACGCACAGCTCCAGCACGTCTTAACGCGGCATCATATACAACATCCTCATCCGGTATACCGGGAGTTGCTGCAATTTTTGACGCTTCTTCAGAAAAAATTCCAGATTTAAGTACCAGCACTAACTTATTACGGCACGCAGCGCGTAAAGCTGAAATAAAGTTTCTGGAAGAACCAGATACACGATCCATCTGCAACAAAATAGAATGCGTATAAGGGTCCTGAGAAACATAATCAATCACTGAAGACAGATCGACATCAACGCCATTACCTAAGGTCATAAAGTGGGAAAAACCTATTTCGCGACCGTTAGCCCAATCAATCATTGCAGTTCCTAATAACCCGGACTGGCCAATGTAAGCGACTTTACCCTTTTGAATATGCATATGTGAATAACTAGCATTCATATTCGAACCAGGAACCAACAACCCCATGCAATCAGGCCCCATGATACGTATCCCGTAGGGTCTAGCAGCTTCTCGAACTGACTCACTGAGTGTTTTAGCCGCAGGGTTATTCTTAATAGATAGACCACCCGTTAAAATTATCGCCGCTTTAACCATATGCGCGCCTAACTTACGGATAATATCCGCCACAGAATCAGGTGGTGAACAAATAATAGCCAGATCAGGCATTTCTGGAAGTTCAGAAATACTTTGATAACACTTCACACCAAAAACTTGGTCATAACCTTCTGGGTTAATACACATCAACACCCCAGGAAACTTACTACCCAACAAGTTTTGGACAACAATTCCACCCATACTTCCAGGCTTTTCTGATGCACCAAAGACAGCTATCGATTTAGGCTTAAAAAAACGTTTTAAGTATTTTGTGCTCAAACCCTGATCCCCACACTACTGTTAAAAATAACGACTATCCTAGCCAAAAGTATACATTCAATGACACTTTTACGCAGTCGCAACAATACAAATATCTCAATATTAGTGGCCTAGATCAACAAAATTAATAAGAAATGCTGCACCAGCACAGTTTTTAAACTGAATAGCTTTTTAAACCATAATAAAACTAACACAACTACTTTTATGCAAACTAGAAATGCCGCTTAATAAGCATAAAACGTAAATTTGTTTAATGTTGATTTTTATTCAAAAAAAATCTGAAATCACCAAATTTATTTCAATTTACACACTAGCCATCCACTGATAAATATCAATTTTAGTAACTTGTTTGCGAAACCTTAAAAACTAAATTGACTATTTCACCACCTACGATAGTGAAATAACTTGTTTGGAGGTATCACTCTTATGAGAGACGAACTAGATATCAGTGATGACTCACTGGACGAAAATGACAGTTACGATCTAGATAGCAACGATCTAGAGGATTTAGGCTTTATCAGCACACAAAAAAATACGCGCCGCAATGTTCGACAAAATATTGAAGAAATGCTTGAAAGCAGACGCCTTCAAAGAAGCATGAAAGAAGTGTTTGATGACGACTTTTAACTTAACGTCATATAAGGGCTTATGAGATCGAGTGACTCATGAGCCCTCCCTTAGCGCAACCAGGAAACATATTTTAAACACTAAAACGCATGTTATAGCTATGCATTCGAGTTCTAAAACCTAGAATAACTCACTGTTTGAAATATAAAAATTCAGCAATACCGAAAGTCAGCACATGCCAACGAGAAAAATGACTAAAAACTTCCTCAAGAAGCGATACTCAGATACCACTCTAAAAACACTGCCTCAGGTTCCGTTAAGCGCCATTAAGCGCTATATTGATTCAAGGCCTCGTCAGAGATTGCTTCTCCAGCGAATTGCATCTTTGGCGTAGACCTTCATTCATTACTTGCCACGTTGCTCAAACGCTAGGCTTAGCCCTAAAGCTATCATTACAACGCCTGTCATTCCCTGTAATGACTTTTCAACACGCCTTCCAACCCCACAACCTTTTAACTTACACAACATTAACGTTAGAGCACATAGCCACACCATACTTATCACAAAGTGAATACCCGCCAAACCTAACGACTGGGCCAACAAGTCAAACTCAGGGTTAATAAATTGAGGTAAAAATGCCATATAGAAAATTACTGTCTTAGGATTAAGAACATTAGACAATAAACCCTCTCTGATAGACCTAGACCAATTAAAGTTATTTCCGGCAACGGTCACCACACCTTCCATAATAGGTTTGCGTAATGATGTTAGACTCTGCACACCTAGCCAAATCAAATAAATAGCACCTACAAGTTTCAAAGCACCGAATGCCCAAAATGACTGTAATAAAATGACAGAAATACCAACAGCAGAAACTGCTGCATGAACAAATAGACCGCTGCAAATACCAAAGCTACTAACAACACCATCTTTCCAGCCACCCCTGTTGGCATTCCTTAATACCAATAGAGTATCAACACCCGGCGAGATGGTTAATAACGTAATGGCAACTAAAAATGCTATAAACTGCGGATCTGTCATTGCTATTCTCATGATAAAAAATTGATAAAATATACGCTAACAACACTTATCAGGGAAGGATGTAACGCTCTTTTAAAACTGCTTGTGCTATTATACTGCCCAAAAAATCATAGCAGGTATTTGCTGATGGCTATCTCACTTCAAGATCAGTTATTAAAAGCCGGGTTGGCCAATAAACAACAAGCAAAAAAAGCAAAAGCTCAAAAGAAAAAAGCAACAAAACAAGACCTCGCAGCATCTAGTGCCGAGGCACAACGAAATCTTGAGAACTCACGCAAAGAAAAAGCTGAGCGTGATAAAGAATTAAATAAGCGTCGTGAAGAAGAAAAAGCAAAAAAAGCATTAGAGTCTGAAGCACGTCAGCTGATCGAACATCACAAAATACACATCAGTGATAAAGCTGAAATAAGCTACCGCTTTGTTGATGGTACACTGATAAAGAATATTTATGTCACTGCAGATTTACATAACCAACTAGCACGTATGCAACTGGTTATTAGCAAATTGGATGACAAATATTATTTGATTTCTGCCGAAATTGCCGACCGTGTTGAAGCACGTCAACCAACATGGCTAATTCGTCTCAAACCTGAAGAACAACCCGAGCAAGATGATCCATATGCTGAGTACGCTATCCCTGATGATTTAATGTGGTAATGTGTAACTAACAGCTCCAATACCTGCCTTTACAGAACCACCGGAAGATCATCCGGTGGTTATATCTGTTAGACAATTATCTGTAAAACCTCAGACAGCCCAATCAGGCGTTTCTTGCTGGCTCTTCAAATGAGCGGTCATTTGATCGTAAGGAAGAGGTTTTGTGAAATAGTAACCCTGACCAAGATCACAGCCATAGACGCGCAAGAGAGCCAATTGATCTTCATCCTCAATCCCTTCTGCAACAACTTTAAGCCCAAGCTTATGCGCCATAGTAATCACAGTATGTGTTAAGGTCGCATCACTACGATTATCAACCATATCCATGATAAAGCATCGATCGATTTTAAGGGCTGAAACTGGGAAGCGAGTTAAGTAGCTCAGTGAGCTATAACCGGTACCAAAATCATCAATACTAAGTGACACTCCCAAACTTAGAAGCTCATTAAGAACAGGCTGCACCTCTTCTAAACGCTGAGCAAGCATTGATTCTGTTATCTCTAATTCAAGCACACTGGGGTTTAAGCCGGTATCTTGTAATACTTTGCGTACCGTACCAACAATATCCGAGTTCGTTAACTGCGACATAGAAACATTCACAGCCATAGCGAGTGGTTGAGTCGCATGAAACTGGAATTTCTGCAGATCACGGCATGCTTCATAAAGCGCAAACTCGCCTAGCTGATCAATCACACCAATCTCTTCTGCTGCTGAAATAAACTCTTCTGGGCTCACAAAACCTAATCGCGGACTCTGCCAGCGCATGAGCGCTTCAAAGCCATACACTTCACCGGAGGAGATTCTATTTTTGGTCTGATAAACCATAAACAGTTCTTTATTAGCAAGAGCATTACGAATCTCTGATTCTAGTTCTACTTTACGCTTGTTCTTATCATCTAACTCTTGGCTGAAGAAACTATAACAACGTCGTCCCTGATTTTTAGATTCATAAAGCGCAATATCTGCATGCTTTAACAAATTCGAGACATCATCACTATCTTCTGGATAACGCGAGATACCGATACTCACTGATATAAAGAGCTTTTTGCCTTCCAACAAAACAGGCTGCTTCATAACACTCATAATATTATCGGCAAGATCTACTACGTCTTGTTCTGCATCAAACACAATAGACACTAGAAACTCGTCACCACTCATATGGCAGGCTGTTCCCGAATCGGCTACAGCTTGCTGCAACCTTACAGCGATAAGCTGTAACATTTGGTCGCCTAACATATGACCAAATGTATCGTTTATTTGTTTAAAGTTATCAACATCCATATAGAGCACAGCAACACGCTTATTTTCTTGCCAGGCTGTTTTCAACGTTTCAGTCAACAACTCGTTGGTACGACGCCTGTTAGGTAGTCCTGTTAAAGCATCATAGTTTGCCTGCTTAAATAAGCGCACCTCAACTTGTTTACGCTCTGTTATATCTTGAGTAACAATCACATGATTTGTCACATGACCAGCATCATTGGTCATTCCACTAATTGAAAATGAAAACCACTGCTTCTGCTCTTTTGCGCGGCGCTCTCCATACCAGTTTGTGCCATGAATCAAGTTTTCAGAAATAGCTGAAACATCAGTTTTCAATAAACTATGTGGAAAGTGATCAAGGAGCACTTGGCCAGAATCAAGTTTAATCAAAGACTCTGCGCCATCACTCAACCGATTATTGGCATACTCAATTAACCAATGTTCATCGGTGACAATAACACTGCTAGGGCTTTGCTCAATAGCTCTGGAGAGTTTGAAAACATTATGCTCAGCTACATTTCGTGCAGACTCAAAACGAGCGGCTCTGGTTAAAATAATCCTGAAAACAACAAGACCTACAATCAGAAAGATTAATACTGCCAGAGCAACATATTTCATTCTCTCTAACCAACGAGAAAATAAATCCGCACTCTGAATTCCACTCACTATATAAAAACGATAATCTTCAATAAAGCTGGCGGTTACTAGTAATTGCTCATCCTGATACTGCACATCACGTGTTTGCCACTCTCCTGCTTTTTGCGTTAGCTCCGATAAGGTATTGAGAAACTCGTTCTCTACTTTCAACGAAACAAAGCTTTGCCAAAAAGTGTCTGATTCAGGATAAGAAATATACACACGGCCGTCATCACCAATGATCATTGAGCGGCGTTTACTTTCAGCCTCTTCAGCCTCTTGCCAAATAGCATCATTACCGAGCAGACGATAAGCAGCTACAACATAACCCGTTCTCACACCGCTTGAATTAGTTATGGCTTTTCGTACGGGTAAGATGTTTTCACCAACAAAAGTAGGCCTAAAAGGCCTGCCAATAGTCGATTCATCATTATCGAACAAATCCAGCCATTCAAGTGTATGAATATTACCGGTAGTCGCCACAATAGAGCCCTGAGTATCAAGCACAGCAAGTACTCGCATCTGCGGAGTCGCTCTTAGGACATCATTCAAGCGAGTTTGTATAATGCTATCAGGGCTGCTTGAAACAGTAATAGATTCTGCTAACTCACCAAGCAGAGCTTCTTGATGAATAAAAAAGCGCTTAACAACACTCGTTAGACTTTGGTTATGAGGCGTCAAAGACTGATAAGCTTGCTGTTTAACATTACTCCATGTGGCATAGCTAAAAGCAACCAGAGCCATTAACATTAACAATGACAACAAACCATATAAAAGCTTAAACCAACGTGCTGTTTTACCATTAATCTCTTTCATTCACGCCCCAATATCCATGGCTACAAAACTCACACGTTTTGACTATATTGCTAAACTAAATAACTTACAGCATTCACGATAGACACATGAAGCGAAGTACTGGTGAACCATTAGCATTTTTACTTTAGATAAAACCACACCTTCTATAAGTAATTGTAGCTATCATTTAAGGATTTGCACTGTCCAAACAGCATAAACAAATAGTGAATAGCCATAACCAACACGAACTGTTTTAAACAGAAATGCCTCAAATAAAATAAACTGCTATGTTGAAAATTCTCTAGCTGTCTTGCGCGATGCACCTGTAATCTACTACGGTTACTTTCTCTACCAGCACTTTCGTTAATGGAAATACCATTAATTGCATCCTAGCAGCGCCCGCACCTTTTTTAATAGGGGTACGGATTCTCCCTACTTCTTGTAATGGCTTCACTTCACCGCCTTTTAAATGCAAAAGCACTTCTGATTCACAACGAACTTCTGCGGCGGTTTCACTTAGTGGCCCTGTTACCGTGAAGTCAATATCTAACATACAGCTACTTACACCACTCTTTTGTGCATTAGGTAAACATTTTAAATGAGCACCTATTGAATCTGCTTTAACAGTCGTATTTTCCTGTCTATTATCACTTTCCCGTTGCAGATAATCACCATGCATCCAACCTTCAACTTGGCGCCCATCACTGTGCAAGAAAAATATATTAGCCCAATCTCCTTGTTTCTTTATAAAAAGAACCTGCTCCCCTTTTTTCGCTTTCAGTAACACTGGAAACTTTGTTCCCGGACCAGAGCGAACATTTATCGGCTCATCTGTCACCCGATAATAGTCCAAAGCAGAGACATCAAAGCTAATCAGAAATAAGCTAAATAAAACAAACATGAACTTCTGACGCATGAACATCCTCTCTATACTTATCATATTCTCGCTAATTTATTGACTCGTTTTAAAATATATTCTCAAACTTCAAACGATAACTTTCAGCACTCATAAGTGCAAGTATTAACGCCTCTCAAACACTACTCTGATTGCTTTTAGGATGCGACAATGAGTCGCATAGCCGAGTAAGGCTATAACCACTAAAATATATGAAAAATGAGCATTCTAAATGACAGGAAACAACACAATTCAACATATCAAAATATTAACGGGGATTATATTCTCACTTGGGGTGCTAATACTCCTTTGGAAACTGCCCGATATGCTTGAAAACACTCAGTCATCAAAGTTGCTTGCTGTCGTTGAGCCCTGTGATCTTAAACAGTCCGACTGTAAAGCGGCTTATGATAAAAAAAGCATTTCACTTAACGTTAATCCACCCTCTATACCATCCATGGCACCACTGACCTTTACTGTGGTATTAGATAATATCCAAGCGAAAACAGTCATACTTGAGCTAAAGGGCAAGGAGATGTTTATGGGCATTAATAAAGTGCAGCTATCGCCTTTACCTGACGGCATCACCTGGAAAGGAACAACAGAGCTCGCTGTCTGTGTAACTGGCTCAATGGTTTGGCTAGCCTCGGTATTAACCTATAACGACTCTACAGCAGAACCTCACAAAGCAACATTTGAGTTTGAATCACCATGAAACATCGTACTCTTTCAACATTACGCATATTACTCATACTGACTGTTTTAATGCTTATTGGCTTAGCAGCAATTTTTGTATTAAGACCGCAAACTGTTAATAGCGACAACATTACAACCCTAGGCGGCAACTTCACACTTGAATCCCAGGACGGCCCGGTATCACTTAGTGATTTTCACGGAAAAGTGGTGGCATTATATATTGGCTACGCATCCTGCCCTGACGTTTGCCCTACCGCACTTGCCGTCATGACACAGGCATTTAAAGCACTTGATCAAAAAGAAAAGAAATCTGTTGCCGGGATATTCATTAGTGTGGATCCTGAAAGAGATACACCAGAAAAACTAAACACCTATGTGAAGTTTTTCAGCCCTATGATCACTGGCGTAACAGGCGAAAAAACAGCCATTGATAAAGTCGTGAAACAATACGGTTCTTTCTACCGGAAAGTAGACATGAGCGACTCGGCTATGGGTTATGCCGTTGATCACTCATCAAGAATTTATCTTATTGATACTAAAGGTAAACTCTATAAGCCATTATCACACAATAGCTCACCCTCCGATGTATTGTTAGAAATTCAAACTCTGCTTGATCAGAAATAATAGGAAAGACCCATGAAAAAGATACTGCTATCAACCGTATTATTACTCACCTCTCACCTTGCAACAGCCGAGGTAAATGTTGATGGCGCGTATGTTCGTGCCGTACCTCCCGGCCAGATGAATAGTGCAGCCTTTATGCAGCTAACCAATAAGGAGAATCAGAACCTGAACTTGATTTCTGCGACAAGTAATGCCGCTAAAAACGTAGAACTACATACTCATACACAAGACAATGGCGTTATGCGTATGAGACAAATCAAAGAAATAAAACTACCTGCTGAACAACAAGTATCATTACAGCCCGGTGGCATGCATATTATGCTGATCGGTCTAACTCGCAACTTAACAGCAGGCGAAAACGTCAACCTATCATTAACATTTTCTGATGGTTCACAACAATCATTACAGCTTCCGATCAAAACAGTCATGCCAATGGCTGGCCACAAAATGAAGCACAAACATGGTGCCAAAGTCGAGTAAATACATAAGCATCATAGAAGTAGTTTTCTTATATGAGAAAACTACTTGGTTAACTTAGCACATAGATCAACCACAAACCCTTTGATTAAAGCTGCTAGCTAATACCATTTTAAAAAGAAGGACTTAAGAAAAGAAATTCACACGTAATAAATAGTCTTATGAAACTTAAAATCGAACATCAAAAACGATTATTAAACCCTATTAAAGCGAAGAAAAATCAAAGCATTCAATATCAATACAATCGCTAGTACGATAAAAACCACACAGCTTTTTACGTAATTGCTCTGCCCTCTCAGGCAAGCCTTGCTTGCTATAGATTCCAACTTGAGCAAAGACCGCCTGCTTAAACTCAGAAGCATCAGTCGCTTCACCATTCAAGTTATCAGCACTAATATGAAAACGATACCCTGCTGCAGCCGATAAGATCCATTCGATTGCCTGAGGCTTAACCTCAACTTGTTCAAATACTTTTTGTTGTTCAGCAGTACGCCCATCCGGCACATACCAATAACCAAAGTCCTCCAACTTACGCCGCTCATCCCCAGCAATTAGCCAATGTGATATTTCATGTAAGGCACTGCTGTAATAACCATGCGCAAAATAGATAGCGTGGTAATTGCGATTTTTGTCAGCAGGCAAGTAGATAGGCTCATCCCCGCCTTTTACCAAACGAGTGTTATAAGTATCAGCAAAGCACTCATTAAACAAAGCAATCAAATCATGATAGAGATGGGGCGTGTTACTCAACTACGTTTTCCTCTGCACCTATTGAAACATTAACCATGTGTCCTGCTTTAACCACCAGGACTGCCCTGTCGCTTGGTCTACCCGCGCAGCAACATAGCCTTTTACATCCTTGTCTGCACGTAAAAGTTGAATAGTGAAGACCGAGGGTAGCACCTCCTCTGATTCATTCAGCAGATTCCATTGCCCATTATCAGCTAACCACGATTCACCGCTAAAGCGATCATAGCGAATCAACACCCATTCACCTTTCGCTGTATAGCCAGAAACTAGCTGATATTGAGCATCCGTGCGCTTAATCAAACTATTTAATCGGTTTGTTAATTGCTCAAGATCCGGGCTCTCTTCAATAGAACTTTCAGAGGCACTTGTACCAGAAGGTGCTTTTTTTGCAGATTGATTAGACAACATTTGCGCACGTGCCAGCAGTATTTGAGTCGTTTTTCTCAACTCAGATGTATCTGCTTTAATTTGAATAACCTGCTCTTGCATTGTCGATAACTGACCTGACAAATACTCAACATTGTCTGATCTACTGACAGCTAATGGCGCCGTGCTTGGCTCGCTAGGTGCTGGCGCTACTTGCTTGACAGCCTCTTCGGGCGAAGGCGGCGTTTCTGCTGAACCAGGCTCAGGAAGAACACCGGCTGTTTGGCAACCTGCGATTAATAAGCACAATGCAGGCATAATTATCCAGGACTTAAACACCACAACACCTTCTCCATTATCTGTTTGCTGGCTATTCTAAAAGAAACGTAGCAAAACAGATATAACCTATCAATGCAGCGGTTTATTTTCCATTACGTATTTTGAAGATTAAAATGAAAGCACCATAAGCGCCGCAGCAATTATGGTGCTGTACTTTTATACCGGGTAATCAACAATCCCTGGGTTACCCGCAACATTTTTCAACTTTGGTGTATTAAGTTTATCAATACTAGCCACTTTACGGTCTTTGAGATGCTCTGCTACTACATCCCAAATGTCAGCACCCTCAGAGCGCGCACCTACCGTTGCCCAACCACTGACTTTATAGGATTTGTCAGCGTCCACTTTTTCGCCATTATCTAGCGTCATCTCGCTAATACGACGTCCAATAGTTTCAGCAGGGTCACAAACATAATCAAAACCGCCAACACGTACCATATCTCCACCGGACTGCAAGTAAGGCTCTGGATTGAACAAGTTATCTGCAACATCTTCCAAAATGAGCTTCAACTCTGAACCTTTCATCTCGCGAACATAGGTTTCAGGGTATGTCAGGCATGTTTGATCTAGCACATGCTCCATCGTTACCATCTGCCCTTTGAGCACCGTTGTTCCCCAACGAAACCCTGGTGACAAGGAAATTTGAGCATCATTAACGTTACGTAGTGCATCGCAAATTACCTGATCAAAAGTACCGTTAAAGTTTCCTCGACGGAACATCAATTCATCAGCAGGCGCTAACTCTTCAGTTAACCAAGACAGATAGGGAGCACGAATATCCGTGATTAATTTAGCCATGCCAGCATCCGGTGCTAATAGCTCAGAAAAAACAGGCATCAGGCGGTATCGAAAATCTTGGACCTTACCTTCACGGATATCTAGATCCATAACGCCAACAAATTTGCCGTTAGAACCAACATTGCAAACTAATGTTTTCCCTCCATTATTTTTCACAATCGTCGGCGCAGGAATACCGTCATGAGTATGACCACCCAAAATCACATCAACTCCCGATACCCTGCCGGCCATAGCAAGGTCAACATCCATACCGTTATGTGATATTACAATGACGGCATCAACATTTTCATTCTCGCGAATATGGTTTACTTGCTCTTGCAATCGGTCATCGTAGATATCAAACGTCCAATCTGGGATAAAACGGGCCGGATTAGCTATTTTAGTACGAGGAAAGGCTTGCCCAATAATGGCAATACGCGCGCCACCCACTTCTTTTATGCTAAACGGCTTAAAAACATGCCCCGAATCTTCATCATGAATATACTCATCAGCGCCATCAAAAAGCGCGTCTTCAGTCACAAACACATTTTGCGCCAAAAACTCACCATTAAAGGCTTTGATATTCTTTAGGATTTCTTCCTGATGATAGGTAAATTCCCAATGCCCCGTCATGAAATCAACACCTAACTCATTAGCTGCCTGAACCATATCCATGCCACGGGTTTTATAAGATGTACCAGAACCTTGCCATGTATCTCCGCCATCTAACAATAATGTATTTTCACGCCCATATGATTCCCGTAAGCGCTCTACTAATGTTTTGATATGAGCAAAGCCACCTACTTTCCCATATTTAACAGCGGCTTCTTCATACTGCAAACAAGAAAAAGCATGAGCTTCTAATGAATTTGAATTAATTCCAAAATGACTTAGCAGTTTATCCCCAACAAGATGAGGTGCTTGTCCTTTCGCAGCACCGATACCCAAATTAACATTAGGCTCTCTAAAGTAAATAGGCAGCAATTGCGCATGACAATCAGTTATGTGTAACAAGCGCACATTACCAAAATCAGCTACTTCATAAGGGTCAACGGACTGCTTAGAGGCAGCAAAACCAGTAGAGGGCAAAACACCTGCTGCTCCAGCAAGACCTAGCAGCTGAGCAAACTCACGACGTGACATAGACATATTTTTCTACCTTCAGGCAAAAAAATACCCGCAGCAGCACTGCCACTACAGGTATTTTTACAAGACATATTATTGAGGAACTGAAAGATGCCAGTTTTTCTCAGCGTAAGCATGTTGCTGCAAACCTATACGAGCATGGTATTTAGCCTGTGCCGCCAAATTAAGGGCTTTACGGTAATCTCCACTCTCTATAGCTGCTTCTGCATCTTTAAGAAGTCCCTTTGTTAGTTTCCACTCAAAACCAACTTTAGCCACTTCTGCATTGTGTGCTTTAGCTTTGGCAATTAAGCTTTCTGCATTTGCCTTTGTCGCATCAACACGCGCTTCTACCTCTTCTTGGTGATCAGTTGAATACTGCTGACCAGACCAAGTAAATGTATAGCCTTTACCATACATAGCGCGGTTCATCTCAAATGCTTCATCAAAAGTTTCAGCTATTGCTGCTGCAGGGAGGAGAACAACAGTAGCTATGATCGCTATCAATTTCTTCATCTTTTATCTCTCCTATTTACGTGAACCAGGACCATTTACAACAAGACCGTTGCTCATGTATGTCTGGAAATATTCAAGATTTCGAAATGTCTCATGCTGCATGTCTAAAGGCTTAGAACGACTATCTTTATGACAACCTTTGTAGCGACGGTGTAATGTGCCTAAAGAACCCCACTTAGAACGAAACACTGGGAAGTGACTCGGATGCCCTAACGCAGGACCTGCAAGATCTGCGCGTATACGCACATTAGAACCTTGTAGGTGGCAATTTGCACACGACAGATTCAACTGACCGCGTTTCGTGTAAAAGAACTTCTTACCCTCTAAATAAGCAGCAAGCGCTCCTTCATCACCTTCAGGAATTTTTATATCGAACACGTTATCACGAGAGGTCCAAGCCATATAAGCAGAGATCTGAGCAATAGCCCCTTTGCCCCACTTCAGTGGCTTCTCACCATTACTTTCACGACATTCGTTTATTTCTTGCTCTAAGGTTTTCACAGTACTGGCTTCTTTGTCCCAATAAGGGAAATTTTGGCGTATACCAACTCCTCCATTTTCGAAACAATCCGCATAACCTTTACCGTTAGCAAACGCTGTCTTAAATAAGCGCTCCCCCTCTTCAACATCAAACTCATAAGGAGGGAAAGATTCAAGCTCTTCCCATTGTTCCCTTGAGTCTGCATCTACTGCGTAGATACCATTAACGTAGTCCGCCAATTCCGCATCAGGAAAACGTTTCTTAAAGTAGTTTTGCAGCGCCATTCGATCAGCTTCTGGATTAACAGAAGCTAACGTTGTGCCAGGTTGTGCTGAAAAAACCAACTGAGAACTCAACAGAAGACTCAGACCGATCGTTATATTTTTTATTATTTTCATTCGCTAATACTCCACCCTTTACCGATGGGTTAAGCAGACCTACTCAATGAAGGCCTAACTCTGTTTATTTAATAGCTGCTACTTCAGTGCCTGTCTTTCCAGAGTTCTCAGTCCACGTCATCGACAACTCGTCCCCGCTTGCGCCACCATCAAATGAGAAAGCCAAGTAAGGATTTTTTGAAATTGCAGGCCCCAAGTTTGCTTCAAATACAACTTTTTCTGCATGCTTTATTGTCAGATTCTGTATAAATAACGCCGGAATCAACTCACCCGTTTTTTTGTCTTTGCGCTGTCCAGATTCCATAATGTGCTTAGCCATTAATTTGACTTTAGTTTTATCACCGGACGCTTTTGCTTTTACTTTTAACATTTTCTTAGCCATTTCAAGTCTCTCCAATCCGTATTAACCGCCACATCCGCCGATAGTAACTTTTACTTCTTTAGCCGCGCTGTATAGTTTGCCATTGGCTTTCACAACAGCCGTTACTTTCGTTGTTTTCCCCATACGTACACGGGTAGACACATCAGCTTTGGTGCCCGCAGGAATCATAAACTCCGCGGCTAGTGGCGATGGGTTTCCTTCAATGAAGATACTCATTGACTCAACTCCGGACATCGATGAAGTCACTGTGACAGGGACAACTGCACCATTCTCTGCAATATCAGGCGCTTTTAAATTTACTTCAGCACTCTCTTCGACTCCATCAGAGCCAAACAAAGCATTCATAGCAGCGGTTTGTTCTTTTGCTTCAAATGCTTCTTTGCTCCATGCAGCAAGTGCAATACGTGGCATTAATACACTAGCACCAATTAACGCACCACCCGTTGCAATGGCCTTAACCACAGTACGACGATCTATACTCATTTCTCTATCCTCTTACACACCCTAGGGGTACATCAAAATTGGTATATATACTCAACCACTGCATCGATCTCTTCTTCCGAAAGAATCCAATGTTTGCCAAGTGGTGGCATAATAGTGATTGGGTTATTTTTACTCGCATCCCAAACCTGCGCACGTAGCATGCGTTTATCAGGAAAACGTTGTGTCATAGCAACCATAGGAGGCCCTTGGTTACCAGCAAGGTTCGCATCAGGGTCGTTGATCTGGTGACAAGAGATGCAATTACCTCTTGATTTACCCATATAGACCGCTTTACCTTCTGCAACGGTTTCCTCAGCTGTTATCGCGATCGCAGGCGTTGTAGCAATGAGAGCTAACAAGCTTGCTGCGCACATAGAGGTGCTCAGTTTGCGCATTCTTATCTCCTCTTGAACTGTCTTAGCTGACAGATTTTATTATTGTTATATAGAATAAGGCGCTTATACAAACGCCTTATAAGCTTAGCGCTATTTACTTGATTCAACCATATAGTAGACTGCTTCTTCAACCTGCTGATCACTTAAATCTACACGCCCACCTTTAGGCGGCATGATTCCAGAAGCCCCACTAAACCCTTTAATAGCGTGCTCAACTAACACGGCAAGATCTTGTTTTACCCTTGGAGCCCACGCCTCGATATCACCCAGTTTTGGTGAGCCTGCAATACCCGAACCGTGGCAAACTTTACATGCATTATCAAAAGTATCTTCACCGGCAATAGCTTTATCAGACATTTTTACTGCCTCAGGCGCAGCCTCTGTTTGAACCTCCTCACCTGTTAGCGCAGCCTTACGAGCATGTGCTTTTTCACGCTCTAAATCTTCTTGACCTTCGTGAGACGCAGCAGGTGCATCAGCTCCTTCTATAAAGTGACCGACTGGGGTAATTCCTTTCAAAGTCCCTTCTATTTTCATTTTAGAAGGGTCATCGCAATCTTTCATGCACCGGATGTTTTTGACATCAGGACGAGGATCGATAAAAAAACCATCTTTATTCGGCATCTCAATTTGCGCTAAATTTTCGTGTGTCAACACAAAGTCTTCATCAACAAGTTCATTAAGATAAAGCACATAAGCCGTCAGTTGATATGTCTGTTCGTTCGTTAAAGAACGCGGAGCAGTAAACGGCATTGCTCGACGAATATAGTCATACAAGGTAGATGCATATGGCCAATAAGATCCCACCGTTTTTGTTGGTCGCTCTTCCGTAAGGGTTCCTACACCACCTGCCAATACTGGCCAGCGCGCCTCACCCTCACCAAATAAACCATGACACGTTGCACAAAGTTGCTCATACAATACTTCGCCATCTTCAACGCTGCCTCCACCATCTGGAAGGCCTTTTCCGTCTGGACGGATATCAATATCCCATCCGGCAATTTCTTCAGATGTCGCCGTTTTACCAAAGCTATACTTTTCGCCAGCATAAACAGAAGATGAGACAAATAAAGTAGCTCCTACGATCGATACTAATAGCGTGTTCTTAAGAGATCTGAACATTAGTGACCTCCCCATTGGCTGCAACCTTCCAAGTATGAATTGAGTTTTTATGATAAATAGAATTACCGCCGCGTATTTCTCGCAATTGCTTTAATGTTGGTTGAACATAGCCGGTTTCATCAATAGCTCTTGCCTGTAATAACCATGGTTGGCCATCCCATTTAGTCACCAAACTAAAACGCGTCAGTGCTTTAGATAATACAAGCCCTTTCAGTTTCGCAGGGGTCCAACTAATACCTCCATCAAACGAGACATCAACCTGTTTTATTTTTCCTCTGCCTGACCAAGCAACACCTTCAATCTCAATCACACCACTATTCTTGATCGGATTTTCCGGGCATGGACTAGTAATAACTGAATTGGTTTCTTGAACAAAAGTAAACTTGCGAGCACGTCCATCCTCCATCAAGTCAGTATATTTAGACGTTTCTTCGCGGTGATACCATGGCTTATCGCCCACTTCTAAACGGCGTAACCATTTAATAGAGGTGTTTCCTTCCCAGCCAGGATTAATAAGTCGAAGAGGATAGCCTTGCTCTGGGCGAAGCATCTCACCGTTTTGTGCATACACAACGAGCGTGTCATCTAATGCCTTTTCAAGAGGTATTGAACGGCTCATATGGGCACCATCAGCACCTTCAGCCAAAATCCATTTCCCTTCTGTTTGAACCCCAACTTCCTCTAATAGAGTTCGCAGGGGAACGCCGGTCCATTCGCAGCAACTAAGCATGCCATGAGTGAACTGTAGCGCTTCCATCTGAGCGCCTTTCCACTCCATACCACCGTTAGCGGGGCACTCAATAAATTTGATTTGCGAGACCGACGGAAAGCGCATCAAGTCATCCATCGTAAAAATGATTGGCCTATCAACTAAGCCATGAACCATTAAACGATGCTCTTCAGGGTTAATTTGCGGTACACCCGCATGGTAACGTTCAAACACAAGCCCGTTGGGTGTAATAATACCTTTTAGATCTTGCAGTGGAGACATTGAGATTGAAGAGATAGATTCAGCAGTCAACCAAGGAACCGTGCGTCTAACAACATGACTTTCATACTTAGAAGGCTGGCCGTATGGAAACTCAACAACGCCGTGGCCCAACATTTTCCCCCATGAAGGCTCCATCGGCGGAAGATTAGTCCCTTGAGCCATCGTTGTACCGGCAACCATTGTCGCTGCCCCCCCACCGAGGGCCATCATTCCTTTTCTTAGAAAATCTCGTCTTTCGTTGATCGACAACCCATCAGACTCTTTTGCAAGCTGCGCCATCAGCTCACGAGTACCGGGCCTCTTGATTATCTTGGACATTGCGCCTCCAACTGTTCTTGCTAAGTTTTTGCTTATTATTATGTATAGCTCTTATATGAACGCTTATATCTTGTGGTTGCTGCTATCTGTATTTTCTCAGGAAAGCCTGTAATCAAAAGGTTAAAACTATTTGCTTACAACACCCAAGCTCTTATTGTTTTTTAGCATAAGCATATAATCCACATACAACATTAGAATATCCTAAATCAAAAAGCGCTCAAATAACAACCAACATTGCATATTTCTAATACACAATTTGTCTAATACATGGTTGGCGATTACGCGTTAGAGAAAGTAGGTTTTGATTTGGATTTTTGAAGAACAAGGCATACCATATAACATTATGGCGGTTGTGTATTTTCGTTGAAAAGCACTCAATAGGTGGGTTTATCGTTTTGATTTTGTTGAATTATTTCATAATAACGAAATAATTATTGAGACATAGATGAAATGAATATCTCATCTAGCTCTTAGTTTCAGGTCTAAAAAAACATCTATTTATGATAATAGATTAACAGTGCTTCCATTCAGGCTTACGCTTGTTTACAAAAGCATCAATACCCTCTTTGGCATCATCAATCATAATATTTTCAGTCATGACCTTACTGCATGTCACGTATGCATCTTCAAGAGATTGCTCTTTTTGCTTATAGAAAGCTGACTTCCCTATCGCAAGAGTCTTGCGTGACTTACTGGCAATTAAGAGTGCAACAGTCAACACATGTTGATCTAAAGCATCATTACTCACTACCTGATTGATCAACCCCATCTGTTCTGCGCGCACTGCATCAATAAGCTCACCGGTAAGAAGCAACTCCATTGAATGCTTTTGAGATACCGCTCGCGATAATGCCACCATCGGTGTTGAACAAAACAAACCAATGTTTACACCCGGAGTACCAAACCTTGCTGATTCTGCAGCATAAGCAAGATCACAACTAGCGACTAACTGACAGCCTGCTGCCGTAGCCACACCATGTACTTGTGCAATAACAGGAATAGAGAGGCTTACTATTCGTTGCATCATCTGAGAGCAGGTATTGAAAGTACATTCATAAAAAGCTTCTTCGCCAGATTCAAGCATCTCCTTAAGGTCATGCCCAGCACAAAAACCCTTGCCATCGCCTTTAATAATGACAGCACGTACCGACATATCATCATTTAGCGCATCGAGCTCGACTATTAAGGCTTCCATCAATGGCAAAGATAAGCTGTTATACGAAGGCGCTCTTGATAATATTAATGTTGCAACTCCATTTGTATCGACGCGCTGTATTAAATCACTCATACTAAATAACTCTCCTAAGTAATAAAACTCAGTTCAATATAATCATCGCTAGTTTAGCGTTGCATCGAACCTTCTTTAAGAAGGTCCCGAACTCGCCAGGCAGATAACAACAATGAAGCTAAACTACCATATAAGCCAACAAGCACGAGCGCTTCATCATTGTCTTGAGTAGACGCATGAGGGGTAATTCTAGTGCAGTCGAGCGTAAAACTATCAATAGCAGCGAGCGTTTCACCGCAACTGGTCACTAATTTATGAACAACTAGATGGTATTTTTTGCCCGGTGAGAGCAGTAAAGAGCGCTCAGTTAACGTTACTAATGCAGATAAACTATGCTGCTGAGGGTCAGGAACAACTTTTAGAAGCTTCAAGAGTTGGTAGCATAAGTTTTCGACCAGAGATTTCATTTGCCCAATAGCCGTATCTGGGCTTTTTATCAGTAACTCTAAACAATCATTCCATGTTTGTTGCAGTTTTTTATCGTCAATAACTGGGTAGCCTACACCCGAAGAGTTTTGTTCATCCCCCCCCGCTGGAGCTATTTGATCAAGAAAAACCTGAAACTCATCAATTACGTAAACTTTTCTATCCTCATGTGAAGCATAGTTATATCTCATGCTATGCCATAACCCAGACAGATCTTCATGCTCCACGACTAAGCTAGGCACAATGTGGCCCGTCTCAGGCAAGCCCATAAAATAATGCCTGAGTTTATGGTAATCCGATTCATTCACATTACGCCCAGTCACATGCGCAATAAGTAAATTCCTGAGATAAACGGCTCTTGGATGGAGCTTACTGTTACTTCCGCTCATATTCCCTCATGAGTTTGAACAATCACTGATTACGATAAGAAGCCTTTAAGGTCAACTTACCCTTATTTAAGATAAGAAGCCAATCGACTCTCTTAAACTATATACTACTCTTTACCCATTTTAGATTGACAGAAAGAAGTGAGTAGGACAATTACTTTTACCTACTCAATTAACAAAATTATACAGATAAAATATCTATCATTTCAGTCACATCACTTGCTTTGGCAGGTTCTTGCATTGAAGGAGTTATTCCATGACGATATCCGATCTCTAATGACTTGAAGTCAAAAGCTTCAGTATCAGCTAAATGCGATGGCACAACATTCTGCAAAGACCTAAACATCGTTTCAATTCGACCAGGTGACTGCTTATCCCACGCCTGTAGCATCTCTTTAATGACCTGTCGCTGTAACCCGTCTTGTGAGCCACACAAGTTACATGGAATGATAGGAAATTCTTTCAGTTTAGCGTATTCCGCAATGTCCTTCTCACGTGCATAAGCAAGCGGCCTGATAACCATATTTTTCCCGTCATCAGAGACCAACTTTGGTGGCATACTCTTTAACTTCCCACCATAAAACATATTAAGAAAAAATGTTTCGAGGATATCATCTCGATGATGCCCTAATGCAATTTTTGTTGCCCCTATTTCTTCTGCAAAGCCGTATAGTGTGCCCCGTCGCAGTCGCGAACAAAGCGCACATGTTGTTTTCCCTTCTGGCACAACAGACTTCACTACAGAATAAGTATCGCGCTCAACGATATGGAAAGGCACTTCTATTGATTTGAGGTATGCCGGCAAAATATGTTCAGGAAAACCTGGCTGCTTTTGATCAAGATTCACAGCTACCAGCTCAAATGAAATGGGCGCACTACGCTGTAAGTTCATCAAAATATCGAGCATAGCGTAGGAGTCTTTACCTCCCGATAAGCACACCATGATTTTATCGCCATCTTCAATCATGTTGAAATCTTCTATGGCTTTACCCATTTCTCGACGTAAGCGTTTCTGAAGTTTATTTTGGCGGACTTTGATCTTTTTATCCAAACTTACATCAGTATCAATTTGTTCAGTCATTAGCTAAAAATTCAATAGTTGCATTAAAAGCGACAGTATAACTAAAAGTGAGATGTCTCCCTACTAGATAAATAAAAAAGCCCCGGTATTAAGGCCGGGGCTTGAGGAATATCAAGTAGCTATGAAAATCAGTCTACAATCAATTTTCCGCTTCCTAGTAAATCTTCTATTATTTGCTGATCATTAGTAAAGCTACCTACCAAGTCCGTATTCTGGAAGATAATTGTCTGATCTTCAGCTCCAGCATTATAGCCTCCAGAAAAACCTCCGTTGGAGCTAACATGAGCAACAGTATCTGCCCCCACCTGCTCAAAGTGCAGATAGTTAAGTAATGAGCCTAAATCAGATGCATCTTCACCTTGCAACAGGTCACTTAGGTCTAGTACATCACCGCCACTATTTGCCGCAACTGAATCAAAATCAGTAATGCTATCTACAGCAGGTGTTCCACTAATTCCTTTATCAGATTGGGCCCACTGGAAGATATCAGCACCTAAGTCACCGCTTAAAATATCATTACCAGAACCACCTATAAGCAAGTCATTACCCGAACCACCATTCAATGTGTCATCGCCAGCACCGCCAACAAGTTGGTCATGTCCCAAACCACCAAGGAGAATGTCGTCACCCTCACCACCTTCGAGGATGTCATTGCCTGCGGCGCCATTAATGACATCGTCACCACCAAGCCCTGTCACTCTATCGTTACCAGAAGTTCCTGTTAGAGAGTTATTATCAGTATCATCTCCAACAATAGTATTACTAACTGTTCTTAACGTTAGCGTAGTACTTGAACTATCCCCATCAGAGTCCGTTAACGTATATCCAATATCAACAGGTGCTACTTCAGTAGCTGATGTATCAATCAATACCGGATCAAAGTTAATAGAACCCATGCTAGCAGAGGCATCACTGGACGCAGTAATCTCAATACGACCAATATTGTTATATTCAGATGGAAGCTGGAACTGGGATTCAGTGTTACTGTAATACTGACCCAACAAAGAACCATCAATATGATACACAGAGTAAGTTAACGCTCTTGAGCCGCCTAAATTACTATTACTATTATCAACATTGAAACCAACATTAGTCACTCCATTCTGATAGATAGAGCGATCAAATGTTAGCACTAAGGTTTCTAAGTTATCTATACGCGTATTATTACTTCCACCTAACACGCCAACACCATTAGATACCGATGTACGCACTCCAGCATCATCAACTGTAGAGTTACGAGCAATACCTGTCATAACAACACCAGCAGCTGTTAAACTCGTTCCTGAAGCATTGCTTGTATCAAGATCCAGATCAACGGTTGCGGCTGTTAATGCAGAAGGAATATCTGCTGTTGGAGGCTGGTATTGATAATATCCATCCTCATTAAATACTAACGAGCTACCATCAGTATCATGCGACCATGTGAGACTGCCACCAGAAACACTGTAACTATAATCAGCACCATTGCCTGCAGAATCAGCACCTAAATTAAATACTTGCCCTGCAAAAGTAATGGAACTCACAACAGAACCGTCAACAGCAACGTCCACACCTGTACCCTGAGGAGCAAACTCTGTCACTTTGTTGCCTAGAACTAAACCTCCATCAGTGCCTAACCCACTAACAACATTACCTTCAAAAGAGGTTTGGTTAGCAAACAGCGTATCTATATCTGCGTTAGCAACTGGCTGACCATCAACAACGTTGAATGTCAGAGATACTGGTGGCGTTACATCTCCGTCCCCATCTTCTGCCGTGAAAGATATCTCAAAACTATCTCCTTGCGATGCAGAGCCTCCGGTGAAGTAAGTATAATCAGCTGTGCTGAAATTAAACGTCAATGAGCCGAAGTTAAAGCCTGTAGTCGCATCCAACGTAAGCAGATCTCCCATAGCAGGGAAGCCTGTTAAGAAGCCACTGTTCTCAGATATTTCATCTGTCGCACTATTATAAGTAAAGGTAACATTTTGGTCTGGTGTTCCATCTGAATTACTATCAAGACGAATAGTAACTTCTTGGACATGCCCTCCATCAGCTCCCAGTGCATTATTAACATTTCCACTACCCACCAAATTACCACCAACGGCTACCGGGATTGTGGAGATCAACGTGTCTTCAAGCTGATTCAAATCAGGCACTATGATTGCAGGGTCAACGACACCATCCAAATCAGAATCAACATTATGAATCGAGTCCAACGCCCCTGTATTTGAAATGCCCGTACCAACACCAACACCATAAGATTTAATATCATTAGAATCGAGGAAGGTATCGTAACCTGAAGCACCAACAGGGTCAGATGTGTTACCTGCAGTAGGAACACCATCAGATATAAAGTAGACCAGGTTTTCAACCGAACTATCGACTGTTCCAAATGCAGTTTGAGTAGCATTTAGAGCACTTTCGTAGTTAGTCCCACCACTACCATTAATGGATTCAATAGCACTCACTGCAGATGCTTTATCTGTAAAGGCAACATTACCATTCAAGATGCTAGAGCCGCTGGAAAAAGTAACAATTTTAATCGATACATTTTGAGCTTGATTAAAGTATTCAGAAACTAAACCGACCATCGCTTCTTTAGCTAAATCAAGTCGAGTATTAATAGCCACTGTACCATCAGCATTAATTTGGCGAACCTGACCACCATATTGTGCTTGCGACATACTACCTGACACGTCTAAAACCAAAACAATATTGTAATCAGGTAAAGCATCTTCTGTCACATTCACAACGCGATCAAACGCTTGAGGCTGATCATCTATGACGCTCACATGAAGCGACGCTGAGGTAGTATCTGAGACATAATTAAACGAATCAGTAACACCTAAGTCATCGGCTGGTGCGCTATTATCCGCCGCATTATTCAACGTATAAGTATAATCACCAGCATCAGCACCAGAGGAATCGACCACTAATGACCCAAGGCTAGTATCTACACCAATGTACCCTGAGCGGTCATCAGTATCTCCAGCACCGCCATCGACAATACCGTCGATATTCAAAATAGTAGAGCCGCCACTATCATTGTCAAGAATATTACCAGTAGCAATAGTGCTACCACCGCCAGTACCATCAGTCAGGGCGCTTTCATAAACAGTTGCCAAGTCATCCACAGGGTCAACAACCGTAAGGTCAACCGTTGCAGTAGATGTTTCACCATCATCATCCGTTAATGTGTAAGTGAAGTTAGCAGGCCCTGCTACAGTTGGAGTATAAGTCCAAGTGCCGTTACCATTATCAACTAGTGATCCACTACTTACTGCACTAACATTAGTAATAGTTGCATGGTCAGCCAACACATCATTAGAGAACAACTGGCCCTCAGTAATAATTATTGAGGTGCCTAATGTTGTAGTAAATGCATCATCACCAGCAACAGGTGCCCCATCATCAACAGGGCCAACATTGACTGTAACTGTTGCTGTGCTCACATCACCGTTTGCATCTGTAATGGTATAAGTAAATGAATCCGTGCCACTATAATTTGCAATAGGCGTATAAATATAAGATCCATCAGGATTAACCGTAACATCTCCGTTGGATGCACTGGTTGCTAACGCCCAAATATTTCCGCCGTCTAAACTTGGCGTATCATTACCAGTTAGCGTCCCCGTAACTGAAGAGTCTTCAAGCACATAAATACTATCATCATTAGCTATAGGGGTATCTTGCAGGTTATAACCTTCGGTATCTGTTGCTGTAGCCTCACCATTAAAATCACCCGTGGTAGTGGTAACACTGGCATTAATTAACAAGCTCGGATCATCAACCAAATCAGACCCCTGAACGTCAATACTGAACCTCAAAGTTCCTGCATCATCGTAAACAAGCCCTGTTTTAGAGACCCCATTAACTGTTAATGTAACCGTATCATTAATAGCGACATCTCCTCCGACAACACCCGTAATAGCCACCATTCCTACGGCTTCTACAGCATCAATAACATCATTTGTTGTGATGTTTTCATCCAGACTAATAGTCGCTGTAACAAATGAAGTATCGACAGTAAACGGAGTTGTATTAGCCGTATCGGTGTTGCCATACGGGTCAGTCGCACTGGCCACAATGGTATGTGGTCCATCGCTCAGCGGCGTCGTGGGCGTGAAGCTCCAGCTGCCGTCCGGTTGCACCGTGGTGCTGCCGATCACACTGCCGTTATCGGTCAGTTCAATGGTGCTGCCCGGCTCGCCCGTGCCACCCAGTGTCGGGGTGTTATCCGCGGTGTCGGCAATCGGATCCAAGGTCACGGTGGTCACCGTGTCTTTGTTGATCGTGTCGCTGACTTGCGGGGCGGTGTTACCCAGCGCATCGCTGGCATCCAGGGTGACCGTTAAGGTGCCATCGTCTAA
>NZ_AUGR01000031.1 GCF_000422765.1 Neptunomonas japonica DSM 18939 | reverse complement strand
TCGGATAGAGGGCTTCAATACTGTTCAGCAGTCTATCAGAAGGCATTGGAGGATAACGGTATGGTGCCGTCGATGACAGATGGTTATGATTGCTATCAGAATGCACTGGCAGAGAGAGTTAACGGGATACTCAAGCAGGAGTTTCTACTGTATCGATGTAAAACGTTTATTGAATTGAAAGTGTTGGTGGCTGAGTCAATCGCTATCTATAACCAAATGAGGCCGCACTTGAGCCTTGGCATGAAAACGCCAGAAGAGGTGCATAAAAAAAGCGGCTGCCTAGGGCAACCGCTTCTATCAAAAACCGTCAACGTATTTTAGGACGGGACACAACTCAGAATTTCTTAGCAACACAGAGAACTAGTCGCGGTAAATTGTTTCTATCAGGTGAAAACCAAACTTAGTTTTCACGGGACCATGAACGGTTAGCAATGATTTTTTAAAAACTACATTATCAAATGCTTTTAACATCGTCCCAGGAGAAAACTCTCCTAGATCTCCCCCCTTCTTTGCCGAATTGCATGTGGAGTGCTTTTTAGCAAGAGCCGCAAAGTCAGCCCCTTTGGCTAACTGCTGTTTTAACGCATCAGCTTCTGCCTTAGTTTTCACTAATATATGTCGCGCGCCTGCTCTGGCCATTATAGAGCCCTCCTACCATTAATCATTCTATAGAAACGTATACAACAATTTAATAACACGTCATCAAATACGAACTATTGGCTAAGTTCTCTCAAGTGAATGAAATTAACGCGACATTCCAGCCTCTCTGGCCTTATGGAGTTTCTTATAGCTTTCAATCAACCTAAGATGCTTATCAAGCCCTTCAAGCTTCATACTGGTTTTGGTTAAGCCATAGAATTTAACTTCCCCTGAAACAGACCCTACAACATTCTCCATCGTATCAGCGCCATACATTCTTACTAAATTTGGCAAATAGTCATCAAGCTCTAACGCTTCATCCAAAACAATATCCAGAACAACATTGATCGCTTGGTAGAACAAGCCACGTGTCACCGTATTATTATTGAAGCTAATGTAATCTTGAACGAGTTCACTGGCCTCTTCATACTGCTCCAATGCCAAATAAATGAGGATTTTAAGCTCACCTATATCAAGCTGACCCCAAACAGTGTTTTCATCAAATTCAATACCAATGAGCGTTTTAATATCAGTATAGTTATCGAGTTCACTCTCTTCTAAGCGCTCAACCAAACCTGCCAGTTCGTCATCATCTAACGAATGGATATTTAAGATATCTTCCCTGAAATAAAGTGCTTTGTTCGTGTTATCCCAAATAAGATCTTCTACAGGGTAAATTTCTGAATAATCAGGCACTAAAATTCTGCAGGCTGCGGCGCCTAAATCATCATGAACCGCTATATACACCTCTTTTCCAAGATCAGCTAGGATGCTCATGAGGTTACTTGTTTCTTGCTCCGTCGTACCTGAGAAATCCCACTCGCAGAAATCGTAATCATGCTTCGCGCTAAAGAACTTCCAAGAGATGATGCCTGTTGAATCAATAAAGTGCTCAACGAAATTATTCGGTTCCGTTACTGCCATGCTATTAAAAGTAGGAGGAGGCACATCATTTAGCCCTTCAAAGCTACGGCCTTGTAGAAGCTCAGTCAAGCTACGTTCTAAAGCTACTTCAAAGCTAGGATGTGCACCAAACGAGGCAAAAACACCGCCCGTTTTAGGGTTCATTAAGGTGACACACATCACAGGGAACACGCCACCTAAAGACGCATCTTTAACCACAACAGGGAAACCGTTTGCTTCTAGCCCCTTTATGCCCTCAAGAATATGCGGATATTGCCCTAGAATCTCTTGTGGGACATCAGGTAAGACAATTTCTTCTTCGATTATTTGTCTTTTAACAGCACGTTCAAATATTTCTGAAAGGCACTGCACCTTGGCCTCATGTATATTATTCCCAGCGCTCATACCGTTACTAAGAAATAAATTCTCTATAAGGTTAGAAGGAAAATATACGGTTTGCTGGTCAGACTGGCGAACATAAGGCAAAGCACAAATGCCACGTTCGATAAGACCGGAGTTGGTATCAATTAAATTAGACGCTCTAAGCTCATCATCTGGATTGTAAATCTCAAGGCAGGCTTCATCCATGAGCCCCTCAGGCAGAGCATCGTCTGGGCCTGCTTTGAACCACTTTTCATCAGGATAATGAACAAACTTGCTGTTACAAATATCTTCGCCAAAGAATTGGTCATTATAAAAGAAGTTGAAACTAGCACGCTCAATATACTCACCAAGCGCTGAGCATAACGCGCTGTCTTTGCTTGCACCTTTGCCGTTAGTAAAACACATCGGTGAGGCCGCATCACGAATATGCAGCGACCATACATTCGGGACAATATTTCTCCACGAAGCAATTTCGATCTTAATACCAAGATCAGCCAGAATCGCTGTCATGTTGGCAATGGTTTTTTCTAGCGGAAGGTCTTTACCAATAATTGTTGTATTCGTATCGTCATCAGACCGACCAATACTCATCAACGTAGCGTCTTCATCAAGGCTATCTACTGGTTCAATTTTGAACTCTGGGCCTTCTTGAACCACTTTTTTAACCGTGCAACGGTCGATAGATCGCAAAATCCCTTCACGGTCTCGATCAGAAATGCTCTCTGGGAGTTCAACCTGTATTTGAAACACTTGGTTGTATCTATTTTCGGGATCAACAATATTGTTTTGTGAGAGCTTAATGTCATCTGTTGGAATATCTCGAGCCAAACAATAAACTCGCACAAAATATGCCGCACAAAGCGCCGACGAAGCTAAGAAGTAATCAAACGGACTTGGCGCAGAGCCATCACCCTTATAACGAATAGGCTGATCAGCTGTGACTGTAAAATCATCAAACTTTGCTTCGAGTCTAAGATTTTCTAAAAAATTTACTTTGATTTCCATTTGAATGTTCTTTCCGGGATCGTGTGACGCAAAAGGAGTATTGAAGGCGAGTATTTTAGCACTAACGGCGAGGTTAAAACGAAGACATTCTACCTAGATGCCAAGCCTAGGAAAAATTTTAATGAGCCAGGTTGAACCAAAAAAAATCAGAGGCCGAGGTTAAACAAGTGGAGGAGCTCATAGAGCACAGAGCTAAAACCACCTTATATTGAACCTTGGTAACAACCTACACACTATTTGCTTTCATTCATTACATAACAGTTCTTCCCAGCGGCCTTCGCCTTTAGTAAAGCTTGATCAGCCTTTCGGATCATCTCTTCACACGAATTAACATGATTGGGGTTAGCAACGGCGATACCAATACTGAAGGTGACTGATAAATTGTGCTTAGTTATCTTCTTCTTTTGAATCGCACTTAACAAGCGATCGGCCACAGCTATAGCCGTTTCAATATTAGTTTCATGTAACAATACCAAAAACTCCTCTCCTCCCCAGCGCGCTACATAGTCGTTGTTAGTCCTTAATTCTGCAGTTAATACATTAGCAACAGCGATAATACATTTATCGCCAATATCATGGCCGTAGCTATCGTTGATAGCCTTGAAACTATCGATATCAATCATCATCACACCCAGCGTTTTTTGGGTCTCTTTATGGTGACTAAATTGCTGATTAATCTGTTCGCTCAGAGAAATTCTATTTGGTATTTTGGTTAATGGATCAGTACGCCCGGCTATTTCACTTAGCAGCCATTCCTGATTCTTCTTCAAATACAGGGCAACACAAAACAAGGACAGCAAACTTATAAAACCAAAGATAAACCACAAAGCAAATTTTTGCTCGTACTCTAGGCTGGACTCTGTTGCGAGAACCGCTCTAGTATCGCCTATCTTCCAAGAAACTTTTGCACTGGCCGGATGGTTGTTATGACAGTTAATACAGCTGGCATCATTCATGACAATTGCTTTGGCATAAAAAAACTTTTTCTCAGCACCATCATTCAAAATTCGAATATAAGGTTCTTTCGGGCTAGTGATTAGCTGAGTAAGCGCTTCTGTTTCATGATCGTTTTTCGGGACAGCTGTATTCTTGCGCCAAGGAAAAGGATGGTAGCTATACATCCATACTCGTTGCTTGGCACTACTAACACTTTTTGCTAGTTCAATACTAAAGGTTGCAGGGTTAGGGATCACACCGTCTTTTATCGCATGATCATGCGCCGTAACTAAATTTGTCTGCAGTTTTAATTCACTCAACACTTTACTGTAGGCACGGCGTGCATTATCGACCAGGCTAGTGACAGTTTCGGCATTCATCCTGGCCTGATCAATAGCTACTTGTTGGTAGTGTCTGTCGATAAGAACAACACCTGTCACACTGGTAAGCATGGCAATGCCGACAAGTAAATAAACCAGATATATCCGTCGATTCCGCTTTTTCATTGGCAAATACTGGCAACCCATAATATTTGAGTATAGTTCATTGCGCTAAAACCAATAAATTCTCGCGCAAGCTGCTAGGTTATTGAACAGACAGCACTAACGGTAGAGAGTTCTATAGATATTGGTGATATCGCTTATGTTCTTAAAGAGGCGAGCTTTGTTCCAAAGCCTATAAATATCAGCCCTGTTGTTGTTTTAAGTATTCTCTGAAAAGCACCATTGCTGGCAACACCTTTTAATTTTGAGAATAGCAAAACCATCCCAGAGAACCATGCCAAGTTAATAATAGAGTGTATAAAAACTAGGAAAAATGCAGCATCAGCAGCACCAGTCTGCGGGATAAACTGCGGAAAAGCAGCAAGATAGAACATTGATACCTTGGGATTAAGTGCATTCGTTAAAAAACCTTCTAAGAATGCCTTACTCAATGAGCGCTTTGATTTCACAGGCCCAATTGTCGCTGTTTTCTCATCTGTGCACCAAGCAGAATATAGTGCTTTAACACCTACCCAACACAGATACGCAGCACCTAGCATTTTCACTATGAAAAATGCCTGAGCAGAGTGGGTTAAAAGTACCGAAATTCCCAATATTGATAAACTTCCGTGCAAGTAAAAAGCAGCAACAAACCCAGCTATATTGGCAAAACCTGCTGACTGTCCTGAGATGGGAACCGTTTTGGCTATAAGGACTCCATTAGGACCTGGCGACATCACAAGCAAAGAGGCGACCACAATAAAACTGACTATTTGGGTAAATTCCATATACAAACTCCTAGCTAGATAACATTGGCCTTTAGCACCACTTTAAAGCGCCGAAAGGAATTAAGCCTAATAATTTGTTAATTTTTATTCTCTTCGGGTTATAAGCAAACCTAAACCAGCACTGGCCAATAACCCCGCACAGCTTTGGTTAAATAGCCTTCGCTTTTGCGGCTTTGAAAACCAGTTTCGCAAATAAACACCAAAGCACGCATACCCCGCAATGGCGAGCCATTCGAGAAGCAGAAACACTGCGCCTAATACGAAAAATTGAAAACCAATGGGCTGAGAAGGATTAACGAACTGAGGTAAAAAAGCAGTGAATATCAGAATTGCTTTTGGGTTACCCATTGCCAAAAGAAACTCTTGTCTTGCCAACCCTATTACTGACATCCCTAAACCAGAATTGATTACCTCTTCAGAGGGAGCTGCAACCCAAAGCTGGTAAGCCAACCAGAACAAATAACCTGCGCCAAAAACTTTAATAATTAAGAACAGTAATTCAGAAGCATACAGAATACTGGCAAGACCAGACGCTGCAAGAGTGATCATAATGGTAAATGCTATTAATCTACCAATACCCGCCATACATGCTGTTTGAAGCCCATATTTTTTTGCATTGCTCATTGCCAGTAAATTATTTGGGCCTGGCGTCAAATTCAAAGCAAAGCATGCAGGAACAAAAAGAATGAGTGTTATCAGTTCCAAAGTTACACCCTCGTAAGAAGTAGCTGCATAACATCTCATCTACTTCTTATAGGTGTCCACCAATTACACACCTGAATGAGCCTTTTTTTGGGCTCAACTCGTCGGCCTCCCCCCCTCAACCTATACAAGAAAGTGAATCTCACTTTATCAATTTTCATCTTTTAATTACAGATCATGCGACTAAGCAGCATTGATAACACCACCGCTTACTATGGACACTCGATAAAATACAGCGCGGATATAGAATATAAAAATCAAAAGAGGCCTGAAACTCATTAAATTCATATAGGCATGGCTATAATAGCGAGTAACACACAATCAACGGATGCATGTAGATTTTTAAACCTACCTAACACTATGAAAACATCAATAATAATGTTGTCTTAACCACATGCGCCTTATTGAATACTCGCCAGATAGAGCAAGAGAAATAGCCGATCTATTTTATGAATCAGTACATGCAATTGATTCTTCAATCTATTCTGACGAACAAAAAGATTCTTGGGCCCCCACTCCTGTTAATTATAGTGAATGGGAAAAGAGGCTTGATCGTAAAAAACCCTACCTGCTCGTCATTAAAGATGAAGTAGCTGGTTTTATCGAATTAGAATCAGATGGCCATATAGATTGTGCTTATGTTGCACCAAGATTCCACAGAAAAGGCATAGCGACACACCTACTGAAGCACGTAATGGTAGTTGCTAAAAACTCAGGCTTAAAGCAGCTCCATGTTGAGGCATCCATTGTTGCAGAACCTCTTTTTGAAAAAGCGGGGTTCTTTGTAGAAAATGAAAACCAAGTTATTAGACATAACATAGTATTGATAAACTATTCGATGCGAGTGGACCTATAGTTAGATGAAAATAAATGACAAGCACAACACTGGTTACCACACACGTATTAGTACTGCTATGGATTATATACAACGTAACCTAGCTGACAACCGTTTAGACGGCTTAAGCTTAGAGGCTATTGCAGAGTCTGCCAACATGTCTCAGTACCATTTTCATAAGGTATTCAAATCAGTCGTTGGCGAGACCGTTGCCGATTACATTCGCAGATTGAAACTAGAAAAAGCCGCGGGTATTTTCTTCTATTTTAAACACGCACGTATTACAGAAGTAGCATTAGCGCTCGGCTTCTCTAGCCCACAAAACCTAGCTAAAGCGTTTAAGCAGCATTTTAATTTAACACCGAGCGATGTTAAATCGTTGTCTGATAAACAGCAGCTATCGTCCTTGATAAAAAAATATAGCAAGGGAGGAAACGCGGAAGAATCAGATTTCTCATATTCTAGCGATCCACACTTACAAATTTTGGATTCAAAGAATATGACAGATACCACTTCAGTAGATCAAGGCTCAAATACAGTACCGCAACTCAATAAGCCAAGCCCGTTAACAATCTCTAACTTTCCAGCTAAAGCGGTAATCTACAAACGGCTTATAGGCGAGCATGGCACGGGTATACAAGATGCATCAGGCGAATTACAGGCTTTTGTGACCGAAAATAACATAGTAACGGGTGACCCTTTGGTTATAAATTGGGATAACCCTGAAATCACTACTCCTGACAAATGCCGTACAGATGTCTGCTTAACACTACTAGACAACAGTAAAAAACCATTCCCATTTAACACACAAGTAATTAGTGCTGCCCCGCATGCATTTATAAGAGGTGTTTTTGATCTTAGCTTTAATTATGAGCAAGCATGGCAACAATTGTTCCAGAAAATTTTTGACCAAGGCTACCAACCAGAAGATAGCCCTTGCTATAAAATTTTACATCTTGAAACGAGTGACCCAGCCAACGGGATATTTGATGTCAGCTTTTGTCAGGCTATTGTTAATTAAATAGCCTTATTTTAGTGCAACGCTGACTTACTATCTAACCAAGCCTCTATAAAAAAGCAGCATTTAAGCTGCTTTATCTTCTAGGTGAATTGTCTAGCCCCTGCTACTAGAGCGGCCAGACCAACAGAATCAGTGGCACCGCCAACAACACAATCATAATTTCTAGTGGTAAGCCCATACGCCAGTAGTCACCGAAAGCGTAACCTCCAGGCCCCAACACCAAGGTGTTTGATTGATGCCCGATTGGAGTCAAAAAGGCACAGGATGCACCAACAGCTACGGCCATGAAGAATGGATCCGGACTAACACCCAACCCCATAGCGAGACCGTAAGCCAGCGGTGCCATGATCACAGCTGTTGCCGCATTATTGATGATATCCGACAGGAACATAGTAACAACCAATACTAGACCAATAACAAGATACACCGGTATACCCTCAGTCAGAGCCAAAACCTGCGTGGCCAACAACTGCGTAAGTCCGGTACTTTGCAGTGCCGACCCCACTGGAATCATGGCCGATAGAAGGATAATCACTGGCCAGTCGACGGCATCATAAAGGTTACGTACCGGAAGAATATCCAGCAGCAAATAGACGACAACAGCAAGACAAAATACGATCGCTAGCGGCAATACCTTAGCAACACCTAGCCCAATAGCGATAGTGAAGATAGCCAACGCGATAGCAATTTTTTTCGGCTGCCCTAGGCTTAGGTTTCGTTCGGCTAGTGGAATCATGCCCAGCTCGCTAAGTTGCTCCCCAACATCATCCGCTGCCCCCTGCAGCAGTAAGATATCACCGGCCTTAAACTGCTTGCGCCGTAACCGCCTGCGAATCTGCTGCCCTTCTCGAGCCAGGCCGACCAACGCCAGAGAGCTACCGCTGCGCCTGCGTAAAAAAGGTACATCGCGCCCTTCTAGCACCGAACCTTTCTTGATAACGCCTTCTACTAGGGTTAGATCGCCCTGAGTCAGTTCGGTAAATTTTTTATCTGCACTGGTGATCAGCTCCAGATCGTTCTTATCGAGTAAAGGCTGTACTTCAGATGGGTCAGCTTGCAAAATCAGAATATCGCCGGCATTAAGCAACTGCCCCGGACGCACCGACAGCGTTTTGCCATGACGATGTGCCACACCCACGACCTCTATACTGCCATCATCCAGCCCATCGATATCCTCAACTGGCCGCCCAACTAAGCTGGAACCTGTTGTAACTATGACTTCTGTTAAATATTCATCAATGGCGAAGAGCTGCTCGGGCGAACTACTCTTGAGGCGTGCTGCCGGTATCAGGCGCCAACCCACCAGCGTGATAAAGAACACGCCCATAATGGCGATAGCCACCCCGACAGGTGAAAAATCAAACATGTTGAATGACTCTCCGCTTACCTCGGCGCGCATCATGGCAATAATAATATTGGGCGGCGTGCCGATGGCTGTTGTCATGCCTCCCAGAATACTGCCAAAGGCCAGCGGCATAAGAATCAACGCTGGCGAACGCTGATGCTTGCTGCAGGTCGCCAGTGCAACCGGTAACATTAGCGCCAGAGCCCCTACGTTATTCATGAAGGCAGATGCCACCGTCACGACGGTAGTCATAATCAGAATATGGCTGAGTGGGTTTTCGGTGTAGGGCAACATTTTCTGTACAATCATATCCACTACGCCAGAGCGGCGCAGCGCATCGGAGATCACCAGCACCGCCGCCACCGTTACAACGGCCGGATGGCTAAAACCTGCAAAGGCATCCTCAGCCGCCACTAAACCTGCAAGTACACATAACCCCAGTGCAATAGCGGCCACAACGTCGTGGCGATACTTCCCCCAGACAAAGAGCACCAGCGTTAACATTAAAACGCCGCTAATCAGCCACTGATCCGTATTCAATACAAGCTCCTATAACTATCTTTAAGTGGCAACGCCAAGCGCTGGGAAAATACTCACAATATGGATAAAACCACAAAAAACTATAGCCGACCAGCCCCTTAGAGGCTGATCTACAGCCCCCAACTGCGGCACAACACGATAATCATCTTGGTATGGTGTAGTAATGCTAGCCAAGTACTATGTTCATTTCACTCTATATGAAACTCAACAAGCGTTATGTGTAAGACACTGGTATCTATAACACCCGGTATGTGTAAAGCACTGAATGCATAAAAACCTACTTAGCATTTTATCTGGCGCAGATTATCCAGTAGCATGTCCCCTGTAGCAGATTAATCAATCCTAGGGAAAACCATGAAAATACTTGGCGCTATCGTTGCTGTATGTTTGGCAATGTTCTTGTTTTATCAGGCACATGATATTGAAGGAATAACGCTGCTACGTCTAGGCTACATGGCCTCTGGTGTGGTTCTTATCGTGGTAACAGTCGCTGTTTTCGTACCGCCTAAAACAGATGAGCATAGATAGACTCAAACAGAAAAGGCATTGAGAGATTGCTATTCTCTCATTGATCACTTTCTAAAATTATTCCAGCGCCATTGTGTTCAAGCCACTTCATATCCTTTGCATAATCTGGCATGACTTGATCAACAGCACTCCAAAAGCTGCTGTCATGATGGAGGTGTAATAAATCAACCAGCTCATGTACTGCGTTGTAGTTGAGTGCGGCACAGGTGCCATTAAGCATTTCCAGTGAAAATGTAAATTACCGTCATCACTACAGGAGCTCCAACCCAGAAAATATTCCTGCGTTACCCGCAATGAAAGCATCGATCCAAGCACCAGAAGAGGTACAGCGATGAATGCTTTTGGAGCGAAGTGAGTACTGGAATGGTTAAAATGGTATTTATCGACACTGCCCTGCGTAAGGGTTACTATCCTTTTTTATCTTTCTGCTTACAGTCACTGACTAACTCATAATCTTTTCCGTTTGAGCTGTTCTTTGCTCCTGTAATAAAACTTAAGCATTCATTCAATGTCACTGTTTCGATATCGATGAGAAAGTCATAGGCCGTATTTCTAGCAGTGGCCCGAAATGGCAGATGCCCTGATGCTGAAACGCTTGAGCATGCCATAAGATCCATCAGCTCCTTATCCCTATTCTCATATTTGGATATCGTTAACATTCCTTCACAGCCTCTCTCGTTAGGCAAGGTAAGTTGAAGTACGACGGCATCTGTTACAGGGTGAGTCACTTGAAGATAGCGGGATGGAGCACTTGAAATCGAGTTGTTGGCTAGTTGTGCGCACCCTGCCGAACTAAGCACCAGTAAAGCACCAACTATTAATGTGAACAGTTGTTTTTCCATGTAAATTTATTCCATTAAAATCTAACGTTGTTCGTTATAAGAATCAAGAATGAATCTAGAGAACCTGCGAACAAGTCATTTTCACTACTCCACAGACCCTATAGATAGGGAGGTAGAAGTTTAAATATTGGACTTATTCGCACCTTCACTGAATACACCTTCACTACGGGCAAACTTTATTGTCTCTAAACAAAATTAGACCGACTGCCCTGCAGCAAAGCCGCATGCCCACGCCCATTGAAAGTTGTGACCACCTAAGTGCCCTGTTACATCTAAGCATTCGCCAATAAAAAATAGGCCAGGTGCTTTATTCGCTTCCATGGTTTTTTGCGATACTTCGGTGGTTGATATTCCACCCAAGGTTACTTCGGCTGTACGGTACCCTTCTGTACCCGAAGGTTTTACTCGCCAGTGGCAAAATGCTTGTGAGATTTTCTCAAGCTCGGCGTTACCCTTGTCGGCCATATTCCCACTTAAGCAGAATAGCTCGCAAAGTATTTGCGCCATTCGCTTACTCATCTTTTGTGACATTACGGTTGAAATATCAGCTTTAGGTCGTTGTTCTCGTTGCTCTTTTAGCCATTCCAACAACTCGAATTCAGGGAAGAAGTTGATCTCGACTTCCTCACTAGAACTCCAATAGGAGGATATTTGTAAGATCGCTGGGCCACTTAAACCTCTATGCGTAAACAACATATTTTCGGTAAAAGAGACATCGCCAACGCTGGCGGTAATGCGATGCGATACACCAGACAATGGTTTAAGCGGCTCTAGTAAGTCAGGCTGTAAGGTAAAAGGAACGAGTCCTGCTGATGTGGGCAAAACAGTTAAGCCATACTGTGTTGCCACTTCGTAGGCAAACGGTGTGGCGCCACCATTAGGAATCGATAAGCCACCTGTTGCTATCACAACGGATTGCGCCTGCACCTTACCTTCTGTTGTATCCAGCTGGTAACCTTGTGCCTGTTTTTGTACTTGGTTAACGGTGACTTCTTTATGGATCTCTACGCCAGCCCATTCACATTCAGTGAGCAGTACGCGTAATATTTCTTTGCTGCTGTCATCACAAAATAACTGCCCTAATGTTTTCTCGTGATAGTCCACGCCGTGGCGCTCAACTAGCTCGATGAAATCACGAACAGAATAACGGCTCAATGCTGATTTACAAAAGTGCGGATTTTCTGAAACAAAGTTATCAGCCGTATTATGTAAATTAGTAAAGTTACTGCGCCCGCCTCCGGACATCAGAATTTTACGGCCTACTTTGTTGGTATGTTCGATCACCAGTACTGATTTACCACGATAGCCCGCAGTAGCAGCACACATTAAGCCGGAAGCACCGGCTCCAATAATTACAACATCGTATTTCACTAACGCAGAGTCTCTATAAAGAACGGCAGAATATTATGAGTCGGCTTGTTCGTTTTCTTTTGCTTTGGCATTTGCGCGGATTTTGTCAGCTAAACGGCCACCTTGTGGTTGTTGTAGCTTATCTGCTTTGTCTTTCTCTGCCTGTTGCTTGTCTAGCTCTTTTTGATAGACAGATTTTCTTTTCTTGCTCTGCTCTAAGGCTTTCTTTTTAAGGCTTTCTTTACTGTTTGGATCAGCTAACAGCTCTTCTTTAGTCGGGATGTCCGATTCTCCCGTAATAAATTGCCCTACATGGCTACGCTGCTTTTTCTTACGCGTCATACTTATTTTCTCCAGACTTTCTATAATTTTGGTTTTCCAGCGCTTTTTTTGCTGCATCGGCTTCAAGCTGCAATTGTGCTTCTTCGGCTTCTTTTTGCAAACGAATAGCTTCTTCTTGTTTAAATATCCACTCGGCTACTGTTTCAAAGGTAATAGGCCCAAGCTTACCTCCACGCATATCATGCAATAGCACCTCTGACGCTTTATGAAGGTCAACTACCCCCCCCGGGCGCAACCCTCCACGCTTACGGCCAATATCTTCCAGCAGCTCATCACTGCCTATTGGTAACTCCTTAAGCTTATAGCGCTCAAGCAGTCGCTGCGGGTATTCATTTAGCATGAACTGTGCGGCAAACAAGGCGACCAATTCATACTCAATCGCTGTATCACGAATTGCGCCACTTGCTGCCAAGCGATAACCAGACTCTTGATCTTCAATTTTAGGCCAAAGAAAACCCGGTGTATCCGATAACGCCATACCATTTTTTAAGATGTAGCGTTTTTGGTTTTTAGTAACAGCAGGCTCGTTACCTACTTTAGCAATTCGCCGCCCCAGTAAGGCATTAATCAATGTCGATTTTCCAACATTTGGAATACCCATAATCATGACACGTACTGGACGGTCTTGATTCACACGCACAGGCACCATCTGCTTACACATGTCAGGGATGCTATTGATCAGTTTTTTCTGGTCTTGGTCTAAGCTAATCGCTTTAATGTTTTCTAAACCATTAAAGTAATTTAACCATTGCGCTGTTTTAGTAGGGTCTGCCAAGTCGCTCTTGTTAAGGATTTTAAGTACAGGTTTGCCTTTGCGTAATGAATTAACCAATGGGTTCTCACTAGACAACGGTAAGCGCGCATCTAATACCTCTATCACGGCATCAATTTCATCCATGACCTTGGCAATTTCCTTACGGGCTTTATGCATATGTCCGGGAAACCAGTTGATTGTCATAACACTCTCCTTATCAGTAGCGCCTATTATAACGTCATGGATCAATGAAACCGTGTAATAACTGTAATAAATTTTGGCAAACTTAAAAATCACAGACTAAACTTGTTGTTATATTTCATATGCAGGAAAGCTAATAAATGAATGATGCCGAGATGGGCAGCCAGGTCTTAATGGCACGCCAGCCAATTTTTGACCGAAAACAACGTGTCGTTGCGTATGAAATACTATACCGAACAGAAGGCGACTCAGAATCAGCCGTTTTCCGAGGCACTGAGGCTACGAGTGAAGTGCTTTTAAACGAATACACCTCTATATGTGATGCGGGTGAGGTCAGGGTTGTTCCCGCTTTTATTAACCTTACCTATGACATCGTTGTAGATGGCAATATTCCTGACCTTCCAAAAAAACAGATTGTGCTCGAGTTACTCGAAGATGCGCATGTTGATGAGGCCTTTATCAACGGTGTTCGTAAACTCGCTGATCAGGGGTACCGCATTGCTCTGGATGATTTTATCTACAGTCCCGAGTACATTCCGCTCTTAGAACTAGCGCACATTGTTAAAATTGATGTGCTTGAACATACCCACGATGAAATGGTTCAGCTAATTAAAATCATTAAACCGTATAAATGCGCCTTACTTGCTGAAAAAATTGAAACGCATGAAATGCTCGATGTCTGTATCTCTCTTGGCTTCAAGCTGTTTCAAGGCTACTTTCTATCAAGACCTAAGCTTATTAAGGGCAAGAAAATAAGCACAGGGCAAATCGCCTTGCTACAGTTGATGCAAGCATTACAAAACCCCGATGCTAAGCCAGAAGAACTTGAAAAACTGATTATCACAGACCCTGTTCTCACATATAAACTGTTACGCATCGTCAACTCTGCAGCCTACTCTTTGACCCGCAAGATTGAGTCAACCTCAGAAGCGATTGTTTTACTGGGTATACCGCAAGTCAAAAAGTGGACAACGCTCATAGCGATGTCTGCAAATTCCGATAAACCTGAAGAGCTGTCTCGTGCACTTCTCATTAGAGGCCGGATGTCTGAGCAAGTAGCTCAGCAGCAAAACAAGAGTAATGCGCCTAGCTATTTTATGGCGGGCATGATGTCTGGGCTACATGCTCTACTGGATATTGAGCGCGATAAAATGCTTGAGCAAGTCCCATTAGGTGACGACATCAAAGAAGCAATTTGCGATGGTACAGGCGATATTGGAGCAGTACTTAACAACGTTATAAATTATGAAGCAGGTAACTGGGAATTATTGCCAGCAGACTTTGACGATGTAATTTATGAAAAAGGCTACCGTGAAGCAATGGAGTGGACTCGGGAAGCCATGCAAGCTATGTCCGAGTCCACCTAACGCACCTATTACTTAGAGCTACGCACCTGGTTGTAAATCTGGGTGCGCTTTTCTAAAGGCATCTATCTTCAAGCAGCGCTCATTAATAGCCGCAATAAGCGGATAAGATGACATATCTACTTCAAATCGGTTTGCATTAAACACCTGAGGAACAAGGCAGATATCTGCAATGGATGGTTGATCGCCACAGCAAAAGCCAGTTTGTGCTGCCCTATTTTCTAACTTCATCTCAAGCGCTTTAAACGTTGTGTGAATCCAGTGGTGATACCACTGCATTTTCTTTTCTGCATCAACGCCCATCTCGCCCACTAAATACTGAAGCACACGTAAGTTATTAACGGGATGGATATCACACGCAACAGCCAACGCAAACGCTCTTTGCTGAGCCCTTTCAATAGCAGAGCCCGTGAGTAGCTGTGAGGTTCGTGGATACGCCTCATCTAGATATTCACTAATCGCCATTGATTGCGTTAGTTGCACACCGTTATCTTCAAGTACAGGTACTAATGCTTGTTCGTTGCGCTCTATATGCGACTCTTCACGATGCTCACCCGTTACCAAGTTAACGGCCACTTGCTCGTAAGCGAGGCCCTTTAGGTTCAAGGCAATACGAACGCGGTATGCGGCTGATGACCTGCAGTAATCATATAAAATCATGTTTCTATCCCTACGTGAAATCTGTCAATTTCATTCTACGATAAACATCAAAGCCCGGCACTAGGCCGGGCTATCTAAACTACTTCAAATACTGATTTTAAATATCAGCTGATATGTTCACGAGCAATCGTCATGGCTTCTTCTAATACGTATTGATCACCAATGTGGTTGCTCAATAATAGTATTAGGCGAGCATTCACATCTGCACTTTGCTCATCGGTTAGGTCTCTATGCATATCCGTGAGTACCTGATAAAAATCATCTGGACGTGGCAGATTTGCTTCGGTAATTAACGTGGTCATTATTCATTATCTCCTGATTACTTGCCCAGTGCTTTATTCAATGCCGCGCCAACGACTTGCTGATCAAATTGGCGCATACGTGCTGTTACTAACTGATCGGGACGCATTAAATAGAATGTTCCTGATTTAGCATCCAAACGCTCATTGACTGCGCCTACTTTATCAACTAATAGCTCAACCCCTTTTGGAAGTTCGATATCCATCTCATGGCGCGCCACGATAAAGGTTTTAACAGGGACTTCTTGAGTAGCTAACACGGCCAACTGCTCCAAAACATCTTGGCTCAGGTCTTTTTGCTGTTCAATAAATAGCAATCCATTAAATGTATTGCCTAAACATGTGAGCAGGTAATCTTCTTGGCCATTGCGCATTACCGGCCCGTCGGTACAAGGAGCACCAGGGACTACCTTACAAGCAAACTTGCTACTATCAGCTGTGTTCAATGGTGATTCAGTCAAAATAGGTGGAACCGATAAACGGCCACTGTTTACCAACGGGCGGGCAAAGTTGTAGTTTTTAGCCAGTTTTAAAACAGCATCACGAAAGACACGGCTAACAGCATTCTTTGGCGATATAAAGTCAGTACTGCGTGTAGAGTTAAGGATGTTTTCATCTGCAGCAAAAACACGCTCCGGCGAGTAGCTATCTAGCAAAGACTCTGGTGCACGATGCTCCATAACCAGTTTTAGTTTCCACACTAGATTATCTATGTCTTCAATACCTGAGTTAGCACCGCGTGCTCCAAACGGAGAAACCTGATGTGCAGCATCGCCTGCAAAGAAGATACGCCCCTTGCGGAACTCTTCCATGCGACGGCAAGTGAAGGTATAAACCGATGCCCACTCTAGTTCAAACTCCACATCTTCACCTAAGAAAGCTCGCACACGTGGAATAATATTTTCAGGTTTCTTCTCTTCTTCAGGGTCAGCATCCCAACCTAAGTCAAAATCGATACGCCATACATTATCAGCCTGACGATGCAATAAGGTTGATTGGCCTTCATGGAATGGAGGGTTAAACCAGAACCAACGCTCAGGTGGGAAATTCTTAGGATCCATGACGACATCAGCAATCAAGAAACGATCCTGGAAAACTTGCCCTTTAGACTCTAACCCACACATAGCACGTACTTTAGAGTTAGCTCCGTCACAGGCGATCACGTATTGCGCTTGAATCTGGTACTCACCTTCTGGCGTGCCCACTGTTAACGTCACATGGTCATTTTCTTCAACCACATTGATGACTTTGTTTTTCCAACGCAAGTCCGCATTATCTAGCTGGCTAATACGATCAACGTAATACTCTTCCATGTAATATTGTTGAAGGTTGATAAAGCCTGGACGGCGGTGGTGCTCTTCTGGAAGCATGTTAAAGCTATAGACTTGCTCTTCATCCAGAAACACTCTTCCGATATTCCACGTCACACCTTTATCAACTAATCGCTGACCTACACCCAGCCTGTCAGAAATATCCAGAAAGCGTTTGGCATAGCAAACAGCACGTGAACCAACGCTCACCGTGTTGTTATCATCAAGAATAACAACGGGCACATCATTAAGCGCTAAATCGACAGCTGCGGCTAGCCCCATTGGGCCAGCGCCAACAACAACGACTGGGTGCTTAACTGTTTTCTGGGAATCTTGATCTGCTGACCGAGCATAATGAAACTCGGGAAAAGTATAGGTATTTAACATTACAGGGGCTCTCGTTTTATGTTCTCAGGTTACATAGCGAACAGCGCTTTCATGTACTAAAGATACCGGAAACCCGTGCATTGATAATCAGGCTTAAGCGAATAAGATTCTTTCTAAAAAAGAAACAAAAGAGCGAATAAGCAGAATAAATGAGCATTAATTACACTAAAGACGTACCCATTATTCATTAATCCACATTAATGAACCACTTCAGCCCAAAGATCTTCTTTATGATTGGTTTCCAACCATTCACGAAAAAAATCTATAAAAGCACTGACTTTTGGCGAGGTGTATTTCCGGTCAGGATATACAGCAAAAATTGATAATAACTCCGGCTGATGATCAGGAAAAACCTGCACAAGGTCGCCTGATTTAACAAAGCGAGAGATAACAAAATCCGCTAAATTAGCGATACCTCGGTGTTGTAAAACAGACTCTCTCACCACCAAACTGTTATTGGCTTTTAAATCGCCACTAACGGGAACAGTACAACGCTTGCCATTTCTCTCTAAGGTCCATTGATTAGCATTAGCGGCATACACAAACACCAAGCAATTATGCTCTTTGAGTTGTTCTGCACATTCAGGGTAGCCGTGGGTATCAAGGTAGGTTGGAGTTGCGCAGATATACATAGGAATTTTAGAGATCTCACGCGCTATCATACTTGAATCCGGCAATTGCGGGTCGGCAATACGAATAGCCATATCAAAACCATCACGTATAAGATCAGGCGCCCTGTCATCTAGGGTTATATCGACCTGCACATCAGGGTGCTTATCCATAAACTCAGGAATTGCTTTTGATAGCTGCATCTGGCCAAAGGTCATATTACAAGTAATGCGCAGTATACCGCGTGGCTTTCCTTGCAATTGAGAGACTAGATTTTCTGCGTCTTCTACTTCTTCAAGAATTGTTTGGCACTTTTCATAATATGCAGCGCCAACGTCGGTAACAAATAAACGACGCGTTGTTCTTTGCAATAGCTTAGCGCCGATATGTTGCTCAAGCTGTGAAACCTGCTTGCTCACCGAAGAGCTGGAAATACCCATTTCTGCAGCCGCTAACGAGAAGCTTTTAAGATCAACGACGCGAACAAAAACACCCATTGCAGAAAGAACATCCATCCAAACACCTCAAATATTATTAGTCTGCTTAGAATGAAGCTAACAACTGTCTGGAGAAGTTACAAGTCTTTGATTTAATAGATAGGAAACGAAAAAGGCACCCTATAAGAGGGTGCCTTTGAAAAGCGAGTAATTAGTCTTGAAGTTTATCCCATACTTCTTGGTCACGCTCATCAGTCCAGATGCGCGGCCAGTCAATACCGTCAAACTCATCCCACAGACGCTGAACGTCAAATGGTAGGCAATGCTCAAAGATTGGCCACATACCAAACTTAGGACCTAAATGGTCACGTGTAGATTCAAACGCTTCTTTGACACTGCCGCCACGTTTATGAACTTCACCTACTTTCTCGATCATGCCCGTTAAGAAACCACGCGTTTGCTCGATTGCAGCATCAACATCAGCACGGCCACGAACAACAGCGCCACGGCCACCAACAAGTACTTCAGCTTCATATTTTTTAACTTTGTCTAGTGTCTCTGTAGACCAGTCAAAGTGGAAAGCATCACCGGTATAAAGCGCTGCAGCAGCTTCTACTAAGTCACCAGCAAATAAAACTTTTTGCTTTGGAATCCAAGCAACAATGTCACCTGCCGTATGACCACGGCCACAGTACTCAAGTACTAGATTGCCACGATCTCCACCTAGTGGAATTTCCATACGATCATTAAAAACGATATCAGGGTGCGTCAAACCAGGAATACCTTCTGGCTCACGGAACAGACGAGGCATACGGCCAAATTCACTTGCCCAATCCTGCATACCACGCTCTTCAATTAAGAACTTAGTATTTTCGTGAGCAATGATAGATTCTGCATTGTAGGCAGAAGCACCCAATACACGAACAGCATGGTAATGAGACAATACAAGATATTTAACAGGCTTATCTGTGTGCTCACGTAGTTTTTCTAACCAGTCATTGGCAGCTTTTGGTGTTGCGCGTGCTTCAAAAGCAACAATGAAGTCTTCACCTTCAACAGCACAAATATTTGGATCGCCTTCAGCTGTTAGCGCATAAATACCATCACCTAGGATTTCCAATGTTTCGGTTTTTACGCCGAGGTCCGCAGAGGACGCAAAAGACTTCTTCGTCATATTTTTTACCTATATTTGTACTACAGTTTTTGTACTACAGTAAATTCTGATTATTTCGATGAGTCATACGATACCGAATTCATTCTTTCTAAATAAGTAGCTAAACAGAACAATATTATTTCCTTACTAGAAACAAATAGACTATTTAAGCGGAATTATCAGCACGGGTATTTCGGTATGGTGCATAATGCGGTTTGCTGTTGAGCCCAACAAAAACTGCCCTACTGAAGAGTGCGTACGAGTTCCCATAACAATTAGGTCCGCACCTATCTCTTTTGCCACTTTGAGAATCACTCGGTCAGAAACCCCCTCTTCTACTCGCGGGATGACCTGTCCTTCTTGCATTATTTCACTCGCATCAAGCTCTGTTTCACAAAAGCGTTCAATACGTGAAACCAGCTTATTTTTCAGATTAACGATGCTTGAATCATGCATCTCGTTTAACGATGCATCGTTCATCATTGTTTTCATGATATTTCGTGCTGATGCACTTAATGGCTCAATCACATGTAGAAAGGTGATCTTGGCATTATAATGCCCCGCCATGCTGACGGCCGCTCTGAAAGCAGGACGAGAACCTTCTTCGATATCGGATGCATAAAGAATAGTTTTAACATCAGGTAACATTGTGACACCTCGTTTTATAGATACCATTTAATAGATCCACAGGTATCTTGCACAGAGTAAAAAGGGTGCAAAAAGCACCCTTATATTTTTCTTCGATTTTATCTATAGAGCATTTCGGGCAAGAAGAGCGATATGGGTGCAATCAGTGTTATCAAGATCAAACGAATGATATCAACACACCAAAATGGTGTAACACCTTTAAAGATAGTACTGGCTTTAACATCACGCAGTACCGCACTCAACACGAAAACATTCATACCTACAGGCGGTGTAATCAAACTGATCTCAGTTACTACCACCACAACAATACCAAACCATACAAGATCAAAACCTAGCTCTTGAACAAGAGGGAAAAAGATCGGAATAGTCAGCAGCAACATTGATAGACTTTCAAAGACCATTCCCAGCACAACATAAATCAGCAGAATGGCAAAGATGATCATCATCGGAGGAACGTCTAGCCCAGAAACAAGCGTTAGCAAGTCAGCAGGTAAACCCGCACGGTTGATAAAGTTTGAAAATATCAGTGCACCAATAAGTACTGTAAACAGCATTGCTGATGTGCGAGCTGTATCTGTCAAAATATCGAACAGACTACCAAAATTGAGTGATTTTCTGAAAAGTGCAATAGCAAATGCACCACCTGCGCCAATCCCAGCCGCTTCAGTAGGCGTAAATACACCCAGATAAATACCACCCATAACGATACTAAAGAGTATTAAAACTCCCCACACACCGTTAAGTGCTTCTAGACGCTCTGGCCATGTGAATTTTTCACCACAAGGACCATCTTCAGGGTTACGCCAAACCACGTAACGTACAGCAACCAAATACAAGATGATTCCCAGCATGCCCGGTATAAAGCCTGCAGCAAATAACTCACGAATACTGGTCTCGGTTAGGAGGCCATAAATAACAAGAATAACGCTTGGTGGAATAAGAATACCCAGCGTACCGCCCGCTGCTATAGAAGCCGTAGCCAAGGAGTCAGCATAGCCATACTTACGCATAGGAGGCATTGCCACCTTAGCCATTGTTGCAGATGTTGCCAAACTAGAGCCGCAAATAGCAGAGAACCCACCACATGCCACCACGGTCGCCATCGATAGACCACCTTTACGGTGACCTAAGAAAGCATAAGATGCGCGGTATAGCTCTTGGGATAATCCAGATTTAGTAACAAAGTTACCCATTAAAATAAATAAAGGAATAACAGAAAGGCTGTATTCCTGTGCTGTATCAACAATTCTTTTAGCCGCCATACTAATAGAAGGCGTCCAATTAAAGTCTGTAAAATTATCGAAATTCAAACCTTGCACAGCTGCAAAGCCGAAGAACCCTACAATACCCATAGAAAATGCAATGGGGATACGTACGACAACAATCAGCAGCAGTAAAATCGCGAAACCGATTAACGCAGTTTCCATAAGGAGATACCTATAACGTTAAAGGTGAAATGAAAAGGTTATTTAGTCACGATCCTGTGTGAGCATATGGTAAACACCATAAGTCATCATCAACGCCGCCGTTGCCCAACTCATAAAGGCGATATATTGCACAATTATGCCAACGGGAATCTCTAGCAACTCAGTGATCTCTTCTCTTCTGAAAGAGCGATCTGCAAATTGAAAGATTCTGACGCCTAAATAGTACAGTGAGCCCGACATTAACAAAGCAGAGAGTAGCCCCAATGCTTTAAGCACAGTATTGCTCCATATTTTGTCAAGAATATCTACGACGATATGCCCACCACGCCATGTAACAATCGGCATTTCAGCAAATACAAGGATAGCAATCCCTATCTCTGTTAACTCTGTTGTGCCATCGACCGAATTACCGAAAAAGTAACGACCAAAAACATCGGCACAGGTTAATATCATCAGTAAGAACAGCGTAATGGCAGCCACCAATTCAAGAGCAAAGGCCAGCCATTGGACTGGCCCTCTCTCTTCATAGTGCGCTGTTAACCAGGCACTAAATCCCATAGCCTACTCCTTATTTACCGTAGTTTCTGGCGATAGAGCGCATCTCTTCAAGCGCTGCTTTTGCATCTACTTTGCGAGAAGCAACACTTTCGATCCACTCTTCATCCATACCTTCTACGATACCTTGGAATTCCTTAGCCATTGGACCATCTGTTGCGACTTCAGTAACATTCACACCTTCAGCACGTGCAGCGATCAAACCTTCAGCATCAGCTGCATCCCATGCAGCACCCGCCATTGCCGCTAGTTTTTCGCCAGAAACAGCACGAATCGCTACACGGTCTTTTTCACTCAACCCTGCCATGAAGTCAGGGTTGATGAACATAGCAAAACTACCCAGATACATACCACCTGGCAGAGCAACTACATTTTTAGCTACTTCTTTCAAACGTAAAGACTTCTGTTCACCCATTGGGATAAATACACCATCAATTACGCCCTGCTGCATCATTTCATACACTTTAGGCGCTGGAGCACCTACAGCAGTTACGCCTAAGCGCTTACCTAGTTCACCCTGTACACCACCACCTAAACGAACTTTTTTAGACTTTAAGTCTGCCAAGCTAGTGACTGGATCAGCCATATGAATTTGGCCAGGTCCATGGGTAAATAATGTTAGTACTTCAAGGCCATCATGCTCTTGGGCTTTAGCGAAATATTTATTATGTACACGCCAATGAGCAACAGAAGCCGCTTCAGCGCTTACACCCAATAATGGTTGCTCAATACCCTGAGTCAATTTAAAACGACCAGGAACATAACCGTGATAACTAAAGCTAGCGTCAACAGCGCCATCTTCAACCAAATCAAACATTGTCTTAGGGTGACCCAAGCCATATTCCATTTGCACTTTTACACGCCCTTCAGTCGCTTCTTCTACCCATTTAGACCATGTAGGCCATACAACGGCATTCTGCGCATGAGTGGGTGGTAACCAGCTTCCTACACGCAATACAGTATCCGACATTGCTGTTGTAGAAAGTGACATACCGAGTGTTAAGGCACCTGCAACTTTTAGGAAGTTTCTTCTTATCATTGATTTGCTCTCCTGGCTTAAGTAATCGCTCATTTTTGAGTCAGCGAAAAATCTATTATTATTAGTATCTTTTTTAAAAACCTTAGGCTGTTAACGTATCGTTGCAACTTTTTTACTACTACAAATACGCCAACATCAGGTAATTTTTTGTATCATATATTCACAGTTACAACACCATAAAATTGACATCTATCAAAAGATACCTGATTTCATCTAGCGAATAACCTAGTGCATTTGCAGAAGATTATTTCCTATTTGGAAATTGTTATTTCAATCCTTGCCTCATTTAGGGATGAGTTGCTCCCTTTTGTACGCTTAATGGCCTATCCCATAAAAGTGCTGAGCCACTCAAACAAAATGACACAAGAAATGATCTATTGATAGAAAATAGTGTATCACATAATCAATGTCAATTCCCTTATTTGCTTAGATCAGCAAAGATTGGTTTAAATTTACTTAATATATTAAGTAAAATATTGTGTCATTTCAACGTCTATTTTTTATACAGACCATTTATAGCGCGCCTCGTTAAAGCACATGCCTCCTCGCCTAACAACGCTGAAGGCTGCTACCTTTCAGCAAAATAGATGCTCTCAAATTTCTAAAGCTTACGTGATATAATATTTTTATGAACAAACTCAAATGCATAGATGAACTCGTTGAAGAGTTTAAAGACCAACGCCCTATTCGCGGAGGCTCTCTGATCATCACTATTTATGGTGATGCGATAGCTCCTCGTGGTGGATCTGTATGGCTAGGCAGCCTGATTCGTTTACTTGAGCCTTTAGGTCTCAATCAGCGTCTTGTTCGTACTTCTATCTTCCGCTTAACTAAAGAAGGATGGTTAACCTCTAATCAAGTTGGTAGACGTAGCTATTACAGCCTTACTGATACAGGACGCCGTCGCTTTGAAAGCGCTTTTAAGAGAATATATGCTGAGCTCTACCCTGAATGGGAGGGTAAGTGGGATATGCTCATTACCACTCAGCTCGATAATGAGTTAAGAAAAGTATTAAAGAAAGAGTTTGAGTGGCAAGGCTTTGGCAACATTGCTCCAGGGGTAATGGCACACCCAATGGCTGATTTAGTCGAAATCAATAACACCTTACAAGAGCTATGTGTTACTAACGAAATCATCCATATGAAATCAGAGCTGTTTGGTAGCCATACATCAGCTTCTCTCAAGCAGCTAGTCCATGAATGCTGGAATTTAGACCAACTTTCAAAAGACTACCAAGCTTTTCTTGATCGGTTCCGCCCTATCCTGCGTGCTTTAGATAACCAAACCGGTTTAGACCCAGAGCAATGCTTCTTATTAAGGACATTACTCATTCAGCATTATCGTCGATTATTACTAAGAGATCCTCGCTTGCCTGAAAAGCTATTGCCGGCAGATTGGGTTGGTACATCTGCACGTATATTGTGCAGAAACATTTATAGAAAGATTTTCATACCCGCTGAAGAGTTTTTATCTGCCACACAAGAAACAGCTGATGGCCCATTACCAGAACCAGCACCCCATTTTTTCAAACGCTTCGGTGGTCTTTAATTCAAAGGACCTGAGTAATTTATGATACACATCGCCATTATTGGTAGCGGCCCATCTGGTTGCTATATCGCTGACATGCTTGCAAAGAAATTACCAGACTCTCATGTTGATCTATTTGAAAGACTGCCCACACCTTTTGGTTTAGTCAGAGCAGGTGTTGCACCAGATCACCAACATACGAAAAACATTACTCGACAATTTGAACGTACTCTTTCCCGTGAGAACGTTCGCTTTGTTGGTAATGTCCATATAGGTACAGACCTTTCCTATGCAGAGCTAAAAGAACATTACCATATTATCGTCTTTGCCAGCGGAGCCCCCATTGACCGTAAACTAGGCATCCCAGGAGAGTCTCTTGATGGCGTTTATGGTTCTGGCGAATTTAGCCGCTGGTACAACGGGCACCCTGACAATGCCGACTTAAACCCACTGATCTCTGAAAATATTGCAGTTATCGGTAACGGTAATGTCGCTCTAGATATTCTTCGCGTTCTCTCTAAGGAGAAAGAACTACTTCTTAAGAGTGATATTAGTCAAACTGCTCTAGATAAGATCAGCAACGCTAACATTAAAAATATCTATATTATTGGTCGTCGCGGGGCTGCAGACGCCAATTTTACGCCGATGGAACTTCAAGAGGTTATGTCACAACCCAATCTGACATTTCATATTGATACTTCTGATATCCCTGAATCCCCACCAGAGCATATTCCAGAAGAGCGATTGAGAAACACCGCTAAGAACCTGGAGATACTTCACAATACCAAGACCCAAGCCTCCGCTCCAAATGGAGGTATTATCCATATACATTTTTTGTTTAATCGCCCCATTAGCACCATTACAAGCGATACATCTCGCGTTTCAAATATTGAGCTTACGGTGAATAATGCGACTAGCAGCCTGGCGACAAGTTCAAAAAACCTGTTACCCCTCAATGTTGGTACTGTCATATCTGCTATAGGATACGTATCCGCACCGGTACCCAATGTTCCATTTAATAATAACAGCGGTATTTTTGAGCATCACAATAGCCTTATAGAGCCCGGTGTTTACGCGGTAGGATGGTGTAAAAGAGGTGCGAACGGCGTTATTCCATCGAACCGAGTTGATGCAACAACCTTAAGCAAAGACATTATTGCAGACTTGGAAAATACTGTTCCGCTTCCACATAAAGAAGGGTTTTCCTGTATATCTACACTCTTTAATGAACGTAATATTAAACCTGTTAGTTATAATGACTGGCAAGTAATTAATAAAGCCGAAATTGATAGAGCAACAACGGGTAAACCCCGTGAGAAGATCACTACAGTTTCTAAAATGCTGAACCTGCTCAATTAACTTAGTTATCAGCACGTTCAACTTTTCGACAACCCTAATATAGAAGATCAATGTCATGCCTTTATCTCCTCCTGCTAACCGAATACCGCAACATACGCGTACCGTTATCTGCAAAGGTTTTCGTCGTGAAGACGGCTTATGGGACATCGAAGGGCATCTTGTAGATATTAAAGATCATGACATCATGTCTAAAGAGCGAAATGACGGAAAGATACCGGCAGGTGAAGCCATCCACGATATGGCATTGCGTATCACCATTGATCTTGATCTTAATATTGTCGATGCAGAAGCCAGTATGGACTTTACCCCTTTTGAATACTGCAAAGGGATTAGTGAAGCGTATAAAAAACTGATTGGCTTACAGATAAAGCCCGGCTTCACAAAAATAACCAAAACTCTCTTTAGTGGAGATAATGGCTGCACACACTTATTAGAGCTACTTGGCCCTATCGCTACATCTGCCTATCAGTCAACTTACCAAGATCGTGAAAAAGAAGATAACTGGACAGCAGGAAACGCACTTCCTGATGTAATGAACACTTGCCATAGCTGGAGTCAGCAAAGCCCAGTAGTTCAAAAGCACTGGCCCCATTTCGCTACTTTTAATGAGTAATCAGTCCAATCAACGAGGAGACGGCTATGGATCGGTATTTTGATGATTTCTCTGTAGGAGATACCTTCACTGCTCAAGGGTTCACATTGAGTGAAGGCCAGATATTAGATTACGCACTTACTTATGACCCCCAGCCTTTTCATATAGATGCCCAAGCAGCATCAGAAAGCGTTTATGGTGGTTTAATTGCCAGTGGTTTTCAGACTACATCACTGTGTTTCAGAATGGTGATTCAAACACGAATTTTTGAAACCGTCAGCATAGGAGGTCCTGGTATTGATGAACTACGCTTCCTTGCTCCGGTTAGACCAGGAGACACCATTCGGCCTGAAATAGAAATTATTGATATGAACCCTTCAAAATCCAAACCCGATAGAGGTATTTTAAGAATCAAATGCAGAGGCTACAATCAACACCGCAATGAAGTAATCAGCTTTATCGTTATTATGATGGGTAGAAGAAAACTAACTTAGCCTTTCTTCAAAAAGAAGATTGACTAACCAAGCATCTCTGCTGGTACTGCAATAAAGCGCTTTGTAAACTCCATAGCCAGTATGGGCTTTGAGTAATAATAGCCTTGGCCATAATCACAACCCGCTTCTAATAAGAGCTCATGCTGCTTAGCTGTTTCAATACCTTCAGCGATAACTTTAAGTCCTATACGATGAGCCATTACGATAACGGCTTCACACAGAGCTAGGCTATCATTACCTCTCTCAATACCTTTCACAAAAGACTGATCTATTTTCAATACATCGATATCAAGTTCTTGAAGATAAGATAGTGATGAATACCCTACGCCAAAATCATCAATCGACACTTCGACTCCATGATCTCTCAATGTAATCAATTGGCTCTTGATTGAATCATTACTCTCCATCAACAGGCTTTCAGTAATCTCAATTGTAATCATATTCCCAGGAATGTGATTAGCCTTGAGCTGCTGCAACCAATTTTCTATCCACGTCGGGTCACCCTTATACAATAAAGCTGACGTATTAATAGAGATCGGAATTTCTTTTCTTGTCATTGAGCGCCATAAAATAGATTGCTTAAGCGCATGTTCTGCTACCCAGCTACTCACCTCGCTGATTAACCCCATCTCCTCAGCTAAAGGAATAAACTGACTGGGACGGATAATGCCTTTAGACGGATGGTTCCAGCGCACCAGTGCTTCTGCTTTAGTAACCTCATTCGTCTTTAACTCAATAATAGGCTGATAACATAAAATAAACTCGTTTTCATAAGTAGCACGTCTTAAATCATCAGATAACATCTTTTTGTTCTGTGCGTTTACTTGCAGCTCACTTGTAAAGAAACGATAGCAATTGCGCCCCGCATGCTTTGACTCATACATAGCTTGGTCTGCATGCTTAACGAGTGATTCAACATTATCACCGTCATCAGGATAAACCGTTACACCAATACTCCCTGAGACGAATACTCGCTCATCCTTTAATTGAAAAGACTGCGCTAAGCACTTTAAAATATTCTCAGCAACGGCGTTAATTCTTTCCTTAGAACTAAGGTCCTGAATAATAAGAGTAAACTCATCACCACCAAGACGCGCCACTGTGTCTGTTTCACGCACACACTCCACTAACCGCCTAGAAGCCTTTATTAGTAGCAAGTCACCATAGTCATGACCTAGCGTGTCGTTAATCTCTTTAAAATTATCAAGGTCTATAAAAATGAGTGAGAACTTCAAATTGTATCGACTTGAATAGTCGATTGTTCTTTGCAACTTTTCATAAAAAAAGTGTCGATTGGGTAGTCCAGTCAAACTATCGTTATATGCTTGAAGTCTAAGGTTCTTGTTTGCCAATTCAATTTCTTTAGTCCGATCAAACACTTGGGTCTCTAAGTATTGATCACGCTCTTCAATCGTGTTCAACATCTGATTAAAATAACCCGTAAGATCGGCAATCTCATCATCTGTTATTTTTTTAGCACGTAAAGAGTAATCACGATTAGACGATACTTTTTTAGCAAGTGACGCTAGTTGGATAATAGGAGCAACAAACCTTTTTCTTAGACTCAACGAGATAATAAAACAAATGACAAAGTTAGCCAAAATCAAAACAATAAGGAAGTATAAGTAGAACTGGCTTCTGTTCTCGACATAAGATTTGTCTGCCATAATAAGAAGTTTACCAAAATCTTGGTTATCAAAAACGAGCCTGTTCTTTATAATAATATATTCGTTCAAATTCTCGCCCAATGTAAGATAAGCTTTTCTATCACCTATACTCGTAATGATAGAACCATCAGGGCGGCTAACGCTTGAGTAGATGATTTCTTGTCTTTTATTTAACGGATTAATAAGCTCATTAACTGTTTGGTTATCATCGAACATTACAGCAGTAATCAAATTAGGCTCTAATATTTCGGCAATAGAAGTCAAATTCTTTCGCTGTTCATTAGTTGCTGAGAACCACTCATTAACAAACAAAACACTTGCAGTAATCATCGCTGATAAGGTTGATATACCTACTAGCATCAGTAAAAGCTTATTTGCAATAGAGCCAGTTTTTTTTATTTTATTCATGTGAGTTTTCTCCATGAATTTTACCTAACCTTAAAACCTTAGAACTAAGTTTCAATCCAGATTTTTTTAAATTACTAACGCTAACCTCAAATCTTATCTTTCCTGACAAAATAAAAAAATTTATATGCCCGCCTAATAGAATGAAGCCTTTATTTTCGCCAATAAGCATTACTTGCCGGCGTCCTAATTGATTTACCCTATTCTTCCAATCCAAATAATATTTTTTAGTAACAAAAACCACATTACATTTATTCAAATCGTTATTAACATCTATTTTTTCTATAACAACAGGTAACCGTTTGACTTGCTTTTCATAAAATGTAATTTTCGCTACTTCAGTGAATGCCTTATCTGGGCTACAAATGGTAAAGCCATCTTGATTGATCAAACCAGACTCCCACTTCCCAAACCTAGAAAAATTATAAATAAAACCAGATTTAAGAATCAGTTCTCGATCAAGCTCAGCACCAAATACGGGCGCAGAAGAAATTATCAGCACTAAAATAAGAGCTTTGATATTAAATATTTTAGGTGTAGAGCTAAAATATTTATATAGCATTGAAGCTAGCACTTGATTATTAAAATTCGACATACAGGCTAGCTGTCACCGATTTTTCAACCTTAGTGGGTGATGTGTGCAGCTCATTCGAGTTCAAGTATTCATAGCTATCACTACTCAACAGGTTCCATGCATTCACTGACAACATTACATTAGGCTTAATTTTCCAACGCCAACCAATGTCTGTAGTAAAAATATCTCCTGTTTTATACGTATCCCCTGATTCTGACTTTACATTAATGTTTAGTGACTGATTATGAGGCAACATAATATTGAACTTTGCCATCGCTTGAATCAGGGTTGAGTTACGGCTGATAGCAACGATATGACCTGAAGGAAGGTCATAGTCTAGTTTTGTAATAGTATATGACAGCTCAGTGTTTAGCTTAGGAGATATATCCCAACTTAGCACCGCATCAACACCCGTAACATTCAAAGTAGCCAAAGAAGCCAAATCAAAATTAACAGGAGTGCTTTGTAATACAGATAAAGCTAAAGGAGCATTGCCTGCAAGTAAGGCAGCCATGACAGAATTTAAAGCATTCGGATCCACTGCTGGACTGTAAGTTAGTGTGTTATCTGAAGATGTATTATAAATTGAAAGATCAAAAGAATAATCTTCCTGAGCTAAACGATAGCCCACTTCATATGAAACAGTTTTCTCTGCTTCTATATTAGGATTCCCCCTTAAATAAGTTGCTAATACATAATTGTCTATTAATGGATTTCCAGTATTAACAAAGTCCTTAACCTTGCTCCCACTGACTTGTAATTTAATATTATGCTCTAGATAGGAAGGGACCCTTGCCGCTTTTGAAGCATTAAACCATAGCGTTTGCTTTGGTGAGAATTTATATATCGCTCTAAAGCTTGGTTGGTTTTCCCAACCGGTAAAATCGTTATGAGCTGACATATTACCTAAAACAATATGAAAAGTGTCAGGCACTATATTTAACTGCGCTTGAAAAAACCCACCGTAGTGTTCTAGTTTATTGCTTTCTCCAAAATCCATTATATAGTCAACACTATCAAGCTTAATATCGTTATAACGATAATAAGCCCCCATATCTATCTGGTGCTCACCTACTAATGTGTTAATTTGGTATTCAAAATCAACGGCATTAAATTCTTCACCTAAGAACTCCTGATCACCCGTTTCTTTATTTGCAGATAGCTGGACCATGTGATTAGAATTTTTTGAGAGACGCTCCTCAAAACGAACAAGAAAGTCTATTTTATTTCGCTCAACACTTTCATTATATGAATTATTTATACGAGTAGCCGTGTTAACACGACGTGTTGTTTGACCCATTCGTGAATTCAGGACATTCCACTTAGCAAAGAGCGTTATATCATCATCAAAAGCGTAATCAGCACGCATACCAATGCTATTAAGCTGGACAGTATCATTCGTTGGGAAAAAGCCTTGTGATGCTTTTTCTCCTTCCAAGTGATGGGAATACACTCTATAACTACCTTGATTACCTATGCTGTCGCCATACCTAAAATTCATATTATATTCTTGCTCTGAGCCAGCCGCTATATTGGCGTAGCCCGTACGAGTATCTATTGAATTTTTAGTTATGACGTTTACGACACCATTGGATGCATTAACGCCCCACAGCGTCCCGGTTTGACCTCGTATAACTTCTATACGCTCAACATCTTGTATTGGTACATCGATATTTTCCCAATAGACACCTGCAAAACTTGGGTTGTATACACTTTGCCCATCAATCAGCACTAATAAGCTGCTTGAATAGCGTCCGCCTGCAAAGCGTGTCGTAATAGCCCATTGATTATTATCTATCTGTCGAACTTGCATACCGGGTACTAAACTCAACGCTTGGGGAATCGATTGCACTCCAGCATTTAGTAAGTCTTTATTGGATAGCACGTATATGGAAGATGCCGTATTGCTGATCGGCTGAGAGCGCTTCATGGCAGATGTCACCTGTACATCTGCGTTCATCAAAGACTCAAGCTCAAGATCAACATCATTTGCTTCAACCACCTTTACCAAAGTAAGCAGGCCAATGATAAAACTAACGCCCCAGCGGTGATAACTTTGTGTTTGAAGCATAATTATTTTATACCTGCATCTATTTAGCGGTTTTACTGGATTAAAATCTAATCTAAAACAAGGAGTTAATATCACCACCAATACTAGCAACAGACTCTTAATGTACAATAGAAATCAAGAGAGTCTCTTTTCGGAGACAAATTATACATACATCATTCATACAAGTCTTCTTAGATATCTGTTCATAGAACCGCATACAGAGTAGCTCAGACACAAGAAAGCCATTGACCGTTAAATCAATGGCTTATCGTTTTAAAACAAATGAATAACTCGTAATTATTGAGAGACTAGCCCTCTGCTTTTACCTGATATAAAGGCTTCACATTAACATCTATCTCTAGACGCTTGCGGTCTGGTTCAACGGAGGTGAGCGCTTCAACCTCACGCATAGTACTTAAGCTGCGCACTGCCAGATCTTGATATTGCGCTGTCCCTTGTGATTTCCACTGAATCTCTTTATCAGACAACTCACGAATTATCCTGACTGGCGATCCTGCAACCAATGTACGATCAGGCACTTCAAACTTAGCTTTTACAAAACCCATTGCCGCAACAATGGCTGATTCACCAACAATCGCACCATCCATCACTACGGCATTCATACCAACCAATGCATTTTTCTTAATGACACAACCATGCAATACAGCGCCGTGTCCTATATGCCCATCTTCCTCAACAACCGTATCGCTATTAGGAAAACCATGCATAACACAGGTATCTTGTATATTAGCTCCCTCTTTCAATACTAGTCGTCCAAAGTCTCCACGCAAACATGCCGCTGGACCCACATAGCATCGCGGCCCAATAATAACATCACCAATTAGCACTGCTGTTGGATGTACATAAGCTGTCGGGTCAATAACCGGTGTAACACCATCAATTTCGTATACTTTCATTCTGCTCTCCAAATCAGATAACTAAGAATAATGCCCCGATTATATAAAAGAGGGTAATAAAAAAGGGGGACTGCTCATATTACTGCGCATCCCCCTTTATAACGGAAACAAATACATGAATACCAGTATTCATTAGCCGCATCTAATTTTTAAAACCTATTTATTGCTGCCTCTATTACGCGTGACGGCGGCTCTGTACTACACGAAAACGATTCGCGACATACGCTAAATCTGATAAGCAGGCATTGGCTGCCGGGTTACAACCCGTGGCATGAAAATCACTGTACGCCGCACTTTGGTTGACGAACACACCGCCGGTTAAGTTGCTGCTGAGGGCAACACCACCATCAATTGCCGCTTCTTCTATCTGTTCCTGCACACTGTCGCTACTCGTATAACAACCCAGTGTAATAGCACCGTGCTGTTTAACCGCATCCGTAGCCAGTTCAATTGAATGTGCGGTGTTCTCGGTTTTCACGACAAAGCTAATCGGGCCAAACAGCTCTTGCATGTAAGTGTCGGCTTTATCGGCATCAATGCTCATCAGCAAAGGTGAGCGCACTCGTGCAT
>NZ_AUGR01000030.1 GCF_000422765.1 Neptunomonas japonica DSM 18939 | reverse complement strand
CGACGGCGTTGTGCTAGAGCAATTGGCCTCTAGTTATGCCGTATTGACCGAAGATGAAAAAGACCTTGGTGTCTGCATGGTGGATATCGGTGGCGGTACCACAGATATTGCTATTTTTACCGGCGGCTCTATTCGCCACACCGGTGTGATCCCTATTGCGGGTGATCAGGTCACCAATGACATTGCAATGGCGTTGCGCACACCGACTCAGCATGCCGAGCAGCTGAAGATGAAATATGCCTGTGCCTTAGCGCAATTAGCCAGCATAGATGAAACCATTAAAGTGCCGAGTGTCGGTGATCGTCCTCCTCGTGACCTATCACGCCAAGCATTGGCGGAAGTGGTTGAGCCACGTTATGACGAGTTGATCTCGCTGGTACAGGCCGAACTGCGCCGCAGTGGTTTTGAAGATCTCGTGGCCGCGGGCATTGTTTTGACGGGCGGCACAGCAAAAATGGAAGGCGTTGTTGAACTTGCTGAAGAGATTTTCCATATGCCGGTACGTTTGGCGATGCCACACGGTGTACGTGGCATGGATGATATTTTACAAAACCCTATTTTTGCGACCGGCATTGGCCTGTTGCACTACGCAAGCCAAGGTGGCCAGGTAGGAAGTGCATCATCGGCACGCATGCCTTCTAAGACTGAAAGGCTAGCAGGTGAAAAACGAGACAATACACAAGAGATTATACAATCAGAGAAACAAGGCCCCAGTTTGCTGATACGGGCTAAAGACTGGTTGAAAGGAAATTTTTAGCCTCTGCTGTTCTTTTATAAAAAATAACAAAGCAGAGATAATTAACGAATTAAAGAATATAAAAAGCGCTGACTAGTTGCACTTTGGCTGTCATGAAGCGTTAACCTGAAGGAGTTGGATCATGTTTGAACTGGTTGATAACCTACCGCAAAACGCTGTCATTAAGGTGATTGGCGTAGGTGGCGGCGGCGGAAATGCTGTCCAGCATATGGTAAGCACAGATGTTGAAGGTGTTGAGTTCATTTGTGCAAATACAGACTCACAAGCTTTGCAGAATATGCTGTCACGTGCAGTTATTCAAATTGGTGGTGAGTTAACGAAAGGTTTAGGCGCAGGAGCAGACCCTGAAGTAGGGCGCCAGGCGGCTATTGAGGACCGTGAACGCATTGCTGAGATGATCTCTGGTGCCGATATGGTCTTTATCACAGCAGGCATGGGCGGTGGTACAGGAACAGGTGCTGCACCTATTGTTGCTGAAGTAGCAAAAGATTTAGGTATTCTAACGGTGGCTGTTGTCACTAAGCCGTTCCCGTTTGAAGGCCGTAAGCGAATGAAAATCGCTGATGAAGGTATTAAACAATTAAAAGAGAATGTTGATTCATTAATCATCATTCCAAATGAAAAGCTAATGCAAGTACTTGGACGCAACTGTAGCTTGATCAATGCGTTTAACACAGCCAATGATGTACTTCGTGGCGCTGTGCAGGGAATCGCTGACCTGATTACTCGCCCAGGTATGATTAACGTCGATTTTGCAGATGTGCGTACAGTAATGTCTGAAATGGGCATGGCAATGATGGGAACGGGTGCTGCTAAAGGCGATGACCGTGCAACCGTTGCGACTGAAGCGGCGATTAATAGCCCATTGCTAGAAGATGTGGACCTTAAAGGTGCTCGTGGTATTTTGGTAAACATTACAGCAGGCTTGGATTTGAGTCTGGGTGAGTTCTCTGAAGTAGGTAATATTGTTGAAGAATATGCTTCTGATAACGCAACAATTGTTGTGGGAACAGTCATTGATCCTGAATTAACTGACGAACTACGAGTGACGGTTGTCGCAACGGGTTTGGGGCAAGTGCAGACTGAAGAGCTAAAGGTAGTTAATGGCGGTACAACAACGCGTGTGGTGTCCTCTGCTGCTGATTTTAATCAGCTTGAGTTGCCGACAGTGTTACGTAATCGCCAGCGTGCGGGTGCTCCTGCATCAGAGCAAGAAAACGAAATGATGCATGCGCCTATGAAGAAAACAGGTACAGATGATATGGACTTCCTGGATATTCCGGCTTTCTTACGCCGCCAGGCTGATTAGTATTATCTAGAAATATCTTTCAGGTTTATTTGGCCACTCTTTGAGTGGCTTTTTTTTGTTTTCTTTTTGGACTTACTGCTTGGCGTTTTCTATTTACGGGCCTTAATGCATAGGTGTAAAGTAGAGCGATTCTGGTGCTAGGCATTGGCGACTACTGCACGCTTGAAAACGAAAATGCAAAGGTGCTTTAAGCTTGCGTGATTCGCTCACTGATTGAATATTAAACTGTAACCTTCGACTATAAACACTGATCGGCTGCGGCATAAATGCTACCGCTAAAGGCGAGCTTTCTGGGTAGTGTGCTTTTGCTACCCAGTCTGCACTAAGTGAGGTGGGAATTAATCGCTTATCCTCAATGCTATGGGCGTTGATATGCCACCCAGGAGCTAGGTCTACCACTAGCTGTAGTCCTTTGCTATTGTGTTGTAGTTCTGCTTTTAAGGCACCTTGAGCCGCAAATTGCCTGTGTTTAAGGTTTCCTTGTGTGGCTTGGTTGTGCATGGTTAATAGATAGCTGTACTGCATAGGACTCTGCTGGATAGCTGCCGCTTCAGAAGCAAATACCTGCTCAGATATAGCTTGGTAAAGAGGCAGAGAGTCCCTTTTGCTAAGCTGTGTTAATAACTCATAAGTGATGGCGGTTGCGGATATAGTCGCATTATCTTGTGAGCTTTTAATTCGAAAAGGTAAAAGAGAGCTTTTGGGTGACAGGTAAAGTTGTGCTTCTTCTTCGCTCCAAAACCTGTTGAGTAATTCATTCGTTAGCTGCTTGCTTCGCTGTAACCATAGTGGGTTATTACTTATGTTATAGAGTGTCAGGTAAGCGTGGGCAAGGTGTGCATAATCTTCTAGTGTGCCTTCTGGCCCAGAGTTTCCTTCTCTTGAGCTGCGAAGTAGTGTTCCCTTGCTCATATGGTGATCCCACAACCAATTGGCGGCTGTGTTGGCCGCTTGGATGTATTCAGGTTTTTTTAGTGCATCCCCAGCTTCTGCTAATGAGCGTATGAGCATGCCATTCCATGCAGTAATGATTTTATCATCCAGATGAGGAGCTGTGCGTTTCGTTCGCTGCTTAAGGAGCTGTTTCTGAACGTGCTCTAGCTGCTCAAAAAATACAAAGGCATTCAGCTGCTTATTAATAGTAAAGTCCGGAAGTGATTGAGGTAGGTAAAGAATATTGCTCCCATCAAAGTTACTGCCTTCATTCAAACCAAAAAGTTCAAAGGCAAGATCAAACTGCTCTTTATCGGGCAAAGCTTCACGCAGCTGTTCAGTATTCCAAAGAAAGTAACGTCCTTCTCCTCCGTCACTATCTGCATCGGTTGCAGAGTAAAAAGGGCCGCTTGTGTGGCGAAGCTCTCTTAGGACGTAATCTAATGTTTGTTCTGTCGTTCTTTTGTAAAGTGGGTTACCTGTTACTTGCCATGCATAAAGATAAACTCTGGCTAATTGTGCCTGGCTATAGAGCATTTTTTCAAAATGAGGGAGTAGCCACTCAGGATCGGTCGCGTAGCGGTGAAAGCCTCCGCCTACTTGGTCGTATATGCCGCCTTGCTGCATGCTATCAAGTGAATGTAATACTGCGTTTAACATGGTGTCATCTTGCTGCCTGAGTGCTTGATCCAGCAGAAGAAATAATACCGGCTCGTTGGGGAACTTAGGTGCAGTACTAAAGCCACCCGAAAACTCATCATATTGCGCTAACCATTGCTCGGCTGCGTTACTTGCTACGCTGTTTCCTTGAATAGTGGTGGATGTGTTTTTAGCTGCTTTAATTCTTTGTATCTGGGCAAGTGCATAACGGCTTTCTTCTTCAACAGCCTTGGGGTTATTTATCCAGACGTCATTTACTTGATGCAGAAAGCTTAAAAACTGTTCTGGAGGAAGGTAGCTTGCAGCATAAAAGGGAGCGCCTTGTGAGGTGATAAAGCCGGTTAATGGCCAGCCGGTATGCCCGCTTAGTAGTGCTGCTGCTGTCATATAAGTGCTATCTACATCAGGGTGCTGTTCTCGGTCAACCTTAATACTTATAAAGTGTTTATTTAAAAATGCAGCAATTTCTAAATCCTCAAAACTCTCTTTTTCCATAACGTGGCACCAGTGACAGGTAGAATAACCAATGGAGAGAAAGACCGGTTTGTTCTCTATGCGGGCCTTTAATAACGCCTCCTCAGACCAGCTAAACCAATTGACCGGGTTATGCGCATGTTGCAAAAGGTAGGGAGAGGACTCAAGCATTAGGCGGTTAGTAAACACAGGGGTGCCATCTGGGGTTTTGTGTTCAGTGCGTGGTTGGTAATTATTGTCTTTTGCCTCTAATGCACTTGCTAACTGCTGTTGTACAGTGTTGGAATACTCGGTATTTAAACTTTGTATTGCTCTTTTGCTTTCTGAGGCGATAGTGATGTTACTTATCAAATATGCGAGTAACAGAGTAGAGGTGAAAGCGAGCGCTTTTTTAGTCATCATGTTTAATCGTATTGTCTACAGTTGGCGTTATAGATTGGAGCGATGCAGCCAATAAGGGTTCCCTGTTTTTTGAATTAATGACCTTGGTGACACATATACTGTTTAGAGGTTATCGGGCAAGTATGATGTTCTATCTATTTCAGGCAGTTAGGTGTGAGTTATTTGTAATAAATGCCTCGCCCTACCTGATTAAATGTATGCTAGAAACTGTAGTTTTAAGAGCTAAGAATAAACTGTATGGCGTTTAATTAAGTATGACATTACCCCGTGAGTTTTATCGACATGGTCCTGATGTTCGGCAAGGGCAGCAAGTGAGCTTTGTTGAAGTTAGGCGACGGTTTGATTTTGCGTCTATCCGCATTGGGCGCTGGGTAACTCAGCCGGAGCAGGAGCGTGCTGCGGGATTATTTTATGATGCGCTTGTTGACCTCATGAGCATATTACAATGCCCAGAGCCCTTGATCTCGTTACGCGGTTCGTTATCGTTGCAATATGGTATAGGCGGGCGCCCAGGTGTTGCCGCTCATTATCAGCCGTCAATGCGATGCTTTTCATTAGCTAAAAATGCAGGTCCTGGAAGTGTTGCACATGAGTGGTTTCATGCGTTTGACCACTACCTAGGCAGTACCGCATTTGACGATGCATCTTCAGGAATGTTTGCTTCTAAAGCGTGGCTATCAGAGGCAACGCCCGTAGTTCATCCATTGAATGATGACCTATATGCTTGTTTCAGAAGTATAATGTTAGATGAGAATGGTGAATCACCCAGTCAATTATTCCAAGTATCGGCACGTATCGATAGGGCGATGAATCAAGTCTACTACAGTCAACCTGAAGAGCTCTGTGCCCGTGCATTTGAAGCATTTATTCAAGATGCGGCTATTACTAACAACTTTTTAGTATCAGGAACCAAAGCAACAACTGAAGCGCGGCAAGGTCTGTACCCGGTGGGGAAGCAGCGTGAGCGAATTAACTTAGCGTTTCAGCATTACTTTAATCGCTTAGGTGCCGCTCTAAATAAGGAAATTAGCCGGAATATTCGTTAATCGTCGTGGTAAGGAAAGGCTGAGAGCTTTGATTTTTGCAGTGTTTGCCTACAGGCAGATTTTAAAAGATTGCATAGCTAAGAAAATTAAGCCAAAAGATTCATTATACGAAGAAAGTGTAAATAAATGCTATGTATGGGGATTATTCGTTTTAAAGTATTTTAGATAAAGTGAGTGGCATTTAACTAGTCGATTTAAAAACTAATTAATGGCGGTCAGGGAGGGATTCGAACCCTCGATACCTTGCGGTATACACACTTTCCAGGCGTGCTCCTTCGGCCACTCGGACACCTGACCGTTATGAGGCGCGAATTCTACCATAAGCCCCTATTAGTGCAAGAAGTTTTCTGATTTTAGAGATTGAATTTATGCTTGTCGCTGTAAGGTGTTTGTCTTCACTTAGTGGGTTGTTAGGGGCTTGTGTCGAATAAGCTTTAAGAGAGAGTGTGTGATGGCTGTATTTAAGTGTTAGATTAAAAATGTATTTTAAAGTATGTTTAAAATACATTTTTGTAACAAGGTGTTTTATGAAACGTGCTTTGATTCTTCAGCCATTAAGCAGAGACCATCATCAAGCATTGGTGTTTAGCAAGCGCCTACAAGCGCTGGCTGCTTTGCCTGAGCAGAATCGGCTTCAGGAGTGGAGTGAGTTTAGACTTATTTTAAGTAACGCGCTGTTGCCGCACTTTGATGAAGAAGAGCGTTACTTTTTGTATGAGTTGGGCGTGACTGCGGATAACTGTCTGTTTAAAAAAATGCTGGAAGACCATCAGGCAATGCGTGCTTGTATGAACTCAGATGAAGTGAGCCAATTACAGCAATTTTCTGATTTATTAAAAGCACATATTCGTTTTGAGGAGAGGGAGTTATTTCCGTGGTTGGAAAAAGAGTTCTCTTTGGAGTAACTAGTAAGTTATACCTTCTTTCGTTATGTAAGCAAGCAGCTCTCTTTCTCTATAACTACTTGGTTGCGTCCGGTTTTCTTTGCAAGATAAAGTAGTTGGTCGGCTTTTTGATAAATACTGTCCAATGATAGTTGGTCATTATCTGTTGAGTATACTCCGCAACTTACTGTGCACTTTATGGAGTCTTGCTGGTAGCGAATATCTTGTTGGCTGACGGTTGAGCGTATACGGTTTGCTATCTTAGAGGCGTCTTCAGATGATGTTTTCAGCATGATAATAGCAAACTCTTCGCCACCGATTCGGCCAATAATATCTACTGTGCGGATGCAGCTAAGAGCGCTATTCACTACTTGGCGTATTACCTCATCACCGGCGGGGTGGCCGAAGGTATCGTTGATTCTTTTGAAGTGATCTATATCTAAAATGGCAAAGCTAATAGTGTTTGCAGTATGTTGGTGTTTATCCCACTCTTGTTCTGCATTTTCCCAGAACGCACCTCGGTTCAGTATGCCAGTTAAGCTATCTGTTTTGGCTGTGATCACAAGCTGTTCTTGAAGCGCTTTACGTGTTGCGATCTCTTTTTTAAGTTTTCTATGCTCAAGGTCTAAGATGAGATTTTTTTGATTACTTTCTTGGCGGTAATAGGCTCTGGAATACTCGAACCAGCTAGCAAGCGCTGCGCAAATACTATAAGTAATTAAGAACCTAAGTAGGAAATCGGGGGAGTAATCATAACGCTCGACGAACTGTGACATAGGAGAGTTGTAGGCTATCAGCGTGATTAAAAGTAGTAGTATCGACCATAAGCTGCCCTCTATATAGCCGAATAAAAAGCAGCTAATTAATGGCCATGTGTAAGACCATAAGGCTTTTGAGCCTCCATCTCCGCCAATCATTATCATATAAATGAGTAGGGACATATAAGCAATGGCGTTTATTCGGTAAACCCAGGTTCCATCTTTGAGGGTGCGTACCACAAAGATGCCTGTTAATAGTGCTATTGCTGATGGGAGGATTATTAGTGCTAATGTGGTGTTGCCTTTATAAAAACTGTAAAGGCTAAATAGGGTCATCGTAGGCACACCCAGCATTAGGAAAATCACATAATGCTGTAAGCGTGTTTTTGCCTCATTCGAGATAGGAGCTGTCTCGGAAAAAAGCGCGATTCTTTTCGCCATGTTGTTAAAAAAATCAACAATCACAATGACTTACTCTGTAGGTTTCAGAGTTTAAGTATAGACGAAAAGATCGTATTAAATGGGCGAATACCTAAATAATGAGAGGATCATGTAAGCTTTTTAGCTGTTTGGTAATATCTGTCTTGTTCCTCTTTTGGCACCATACTGCCACCGGTTGCCCAGCTAATATGCGTAGCGCTTTCCATTTTGTTATCTAGATTGTGCTGCGCTAAATAAGCCTTACCGTTTGATAGTAGGTTGACTATGCCGGGTAAGCTTGCAAGTGCAGAGGGTTCTAGGGATAGCTGTTCGGTATCTTTTAGCAATTTAAGCAGGCGATACATGTTGTCATCATTGATGGTGTAGATTCCGCTTAATAGCGGTTCAATGAACTTGCCAACAAAGGCAGAAGGGCGGCCAACCGCGAGCCCGTCAGCGCAGGTTTTATTGTCAACGCCAATATCTTGCACGCAAATCTCATCATGTAAGCCTGTGTACATGCCCAGTAGCATGCAAGGAGACTGCGTAGGTTCAGCAAAGAAGCAGTGAACATTATTTCCAAAAACTTGCTTTAATCCAAACGCGACGCCGCCAGGGCCACCGCCAACCCCGCATGGAAGGTAAACAAATAGAGGGTGGTTTTCATCGACAGTAATTTTATGTTCATCTAGTTGTTTTTGTAAACGTAGAGCCGCTACGCTATAGCCTAGAAATAGGTCCTGAGAGTTCTCGTCATCAATAAAGTGCGCGCCTGGTGTTTGTATCGCTTGTTCGCGTCCTACTTCAACGGCTTTGCTGTAATCATCCGTGTGTTCTACAACGGTGACTCCTTTGCTGCGTAATAAGTCTTTTTTCCATTGGCGGGCATCCGCTGACATATGCACGCTCACTTGAAAGCCTAGCTTTGCACTCATAATGCCAATGCTTAACCCTAGATTGCCAGTCGATCCAACAATGATACTGTGTCGTGCAAAAAAGTCTCGTATTTCAGGTGTACTCAATACGCGGTAATCGGATTCCTTATTCAAGAGTCCTGCGGTAATCGCGAGTGTTTCGGCATGTTTGAGTACCTCATAAATACCACCGCGTGCTTTGATAGAGCCAGAAACGGGTAGGTGGCTATCGCACTTCATCCAGAGTTTTCCCGGTAGAGGCATAGCTGAAATGCTGGAGAGTGCATGTTGGGCATTGGGGATCGCTTGTAAAGGAGATTCAATTAGCCCGTGGCTTTCTGCTGTCTCAGGAAAGACGTCGGCAATATACGCTGCAAACCTTTGTAAGCGCTCAGCAGCATCTTTGATATCAGTGCTATTTAATATAAGCCCGCCCTGAGCGTCTCCAAAGTCTTTTAATGCAGGGTTTAGCCAAAGGAGCTCATGCTGCTCTTGTAATTGGGCAATAAGAGGAAGTGTGTTAAGTAGTGCTTGTTGCTCGGTTGTTAGACTCATGATGGCTAATGTCTCAATGCAAAATCAGGGAGTGCTCTGCGAATTACGAGTGTCGTAAATATTCTAGTGCCTAGCGGCGAGTACATAATTCGCTGTTGAGTTCAAAATAGAGGCTTGAGTATAAATTAATTGATGGGTTTTTATGAAGTAATAAAAAAGCCCACAAAAGTTGCTCTTGTGGGCTTGTCTGTTGTTATTTCAATGAGAAATAACGAATAGCGGCTTACTGATGAACAGAAGCTAAGGCGCTATTTAATGTTGTGCTTGGACGCATTACACGTTTAACCGTGTCGCGTTTAGCGTGGTAGTAGCCATCCAGGGCAGCTGGTGTACCTTGTACAGCACTAAGCTCAGCTACGATAGTTGCTTCATTCTCAGCCAGTGTTTTAGCTAATGGCGCAAATAAAGTTGCCAGTTCTTTATCGTCATTTTGCTCAGCAACGGCTTGAGCCCAGTACATACCTAGGTAGAAATGGCTACCACGGTTATCTAGCTCACCCGTTTTGCGTGAAGGAGACTTGTTGTTTTCTAGAAGTTTTCCAGTTGCCTGGTCAAGCGTCTTAGATAGCGTTGTAGCACGTGGGTTATCGTTCTTAATGCCCATATCTTCTAGAGATACTGCTAACGCCATAAACTCGCCGAGAGAATCCCAACGTAAGTGGTTTTCTTCTTCTACCTGCTGTACGTGCTTAGGAGCTGAACCACCAGCACCTGTTTCGTACATACCACCGCCTTTAAGCATTGGTACGATAGATAGCATTTTTGCTGATGTCCCTAGCTCCATGATTGGGAATAGGTCAGTTAGGTAATCACGTAGTACGTTACCTGTTACTGAGATAGTGTCTTGGCTACGAATCTGGCGTTCCATAGAAATGCGGATTGCTTCGTCGTAAGACGCAATGCGGATATCTAGGCCTGTTGTATCGTGGTCTTGTAGATAAGCACGTACTTTTTTAGCCAGCTCCATGTCATGGGCACGTTCAGGGTCTAACCAGAAAATGGCAGGAGTGTCGGACTGACGAGCACGTGTTACAGCAAGTTTTACCCAGTCACGAACAGGCTCATCTTTGGTTTGGCATGCGCGCCAGATATCGCCTTTTTCTACTTCGTGTTGAGTCAGCACGTTACCTGCTGTATCAACAATACGCATGATGCCGTCTTCAGCTAGCTCGAACGTTTTATCATGTGAACCGTATTCTTCTGCTTTCTTCGCCATTAAGCCAACGTTAGGCACAGTACCCATTGTTGTTGGATCAAATGCACCGTTAGTTTTGCAAAAGTTAATCATTTCTTGGTAGATACGCGAGTATGTGCTTTCTGGCATAACTGCTTTAGTATCTTTTTGCTTACCATCTGGCCCCCACATCTGACCAGAGCTACGAATCATTGCAGGCATAGAAGCATCAACGATTACGTCACTAGGTACGTGTAGGTTAGAGATACCTTTTACTGAATCAACCATCGCCATTTCAGGGCGGGTAGAGTAACAAGCCTGAATATCTTCTTCGATCTCTTCGCGCTTAGAGCGAGGTAGGCTGGCAATTTTGTCGTAGACGCTTCCCAAACCGTTGTTTGGATTAACTTCAAGCTTTGCAAACAACTCAGCGTGTTTTTCAAAAAGGTCTTTGTAGAAAACAGTAACCGCATGGCCAAATACGATAGGGTGTGAAACTTTCATCATGGTAGCTTTAACATGTAAAGACCACATAACACCGGTTTCTTTTGCATCATTTAGGCTATCTTCAAAGAATTCACGAAGCGCTTTACAGCTCATGAACATACCATCAATAATTTCGCCTTGTTCCAGCTGGAATTCTTTTTTAACGGTTACCTTGCCATCTTTAGCAACAAACTCAATGCGGACATCGGTTTCTTTGTCAACGGTTGTAGATTGCTCGCTAGAGAAGAAGTCGCCACCGCGCATATAATCAGCGTGAGTGCGTGACGCTTTGCTCCACTTACCCATTCTGTGTGGGAATTTGCGAACAAATGCTTTAACAGCTGCAGGTGCGCGACGGTCAGAGTTACCTTCACGTAGTACTGGGTTTACAGCACTACCTAGAAGCTTGCCAAAACGGGCTTGAGTGGCTTGTTCTTCATCGCTATGCGCTACTTCAGGGTAATCAGGAATGTCATAACCCTGAGTCTGAAGTTCAGCAATACACGCTTTTAGCTGAGGAATAGAGGCACTGATGTTAGGAAGCTTAATGATGTTAGCAGAAGGGTCTTGAGTAAGCTTACCTAGAAAAGCTAGGCCATCTGCAACTTGCTGCTCGTCAGTTAGTTTTTCGGGGAAAGCAGAAAGAATACGGCCTGCTAATGAAATGTCACTGATTTTAACATCGATATCAGCAGCGGCTGTGAATGTTCTTACAATAGGTAATAAAGAACAGGTTGCCAGTGATGGAGCTTCGTCGGTAAGGGTGTAATAAATTGTTTGTTTCGTTGTAGTCATTTCTCATCCCCGAGTAGTTTAGCTGGATCGCAACAGGCTTGAAGTAAGCTGACTTATGGTCTGTTTACCTCACTGGTCCAAGCCTTTCTTCTATGTTTTTCGAGCAGAATTATACCGGAAGAGTAATGGCTGTTATACGGTTGGGCTATGCACTTAAGGATAATAAAAGGCGGTTTTTGTAAAAAAATTACAAGAAAGTTGGGCATGTGTCACGAAAGGATAGGTATCGGTTGTATGTTTTTTGATCAGCGCTGGCGCGGGGGAGGGGGAGTTCGGGCGAATGTTGATACATATCTAAAGATTGTCTTTGGTGCATTCAAAAGGGAGGAGGAGGAGGGTCCTAAGCTATAGAATAATAAACATTTATTCAGGGTGTGGAAAAGTAAATAAAATAAAATATCAATCAAAAAAATCTTAAGTTAGACTCAAAACTATAAGTTTTTTAAGTGCTTTACTATCTATATGTCTGGTTTTATTATGAAGTTGCTGTTGTAAAATATGAATTAAATAAGTACTTGAATTATTTCTATTATGTTGGGTTATATAGCAGAGAATAGCTCAATATCGTTTGTCGAAGTTTGATGAATTAAGGAAGGGCGACTGTGAAGGGTATTAAATCTAATAAAAATGATATTAAAAAAGTATCTCGTCAGTTTTTTCCATGCGGCGCGATTTTTTATACATTGGTCTTGTATTCAGGAGATGTGTTTTCGGAAGTTAGTATTTCTAACGAAGCTATTTTAAAGCAATATCAGCAATTAGTGGCTGAGCAACAAAGAGAGTTTGAAAAGCAAAGAGAAATTATAGCACGACAAGGAAATGAGATAGATAAGTTGAAGTCTCGGCTCGATACCATATCCAATAAAGTGGCCCCAAAGCCTTCGGCTAAGCGCCAATATCAGATTGCTTCACAACAGAGAAATTTACCGTCTTCTCCTGTCGGGCAACGCCCCCCTAAAAGAGTGAAGGATACTACTCCGCCAGAAATTCCTAGACTGAGTAATACCGTGGGTGGAGTGTTAACTAAAAAAGGAAAATTGATTCTAGAGCCTTCTATTGAGTATTCATATAACTCGAACAATAGAGTCTTCCTAGATGCATTCACATTTTTACCGGCATTAGCGGTAGGGCTCATTGATTTACGAGAGATTAAGCGCCATAGCACAATTGCGAGTTTAACTGCGCGCTACGGTATGACCGATCGGTTAGAGCTCGAATTTAAATTACCTTATGTTTATCGGTCAGATAGTCAAAGATCACGGCCTGTAAGTATTGGTGTTGGTGAGGACGAAATATTTGATGCCAGCGGTGGTGGTATTGGTGATTTGGAGTTTGCTGCACGCTATCAATTAAATAACGGTAATGATGGTTGGCCAATTTTTGTGGGTAACTTATTAGTTACTATGCCAACTGGTACTAGCCCTTTTGAGGTTGAATATGTTCAATCAACGGCGGGAGCAGAGTTTCCAACGGAGTTACCGACCGGTTCTGGATATATAAGTATTCAACCAAGCCTAACGGCGTTGTATCCAACAGACCCGGGAGTGTTTTTTGGTAATTTAAGCTATAGCTATAATGCTGAGACTGATGAAAGTATCGGTACAGTGGATCCTGGTGATACGTTGGGAATGAGCTTTGGGTTAGGTTTCTCGTTAAATGAGCATTCCTCATTTAGCCTTGGTTATTCACACAAACATGTTTTTGAATCAAAGATAGATGACATGAGTGTAAAAGGAAGTGTATTGGATATTGGGCAGTTGTCCATTGGCTATTCTTTAAAACTTTCACCAGAAAAAAATATTAATTTATCGCTAGGTATTGGAACAACTGAGGATGCACAGGATGTAAGACTTAGTTTGAGAGTGCCAATGTCAATTTTATAAATTAATCACATATTATTTCATTATATAGCCATGTAATAAAACATGGCTTTTTTACTGAAGTATATGATTTATGTTGATATCTTTTGACTCTGCTTCTTTTTGATTAACATCATAAAGTGGTTGGGTGTTTAACTTATATCCAATTCCTTTTAGCGTTAATACCCAGTGTGGATTATACGGGTCGATTTCAATTTTTTTCCGTAACAAGTGCATATATTGGTAAAGATCAGACTTGTTTGCGCGGCCATTTTCTTTCCATAGATGGTTGATTATTTCTTGAGAGGAAAATACGTGCTCAGTATCGGCTGCAAGAAGTGAAAATAGTTTAAATTCTTTACGGGTTAACTTTAGATTTTTCTCTTTAAAATAAACAGATTGGCTGCTGATATTAACGGTGAAAGGTCCGACTTTATAGTTTTCGAAATGTACATGTTGTGTTAGGTCGTGGTTTTCTGAATTATTAATCGGCGAGTCTGTTGTGAGGTACTTATGGCTATCTTCAGAGCGTCTTTTATTATGTCTTCGGTCATTATTTCTTCTATCAGGGAATGGATGAAAGTTATAGTTGAAGTGTTCTCGTAAATAACTATCCAGCTTTTCCATTATGGGGTTTTCTAGATAAAGATCTACCCATGACTCATCTTGACTGTCTTTATTGTTTGTATCATGAGAAATAGCACAAATAGGTGTTTTTTTATTATTGTGAATTGTTTTTAATGCTTTTAGTTGTTCTTTTGTAAATGCTCTATCAAGGTGTCTTATGTCGAAAATTATTAATTTATAGTTATATTTTTTGTCATTTTGATCTATTTTTTCTAAAGCGGATTTTGTGTTTATATCTAATTGATTTGCAAGCCCGTATCCTTTTAACAATCCAAGAATGAACTTGTCGTCTGATATTAGCAATATAGGATTTTTACTGTTATCCATGTTGAAATCCTGTAACTGTTTTTAATTCTATTCTATCGTGTTGGCTATGGTTATATCAATATTGCTCATGTGGTTTTTTGATATATTTAATTTTTGTATTGATATAGTGAAACGTTATAAATATTGTTTTTATTGAAGTTTATCTTGGTTTTATTAATGGTTGTTAAAAAAATAATTTCTATTATTTTTTCTTGATAAAAATCATGTTCTAGGAATTTAAGTACTAGATTAAGTTAGTGATTTATATTTTTTAATTAATATTTTCATATAAATCATAGTGTTGCAATAATTGTTTATATAAAAATTAAGAGATTTTTTAAGGGTTTTTTAATTTTTATTTTATGGATTTTTAAGATTAATTTATGGATTCTAAAGATGTGGGAGATCACCCTAGCTGTATGGAGGTGGTCGGGTTTTTATTCAGGAATTCATCAATAAGTCACGAAGATAAAAATAATTAAATGGAGCATTAAAATGAATAATACTAAATTGCTAGCAGCTAGTATTGCGCTTATTTTGGGAACAACCACTAATGCGTGGGCAAACCCGACCAATACAGCGACGGATTCGGCACAAACACAAACGGCTACAGCCAGTTCTGAGACGAGTGGAGATGGATCAGGTACCGCTAATGAGAACTCCTCGGCTGTAGGTACAGACAACACGGATAATACCAATAACTCGGATAACAGTACCGCTGACAACGATGACAACAGTAACAACTCCGATAATACCAATAATTCGGATAACAGCACTGCTGACAACGATGACAACAGTAACAACTCCGATAACAGCAATAATTCAGATAACACCAATAACTCGGATAACAGCACTGCTGACAACGATGACAACAGTAACAACTCCGATAACAGCAATAATTCAGATAACACCAATAACTCGGATAACAGCACCGCTGACAACGATGACAACAGTAACAGCTCCGATAACAGCAATAACTCCGATAACAGAACTGCTGACAACGATGACAACAGCAATAACTCAGATAATAGTATGGATAATACTAATAACTCTGATAATAGTACTGCTGATAATGATGACAATAGTAACAACTCTGATAACAGTACCGATAACACTAATAACTCAGACAATAGTAACAACAGCACGGCCGATAATGATGTAACTGTGGATGTGGCTGTCGATAATGTAGCCAACAATAATTCCGATAACAGCAATAACTCCGATAACAGCAATAGTTCGGATAACTCTGATAACAGTTCTGCTACAGCCGCCGATGCAGCAGCAAACAATGGAAGTACAGCAAATTCTGATCGTTCAGATCACAGTATGGCGAATGCCAGTGCTCCTGGTTCTGCAGCAGCAAACAATAACAGTACAGCAACCTCTGATAACTCTGATAGTTCAGATCACAGTATGGCAAATGCCAGTGCTGCCGGTTCAGCCGCTGCAAACAATAACAGCACAGCAACGTCGGATAATAGTAACAACAGCGACAACAGTGCCGCATCAGCAACCGCTATGGGGGCTGCAGCAGCAAACAATAACAGTACAGCCACAGTAGATAATAGTGATAATAGTGATAATAGTTATTCTAACGCTAGTGGTACTGGTACCTCTGCAGCAAATGGAGGAGGATCAGCAACAACGACTTACAGTGTAAACAACTCAGACTTGATGGGTACGGTTACTGGTAATACGTATGGTTATCCATCTCGGGCAGGTCGCTTAGGAGGCGGTGAAAACAATATGACAAATACCTTCAATGGAACTGCAGGTGTCAACCAAACTGTCCAAAATGCTGGGGCTAACGCTTTGACACAACAGCAGGTTTCTTTCCAAGGAAATGTGAATGTAAACCAATAGCTATAATAATATGTGTTGATTTATTCATCACCTGAAAAAGGTTGTCGGCTCATTGCCGGCAACCTATATAATAAAAAGGAGAATGTGATGATAGCGTTTAACAGAAAACTTTACTTATTTATTATCCCATTAGTTTATTTTTATGTTGGATCAGCAAGAGCGTTACCGCAGGAAGTAAATCAGTTTTTAGTTAATCCTGATGCAGTACTATTGGATGAGCTGGATAAAGTTCGTGGTCGTGGTGGAATTATTGATATAACAAGCATTGTAAATTCAAATGTTGAGGCTGAGCTATCAAACAATACAGCTAACAATAATTTTACTGGCTTCAATATCATTGATAAAGGTTCATTTTCTGAAGCCAGTGGTGTTTTTTCTATTATACAAAATACAGGAAATAATGTCATTATCCAGGACTCAACCATTATTAATGTAACTATATCTCCATGAAGAAAGGACTATTTATGAGAGTATTAGTATTTATATTTTTGTTGTTTTTTATTCATTTAAAAACTCAAGCGATTGAGTTGAATGGATTTTCAGTAGGGGGGAACTATAGTATTCCCGTCGTGAGTTTTAATGAACGAAAATTCACAACCGTTTATAAACAGAAATATGATTTTAGCTGTGGATCCGCAGCGCTAGCCAGCCTTCTTACGTTCCATTATGAAGATGATATTAGTGAACAAAATGTATTTTTAGATATGTTTAAAAGAGGTGATAAGTTAAAAATTCAGCAGCAAGGGTTTTCATTGCTTGATATGAAACGATTTTTAGAAAGACGTGGATATCGATCAGATGGATTCAGAATGAGCCTCGATAATCTTAAAGTCCCTGCTATAACAATAATAAATAATAATGGGTACCTCCATTTTGTTATTATTAAAGGAGCTAGTAATACTGAAGTGTTGGTAGGGGACCCATCTGTAGGTGTGAAAGTAGTACCGCGTAGTGATTTTATAAAGATGTGGGAGAAGCGAATACTATTTTTAATAAGAGATGATAACAGCATCGCTTCTGAGCATTTTCAAGACTCCCGTGAGTGGAACGTTCGTGTTAAGGCTCCTTTGGACACAGTCATTAGTCGTGCAAGTTTGGGTGCATTTAATCTATTACAGCCAGGTAATTATGATTTTTAGGGGTAGTATTTTTATAGGGGAGAATTTCGATGAATACTCATAGTGTTTTTATCCCTGCGCTGTCTATATGTAGCGTGCTAATGGCTAGTTTTTTAGAAAACAGTGTTTTTGCAGCAGAAGCCTTAGATCAAATACAGGTTGGTGCCGATTGGGAGAAAGTAGGTGATGCAGAGTTGGATAGCTTACGTGGTGGTTTTACTTTACCAAGCGGCTTAGTAGTAGATTTTAGTTTTGATAAAAGAGTATATCAAAATGGTATTGAGTCATTTTACTCATATTTTGAGCTACCAAAAAATACTGAGTTAAGCCGTAGTCGTACAGAAATATCTGACTTAGCGTCAGATTTTACTAATATGGTGTTGAATTCTGTCACACAAAATAGATTAGATAATCAAGTCATAAAAACGTTGAACACAATCAGTATCGACATAAGCAATGTTAAAAATGCGCAATTTGACATTAATAACGCCCATACTTTTAGGGATTTAGTCAGCCCAACGTATAAATAAATTCTGAGCTCTCTATCAGCTTTTTATTCATCAACCTCTCACCTGTTTTTTTCACTGCTATTGCCGGTTCTCAAAATACGATAATTCGTTGAGCAGATTAAGTGATTTTTGGCTTCGTTGTTTATAAAACAGGTGCGCCAATAATAAGAGTTCGTACCCAGCGCTCTTTAGTAAGAGCGTGGGTACTATGAAATAAACTAGGCCTCTTGTTAGTAGGGCGAGTAAAGCTTGTAATTAATTCAGCGAGCTGACGTTATAAAAGTAGTCTTCTTAATTGTTTCGAAGTTGTTCTCCTGAAAGTGTATCTGGAGCTGATTATTTGACGTAGACGTGGGTTGAGCACACACTCTATAAGGTAGCCATTGCGCAAAATTAGATTTTTCTATTCTTTTCATGCCTTCTAGGTATGCGCCTGTTATTCCCGAAACTGACAGGTTTAATGCTTGAAGCTCTGGGTTGAAACTTTCTACCTTAAATAAGTAACGGTTGCAGACTGTTTCTTCATCAAGTTGGTGGAACAGTGCTCCCCGGTCTCGTCTGATCTCTACTAACAGTTCTGTTTTATCGGTAAACCCATAAACTACAGCCGCGATGGTTGTCAGCGATACTAATAGGTAAGCGATCAGGCGAGGTCGCCAAAGTGGACTGCTAATTTTTGCTAATTGGTCTTCGGAGCAAAACCGAATTAAGCCTTTGGGGCGTTGTATTTTTGTCATCACGGCATCGCAGGCATCAATGCAGGCACCGCAATCGATACAGGCGGCTTGCAGGCCATCTCTAATATCAATTCCTGTTGGACACACTTGCACACAAAGGCCGCAATCTACACAGTCGCCGCTGCTACCGTCAGAAGATCGTTTATTACTACGAGGCTCTCCTCGACTTTTATCATAGCTAACGGTACGCGTTTGGTCATCAAACATGACGCCTTGAAAGCGAGAGTATGGACATGCGTGTAAACATATCTTTTCTCTTACGAGCCCTGCATTAAGGTAAGTCAGGGCTGCCATGCAGACCAACCAGCCAAGGGTGCCTGTGCCTGCTTGCCATGTGAATAAGTCTGCTACGAGTTCGCGAATGGGAATAAAGTAGCCGGTAAAGGTCACTGCTGTAAAAAGAGCGAAGCTAATCCATAAAAAATGCTTACTGATACGACGCAAAAGCAGGATACCGCGTAACGGTTGGCGTTCTTGGCGTGCACGGATATTAGCGCGCCCTTCAGTCCATTGTTCTATGCGGATAAATACCCATGTCCAGATGCTCTGTGGACAAGCGAAACCACACCAAACACGTCCCCAGCCTACCGCCATAAAAAATAATAAGCTGGTGCCTGCAATCATGATTCCTGCCAGTAATGGTAAATCATGCCATGACAGAGAGGTTCCAAAAAGCAGTATACGTCGCTGCCCAAAATCAAATAACAACCAGGGTTGCCCATCAACTTGTAGCCATACCAAGGCGAAGTAAACAAACAGCAATGGCCAACTGATTAAACGACGGGCTTGCTGAAACAAACCTTCGGTTAAACGAACATGGATTTTGCTATCAACGGCAAGCGTAGAAGCATCGATAATTTGGACTGGAATCTTTTGCATCATTCACAACTTAGCTAATGAGAATTAGGAGGTTGAAAGCATATAGAAGAATAGAAAATAGGATCAGGCATAAAAAAATAAAACTTTTGCGGTACAGATTGTTTTGTTAATGTTTAATTACATGGCAGATATCAACAAGGTTTAAAAGTAATGAGCAGAGAATACCGATACCAGCGACTTGAAACATGGTTACTTGATGGTATTGCTGGAAAGCGCTGGAGTGTCGGTGAGCGTTTGCCCTCTGTGCGTGAAATGTGTGCTGAGCAACAACTTTCTAAAGCGACAGTGCTCCATGCGTACCAAAGGTTGGAGGCGCGCGGACTCGTTGAAGCTCGCCCTAAATCTGGCTATTTCGTTTTACCAAACACTGCTAATAGAGCTGTCCCGCTAATTGGTAACGATACAGTTGTAGCGCCTGCTCCTGTCACTGTGAGTGATGTGGTTATGGATGTTATGTCCAGAGGCGCTGCATTTGATATCTTGGCTGGATTACAAGCGCAGCGCAGACCCGCTCAAAGCTTTAGTGAACAAGCCTCACTTGATGAGAACATAACTGAAACAAGTAACGCAGGGGTAACGGCGCTGAACCGCAGTGTCGGGCGTGCTCTGCGTAGCCAGGCGGATAGTGCACACCATTACTACGACGAACCCGCTGGAGACAACGTTTTACGTGAGCAGTTAGCGCAGCGTTATCGTCGCTATGGCTGTGAACGCAATGCTGAAGATTACTGTATTACCGCTGGTTGCCAGCAATCACTGTTTTTGGCGTTGATGGTATCTTGTCAGCGCGGTGACATTGTTGCTGTTGAGTCGCCGGGCTTTTATGGGGTTTTACAATTGCTTGAGCAATTGGGTCTACAAGTTGTCGAGATACCCGCTTCGCCGGTTACAGGTTTAGATGCTGATGCGCTAGAGCGTGCCTTACAACAATGGGATATTCGAGCGTGTGTCGTGACACCTGCCTATGCAACACCGACAGGCGCCAATTTACCGTTAGCAACACGCAAGAAACTTCTCTTATTAGCCGAACAGTATGATCTGGCCTTGATTGAGGATGATATATACGGCGAGCTGGGTTTTTTAGGGCGCCCCGACCCTTTGAAGGCAGAAGATAAAACGGGTCGTGTCATTCTTTGTAGTTCTTTCTCTAAGAGCCTTTCACGTGATTTAAGAATTGGCTGGATAGATGCAGGTCGTTGGCATAACCAAGTAAAGCGTTTGAAGCTAGTCACCTTGCTAGCGAGCAGCCGTTTTGTCCAACAAGGCCTTGCTAGTTTCTTAAAAGATGGCGGCTATGACACACACCTTCGACGCCAGCGAGAACAGCTGCGGTTGCAACGCGATCAACTCGTTAACTTTCTGGATGAGCATTGGGCTGCTGATATTCGCTTTAGCGTGCCTGAAGGAGGTATGGCGATGTGGTTACAGCTTCCCGAAGAGATAGATACACTGGCAGCATATGGCGTAGCACTTAGTAAGGGAGTGGTGATAACACCGGGGTCGCTGTTCTCTTCAAGTGATCATTATCGTAACTGTTTGCGCTTGAGCTTTTTGCACCCTTTAACAATGGCACGCCAAGATGCATTGAAAACATTAATGGGAGTGCTCTCCCATTAATGTGCTTTGATCTTGTAAATTGCATTAAATAAACGCTTCGATCATCTCGTTTATTTATCTAAAGATGTGTCACCAAGTAAGCGTGATAGGTGGCCAACTTTTACCAAAATCAAACAACCCTCGTTACTAAAAGGTTGATGTTTGCTGTTATGCGGAGAGCGTACCCAAGTGCCTGTGGGGTATTGTCCAAACTCGTCTTCGAATGTGCCTTCAAGAACCAGTATTTCTTCACCGCCCATATGCCTATGAGTACTGAAGCGCGTGCCTGTTTGCCAGCGAACGAGAGCGGTGTGTTCTGCGCTATTTTCTGATACGAACTCGTGTAGTGGCATAACACTTAAACCATCGACTAAACCGGGTAGCCAATCAGTATTGATTGTATCCAGTACAATCTGTTGTTGATCATTCATATCAAACATATTGAGTTTGACGAGTAACTCGCAGCCAACTGTACTGCCGGGTGTATGGCTAGAACCCGGTGGGTTCCGTAAATATGTGCCGGCAGGGTAGCTGCCATTCTCGTCTTCAAAAACACCGCTTAACACAAAAATTTCTTCACCTTGTGGGTGTGAATGTTCGGGAAAGAATGTTCCTGCGTCATAGCGCACAATACTGGTGACCTGGCCTTGCTCTGCGCTTTCGCGTTCTAATGGTTTACGCCAAACACCTTGAGCTGGAGAGGGGAGCCATTCGTTGCTGGCTGTTTCAATAATACAGCGTTGCAGACGGTCCATATTTATCGGTGCGAAGTTGCTTGTTGTGGCTGTCATTTTATGGCTCCCGGGTAGACTTTTCTAATTGTGTTTGCGGGTGTTAATTGCGTCCAGCCATCACACCACCATCAATATTCCAAATTGCCCCTGTCACCCAACCTGCTTTATCCGAGAGCAAGAATGTAATGGTGTTAGCAATATCCGCTACTGTACCAATCCGGCCTATGGGATGGAAAGCACTGAATCCTACAAGAGTTTGATCTAGCTCACTAGGATCAATAAAGGTTTCATAGATAGGCGTTTTAACAACAGCCGGAGACACTGCATTTACCCGAATGTTTGAGTCTGCTAGCTCAATAGCTAGGTGTTGGGTAAAGGCGTGTAAGCCTGCTTTTGCCATGGAATAAGCAGAAGAGGGTGTTGCTTTAATGGCTTGATGTGCCCACATAGAACCGATATTGACAATTTCACCACCGTTGTGAGCCTGCATATTTTTAACCACGGCCTGAGTTACAAGGAAGATGGATTGATTAAGGCCCATATATAGCTCGTAATCATCAACACTATGATCAAGAAAAGCTTTTGGATTAAAGTAGCCGGCAGCGTTGACCAATTGTTTTATATGACCTTGAAAATTATTGATGCGAGTTATCAAGTGTTCTACGGCTTCATGTTCATATAAGTCTTCTTGCCATGTCAGTACATTAGTAAATTGACCCAATTTGGCTTTTGCGCTTGCGAGTTTCTCAGTATTACGGCCAACAATGATTATGGAATGCCCCTGTCTTGCTAACTGCTCTGCTGTCGCTAGCCCCATTCCGCTTGACCCACCGACTATTAAGCTATGTGCATTATTTGTTGTCGTCATGTTGTTGATCTCCTGAATTGTGCTTTATTAGATTGAAGATAAAAGGCACTATTAAATTAGTGATACGAGTGATTTGTGAGGCAAGCATATGAAGAAGCTTACTGCTTGAAAACTAAGTACAAATGAGTGGGGTAGGTACTTTTTAGTACATCTTTATGAAAACTAATGAGAAAAAAATTCTGCGCCGAACAGCACCTGTTCAAGCAACACGGATGGTTGAAGCAATCTTTGGCTGTAAATGGTCTTTAACGGTGTTCACGTTATTAACCGATGGAGTGAATCGGCCAGGCGAAATGGTACGAAGCGTTGATGGTTTGAGCACTAAAGTGTTGAATGAGTGCTTACGTAGACATATTGAGTTTGGTATTTTGCAGAAAAATTCATTCGCAGAAATACCGCCACGAGTAGAATATGAGTTCACACCCTTTGGCAGGAAGTTCTTGAAAGTAGTGGGCGATATTGAACAGCTTCAACAAGATATTGGTGAAGCTGTTGATCTGCCTAACTCAGAGAATAGGGCTAGTGAAAACTAGCCTGCATAAACATCAAAAAAGAAGTAAAGCGTTGTAGCTATGCTCGCAACAATCACAAAGTTCCTTACCTGTTGTTGAGGCAGTTTGCGTGAAACATGTGCTGCAACATAGCCGCCGGCTAACGTACCGCACAATACAATAGTGCCTTCGTACCAAGCAATTACATCGTTATAAATAAAGAGAATTATGGCAATGAGCGAAACCGATGATGACACTAAAAGTTTTAGGCCGTTCATTGCGTTGATATTGGTATAACCTGCCAATGCTAAGTAACTCAGGCTGATAATGCCTAAGCCTGCATTAAAGAAGCCGCCGTATGTAGCAACTCCCAATAGTAATAGTGATAGCAATATGCCGCCAATCGAGGATGCATGGCGATGACGAGATGCCAGCCTTTTTAACCCCGCATTAATTTGTCCGCCAAAAATAAAGAGAACAGTGGCAAAAAGTAGCAACCAAGGAATTGCTTCCTCAAAAACTGTTTCGGGTGTTTGCAGTAATAGCCATGCTCCTAAAATACCGCCAATCAAGCTGATAGTCACAATACGCACTAGCTGGTCTTTATGCTGGGCAATCTCCTTTCGAAATGCATATGTGCCACTCATATAGCCTGCGCACGAAGCAAAAGTGTTAGTTGCATTGGCTGTAATAGGAGGGATTCCTACAAAAATGAGCGCAGGAAATGTAATGAAGCTTCCGCCACCTGCGATAGAGTTGAGTACTCCACCAAAGAAACCCGCAAGGAACAAAATGACTAATTCAAATGACATAGTTAACAACTGCCCTGTGACCACCAAAAAGAGCTAGACGATAGCACAGTCACTGTTGGCTTAAGTAGATACAGATGATACATAAATTAACCCATTCAGATATTTAACTTTATAGATGTTTTTTTTCTGGCAAACTGGGTGGATATTGAAAAAGCACCTGTGAGAATTGACTGTTATGACCAATGCTAAATTTGCCAATGATGCTGAAATAATCGAATTTGTACTGACCAATACTGAGCTGTTCACTGATACATCTGCTTTACGTGTTGAAGAGATTGGCGATGGTAATATTAACTTTGTTTACCGAATTACGAATGACCATCAAAGCGTTATTGTTAAACAAGCGCTGCCATATGTACGCATTATTGGTGAGGGTTGGCCATTATCGCTAGACCGTATTCGTATTGAAGCACAGTGCCTTCAAGAAGAAGGTACTTGGGCTGCTGAGTATGTACCCGTTGTTTATTATTTTGATCAAGCACGTTCCGCGTTCATTATGGAAGATATAGGTGATCACGAGAACTTACGTCACGCCCTTATTGCACGCCGCCCGCTGCCTGAACTAGGGCGCCATTTAGGTGAGTTTTTAGCTGAGTCTTTGTTCCATACGTCTGATTTTTATCTAGACACTTATCAGAAAAAATCAGCCGTAGCTGACTATATTAACCCCGACCTGTGCAAAATTACGGAAGAACTCTTTTTCTGGGATCCGTTCTGCGATCACGAACGCAATAGTGTTAATCCACCATTACAAGAAACGGCGCAAGCACTGTGGCAGGACGACTTGCTTAAAGTCGAGGCGGCTAAACTTAAATACCATTTCATGAATGATGCACAAGCTTTGTTGCATGCGGATCTTCATGCAGGCTCTGTTTTTGTCAAAGCAGATGGTACTAAAGTGATTGATCCTGAATTCGCTTTTTATGGACCGATGAGTTTTGATATTGGCTCTATTATCGGTAACTTGCTTATCAATTTTGCAGGCCAATTAGGGTTAGAAGGAGATCTCGACGAGAAGCAGGCCTATCGTGAATTTCTGTTAACCACGATTGATAACTTATGGAGCACATTTGCTGTGCGCTTTAAAGAACTCGTTAGTAAGAAATGTAAAGATCCTGTCTTTGCTGATACCGCCTTTGTCGATGTTTTTATCGAATATACATGGCACGAGAGCATGGGATATGCGGGTACAGAAATAATCCGCCGTACCATTGGTTTAGCTCATGTGGCTGACTTGGATTCAATAGAAGATCTTAATACGCGTGCCATATCAGAAAAATTTGCACTGGATCTTGGCAGTGCATTGATCAAGCAGCGTCAAGATATTAAATCACCACAGGTCCTAAAAGCACTGGTTCAAGCAATATAACTAAGTATGTTTGGGATGGCAAAGGAAGAGAAGCGTGACAGACAACCGCAGGCAAATTTTATCCTGGGCAGAACAGGGGCTTATTCAAGGAGATGTAGAGGAGGCGTTAGCGGCAACTCACTCACGCCCCGCTAAAAAGGATTGGTTTAGTTTTATTAGCCAGTTTTTGATGTGGACAGGTGCCGTTGCTATTGCGGTTGGCATGATCTTCTTCTTTGCTTTTAACTGGGATGCCATGGGGCGTTTTGCTAAGTTTGCTCTGCTTGAAGCCATTATGCTGGCTGCTGCATTCATTTATTCTCGTCTAGATTGCCATCGTACATCTTCAACGGTGTCTTTATTAGGAATGGCTCTGTTAACGGGGGCATTGTTGGCGCTAACCGGGCAGACTTATCAAACTGGAGCTGACCCATGGCAGTTGTTTGCTGTGTGGGCTGCACTTATTACACCATGGGCGCTGATTGGTCGATCCAGTACGTTATGGATTCTTTGGATTGCTCTAGTCAACTTATCGATGATTCTGTATCTGAACACTTTTCGTGGGCTGTTTGGCTTTCTGTTTCGTGAAGAAGAGTGGTTGTGGATATTCCTTGCAGTAAATACCGCCTTTTTAGTCTTCTTTGAAGTACTGGTGTGCTTTGGTAGCCAGCAAAACGTTTCAGATAAAAATGCTAACACCAGCGCTTTATCCGTAGCGTTAGATAACCGGCAAGCAGCACAAGTCTCGGCATTAATTGGCGGAATCACGGTGACTTGGATCGCGATTCTTGCCATTTTTGATAACCATGATACGGCTTGGGGGGGGCCTGTTTATGTGACGTGGATGGCCGCTGTTTTTTACTTGTACCGTTACAAAGTGCTGGATCTTGTGTTGTTATCTGGCTGTGTATTAAGTGGCATTTTAGTGGTGACATTCTCTCTGGGCTGGATGTTTGAAGATGTCTTGGATGACGGGGCCTTTTTGTTAATCAGTATGGCTATTATTGGCTTGTCTGCTGCAGGGGGCATTTGGTTGAAGAAGCTGTCTCGTCAACAAACAGCTTATGTAGAAAAAGACCAGAAAAGTGAGGAGGCGTAATATGGACTCCTCAACGAATGCTTTGTGGGAAACGCTTAAGCGCCAGCAATTAGTCTCTGGAGACATACCCACTAATACAGATGATTCGCTGCATGACAGTACGCCTTGGTACATCGCTTTAATGCAGGGGTTTGCTGGATGGATCTCTGCATTTTTTATGCTGGGTTTTGTCGGATCGATGTTTGGATTTTTATTCCAATTTGATAACGAAATAGCGCTTATTGCGTCAGGTCTTATCTGTTGTACGGCCGCTTACATCTTGTTTCGGACTCAACCAAAAGGCATTTTTGTTGGTCAGTTAGGCTTGGTGTTTAGTTTAACCGGGCAGATGCTGGTGGCGTGGGGTTTATTTGATTGGATATCCTACCAATCATTTATGGCATTTTTTCTGTTGGCTGCTTTTCAGCTAGTACTAACTCTGCTTATGCCGCATTTTATTCACCGTGTTTTAAGCTGTTGGTTTGCCATGATTGCTCTTTTTTGGGGCCTCAATCAATTGGGTATTTATGGCTTAGGCGCTGCTAGTTGTTGTGTTTTATTTACGCTGGTATGGATAAATGAAAATCACTGGAAGCGCTTTTACTCACTCTGGGAGCCTGTAGGTTTTGGGCTAGCGTTGGCATTGGTGCAATTTAATGGGCACATTCTCTTTAGCGACGATTTGCTATCTTTCTATGATAAACAAGGTGCTAATACTTGGTGGGCAATAGCACCCTGGATAACATCGGTATTAGTGGCTGTTTCATTCGCGCTAGTGATCCAAAAAATCTTTGTGCAATATCAACTCTCGTTATCATCTGTAACAGGGCGTTTGGTTGTTCTTGGTGGTGTTTTACTTGTTGCCTCTGGGCTTATTGCTCTAGGCACCAGTAGCGCTCTGCTTATTTTGCTGGTGGGTTTTGCTTACCAGAGAACAAGCCTTAAAGTACTAGGGCTACTCGCATTAATATCGTTTGTCTCTTGGTATTATTACAGCCTCAATACTACGTTACTGCTTAAGTCATTCATCTTGGTGGGTACTGGTATAGCATTATTACTGGGGCAATTAGTAGTGCGTGCAATTTTAAATAGCCACTCAAGTGATAGTGAAAAGGAAAGTGTTTTCTTACTGTCACGCCTCTTAAAGCGCTCAGGTATGAACAGCACTAAATGGATCGGCGTGATTATGATCTGTTTTGTTTTAGGCGCTGTAAACTTTACCATTTTTAAGAAAGAGCAAGTATTAGCATCGGGTAAGCTAGTCTTGTTGCAGCTTGCGCCGGTTGATCCTCGCTCGCTCATGCAGGGGGATTACATGCGTTTACGCTTTGCTCTGCAAAGGAAAGCGTTTGCAGATAAATCGGTGGAGAGTGAAGAAGGTTTTATTATCGTCAACCTAGATGAAAATAGCGTGGGTCAGTTTGCTGGTTTTTACCAAGGCGAAACACTGGCGAATAATCAGGTGAAAATGCAGTATCGCGTGAGAGATGGAAGCGTTAAATTTGCTACCAATGCTTTCTTTTTTCAAGAAGGAACCGCTCAAACATATGAACAAGCCCGTTATGGCGAGTTCAGGGTGGCCAGTAACGGGGAGCTTCTGTTAAATAATATGCGCGATAAAGACTACAAAATTTTAGGCTACAACCAACCATAATCTGGCGACCTAAAGCCTAGAAAACAAGGGATAAGTAATGGCAAAGGTAACTGGCTTAGCACGGTTCTATTATGCAACGAAATACTCAATCAAAGGGATAACTGCTGCGTTTAAGCATGAACCCGCTTTTCAATATGAAGTGTATGGGTTTTTGGTATTGTTCCCGGCATCGTTCTGGGTTGCCCAAACAGCAACACAGTGGGCGCTATTGGTCAGTGTTTGTTTGCTTGTCTTAATTTTGGAGCTTATAAATTCTGCTATTGAAGCGGTAGTAGATAGAGCCGGTACTGAGTTTAATGAATTGGCAGGGCGCGCAAAAGATTTAGGATCAGCGGCTGTTATGTTTGGGTTGTTTATAACGGCGGCGGTGTGGGGCGGGGTTATCTGGGATAATGGCGGTCTGTTTTAGGCCGCTTGGTGCCAGAAGCGGACATGGATGTAATAAATCTGAAGATTATTTTTTCCAGATATCAAACCACTAAGTAATTCACAAAGGTACTGCAATTGATCGATTGACACTCAGGGATGCAATTGGCCCTTTTATGTTGTTTCGTTAATATCAATTTCACCATCTGATGAGCTTCGTACGTGACGGACACGGGTGGGCCATTCTAACAGCGACCTGCTTGGCTCAAACGCTCCATACCTCGGGTGAAGCAGGAGTTAAGGTTATGGAACTGGGTAATAGCCGCCACTCCAGAACTATTCAGCTGATCGCACGCAAAGGCGAGTTGGGGGGGATCCCGGGCAAGATCGCAGCATTGATTCAGTCGATTCTCGTCAGCGATATTTTGCCTAAGTTACAGACGCAGGCTCCCTGGATAACTGACGAGTTATTCAACGTAACGCTACCCGTTCAAAATTTAAGGGCTCCTCGGTTAACGGATGATTTACGTTAAATTGAGCTGATATCAGCTTGGCGGTGGTAAACACCTCCGCAAGCTTTGAATAGGTATCGGTTTTCTTAAAGGTTAGGCTTATGGCTCGTCGTAAGTGGGCATTGTTGATCATGCTATTGGCTAAGCGGTATTATCCGTCTCAACAGCTGAGCTTACAGCGTCAGGATTATAGTCATTTACGAGTGTTCGTAGCTCCGGAATACAGGAGCCACAATTACTACCGCACTTTAATTTTTCTCCTAAGCCCCCAACACTGTTTGCTTCACCATTTTGTAGTGCATTAATAATGGTTTGCTCGCCTATCTGGTAACAGGCGCAAATGGTTTTTCCTGTTTGTAGCGATGGGTCTGCAGGGTAGCCTGCGAGTAATCGTAACCGATCCTGATTAGGTGAACATTCTGTTCCAATCTGGCTTGCTAGCCACGTTTTATCGTATTCTGGCAATGCTGGCCCGCTAAGCAAAACCACTTGTAGCTTATTACCAATAAAGCCAGCGGCACTTAAGTATTGCTGCTCTGAGTCAACTAAGTGCACCCACTGGTCAACCTTTGGATATGCAGCGGTTAGCCATGTAAGTGACGGTGATTTTTCAAGATCAATAAGCTCCCACAAGGTGCAGTTGGCTAATGGGGTTTTAAACCATTCCATCCTTTTATCAGGTACAAAGTCAGAAGCACTGAGTAAAACTCCCTGCCAACGGGGTGTTAACGGTGTGATAGTTACAGGGCTATGTTTAAACTCAGGCTGGCCAGATAGTGCGTCTTGAATGGGGCGTACCAAGCTATTTGCACGAGCATGGCTGGCAAATGCATCGCTCCAATGCATTGGTACAAATACAGAGTCCTTACGTTGTGCATCACTAATATTGGCGCGTGCAATGTATTCGATTCCTCTATCCTTGAGAGATACCAGTGAGGCGTTTTTGATCAACAGTTGCTCTGCAGTCTCAGGGTGGATTTCAATCAAAGGTGTGGCGATATGTTCCAATAAGCGGTGTGCTTTACCGGTGCGTGTCATGGTGTGCCACTGATCTCTGATGCGGCCTGTATTAAGAATCAACTGGTCACCGCCGGCTGCATAAGTAGGTAAGCGGGGGGTAATAGTAATGAGATGTGCCTTATTAGACGCCGTATAAAAGTGCCCGTCGTCAAAGAAGCGTTTTCTACCTTTAGGGTAGGTACTATTAACAGGCCACTGAATCGGTTCAAGATTTTGGTATTCCAGATCGCTTATCTCTGCAAGCCCAGAAATATCAAAGTCACGTTCACCGTTACCGGCAGCGCGGTTAACACTGTTGTTTTCAAAACCAGACAGTGCAGCATGTTCACGAAATATATCGGCGCTAGATGCAAAATTGAAGGCATCATTAAAGCCCATACGCTTTGCAACTTCACAGATGATTTTCCAATCATCTTGCGCTTTTTCAGGTGGACGAAGAAAACGGCGTTGCCTAGAAATTCGCCGTTCTGAATTCGTTGTGGTTCCGTCTTTCTCTCCCCAGGTGGTTGCAGGCAAGCACACATCTGCAAATTGCAGTGTATCGGTTGAGTCGCTTGAATCAGATACAATGACTAAATCACAATGAGCGAGTGCTTGCTTAATCTTGTCGGCATCTGGCATAGACACAACTGGGTTCGTCGCGATAATCCAAATCGCTTTTATCTGCCCACTACCCACGGCATCAAACATATCTACCGCTTTAAGGCCTTCTTTTTGTACTAGATTAGGAGCATTCCAAAAGCGTTTAACTTTATCCAGACTGTTTGGGTTTTTTAGTTCCATGTGTGCAGCAAGTTGGTTGGCCAAGCCACCGGCTTCGCGTCCACCCATGGCATTAGGCTGACCCGTAATAGAAAAGGGTGCTGCCCCAGGTTTACCAATTTTCCCGCTAATTAGGTGGCAATTGATAATGGCATTACCTTTATCGACACCGCTGGATGATTGGTTAATTCCTTGTGAGAAGAGGGTGACGGTGCACTCAGTATTAGCAAACCAATGATAGAGTGTTTTAAGGGCTTCTGCTGATACATCACAATCAAGTGCCGTTTGTACAAGGGTCTGCTGTTGCACACTTTCAGATAAGCTATCAAACCCCTCACAATGCAGGTCAATAAATGTCTTATCAATTTTTTTATTGGCTATCAGATGGTGCGTTAAACCATTAAATAGAAAGCCATCACTACCAGGCTTTAAAGGTAAATGTAGATCAGCAATATCACAGCTGGCGGTTTTACGTGGATCGATGACGACAATCTTGATTTCTGGGCGTTCTGCTTTAGCTTTTGCTAAACGCTGATAAATAATAGGATGCGCCCATGCCAAATTAGAACCCGTTAGTATGACTAAATCAGCTAATTCAATATCTTCATAGCAGCCCGGAACAGTATCGCTACCAAAAGCACGTTTGTGCGCGGCTACAGCAGATGACATACATAAGCGAGAATTAGTATCGAGGTTAGCTGTACCAATGAAGCCTTTCATTAACTTATTGGCTACGTAATAGTCTTCGGTCAGAATTTGTCCTGATACATACATGGCTATAGCGTCAGGGCCGTGCTTTTCGATAATATCGGATAGTTTGCTAGCAACATGAGAATAAGCAGCGTCCCAATCAACATTTTTGCCTGCAACTTTTGGGGAAAGCAATCGTCCTTGGTGGCTAACGGTTTCGTCTAAAGCTGAGCCTTTAACACAGAGTCTACCTTGATTTGCTGGATGTTCAGTTGAGCCACTAACCGCTATCAAATTACCTTGCTGAACTTTGGCATCCACACCGCAACCTACGCCACAGTATGGGCAAGTGGTTTTAATAGTCTCTGTTGTGATCATCTTTATTCCCAAAAAAAGCGCTATGCAGGAGTGATCCTGAAATAGCGCCATTGCCAAGTCTTCTCAATACCGAGAACAAATATTTGTACGCAGCATACGTACATGTCTAACCATGTTTATCAACATAGCTACTGCATAATTAATGCCAATGCAGTGTTTTGTTTAAAAGTAATTGGTATATCTTGTTGTTATTAAAGGGTTTTTAATGGGATTTTTTAAATGCTAATAGTAATGCCCATGTACATAGAATGTGTTCTTGGTGGTGCACCAAAATGAAAACTGCACCTTTGTAGTACTTAACATGTTGTAATACAGCTAGATTTTAGCTGAGATGCTTAACTAATAATAAGCAGAACTAAACAATAGGATGCGCAGAGGCTTTTATGGATAGTTTGGTTGATCAGGTTACTTTTATAGCGCCTTCATTGGCTGTTAGCGTAGTGGTGGTTGCGCTTCTATTTATGGCAAATTGGGCTTTATTGAGGCGTCACCCTGCATTGGGTAACGAAAAAAAGCTTCCACGACAGCTTACTTTATTAGCGCTAACACTTATAGGTTTTGTCGTGATTACTGTTGCTCTGCCGATTAGTGATACTGCACGTAACCAAGTCATAACGCTTGTAGGTGTGTTGCTTTCCGGGATTGTTGCATTCTCATCGACAACCTTTGTTGCCAACTTTATGGCAGGGATTATGCTTCGTATGAATCAACCGTTTCGAACAGGTGATTTTATACGGGTAGAGGATCACTTTGGTCGTGTTTCTGAGCGCGGTTTATTTGATACAGAAATCCAAAGTGAACATCGTGCGCTTATTACCTTACCCAACCTATACCTTGTGTCTCGCCCGGTAGAGGTTATTAGTAAGTCAGGTGCAATTATTTCTAGTACTTTAACCTTGGGGTATGACGTCCACTATTCACGTATTGAGTCATTGTTAATCTCTGCGGCTAAAGCGACAGATCTAAAAGACCCATTCGTGCAAGTCATTGAACTGGGTAATGATGCGGTCACTTATCGTGTGAGCGGGCTATTAATCGATGTAAAAAGCATGCTGACAACACGTTCTTTACTGCACAGAGCCATGTTAGATGCATTGCATGATGGTGCTGTTGAGATAGTGTCCCCGACGTTTGTTAACCAACGGCGCATGGATGATCACGTTAAAATAGTGCCAGGGGCGGGGGTAAGACAAGCAGCAGAGGTTTCATCTATTCCTGAGGATATGATTTTCGATAAAGCTGAAAAAGCTGAACAACAAGAAGCCGCTCAAGAGCGTTTGAAAAAAGAGCTACAAACATTGGGAGAAGAACTCAGTGTCGCTAGTGGAGATGAAAAAGCTAAAATCGAAGTTCATATAGAACAAGTAAATCAACAGCTCGATAATGTTAGTGAGCTAAAAGAAAAAGCAAAAAAAGAGTACTGATTGTCACACAAGCCTGATGGTAGCTTTGACGTCAAAACACCTAGGGTAATGGTGTGTTTAAATTCTTAATCCAATGATGCGAAAGAGGAGCTGGATTTGAGTTTTATAGAGTAAAGCTCAAACAATAAAATAAAAAGGTAATGTTATTGATTGTGATTATCATTTGCGTTAATATGATTTTGCTCAACAAGTTAAATCAGATCTCACCTCTGATTTGCTTCATCTTCTTTTGTTGGTGCAGGCCACAAAAGAAACACGGTTCTTGTCATTTACAGGGTAACTTTCGGGTTACCCTTTTTTTTTGCCTAATGGTTTTGTTGGTTAACAATTACTAACTCTTTGAGTTTACGTATTAATAATTGTTAGAATTAATAAGTGCTATTGATTGTGATTATCATTTGCATTATAGTGGTTTTGTTCAACAAGTTAATCAGGCCTCACTTCTGATTTGCTTCATCTTCTTTTGTTGGTGCAGGCCACAAAAGAAACACGGTTCTTGTCATTTATAGGGTAACCTTCGGGTTACCCTTTTTTTATGCTCTTGTTTAGCTTGCTACACTGCTGAGTATCGGCTTATATAATTTCTTGTGATTAAAGCGCCATAATTTATCCCTTTAGCTAGCTAAAAGCTTATTTGAGGATAATAGTCATTATTTTACATATTCTAATGAAATTCCTTGTCATTGTGATGGATTAGAAGGAATGCCCGCAGAGCCATTTCATACAATTTTTATAGTCATAACCTCTCAATAGGGATTAATAATTCCGCTGAAGTAGGCTATGGGGACTTCTGGTCTGACATAGACAGAAATTAAAATAAGATGAATGGTGATTTGTCTTTTGTAGTGTTGCTAGCGAGAGATATGTAACTTCCGGCTAAGTAGCTACAAAGAAAGCACCATGATAACCAAAGGCATTGATGATTATGTTAAAACTGAACGGGACTCTGACCCATTTTCCAAACCCTGTAGCTAACAGTAAAAATGTATATTCTGATGCACAGCGAGATGTGATTAGTATTGCCAAAGCTGCCAATGCTATTGCTGATATCAAAACGTGGCCGGCTTACTCTGAAACGCCTTTGCATTCATTAGCAGCTATGGCCAACGATGCGGGGTTGGGTGCGCTTTGGTATAAAGATGAATCACAGCGTTTTGGTTTGAAAAGCTTCAAAGCGCTCGGTGGTGCTTATGCCGTGGCTTGTCAGTTACAAAATGTTTTAGAAGCTCAGCTGGGTAAGCGTCCAAGTATTGCTGAATTATTAGATGGACAACTAAAAGATGCCTTATCTGAGATAGTTGTGAGCTGTGCAACCGACGGTAACCATGGTCGTTCTGTTGCCTGGGGCGCGCAGATGTTTGGTTGTGGCTGTGTTATTTACATTCACCGCGATGTATCTGAAGGCCGTAAACAAGCCATGCAAGCATTTGATGCTGAAGTGATTCGTATCACGGGTAACTATGATGAATCCGTACGTCAGGCAGACCTAGATGCTAAAGCGAATGGCCGCATCATTGTTTCTGATACTAGCTATGAAGGTTACATGGAAGTGCCTAAAGATGTTGCTCTAGGTTATACCGTCATGTTGGCTGAAATTGTTGAGCAGCTAGAAGGTGAAGTCCCAACTCATGTATTCATCCAAGGCGGTGTGGGTGGTTTAGCCTCAGCTGTAGCGGGTTATTTTTGGGATCTTTGGGGTGAGCGGCGTCCACGCTTTGTTGTGGTTGAGCCTGTTGAGGCTAACTGCCTACAGCTTAGTGCCAAAGCTGGTAAGCCAGTAATTGTTGATGGTGATCTGAATACCTTAATGGCAGGTTTAGCCTGTGGTGAAGTGTCAGCGCTTGCATGGGAAATTCTCTCAAATGGTGCTGATGACTTTATGACATTAAGTGAAGAAGCCGTTGCAGAAACAATGCGAATGCTAGCGACAGGCTATAAAAGTGATCCTGGAATTGAGGCCGGTGAATCAGCTGTGCCTGGTTTGGCGGCGGCGGTTATTGCAGCCCAGCAAGTTGAGTTTTCTAACGCGCTAAACTTGAATGTTAAAAGTAAGGTACTTGTAATAGGTACTGAAGGTGCTACAGATCCAGAGTTGTATAAGCAGTTAGTTGGCTAATTTGCTGCTGCATACTTTACAAAAAGCCTCGTAACTACGAGGCTTTTTTATATCTAAGTATTGTCCCGTCCTGAAATAGGTTTACATATTGAGGACCTATTATGGACACATCAACCCCCACGCATCATAAGCGCAGTCAGTGCGATTACACAATGGGCTTTAAATTGCAGGTTGTAGATGCTGTTGAAAAAGGCGACATGACCTATAAACAAGCTCAAAAGATATATGGTATTCAAGGGCGATCTACCGTTCTGACTTGGTTAAGAAAGCACGGCAAGCTAGATTGGTCCCAGCCAACGCATAGAATTATGACTAAATCACCCCAAAGCAAAGAAACGCCAGCCCAGAAAATTAAGCGCCTAGAGAGGGAGCTTGAAGATGAGC
>NZ_AUGR01000029.1 GCF_000422765.1 Neptunomonas japonica DSM 18939 | reverse complement strand
CTTTATAAAACGTATGTTTCATTCTGTTCGCTAGGTTGCTTATCCTGATAAAGCTTTTGTAGCTTCGTCCTGACAAGCGCCCACACGAATTATCTGACCAATCTGTTAAAGAGCGCTTGAACGTGTCGTTCAAGTGAGGCGCATATTCTACCGAACGCCTCGCTGGTGTCAACCTTTATTTTGCAACTTTCTGAAACTCATTTGGCTGCAAAACCAGACACCAACTACTAATCTAAAAATCTTGAAAATATGTTAATTATCAAGAACTTAAAAACCAGTACCTTCTCATCTAAGCCACCCTTTTGAGGGGCTTCCTTGGGAAGAGGTGCGCATTCTACAGACACCCTCAAAGGAGTCAATACCCCTGCCCTAAAAAAGTCATTTATTTACCAAAAAAGGGGGATTTAATAGTACCCGAAACCATATAGGGCATTATTTAACGAGTGAACCGCTGTATCTTACGATATGGAAATATATCAACAACCTCGCCCGAGCTTACCTGCTCCTGCATTTCTTTCCAAAACTTCACACACAAGAGGTCTCCATGCAACTCATTAAATATCTTACGGACCTTCACATTACAGGCAGTAAGGATTGTAAACTCTTCAGGAAATACATCATTTGGTGCTACTGAATACCAAGGCTCAGCAGCCATCTCTTGCTCGGGATACATCGCAGCCGGTATTTTTCGAAAATTACACTCTGTTAAGTACATGATTTCATCATAATCATAAAACACCACTCTTTCATGCCTTGTTACACCAAAGTTCTTAAACAACATATCACCGGCAAAGATATTTGCTGCCGCTAATTGCTTAATAGCTTTCCCGTACTCATTAACAACATGGAAGATAGCCTTCTCGTCATCACTCGCGAGCGCTTTGTCTAAGTAGATATTTAATGGCGTCATTCGGCGCTCAGTCCATAAGTGCTTTATCATTACTGTATCTTTTTCAACCACTAACGAAGACTGCGCTACTTGCTTTAGTTCCTCTAGCAACCCATCACTAACACGAGCCCTAGGGAGTATAAAATTTGTAAATTCCTGCGTATCCGCCATGCGCCCTACGCGGTCATGGCGCTTTACTAGCTGATACCTTTCATGGACCACTGACCTGGTCACTCGCTTAGACGAAGAAAATTTATCCTTGATAATTTTAAATACTATCGGATAAGACTGAAGTGTAAAAACCGTCATAACCATCCCTTTGATACCAGGAGCAATGACGAATGAATCTTTTGAGTGAGTAAGATGATCTATAAAGTCACGAACGAACTCTGCCTTACCCTGCTTATAAAAACCTATCGAGGTATACAGCTCACCTATTGACTTAGAGGGAATCAAGGAATGTAAAAAGCTTACAAACTCTGAAGGCGCATCTACATTCACCATGAAGTAAGCCCGCGTAAAGCTAAAAATTATAGAGACTTGATCCTGATCGCTTATAGCCGTATCTACATAGACACGCTGATTATGATTCAACACAGGAATAACAAAAGGAATATCACCACCTGCAAAGCTGATACGCCCGACGATGTATGCACCTTTATTTCTATAAAAGACGCTTCGAATCACATCGACCTTTATCATACGACCGGCATCAAACCCTAAAGGTATATGCTGCTGGATATAGCGCACCAAGCTCACGACATCTCGTTTTTTATTCTCCCAAGGCACATTAAATCCACAATCATCCAGTATTTTCCCTATTAGACCCACCAGGCCCTGCTCCATACTGTAAGACCGGTAAATAGCATTGCTAGATGACACTTGGCATCCAGCCATCGAGGTGTGGACAAACATATATTCATCCGTTAATTGTCGATGTTTAAATGCCTTACAATAGATAGAGTTATAGAAGGTTTCTGCCAGCTCAGAATCATCACGCTGATATAGCAACCCAATGTAACTAGCTTTTATTTCATTCCATAAAAGTTTTTCGCAAGTATCACTGCCTATAATGCAGGTAATACTATCTGTAGCCTTTTGCAGCTGCTGCTCATAGAGATCTATTCGGTCTGACGCAGCCTGTTGTATTTCTAACCATAGTTCTTGCTCAAAGCGCTGCTGAGCCATATCAGTAATTGCTTTAAAAAACGTACGATAAGTCACGAAGTGTTTAAGCACTTCTCTGGCAATTCGCTCAGACACCTTCTTACTCATATGCCTTTCCTTCTTATTTCTTCATTACATTAGCTTATTTACTTGAACATCAGAAACTCCACGATACATACTACTGTCTATAATATGTTGATATCACGATAGGATATGCCATGTTTACACTACCTCATTTAAAGCCGATCAAACCGTATAAGTCCATCGCCTTACTCACCAGCGGTGGCGACTCTCCAGGAATGAACCCCGCCATTCGAGGCATCGTTCGTGCAGCTCTTAATAGCGGCATTGAAAACGTATATGGCATTCAACGAGGCTATAGTGGCTTAATTGCCGGAGACATTCAGAAACTAAGCTCTCGCTCTGTTACCAACATAGTACAACGCGGCGGCACTATGCTAAAAAGTGCTCGCTGCCTTGAATTCAAAGACTCTACTATTCGTGCTAAAGCAGCCAAAATATTGCATGAGAAAGGCATAGAAGCACTGATTGTTATTGGCGGTGATGGATCGATGACAGGCGCGCACCTGCTAACAGAAGAGACAGGTATTCCTGTTATCGGCCTACCCGGCACTATTGATAATGATATCCCCGGCTCTGATGACACCATCGGTTTTGATACTGCTGTTAATACAGCCTTAGAGGCTATTGATAAGATTCGTGACACCGCGCTCTCTCATGAACGGCTATTTCTAGTTGAAGTCATGGGGCGAAACTCAGGCTTCATAGCAACACAAGTAGGCATTGCCTGCGGTGCTGAACTTGTAGTGGTACCTGAATATGAGTTTGACCTGCACGACCTGTGTGTCGCCCTTGCTGAACAACGGGCATCCGGGCAGGGCTCCAGCGGTATTATCGTTATTGCAGAAGGCAAAGACCCTGGCCTGACTTCAAGAATAGCTTATCAGCTAGAAGAACAAGGCCAAGACCCTAAAATTTGCATTCTTGGGCACATTCAGCGCGGGGGAAGCCCGTCAGGACACGACAGAATGCTTGCCTCATGCTTGGGAGCCTCAGCAGTGCAATATCTATTGGCAGGCTATAACGACATTATGGTGGGATTACGGCAAGGCGCTGTCATCGATATTCCGTTACGTAGAGTTATCTCAGAAAAGAAAACTCTCGACCAGAATATTTTTGATATAACCACCTTGCTACATAAATAAGTAACGACGAAGTAAATCAGCCCCGATGATCAGATACAAAAGGGTTGGTTTGCTTTTCATGCCCTAATGTAGAAGCAGGCCCGTGACCGGGTATAAACTCTATATCATCACCCAAAGCGAACAACTTATTACGAATAGAGTCGATCAACTGCGGGTGGTCTCCGCCTGGAAAGTCAGTGCGCCCAATAGAGCCTTGAAAAATAACATCACCAACTTGAGCCATGCCTGCCATCTTATCGAAGAAAATCACATGCCCCGGTGTATGCCCCGGGCAATGCAGCACCTGAAAAACCTGATTCCCAACGCTTACCTGATCACCATCTTCAAGCCAACGATCCGGCATAAAGCCATCTACTTTAGGAAAACCAAACATAGCACTTTGTTTATCCAGCCCCTCAATCCAGTATAAGTCTCCCTTATGAGGCCCTTCTATAGGCACTTGGTGAAGCGCTTTTAGTTCTGCAGTACCACCCGCATGATCAATATGCGCATGCGTTAATAAAATCTTCTCTAGAACCAAACCTTCTTCTTTAATAGCCGCTTCTATTTTTGCGACATCTCCGCCTGGATCAATAACTGCAGCGTGTTTAGTTTCTTCACACCAACATAGCGTGCAATTTTGCTGAAAAGCAGTAACCGGAATAACTCTAAACTTCATAAAATACCCAATACCTTATAAATTTCAAATAACTGAGATAACTTCAAAGCACTTTTCGTTGGCACCTAAGCGCAACAATATTTCATCACCTTCATAACACCCTAAAATCTTACGCCCCAAAGGGGCATCAGGCGTTATAGTCGTGACGCTTACCTCTTCAAACTGCAAATCAACACCACCAGCAACAGGTACAACCCATAACCATTTAGAAAATTGATTACTATATTCACGCAAATGCACGACCGCACCCACAACAGCTGCGGAGTCACACTTATGATTATCTAATTCAAAACGCTTCAGGACCGAAATTTGACGCTGCAACTCAGCAGCACGTACCGATTGCCCATGCGCCAAATAGGCCGCCTCTAACGCCAGAGTGTCGTATTGATTTTCCGGTTTACTTTGCTCGTGAACAGCATTATCTCGTGCCTGATCAACAGCACCAAGCATTGTCGTTAGTTCACTCTGTACAGCATTCAAAAGCTGTTCTGCCAACCGGGTTTTATTCAAAAGTCACTAATCATGAGAAGATAAGAACGGGATGATAATTATGCAATGATATATTCGCACAGCTATCTGTTTTATAGTGGGTAGCTATTTTAAGTCAATGCAAATTGAATTGCGAAGCCATTATATGAAATACGCTTTTTGCCAGATAATTAAACGCGATGAACTTGAGGGCATCCAGATAGACCATCCTCTTTTCAAAGCTACGGCGTTATTACAAGGTGCGCAAATTATTGAGTTTTCGCCCGCTCATTATAATTTTAAAAACGCTTTATGGCTAAGCCCAACCGCTCATTATAAAACAGGAGAATCTATCCGCGGAGGCATTCCTATTTGCTGGCCTTGGTTTGGCGCCCCTGATAAAAATCCTACGAACATTAGCCAGAATATAAAACAACCTTCTGCCCATGGCTTTGCTCGCAATAGTATCTGGCAGCTCAAAAGCATTAAGGAAAGCTGCCATCAAATTGAAATCACGCTGTCACTTGCCTCAAGCACCGAAAGCCTTCAATGCTGGCCATTTAATTTTGAAATCGAGGCTACATTTATTATTGGTAAAACTCTCTGTATTTCTCTCTCAACACACAATACAGACAAGCAAGCTGTCACCTATAGCCAAGCGCTACATACCTACCTACCAACAAGCGATATTAATAAAACTCTCATTCATGGGGTAGACAATAGTATTTACATTGATGCTCTCGATCACTGGAAACAGAAACAACAGCAAGGCAGTATAAATTTTTGCATGGAAACTGATCGTATTTACATGCTTAGAGATAACACAACACTGACTATAACAACGCCTCAGCACACATTATTGCTCAATCAATTCAACAGCCACTCAGCGGTTATCTGGAATCCATGGGTGGAAAAAAGTAAACGAATTAGCCAATTTTCGCCTACCGATTATAATTCCATGTTTTGCATTGAAACAGCTAATGTTCTTGAAGATGCTGTTACACTGAAACCTAATGAGACTCATCAGATAGGTATGCAACTCACCATAGAGCCTCAAGATTAAAGACTTTAAATACGCGTGCATGAAAACTATTAGTGGTTTCCAGCTCCAACGCCTAATAAGCCATATACCTCAATATATGCATATTTTCAAAGAGGAACAGCAATGAAAATGAAACCCAAACAGGAAGCTCAACTGCTTAAAGAAGCGTTACGTATCGGCGAAGTCTATATGAAGAATCGAGGTATCAACGAGTTTAAGCCGACGGATAGCAGCAGTCTGAAAGTCACACAACTTTATCATTTACTGACACAAGACAAGCTCATCGCCCCACTTGCAAAAGACCAAGAAGATGAGCCTCATATGAAACATAAACTCGCGTTATGGATTGCTAAACAATTACCTGAAGACCACCCGCTAAAAAGCAATTAAAGAGAAGCCTGACTTGTCATTAAGGTTCCATTATCTATGCCAGTGCCAGCTTTACCCTATGCATCTCAATTTGACGCTTTACACCCTAAATTAATTGCCTTTGCTCTATTACAAGCATCAGACAGAGGGCATGCAGAGGATATTGTTCAATCTTTATGCAAAAAACGCCATACAGAGAACCTTTATAACGATAAGGCTCTCACATGATCAAATACATTTATTTAGCAGGTCCAGATGTTTTCAGACCAACAGCCAAAGCGCTGGGTGCAGCAAAGAAAAAACTGTGTCATGAATTTGGCTATAGCGGTTTATTTCCTCTAGACAACGAACTTAATCTTGAGCAGTTAACGCCGCTCAACGCAGGTCTTGAAATTTACCACGCCAATATTGCACTTATGAATCAAGCAGACTGCATCATTGCCAATATGACACCCTTTCGAGGTGCGGGAATGGATCAAGGCACCGCGTTTGAGATGGGTTATATGGCTGCTCAACAAAAGCCGGTATGGGGTTACACGCTTTCAAATAAAAATTACTCAGAGCGTATAAGCCAACCACTTCCCGGAGAGGACAAAAATGGCCAAATGGTTGAGCAATTTGATATGAGTGACAATTTGATGATGGTAGGCAGCACAACGCCTAAAGGAGGTCTAATTCAATTATTAGGAGATGACCTGAATGATGAGTCGCACCTTAATGCTTTTCGTAACGTGCTAGAGAGAATGTCAGCATCGTAAAAAGGTATCCACACTATTGCAGTGTGAATACCATCGCTACACACCAGCGTTACTTGTTTTTGTTCTTTTGCGCCTCAATATACTTTTCATCCAGAGCACCATACTGCCTCTGGTAAGCATCGGGATCTGAGCGCCACAATCGATACAGTTTTCGATCATTACTGGCCAAAGGCGGCGGCTGCTCCTTTCGTCTTCTAAGAGCCTGAAAGGTGACAGGCACAAAAGCAAACAGCACAAGAAGAGCAACCGCAACATACTTCAGTTCTTCTGACATAGGGGATCTTCATCGGTTATCAACATCCCTATAAGACTAACCGAAAGAACCTCTCAGGTTAAACTTTATGGTAAATTTCAGCCCCTGTGTCTTTAAATTCCTGAGATTTCTCTTGCATTCCCCTATCAGCAGCCGCTTTTATTTCTTCAATCTGGGCGGCATCAAGATCTCTGACTTCCTGAGAAATCTTCATAGAACAGAATTTAGGGCCACACATTGAACAGAAGTGAGCCACTTTTGACGATTCTTTCGGCAAGGTCTCGTCGTGATATGCACGCGCTGTGTCAGGATCCAAACCAATATTAAACTGATCTTCCCAACGGAATTCAAAACGCGCTTTAGACATAGCATTATCACGTATTTGTGCACCCGGATGGCCTTTCGCCAAATCCGCAGCATGTGCCGCAATTTTGTAAGTAATAATACCCGTTTTGACATCATCCTTGTTTGGCAAACCAAGATGCTCTTTCGGCGTCACATAGCACAGCATCGCACAACCATACCAACCTATCATGGCGGCACCGATACCAGAAGTAATGTGGTCATAACCTGGCGCAATATCAGTCGTCAAAGGACCTAAGGTATAGAAAGGCGCTTCATGACACTCGGTCAGCTGCTTATCCATATTCTCTTTGATCATGTGCATTGGTACATGACCCGGCCCTTCGATCATTACCTGAACATCGTGCTTCCAGGCAATTTTTGTCAGCTCACCTAAGGTTTCAAGCTCAGCAAATTGAGCCTCATCGTTTGCATCATAGACAGATCCAGGGCGTAAACCATCACCCAATGAGAATGACACATCGTAGGCTTTACAGATTTCGCAGATATCTTCAAAGTGCGTGTAAAGGAAACTCTCTTCATGATGAGCTAAACACCATTTCGCCATGATGGATCCACCACGAGAAACGATACCCGTCATACGCTTAGCGGTCATTGGCACATAACGCAGCAAAACACCGGCATGGATAGTAAAGTAATCCACACCCTGTTCTGCCTGTTCAATCAGTGTATCGCGAAATACTTCCCAATTAAGGTCTTCTGCAACACCGTTTACTTTTTCTAAAGCTTGGTAAATAGGCACGGTACCGATCGGAACAGGAGAGTTACGCAAGATCCACTCACGTGTTTCATGAATGTTCTTACCTGTAGACAGATCCATAATGGTATCGGAACCCCAGCGAGTTCCCCATGTCATCTTCGCTACCTCCTCCTCGATAGAAGAAGTCACTGCAGAATTACCAATATTACCGTTAATTTTCACCAGAAAGTTACGCCCAATAATCATTGGCTCTGATTCAGGGTGATTAATGTTAGCGGGAATAATAGCGCGTCCTTCAGCTACTTCTTTACGAACAAATTCAGGCGTAATTTCGTCCGGCAAGTTAGCGCCAAAGCTAAAACCAGGATGCTGTTGCGCAACGATATTACCTTCAGCTTTAGACTTAGCTAATTTCATATTTTCGCGTATAGCAATGTATTCCATCTCAGGCGTTACTATCCCTTTGCGAGCGTAGTGCAGCTGCGTTACGTTCATGCCAGCTTTCGCACGGGATGGCTTGCGAGTTAACTCAAAACGCAGCTCATCCAAACGTAAATCGACTTCGCGCGCACGACCGTATTCAGACGATAATGCGGTTAACTGCTCGGTATCGTTACGCTCATCAATCCAGCCTGCACGTAATGCGTCCAAGCCTTTTCTCACATCAATGTTTGCTTCAGGGTCAGTATAAGGGCCCGATGTGTCATATACATACAACGGATCATTCTTTTCGCCGCCCATGCCTGTTGGCGTGACATCCAGCGAGATTTCACGCATCGGCACACGAATATCAGGGCGGCTTCCTTCAATATAAACCTTACGAGACTTAGGAAACGGCTGCACAGAAGCATGATCAACGCTGGCATTTTGGCTTAGTAATTTATTATTAGACATAATCCACCCTACTTAGAACTGAACTCTGAAAATAGCCTTAGCTAGTTTTATCCCAGAGCAACGAAAAATGATGCAGAGGACCGTGTCCGGCCCCTACCACTAATGTATCCGCAGCTGAAATTGCTGCACTGATATAACTTTTTGCCTCTTTAACAGACAGCTCAACACTTAGCCCTTTAGCGAGCCCTGCTGCGATCGCTGAAGACAGCGTACAGCCGGTGCCATGTGTATTTTTTGTTTTGAAACGCTCACTCTTTAATTCAAATACCTGCTTACCATTAGAAAGCAGATCTATCGCGTAATTATCTACAGGTAAGTGCCCACCTTTGAGTAACACCCAAGGAACATCTAACTCATGAAGCGGTTCCAGAATGTGATACATCTCTTGAAGAGATTGAGGCTCAGGCAGCCCTGTCAATACAGCGGCTTCAGGCAGATTCGGCGTCAAGACAGTAGCCATCGGGAAAAGGCGATTTTTCAATAAGGAAATAGCATCCGGCTGTAATAATGCATTACCACTTTTCGACACCATGACAGGGTCGATGACCAACGAATTCACAGGAAACTCGTCCAGTACCGAAGCAATAGCATCAATGGTTAGAGCATCACCTAGCATGCCTATTTTACAAGCAGCAACATCCAGATCGCCCAGTACAGCACGTAATTGTGCAGCAACGATATCGTTAGGAATGTAATGAATAGCAGAAATGCCCAATGTATTTTGTGCCGTCACTGCAGTAATGACAGAGGCGGAATACACCTGAAGAGCAGAGAACGTTTTAATGTCAGCTTGTATACCTGCACCACCACCGCTATCTGAGCCGGCAATAGTTAACGCTACAGGCATAGCTGTTGAAGAGCTATGATTGTACATCTCGATTCCTACGCCAGTACTAGCTGGATCAGGTTCAGCGGGTTTTCTCTCAGCCTCAACACAAGGCACCCCGACAAGATAAAAATGAGTCTAAGCGGTTAGTCTCTAACTGTCTACCCCTTAGATAATGAATCTACATTCAATAATTTACTGTAAAAAATAGGACTTTTTCCTATATAAAATCCGAGCCAACTCGCCATAATAACAACGGTGGATCTCCTGTTCATGGAACGAATTCAAGGATGGCCAAGTCAGCGGAAAGGACACAAGGTAGTTAACAGCACGGAAGCCTTTCAACCGCACGGATAATGGAAGCCAAATGAGTAAGCTTTATAAAGGATTTATAAAGCTTACTCGCCCCTTTATACACTATCCCGCTAACCATACTCATTACACTTAACAGCAACACGCCAGAATCAATCGCTAACCATTGCTTCTTGAATTAGAATTTGAATTCTAATGCTTACTCATAAGTTGTCTAAGACCACATCTGTTTAACAACTTGGTCCAATGGTTTCTGACGCTCACTCGCTATCCATTCAGACAATGTCGCAGCAACATTAGGAAAACATTTAGGCAAAGGGCTATCTAACCGAAGCCACGCTTCTATTACATCAACATCCAACTCCTTAATAATAGTTGCCAGCCCTAATGACTTCAGAATGTGCGCATTGGATTGCTGCTCAGCCTGGCCTTTCATTGGCTTGCTAAGAAATTTTTTCCCATACTGCATAGCTTCACTCGCCAAACCAAAACCACAATTAGAGATAACGCCTTCACACATCGACAGATCTTTTTCAAAACAATCTCTGCTCAATGGACTAAATACAACATTACGTCGTACATACGCTTTATCGATTTTGCTATAAACCCGAAACTCATAATCAGGGAACGCACTAAACCAATAGAACAAAACATCATTCACTTCATACGGCATATATACCAAGATCATTTTATGTGTAGGTTTTGAAGCAAACCTAGCAGGGCTAATCAATGGTGGCGCTATTAAAGCGTCAAATGAGCCCCAATGAATACCAACCGCCTGCTTAACTGGTGCAAACAGCTTTATTCCCGGCCTGACAAGTTTGGAGTAATAACTATCAGGTAATGCATGTAAAAAGGCATACTGATGCGCAATCCCCATACTGTCTTTATTCGCCAGCTTTGCCGCCCAAGCTGTCACAGGTTCAAAATCAGAAATAACCAAATCATAATGGGATACATCTAACGATCTAACGTCACGATACAGCTGAACCAAACTATTATTTAGAAGAGTTTTTAGCGGTAGTACTTTTGCACCCTCGCCCATGCAAAAGGTCAAGCCTCGCCTAGCTTGATAATCGCCAAAGCATTCCATATCAAATAGTTCTGCTTTAGGCCTGCCACTAAAAAGATAATCCACATCAACACCGGCTTCAGCCAAGGCTGGGGCCATAACCCTTGCACGAGCAATATGGCCATTACCCGTTGCTTGCACCCCGTATAAAACCTTCATCCTCCTACAAGCCCTATACACAACTTTGCACACACAATACCGACCACTGCTCCCGCCACAATATCTGCTGGGTAATGAACACCCAATACAACTCTAGAAGTGCCTATCAATATAGCAACCACATAAGCTAGCAATGCTACAGACGGGTACACATGCGCCATCACTGAAGCAAAAACAAACGCAGCAGCGGCATGACCTGAAGGACAACCAAACTTATCTAAGGGAGTAACAACTGATTTAAGATCCAATCGCTGACAGGGACGGTCACGTCGAATAATATGTTTAAGAATAAGGTAGAGCGGAAGCTCTATAGCAAAAGCTAATAGCCCCAAGTGCAGAAAAGAGACACCATCTAGTGGCTCAAATAGAGCTATCAAGCCGCCCAAAAAGGGGTACACCGCCCCATCACCTAATCGAGAAATATTACGACTAAGCGTAGTTATCCCAGCATGCATTTGGCGCCGGTTTTGGAACCAGTAAAACAACGATGTATCAAAAGTGGTGATCGTTTGAATAGATAACATAACGCGCCCCATAAACGGATACGATAATAAGAATTATCGCTCCGCATCTATGGTGCCCTTGTTACATCAAGGTGAAGTTTTTATGACAGACCTACTTTAATCCCGTCTTAGGTAAAGCGTTTAACCACTCAGTAACACGAGTAATCAAAAGTTCGGGATTATACCAAGGCATCATGTGCCCACCAGGAACCTCAATTAACTCAAAAGGGTGAGCCAAGGTTTCGACTAAGCGCTTTGAGTAACCTAACGACATAACCTCATCATCTGAGCCATGTAAAATAGCAGCATGAAATTCAAAAGCTTCAGATTTAACTTTTGAGCGCCATGAGTACAAGCTAGACAACGTACTAAACGGGTAATCAAACATCATAAGGTGATCATGATTAAATTCTTTTGCTGCTGGGTGTCCTGCAAGCAGCTGCTCATAATCCACCATCGATTTCAACGGCAGCTTCATACTAGGGAACATCTGCGCCATTCCCCATGTCCATTGCCATCCCATTTGATGAAAAGTATCTGGCGGAATTTCTGGAATCAGTAAGGTTCCACACATCACACCCTTTATCCTATTATCTTGCTCTGCAGCAGCAACAGCCAAAAGTGATCCAATCGAATAACCAAACACATATACAGGCCCAGAGTAGCGTTCTTCAAGTTCATCTATCAGCTCACTGATCGACTGTACAACGCTCTCTACTGTGTAATGCCCCCTTTTACCGCCAGAATATCCATGACCAGGATAGTCCAAACCCACCGCATGAAAACCGCTTTCTGCAAAGCGCCCAAGAATATCAGCATACAACTCGCAATAGGTGCCAATACCCGGTAATAATATCAGGACGGGGGCATCTTTATTGTCAGCTTCATAAAGCTCACAGTGCACCGCAAGCTCGCCTATTTGAAGACTTTCGCGCTTCTCTAAATAATGATGGATATCCAACTTATCTCTTAAACGCCCTCGGTGTTCTTCAACTACGCAGCCCTTGCGATTTTCCCTGATATGTACTTCGGCTATCGACATTCTATATTCCTACCGCTGACAATAATTGCAGAACACCGTACTACGCTGCCCTAAACGCACTTCTTTCAACGTGCGACTACAAGTTGAACAAGGCTCACCGCCTCGTCCATAAACATTCAAAGACTGCTGAAAATACCCCGGCTGACCATCACTATCGACAAAATCTTTAAGCGTTGTGCCGCCTTGAAAAATCGCTGCAGCCAGCACACTTTTGATTCTCTGCACTAACACCGCTAAGCGCTTTTCAGAGATTTGACCCGCCGATTTCCGGGGATCAATACCTGCGTGGAACAGTGCTTCGTTGGCATAAATATTCCCTACACCGACGACCACTTTACTATTCATGATGAACTGCTTAATAGTAACAGATCGCCCCTTACATTGCTGATGCAAATATCGCCCATCAAACTGATCCGATAGAGGCTCTGGACCTAGAGAGGCAAGGCGTTCATGAACATGCCCTTTGGGTTGCCATAAAATAGCACCGAATCGACGCGGATCGGTATAACGCAGCAAGATCCCGTGATCAAAAACAATATCAACATGATCATGCTTTAAAGCTGTGCGTTCATCCGAAATAACCCGCAAGCTACCTGACATCCCCAAATGAATAACAACCGCACCACGCTCGGTCTCTAAAAGAATATACTTACCGCGTCGCACCACACTCTTTATAGATAAGCCTTCAAGCTTACGTAACTCAAGCTCAGGGACCGTCCAACGTAATTGCGACTGCCTCACAACTACGCCAGCAATTTCTTGATTCAATATATGCGGCTCGATTCCGCTTCTGGTCGTTTCAACTTCAGGCAATTCTGGCACAAGAATTCATTCCATTCACACTATGAAGCACGATCGCTTATAGCTACTTCTGAGGGGCTTTCAATACAAGATACACACCAAACACGGTAATACATATCCCTATTAGTGCTAACACCCCTAATGCTTCATCAAATAGCAACCATGCTTCGATAACAGTGACGGGTGGTACCAAGTAGAAGTAACTGGCAACTCTGGCAGACTCCCCTTCACGAATCATATACATCAACAACAAAACCGCGGATACAGACAAGCCAAACACCAACCAACCAAGCGCCATCATTAGGTCAAATGACCACACTACTTCACGCGTTTCGATACTAAACGCCAGTAGCCCCATCCATACAGCCGTTGCCAAGTATTGAAAAAAAGACCCTGCCATTAAGTCAACACCAGCACCAAAACGTTTCTGATACAGCGTGCCTATCGATATCCCTAGCAGCGCGACGATAGAGGCAGCCATCGCTTCAGGCCTCAGTGACCAATCACCTAAATCTTTGCCGCCAGTTAGCACCAGCGACACGCCCACCAGCCCTAACACTAAGCCCCATACTTGCAACCCTGCCAATGATTGTCTAAACCAGATCCGCCCAATAAGCGCGGTAAGCAAAGGCTGTAAGCCAACCACAATAGCAACTATGCCAGCAGGCATATCCCATTTTATGGCTGCAAAAACGCCTCCCAGATAAGCGGCATGCACCAGCGAGCCAGAAACCATCTGATGAAAACCCTGCCTACCGGTAGGAATTTTTGATTTGAAAATAGCCATCAATACCATGAATACCGCCAGCGTAAACAGCATTCGTATAAACAGCATATTAAATGGTTCTATGTAAGGCAGCCCATATTTGGCCCCGATAAACCCAGTACTCCATAGCAGCACAAAGATAAATGGGATAAAAGGAATAAGCTTGGTACGCAACGCAACCATATAGGCGCCCCTATGGTGAAATATAAGTAACATTTAAAGAGATAGAGTACGAATAAAGCGCTGATTAAAAAAGAGACAACACAGCATTAAAAAATAGGGTACAGTTAACAAAATAGCAGAAAATAAAGACAAGTAACTAAGACTGTACCCATGAAAGTTTATGAAAAAGTTATTAAACACATCGAGCACCAGCTGCGCTCAGGTGCACTTCAGGCATATGATTTCCTACCTTCTGTCAGAAGCCTGTCACAAACACTAAATGTCAGTAAAAACAGTGTCATCCGAGCCTATATCGCACTTGAGCAAAGCCGAGTAATCCTTGCTCACCCAAGAAAAGGGTTTTCCATAAAAGCTGATACCGAATACGATCAACCGCAACCACCATCACCTCAAAAAGTGATTCGCGGCGCAACCTCACTGGATATTATTGGGTCTGCTCAACGTCAAGCTGATGTAGTTTTTGGTAGTGCTAACCCAGATACTCGTATCAAAGGGCGCAAAGAGTTTTATAAGCAATTAAACAAACTAGTTCGCCTAGAAATAAAGTCTCCCGCGATCTATAGCCACTACCAAGCACCACCAGGCAACCTTGAGCTGAGACAACAAATTGCAAAAAAAACACATAGCGGCCATGCCGAGCTTGATCCTGAAGAGATCATCATTACCAACGGCGCACAAGAAGCCATTTCACTTGCACTTAGGAGCACCACACAACCCGGCGACATTATCGCGGTAGAATCGCCCTGCTTCTATGGAACATTACAATGCATAGAAGCTCTGGGCTTACAGATAATTGAAATACCGTCCCATGCGCCAGATGGCATCGACTTAGAACAGCTCTCTAATATATTAGAGCGTTGGGAAATAAAAACGATTCTACTCAACCCCCACGCCAATAACCCTCTGGGGTTTAACATGCCAGATACAATGAAGTCATCATTAATGGCCATAGCGCAAGCGTATGATTTAGTTATTATCGAGGATGATGTATTTGGCAAACTGGTGCATACCTCACAGCGACGCAGAACACTGAAATCAATGGATACCGAGGGGCGTGTTATTTTATGCAGCGCCCTGTCAAAAATACTCGATCCAGACATCCGTATTGGTTGGGTCAGCCCCGGACGATATTTTGATCAAGTTAACTATTTGAAATATGTCACCACACTCGCGACATCAGGTCTGATGCAACATGCTTCTGCTTTGTGGATGGAGTCAGCTAATTTCGACCGTCATATTAAGCAGCTTCAAAACAACTACAGACAACGAAAAATACTATTTATCGAAGCACTAAAAATATGTCTTCCTGTAGAAGCGCATATAAATAATCCAGATAGCGGCTACCTATGCTGGATAACCCTTCCTTTCAATATTGACGGCGACAACTTGTTTGAGCGGATGAAAAGCGACGGCGTTAGCATAACACCCGGCAGCTTATTCGGCACAGCGAGGCAATTCCAACACTGTATACGCCTTAATTTCAGCACATTCGACAACACACCCAAACAACTATCTGCGCTAGCAAGGCTTGGAGAGCTGATTTCTGAGGAGATCAATTTTCAAACACAAAAAAGCCCGGCATAACCGGGCTTTTTGAGAAGCAGCAATCTTATTTGATTTTAGCTTCTTTATACATAACGTGCTGACGAACTACAGGATCAAATTTTTTGATCTCGAATTTCTCTGGCATGTTACGTTTGTTTTTATCAGTTGTGTAGAAATGACCTGTGCCTGCAGAAGAAACCAGACGGATCTTTTCACGATTACCTTTAGCTGCCATCGTCTAGCTCCTTATACCTTTTCGCCACGTGCACGAACTTCAACAAGTACTGCATCAATGCCTTTTTTATCGATAATACGCATGCCTTTAGCAGTTACACGTAAACGAACGAATTTATTCTCAGTTTCTACCCAAAAACGGTGCCAATGCAGGTTAGGAAGAAAACGACGACGCGTTTTGCGTTGTGAGTGAGAAACATTATTTCCTGTTACTGGGCGCTTGCCAGTAACCATACAAACTTTAGCCATAATCAAAGCCTCAAATTACATTATTAACTTCTATTTCGGATGTCTATTGGTTGCTTCACAGATACTGTGTATATAAGCAAACCTCAGGCGGAGCGTTCAATAACCGAACTGAATCCCGTACCAAGCACGAATAGAAGGGGGCGAATTATATAGAGAAGGAACATCAAATACCATTAAGATTTCCTAAAAGGAGAAGGTTTCAGCTAAAAAACAAGCAAAAACATCCTTATAAAAAAGTAATAAGCCATAAAGCGATACATTATTACAAAAACATCGATGATTTCGGTATAACTTTGATATTCGTCATATATGCGTATGACAAACCCTCTTAGTATTACACAATACAGAATTCCAACCTTGGAATCCGTAGCCATTCAACGCAAACAGGATAATCCAATGGATAACAATAATATTAAGATAACGGGTAATGATGATCCATTGATGGATTTTTCAAACTGCCACGTGGGCATCATTAAGAACTTTGAACAGCTTCGTAGCTTAGCAACAACAAATATTAGCGAACCGATATCTGCTGATATCAAGCAAACGGCCGCCAAGCTATATAGTTTCTTTCATGAAGTTGTGCTCAAACACCACAAAGAAGAGGAAGACGAGTTATTCAATGTCGTGCTTGACTGTGCAAGACGTGGTGAAGAAACCCTTAAGTCAAAGACAATGATTAAGCAGCTCACAAATGAACATCGCATGCTTGAACTGCAATGGAAACTAATTGAGCCTGATATCAAACAGCTAGCTAAAGGTAAGTTTGTAATATTTGACCAAGCAATGGCATTAAGGCTAGCCAACTCATACCTTGACCATGCACAGTTCGAAGAAAGGGAGTTCCTCCCCCTTTCTGCTGAAATATTAGGTGATAAAGGCCTCTCCTCTCTTGGTCTATCCATCCATATGCGCCATACACAAGTGGGCGTTGCCAGCTATATGTAAGCTCAGAGCAACCCTTGCTCTGCAAAAGATATTACGTCTGGGTCACCTACGATCATGTGATCCAGTACCCGTATGTCCACCAGCTGTAACCCATCCACTAAGCGTTTTGTAATTTGCTTATCCGCCAAGGAAGGTTCCGCGACACCGGATGGATGGTTATGCGAAAAAATAACAGCAGCAGCATTTAAAGACAGCGCTCTTTTCACTACCTCTCTAGGGTACACCGATGCCGCATCGATAGTGCCATAAAACATCGGCTCAAAGCGGATAACTCTGTGCTTATTATCAAGAAAAAGACAGGCGAACACCTCTTGTTGGTGATGCCTCATTTGCGCTATTAAATAATGTCTGACAGCCTCTGGACTACCCATTAGCTCGCCTCTTTGCAATGCAGCCATCAAATGTCGACGACTCATCTCTAAGACCGCTTGTAATTGAGCATACTTGGCAGGGCCTAATCCCGGTGCTTCACAAAACTCTTCTTGTGAGCTTTCTAAGAGGGGGCGCAAGCCATCAAATCGATTTAATAGATCGCGTGCTAAATCTACTGCGCTAGTTCCTTTAATACCCGTTCGAAGAAAAATAGCCAATAATTCTGCATCAGATAAAGACGATGCACCCTGCGCCAAAAGTTTTTCCCTAGGCCGTTCTAACTCAGGCCAGTCTGTAATCGCCATACACATTCCTTGTGCTAGTTACGTATAATCCCATAGAAGGTCTACGCAAAGATTTCCTGAAGTGGTATCTTACACCCCTTTACCACAACTGCGTAATCCCGGGTTGCCCAAGGTATGTATAGACTTACTAACAAACAAATAATTTTAGGTATAACAGGCGGAATCGCTGCCTATAAAAGCGCTGAACTCACGCGTTTATTGAAAACAGCAGGAGCGGATGTGCGGATCGTAATGACCCCGGCTGCAACCTCTTTCATCACACCGTTAACGCTACAGGCACTATCAGGGCATCCGGTTCACCTTGAACTACTCGACCCTGAAGCTGAAGCTGGAATGGGCCATATAGAACTAGCAAAATGGGCCGATTTAATTGTCATCGCCCCAGCTAGTGCCGACTTTATGGCACGCCTAGCAAATGGCATGGGCAACGACCTACTCAGCACTTTATGCCTCGCTACAGCAGCCCCTATTTGCTTAGCTCCTGCGATGAACCAGGCGATGTGGCGCTCTAGCGCAACACAAAAAAATGCAGATACGCTGCAGCAACAGCACGTTCAATTATGGGGGCCGGGTGTTGGCGAACAAGCCTGCGGTGATACAGGCCCAGGGCGTATGATCGAACCCACGGACATTTTAGACAGAGTATCCAAACAATTTGATAACGGCGCTTTGGCGGGTCTCAATATCCATATTACAGCGGGACCAACACGTGAGCCGCTCGACCCTGTTCGTTATATATCCAACCATAGCTCTGGCAAAATGGGCTACGCACTGGCAGAGGCGGCTATCGATGCAGGCGCTAACGTCAAACTAATCAGCGGGCCCGTTAACTTACCCGCACCAGCTCACGTAGAACGCGTATCCATTACAACTGCTGAAGATATGTTAGAAGCTTCATTAGAAGGTATTAGCGACTGTGACATTTTTATTGCGTGCGCTGCCGTAGCTGATTATCGCCCTACTTCTATCGCTGAACATAAGATCAAAAAAGGCAACGAGGAGATAATGGAACTCCACCTGGTCAAAAACCCAGATATTGTTGCGACTATAGCAGGAAGAGCGGACAAACCTTTCACCATTGGTTTTGCGGCAGAAACACGCGATGTATTATCTTACGCTCAAGGAAAACTAGAACGTAAGAATTTAGATATGATCATTGCTAATGACGTTTCACAAGCAGGCATAGGTTTTAATAGCGACGAAAATGCTGTCACGCTAGTGACTCAAGAAACGCATATTGAAATTCCTCAAACCAGCAAACGCCAGCTGGCTACACAATTGATTGAACAGATCTCTCAACTTTATAAGACATCAAAATGAAAAAAATACAGGTTAAAATTCTGGATGACAGAATTGGTCAAGCATTCCCTCTACCAAACTATGCAACACCGGGCTCAGCAGGCTTAGACCTGCGCGCTTGTCTTGATCAAGCCCTCACGTTAGAGCCTGGCGAAACGGAGCTAATCCCAACAGGTATGGCGATTCATATTGAAGACCCATCGCTATGCGCTATGATTTTGCCTCGCTCAGGGCTAGGTCACAAACACGGTATCGTATTGGGGAACTTGGTGGGGCTGATCGATTCCGACTACCAAGGGCAACTCTTTGTCTCTTGCTGGAACCGCGGCAACACCCGCTTTACGATGGAGCCAGGCGAGCGAATTGCTCAATTAGTATTGGTTCCTGTAGTGCAGGCAGACTTTGAAGTTGTCGATAATTTTACTGACACTGAACGCGGTGCAGGCGGATTTGGCTCGTCTGGACGCTCTTAATTCTTACAAGGATGAAAGCATGACTTACAAATTGGAGCAGCTCGATCAGGAAATTTTTCGTGCTTATGATATTCGCGGTATTGTAGATGAAGCGCTAACAGCCCCTGTCGTTTATCATTTAGGGCGAGCATTTGCGGCCCAAGCACAACATCAGCAAATTAAAACCGTAGTGGTGGGTGCTGATGGACGCCTATCTTGCCCTCGTTTAAAAGATGTCTTGATTGAAGGCCTATTAGAAGGTGGTGTCGATGTTACCGATGCCGGCTATATTCCAACACCTTTACTCTATTTCGCCGCACACCATACCGACAGCCAAACTGGCATTATGATTACCGGAAGCCATAACCCAAGCAATTATAATGGTTTTAAAATGATGCTTGGTGGCAATACGCTTGCCGGTGAAGAGATTCAAGCACTTAAACATCGAATCTTGCAAAAAGAATACACGCAAGGCAAAGGCCAGCTAAACAGCATCGACATTCGCCCGCAGTACCGTAAGCGCGTGACTGAAGACATTAGTATTAAGCGTAAATTAAAAGTGGTTATCGACTGTGGAAACGGCATTCCTGGTGAAATGGCACCCATCTTGATGGAACAACTCGGGTGCGAAGTCATTCCTTTGTATTGTGAAGTCGACGGCAATTTTCCAAATCACCACCCAGACCCTAGCAAACCAGCCAACCTTATTGACTGTATTGCGGCCGTTAAAGAACATAACGCAGATCTTGGTCTTGCTTTTGATGGTGACGGTGACCGTGTAGGCGTCATCACCTCTAGCGGCGCGATGATTTACCCCGATAGAGTCATGATGTTATTTGCAGAAGATATCCTGCAACGTAACCCTGGATCTGAAATCATCTACGATGTGAAATGCTCTCGCTTGTTAGGCGATGTTATACGCAAAGCTGGTGGCCAAGCCACCATGTGGAAAACGGGACACTCGTTGATTAAACGTAAAATGAAATCATCCGGTGCTCTGCTGGCTGGCGAGATGAGTGGTCATATTTTCTTTAAAGAACGTTGGTTCGGATTTGATGATGGCTTATACAGTGCGGCACGCTTGCTAGAAATTTTATCAACGCGCACAGAAACACTGGATGAGATTTTCAATAAGTATCCAGAAGATGTGAGCACCCCTGAACTGAATATCGATGTACGCGATGATAATAAATTCGATATCGTCGAAAAGTTACAAGCACTCGATTACCCAGAGGGTGATGCTAGCCGCATTGATGGAATTCGTGTTGATTACCCTGATGGATGGGGATTAGTAAGGGCCTCTAATACAACACCGGTATTAGTGCTGCGCTTTGAAGCGGCGAATGAAACAGCTCTTAATCGTATCAGGGACCAGTTCCAGGAACGATTATTAGCCGTTGATTCAAGCCTTATCATTCCCAACGAATAAGTATTATTTTGGAGCAGATATCTACATGCCTTTAAATCGTCAACAGGCCATGCAAACGGCTGAAGTTCTCAGTGAAGCCGTTCCTTACATTCAGCGCTTTGTGGGTAAAACCATTGTCATCAAATATGGCGGAAACGCTATGACTGACGAGAAGTTAAAAAACAGCTTTGCTCGCGATATCGTTATGATGAAGCTTATCGGCTTAAACCCAATTGTTGTTCATGGAGGGGGCCCACAAATTGGCGACCTGCTTGAAAAACTCAACATTGAGTCTCACTTTATTAATGGCATGCGTGTAACCGACTCTAAAACCATGGATGTGGTAGAGATGGTGTTAGGTGGCATGGTCAATAAAGAGATTGTTGGCTTAATCAACAACAATGGCGGTAAAGCGATTGGCTTAACAGGTAAAGACGGGCATCTATTAGGCGCTAGAAAACTCAGAGTTAAACATAAAACTCCTGAGATGGAAGCGCCTGAGATCATCGACATCGGTCATGTCGGCGAAGTTGAGCATATCAATACCGCTGTTCTGGACATGCTAGCAGACTCTGACTTTATCCCTGTTATTGCACCTATCGGTGTAGGCTCGGACGGCTCTTCTTACAATATCAATGCTGACCTAGTGGCAGGAAAAGTAGCTGAAGTACTCAAAGCTGAAAAACTAATCCTATTAACTAATATTGCAGGCTTACTCGACAAAGATGGTGCGGTTCTCACAGGCTTATCTACACAACAAGTAGATGCACTCATTGAAGACGGCACTATCTATGGCGGTATGCTTCCAAAGATTGATTGTGCATTAGGCGCCGTGAAAAGTGGCGTCACCAGTGCACATATCATTGATGGTCGTGTAGAACACTCATGTCTATTGGAAATATTCACCGACGAAGGTGTCGGCACTCTCATTTCCAACAACACTCTGTAGTAGGCTTTACATGAGCGAAAATACGAAAGTTTCCAGAAGCGAGCAAATTCTACAAGCACTCGCCAGAATGCTGGAATCTAATCATGGCCAACGTATTACTACGGCAGCGCTTGCAAAAGAAGTCGGCGTTTCAGAAGCGGCGCTTTATCGCCACTTCCCTAGTAAGGCGCGCATGTTCGAGGGCTTAATCGGCTTTATTGAAGAAACTATTTTCTCAAGAGCTAATATCATTACGTCTTCTGATAGCCCGGCAATTCGTCAGTGCGAACAAATTCTAACCTTGGTGTTAGCTTTTATTGAACGCAACCCAGGGATGGCCCGTATCCTCACAGGAGATGCTCTTGCTGGCGAAACCGATAGACTTCGCCATCGTGTTAACCAGTTCTTTGAACGGCTAGAGACACAATTAAAGCAAGTTATGCGCGAGGCAGAGTTTAAAGAAGGGCTACGTACTGAAACAACAGCAGGCATTACCGCTAATCTAATGATTGCCGTACTTGAAGGTAGGATTCGTCAATTTGTCAGAAGTGAGTTCCAGCGCAAACCAACCGAACACTGGAATGATCAATGGCAAAGGCTTGCTATAGGCCTTTTCCGCCCGGCTTAACCATTAGTGACAACATATTAACTAGATAAGCCTACAGTTTATCTGGTTAATCATTCCTCACATCCATAGGATTGTGAAAAGTCACACTCCGCTGATGGTGAGCGTGCGACTTCATTAGGTTTCTTATTTGCTTTCGCTAACAAGGCGGCCTGTTGCTTTTGCATGATTAAAGCGGGTGCCGACACTAATTGTACACCCGCCTCATCTAGTGCTGGAATCGCCTTTTCCAAAAACGCAGTCGTAAGAGGGTAAGGGTGACCAATCACAATAGCAGAGCCGTGCTTTCTCGCAATTTTCACAGCCCGAATAAACTGCTGACTTAAAAAAGCCTCTGTTTGTACGTGATCAAGAAAGATATCTCTACTCAGTGCCGGAACCCCTGCTTTTCGGGCAGTGCTCCACGCCACACTGCCACGTGTTGTGCGACTGTCGAGAAAAAAAAGATTACGCGATTTTGCAACTTCCATCACCCATTTCATCGGTACTCGCTGGCGAGTCAGTAAACTTCCCATATGGTTATTCAAACCAACAGCATAAGGAACCGCATCCAAATCATCATTCAAAATTTTTTTAAAACGAATTTCGGATAAGTCAGGTGTTAGCGCTCCTGGGCCTAGCTTTAAATTCTGGTCATTAGCCATAGGCGCATGCAGCATGACATCTTTACCTAACTTATGGGCCGCAATAGCGAGTAGTCGCCCATGAGCAGAGTAAGGTAACACGGCATAAGTAACAGGCCCCGGCAGTGCAAGCGCTGCTCGGCCTTGAGACAAGCTATTACCAATATCATCAATCACAATAACAATACGCGGCTGTATAACAGCGTCCAAGTTGTTGCCCGCCTGACAGTTAACACTAACGGCCAAGCAGAGGCCACAAACCACCTCGTACCAGCGAGCAGCCATTACGGTGCTGTCACTTTTCCAACAATCGTTAACGCTTTAAGCAAGTTAAGCGCTTCATAAAGTTGATAATCTCTTTGCGACAAGCCCTTCTGCGCCTCTGCTAGCTCGTTATCTTCCGATTGTTCAGTTTGTCCATTAAACAAGTGACCCGACAAGTCTTTCTCTTTTGGAAAATCTCTACCTTGCACTCTTTTCAGCTCAGCTTCTTCAACTACTACATCTGGCTGTATGCCTTGCGCTTGAATTGAACGACCACTTGGCGTGAAATACCGAGCCGTTGTAAGCTTCAAGGCACGGCGCTGTGTTAATGGTAAGATAGTTTGTACAGAACCTTTTCCAAAACTGCCCGTTCCCATAATCACAGCACGTTTATGATCTTGAAGTGCACCGGCAACAATTTCTGATGCAGACGCCGAGCCACCATTAATCAATACGACCATGGGTACGGTTGCCGACACAACATTTGCTGTTGCCATAAACTCACTGTCAGCACTGGCCAGGCGACCTTGCGTATAAACAATCATGCCGTTATCTATGAATGCGTCGACAACTTCAACTGCCGCTTGCAAAACCCCGCCCGGGTTATTTCTCAAATCCAGCACAATGCCTTGTAGAGAGCTTTTTTCCTGAATGTTATTCAGCGCTTTTTTCAGGTCCCCCCCTGTATTTCCTTGGAACTGTGTAATCCGCAAATACGCATACTGCTCACCAAGCATTTTATGCTTAATGCTCGTCACCTTGATCACATCACGCACGACTTTAATACTCAGTGGCTTATCCTCACCCTCACGCAGGACAGTCAATACAATCTCAGTACCCGGCTTGCCCCGCATACGGCTAATAGCACCATCTAAACCCATGCTCTTAACAGACTCATCATCAATTCGTGTAATCAGATCACCTGCTTTAATACCTGCTTTAACGGCGGGCGTATCATCGATAGGGGCAATCACGCGAATAAAACCATCTTCAAGGCTAATCTCAATCCCGACGCCACCAAACTCGCCACTGGTATGTTCGCGTAACTCATCAAAAGCTTCAGGTTCTAAATAGGATGAATGAGGATCTAAACCCGAAATCATTCCACGAATAGCATCTTCCAATACTTTAGCGTCATCTACTGGCTCAACATATGAGTTCTTTATGCGATCAAACACTTCGCTAAAACGTCGCAACTCTTCTAACGGCAGCGCTTTAGGCACCTCGGAATCAGGAGGCACAACGGTTTGAGACAGTGCCGCTGCACTCAGCCCTAAACTAAAAAATACGCTAACCAGCTTTAACGATAGTTTCACTGCTGCCACCTTTTAATAAAAACATTTATCATCCTTAATGACGGACAAACCAACGTTTGGGGTTAATTGCTTTACCTTTATGTCGGATCGCAAAATATAGACCGGGTTCACTATTTCCACCACTACTGCCTAATGTCGCGATAGACTCACCTTGAGATACCCAGTCCCCAGTTTCTTTAAGTAAGCTATCATTCTGTCCATAGAGGCTCATATATCCTCCTCCATGATCAACAATAGTTAATAAACCGTAGCCTCTTAGCCAGTCAGAAAACACTACTCTGCCATGATGCACTGCCGCTACAGATCCACCGGTGCTTCCTGAAAGTAATACACCATCGTAACTTAGGTTATTCTGAACATTACCATAAGCGCGTAAAATTTTTCCTTTTACTGGCCATTTCAATCTACCTTTAAGACTGGCAAATGTTTTATTATTTTGCGTAAGATTTGCGGAAGAGATCGATTTCTCGATATCTATTAAAAGCTTTTCCAAACGTTTTTTATCACGCCGCAGCTGCTTAAGTTTAGTTTGAGAACTCACAACCCGCTTGCCTAGAGCACTCAGTGATAGCTTACGCTGCTCACGTAAGTTTGTGAGTGATGCCAATGAGCCTTTCAAACGATCACGACTATTGATAATAGCCTGCTGTGTTGTATCAATAGATAGGTGTGTTGATTTAAGATCATTTAATAACGTTTGATATTGCTCCATCTCTTTAACTTGAGCAGAGCTAAAGCGATCATAATAGTGCGTCATACGCGATATTTGTTCAGGATCTCGCTGATTCAGCAGCATAAAAAGGCGAGGTTGAGCACCCAATCGATATTGCTGTTGGATAATCTGCTCTAAACGCGCTTGGCTCTTCTCAAGATTAGCTTCTAAACCCACTTTATCGGCTTGATACCCAGACAAATCTACTTTTAAGGTACTCAACTTCTTATCAAGCTGATGGATTTTTTTGCCTAATACACTGATTTCTTGCTCAGTAGTTGTCAGTGCACGCTCTGCTACACCTTGTTTTTTCCTGTCTCTTTTTAATTGAGATTGCACCTTATTGATATTCTTTTTAAGAGTACTCAACTGTGATTTTGTAGCTTGCTGATCAGCCGCTACGGCATAAGTGCTTTTATACGCGCCCAGAAAAAACGCTAAACAGACAAACAGGTATAAAAAAGGCCGTATAAACGGCCTTATTAATTTACTGGGTTTTAGCAAGGCTATGTCCCGTCATTTCAGCGGGTTGTGGCAAGCCCATTAAATCCAAGATTGTTGGAGCCAAATCACATAAGGCACCATTTTCTAGCGATAGCGCCTGCTTATTAGGGCCGTCATAAATCAATGCAACCGGAAAGTTAGTGTGTGCTGTGTGTGGTTGTCCTGACGTAGGATCTAGCATCATCTCAACATTACCATGATCGGCCGTGACCAAGGTTTCCCCTCCCACTTCAGCCATCGCAGCCAAAACACGCGTTAAGCAGTTATCGACAACTTCTACTGCTTTAACTGCAGCATCGAAAACACCGGTATGCCCGACCATATCTCCATTTGGATAATTACAAACAATCAGGTCATATTTACCACTTTTAATAGCAGCCACCAGCTTATCGGTTAATTCCGGCGCACTCATTTCAGGCTGTAAATCATAGGTAGCCACTGAAGGCGATGAGACTAAAATACGCTCTTCTCCAGGATAAACCGCTTCCTGCCCACCATTAAAGAAGAAGGTTACATGCGCATACTTCTCTGTCTCTGAGATGCGCAATTGCGTTTTTCCCTGAGCAGAAATGTACTCACCTAAATCATTAACTATTTTTGCAGGTAAATAAGCACAAGCAGCAGGAATAGTTGCAGCATATTCGGTCATCATGACGTAATCGGCTAAAGCCGGAGCAGAGGTTCGATTAAACCCTGAAAAGCCTTCACCCTCGACAAACGCACGGGTGATTTCTCTCGATCTATCTGGACGAAAATTAGCACAGATAACTGAATCACCATCACTAATAACACCCATAGCAGCACCATTCTTTTGAATAACTGTCGCCTTTACAAACTCATCATTTTCATCGCGCTCATAAGCAGACTCTAATGCCTCTACAGATGAGATGGCAACACAAGATGATTGCCCCAATGTCATTGCATCATATGCCTGCTGCACACGATCCCAACGATTATCGCGGTCCATAGCATAATATCGACCAACAATAGTGGCGATACCGCCAACGCCTAAATCAGCAAACAAAGCCTGGGCTTTTTCAAGTGAAGGTTTAGCCGAGCGCGGTGGCGTATCTCGTCCATCCAAAACAGCATGCAGATAAACCTTCTGCGCACCTCGCTGAGCAGCCATCCTTATCAGCGCAAATATATGCTCTTCATGACTATGCACGCCACCTGGCGATAGCAGCCCTAAAATATGCACCGCTTTTTGCTGCTGTATCGCTTTATCCATCGCGCTTGTCAGTACATCATTTTCAAAAAAATCACCGTCGTCTATCGCTTTTGATATACGAGTAAAGTTCTGATAAACGGTACGGCCCGCACCAATGTTCATATGGCCGACTTCAGAATTCCCCATTTGTCCATCAGGCAAGCCCACAGCCAAGCCTGAAGTTGCTATACGAGAATTCGGGTTATTCGCCAGTAACTGGTCCCACATAGGGGTGTTTGCCACATCAATGGCAGAAGAAGGAGTCGACTCAATGCCAAAGCCATCTAGGATAATTAGTGCTTTGGGGATACGCATATTACTCATATGAATTCAGGCCAATATCGTCTAAAGAAGGTCACGTATTTTACTTTGATTCACAGCAATTGGCTAACAACGCCTTGCAATTCATCCTGCCCTCTTATATGAGACGCTTTGTCAATGTATAATCTTCGCTCGAAATGAGGTGCCGGCTTCGCGGCGTTATGACGGTTTAGGAAACATAATGGAACAATTGATTGAATTCGCCACTAACAACTTTATGCTGATAGCGGCTTGGCTAGTAACACTTTTGATGATTATGTGGTCTGAAGGCCAAAAAGCTGGCAAGTCTGTTTCACCAGCCGTAGCTACCCAGCTGATGAACAAACAAGATGCTGTGCTGATTGATATTCGTACTAAGAAAGAGTGGGACACTGGCCATATTACAGGCTCAAAGCACGTCCCTCTTGCAGACTTTACCCGTCGCTTACAGGAAGTAGAAAAATTCAAAACCCGCCCTGTTATTGTTGTCTGTAATATGGGACAAACAGCGGGCGCTGCTAGCAAGCAACTAAAAGCAGCAGGTTTTGATAACGTATTACGCCTACAAGGCGGAATTACTGAATGGAAAGGCCAAAATCTGCCTATCGTAAAAAAGGCCTGAACTAGATGATTACAGTTTATAGTTCTGACTGGTGCCCTTTTTGCTCAAATGCAAAAAGGCTACTGGAGCATAAAGGTGTAAAGTACACCGAGATCAACGTCGACAACCAACCCAATAAACGGGCTGAAATGACAGAATTAAGCGGCCGCACTAGCGTACCGCAAATTTTCATTGGTCAAACACATGTTGGCGGCTGCGATGAACTTTACGCATTAGAACGGCAAGGGCAGCTAGATACTCTAATTTCAACACAGAATTAAGGATTAAAAATGTCAGAGAATGATCAGGTTGCTGAGCAGCCAAAAGGACCACAGTTTTCTATTCAGCGTGTCTATGTAAAGGACGCTTCTTTAGAAACGCCTAACAGCCCGCAAATCTTCACGAAGAAGTGGCAACCAGAGATCAATCTGGAAATGAACACAAAAACTACACCTCTTAGCGAAGAACATTTTGAAGTCGTTCTAACGCTAACAGTGACAGTTAAAAACGAAGAAGATACTGCATTTTTAGTAGAAGTTCAGCAAGGCGGGATTTTTCAAGTCTCTGGCATGAACGAGCAGGAAGTCAGCCACACTTTAGGCGCATTTTGTCCTAACTTGCTCTTCCCGTATGCTCGCGAAACGATTGATACGCTTGTGACTAAAGCCAGCTTCCCTCCTCTGATGCTAGCACCCGTTAATTTTGATGCGCTTTATGCTCAGCAAATGCAACAAAAGGCAGCTGCTACTGCCGAACAACACTGACCTATCAGTGCATTGCAAGCTCAACTAGGTTGAGCTTGCAATTACTCTCATTCAGATAAGACCACTTCTTTTCTCACCGCAGATTTATCGACCCAACCCACTAAGTCAGTCCACATACGCCCTATATCATTACGTGACGGCATAATGCCCGCATGGGGCAGTTCTATTGTCATGACAGGAATTTTTTTTACAAACCAAGCATAATTACCCAAAGACCCTGGGTAGGTACCTAATTGGCGTAAATAAAGAGGCCCTAATTTTTTGGGAGGCTTTAAACCACTACCATCAAAATCTAAAATTCCGTGAGGGGCATGCACTGACACAATAACATCCGGACGATACTCCTCTATCAACTGATGAATAACTTGGGATTCCGGCTCACTAAGGGGCGCCTTCCCTGGGTAGTAACGAGACCTTTCACGTGCTTTTTTCTTCCAATGTGCCAATGGCTCCGGAAAACCTGATGCAGGAATAAAATTACGATTCAAATCTACTTTATTAAAATTAACGCGTGAAGAGCGCGAGCGCAACAAACCATCTGGGTTAGCCAATGGAAGAAAATGCCAATCATAAGCACCGCTATGATGCTTATTTAGTGTGTTCAACCACTTGAAGGTCACACTAACACTGGAATATTCATCTCCATGAATACCGCCAATAAAGAGAACCTTAGGTGCATCACTACGAATCGCAGGAAAATGCTTTTCCAGAATAGCTAAGCCTCCTACTGAGTAAAAACGAGGCTCATCAAACGCTAATTTATTACACTCACGCACAGACACGCTAGAAAGTTTACGGCCAATTTTCCCGCACAATAACTGCACATCCGTTTTAATATCTTTATGCGAACTAGGCTGAACGCTGGTTGTCGCAAACGATAGTGCAGGTAACACACATAAAAAGCTCGCTAGAAACAAAAGACGATTCTTGATCAAGGGAAATTTTCACCGATAGTAATAGAGATGACAGTATAAAAGAGTGTAGCTCACTATAAAAAATGATTCTGCACATCAAACAGAGCTTTTATAACCGTGTTGGCGCCACGCCTCATAAACCACAATGGCGCACGCATTTGAAAGATTCAAGCTTCGACTACCATCACACATCGGTAATTTAACACACTGTTCAATCGGTAAGCTTTCCCTTATATCTACCGGTAGACCACGGGTTTCAGGGCCAAATAGAAGTACATCGCCCTCTGCAAAACTGACATCACTGTGAAAGCTTTTCCCCTTAGTTGTCAGTGCCCACACTTTAGGAGAGTCAAGTTCGTTCAAGCACTCTTGTAGCGAGTCATGAACGCGCATCGCCGCAAACTCATGATAATCAAGCCCAGCACGACGTAGCTTTTTATCATCAAGTTCAAAACCTAACGGCTTAATTAGGTGCAGGTGGAACCCGGTATTAGCACACAGACGGATAATATTGCCCGTATTAGGCGGTATTTCAGGTTCAAAAAGAACAACATGCAGCATAATGCTTCTCGTTAAAATATATCAGCTAACATTATACCGCCCTACACTCAAAATCACTCCTCTTCTGTACTTTCAACAACTAATTTGAGGTCTTTAATTTTTCGTGTCAGCGTATTACGCCCCCAACCTAGCAATACCGCTGCGTCTCGCCTTCTCCCCGCGGTATGCTTTAATGCTGTTTCAATCATTATTTTTTCAAACGCTGGCATTGCTGCATCAATAACACCCTGCTTGCCGGCACTCAATTGCTGATCAACCCAATTACGTAAAGCGTGTTCCCAATTGGAAGTAATAACTTCAGCCGCCCCTTGCTGTTCTACTAATTCAGGAGGCATGTCTGAAACCAGTACTTCTCGTCCAGAAGCCATAACCGTCAACCAGCGACAGGTATTTTCTAGTTGCCGAACATTACCCGGCCACGCCAAATCACACATAAACGCTTCGGTTTCAGGCTTTAAGACCTTTGCCTCAACATTGAGTTCTTCTGCTGAACGCATCAGAAAGTGCCGAGCCAAGCGCGGTATATCTTCTTTGCGCTCAAACAGTTGCGGAATATGAATACGAATGACATTGAGACGGTGAAATAGGTCTTCACGAAACCGCCCTTCTTGAACCAAACCCTCAAGGTCCTGATGAGTTGCGGCAATAATACGCACATCAACGTTAACAGCGGTATGCCCACCTACTCGATAAAACTCACCATCAGCCAACACTCGCAGCAAACGCGTCTGAGTCTCGGCCGGCATATCTCCAATCTCATCTAGAAATAAGGTACCACCATCAGCTTGCTCAAAGCGCCCATGACGAGCAGCCGCAGCCCCTGTGAAGGCTCCTTTTTCATGACCAAAAAGCTCTGACTCTATCAAATCTTTTGGGATCGCAGCCATATTAAGCGCTATAAAAGATGAAGAAGATCGCGGGCTATGTTTATGTAAAGCGTGTGCGACAAGCTCTTTACCTGTTCCCGACTTTCCGTTTATCAAGACCGTTATATTCGATTGAGATAAACGCCCAATAGCCCTGAACACTTCCTGCATCGCCGGCGCTTCGCCAATAATCTCAGCAGTATCCAGCGCAACAGGCTCTGCGCTTTCTTGTCTTTGCTCAAAAGCATGCTCAACGGCTCTTGTGACTAAAGCAACCGCATCATCAACATCAAAGGGTTTAGGCAAGTACTCAAACGCACCGCCTTGATAAGAGGCGACGGCGCTATCCAAATCAGAGTGCGCTGTCATAATGATGATAGGCATCAATGGATGTGTTTTTTGTATACGTTCAAGCAGCTGAAAACCGTCAATACCCGGCATGCGAATATCGCTAATAACAGCATCAGGAGTGCTCTTTTCAAGCTTTTTTAATACGTCATCCGCTTTTTCAAATACTTGTGTATCAATACCAACCTGACTTAATGCTCTTTCGAGCACCCAGCGGATAGAACGGTCATCATCCACTATCCATACTTTACCGGGCATTTTCATTACCTAACTCCAAGGGGATATTGAGTGAAAAACGTGTACACCCAGGCTCACTACTACACTCAATCAGCCCATGATGTTGATTAATGATGGATTGCGCTATAGACAACCCCAACCCCGATCCATCTGCTCGACCGCTGATCATCGGATAAAAAACTGTATTAAGTATGTCTGTCGGGATCCCCGGGCCATTATCGATAATATCAAGACAGCACACTAATCTATGTCGCTCAGAACCCAGCGTAACCTGACGCTTTGCTCTAGTTCGAAGAAAAATCTCTGGTGAATCAATCTCATTTTCTTGTAATGCCTGCATCGCATTTCTTACAACATTCAACACTGCTTGAATAATTCGCTCTGAATCCCCCGTAAATTCAGGAATACTAGGATCATAATCCCTTTTCAGAGCCAGCTTACCGGCGCATTCTGCATTCACTAATGCACAGACTCGCTCGAGCACTGCATGGATATTTACTTGCTCTTGTTTGGGAAGCTGATGTGAGCCCAATAATCGATCAACCAGATTCCTTAACCTGTCCACCTCTTCGATAATGACATGCGTATATTCATGCAACGCTTCATCTTCTAATTCTCTTTCGAGCAGTTGTGCCGCCCCTCTAATCCCCCCTAAAGGATTCTTTATCTCATGCGCCATTCCTCTCACTAAATTCCGAGTAGCGGCATGGTGTGACAACAACTCTTCTTCGCGCTCGATACGCAGCAGACGGTCTCTTGCTTGAATCTCAATTAGCAACATAGGGCTATGCTGCAACGGTAAAGGATTAACACTGTAATCAACCGTGATCTCATGCCCACTCATCGTGAGGAGTTTAGCTTCACGACGGGTATATGGGTGTCCAGAGTGAATTGATTTCTTTAATACTGCCAGCTCATCAGAATCATTAGTAAGCCACTGCTCAACACCGTAATTCCTCAAGCGTTTGGCTGTCACTTCCAGCAGTATTTCTGCTGCGGGGTTCATATAATCAATACGCAGCTTCTCATCCAGTAGGATCACACTGGTTGATAGGTTTTCTAAAGTTTGCTTATGTGTTTGTTTTCGAAACATCCGCGCGACCACCTGATACGTTGTTAAGCACAATGCAAAATAAGCGCCAACTTATAAACAAAAACCTTTTATAACTACAAAGCGCTGACGTCGCGCTTGAAGAGATACAAACAAAGAATGGCGAGACTTATATCAGCATAACACCACTATAGAATGCACCATTATAGTGCACCACAATTTTAGTAGTGCGTCATCTTTACTCATTACAGTAAATACCAGGCACAAAAAAACCTCCCGAAGGAGGTTTTTTTAAACAATCTCAATTAGCAAGAGTAGTACAAGTCATACTCTACTGGGTGAGTCGTTTGGTTTACTTTATCAACTTCTGCTTGTTTCACTTCAATGTATGCATCAAGCATATCATCAGTAAATACGTTGCCGCGTGTCAGGAACTCACGATCAGCATCTAGCTCAGCCAACGCTTCAGCTAAAGAACCACAAACCTGTGGAATCTCTGCAGCTTCTTCTGGGGGAAGGTCATACAGATCTTTATCTGCAGCATCACCAGGATGAATCTTGTTCTGAATACCGTCAAGACCAGCCATCATCAGTGCAGCAAAGCACAGGTATGGGTTAGCAATTGGATCAGGGAAACGAGTTTCGATACGACGCGCTTTAGCAGTAGTCACATAAGGAATACGGATAGAAGCCGAACGGTTACGAGCAGAGTAAGCCAGCATTACAGGCGCTTCAAAATGAGGAACCAAGCGCTTATAAGAGTTTGTACCTGGGTTAGTCAGTGCACAAAGCGCTTTAGCGTGCTTAATGATACCACCGATGTAGAACAAAGCTGTTTCGCTCATACCAGCATATGCGTCACCAGCAAAGATGTTCACGCCATCTTTAGACAAAGACTGATGAACATGCATACCAGAACCATTATCACCAACGATTGGTTTAGGCATGAAAGTCGCCGTTTTACCATACGCATGAGCAACATTATGTACGCAGTATTTTAAAATCTGTACTTCATCAGCTTTATTGATCAATGTGTTAGCGCCAACACCAATTTCACACTGACCAGCAGTTGCTACTTCGTGGTGGTGAACTTCAACATCCAAGCCCATAGCTGTCATCGCATTACACATGTTTGCACGCAGATCATGCAAAGAATCAACAGGAGGAACAGGGAAATAACCACCTTTAACACGTGGACGGTGACCAGTATTACCGCCTTCGTATTTATTGTTTGTAGACCAAGCAGCTTCTTCAGAAGTAATTTTGTAGCCACAACCACTCATCTCATTGTGGAAATGCACTTCATCAAATACGAAAAACTCTGGCTCAGGACCAAACATCGCAGTATCAGCAATGCCTGTAGATTTAAGATACTCTTCTGCACGGCGTGCAACAGAACGAGGATCACGCTCATAACCCTGACCCGTTACAGGCTCAACGATGTCACAGCGAACAATAACAGTAGACTCTTCAGAAAACGGATCCAAGACAGATGCACTATCATCTGGCTGAAGAATCATGTCAGATTCATTAATTCCTTTCCAACCTTCGATAGAAGAACCGTCAAACATCTTTCCTTCTTCAAAGAAGTCATCGCCCATCTGATGAACAGGAATAGTAACGTGCTGCTCTTTACCTTTAGTGTCAGTGAATCGCATATCAACCCACTTAACATCATTTTCTTCGATCAACTTCAGAGTCTTCTCTGACATTTGGCTCTCTCCACATCAAAATTTTGTCAGACACGCTAAAAAACACGGTCCTGAAAAACATATCGGCCTAAGCCGGCTTAATACTTCAACAAGCAACTAGCGTGCCAGCACATATGTGCTTGATTTTATTACACCAGCCACCTTCAAACCCAATAAAACGCACCAAAATAACCCACAAAAATCAAGCACCGCACCATAAAGGTGCATAAAAGCCGAGTTACATATACCGCTTTATATAGCCGCTAACATCATACTCCAACCTAAAACAAACTTCTTGTGGAAAAAAGACGTACAAACATAACTATTAATCAGGATCAACGTTGCTATTGCGTGTATAATGCGGCCTTTATGAAAATCTCTACAGGTACTTCCACGTGATCGAGAAGCTGAGAAATATCGCCATCATTGCGCACGTTGACCATGGCAAAACTACACTGGTTGACAAACTATTATCGCAATCTGGCACCCTGGGCCGCCGAGATGAGGGCACCGAGCGCATTATGGACTCCAATGACCAGGAGAAAGAGCGCGGTATTACCATTCTGGCAAAAAATACAGCCATTGAGTGGAACGGTTACCATATCAACATCGTAGACACACCGGGCCATGCGGATTTTGGTGGTGAAGTGGAGCGCGTACTATCAATGGTTGATTGCGTATGCCTGCTAGTCGATGCTGTTGATGGCCCTATGCCACAAACACGCTTTGTTACACAGAAAGCATTCGACCAGGGCTTGCGCCCAATTGTTGTTGTTAACAAAGTTGACCGTCCTGGCGCTGACCCTGACCGTGCCGTTGATAAGGTCTTTGATTTGTTTGACTCTTTAGGCGCTACAGATGAGCAACTTGATTTCCCGATCATCTACGCATCAGCTCTAAACGGTATTGCAGGTCTTGAGCATGATAACCTTGCTGAAGATATGACCCCGCTTTTCGAAGCCATCATTGAGCATGTTCAACCACCTGAAGTTGACGTTGATGGACCGTTCCAGATGCAGATATCTGCTTTGGACTATAACAGCTATGTTGGTGTTATCGGTGTTGGTCGCGTTAAGCGTGGTTCGGTTAAGCTAAACCAGCAAGTGAAAATCATTGGCGACGACGGAAAAATACGTAGCGGTCGTGTACAAAAGATCATGGGCTACCTCGGCCTTGAGCGCATAGATGTAGACACTGCTCGTGCAGGTGACATCATCTGCGTTACCGGCATAGATGTGCTGAATATTTCTGATACGCTGTGTGACCCTGAAAATGTAGAAGCACTGCCACCACTTTCAGTGGATGAGCCAACGGTTTCCATGACATTCCAGGTTAACGACTCTCCTTTTGCTGGTAAAGACGGTAAGTTCGTTACTAGCCGTAACATCAAAGAGCGTCTAGATCGTGAATTAATTCACAACGTTGCCCTACGTGTAGAAGAAGGTGATTCACCAGAGAAATTCCGCGTATCTGGCCGTGGTGAGCTTCACCTTTCAGTATTGATCGAAACCATGCGTCGCGAAGGTTTCGAGCTAGGCGTTTCTCGCCCTGAAGTAGTTCAGAGAGAAGCTGATGGCGTAATCCAAGAGCCTTTTGAAATCGTCATGATTGACGTTGAAGAAGATCATCAGGGTAGCATCATTGAAGAAGTCGGCAAACGTGGTGGTGACATGACTAACATGGAAGTGGATGGTACTGGGCGTATTCGCCTTACCTTCCTTATTCCATCACGCGGCCTGATCGGCTTCCGTAGCCAATTCCTGACAATGACATCAGGCACCGGCATCATGACTTCTATCTTTGACCATTATGGCCCGGTTAAAACAGGTGAAGTTGCGTCCCGTACCAATGGTGTATTGATCACTATGGTTACTGGTAAAGCACTTGGTTATTCGCTATGGAACCTGCAGGCACGCGGACGTCTTTGTATCGCACCTAACGTTGAAGTATACGAAGGTATGATCCTAGGTATCCATAGCCGTACAAATGACTTAGCCGTTAACCCAATTAAAGGTAAGCAGCTAACCAACGTACGTGCCTCTGGTACTGATGAAAATATTCAGCTAACACCACCAATTCGCTTCACACTGGAACAGGCGCTAGATTTCATTGAAGATGATGAGCTAGTTGAAGTAACGCCGAACCACATTCGTTTACGTAAGAAATTCCTTACAGAAAACGAGCGTAAGCGCTTTGCCCGTACTGGCAAATAAGCAAGCACTAATAAAAAGGCGACTCTTTAGTCGCCTTTTTTACGCCTATAGATTCCCCTCCCTCACCCTCAAGCTCTATACTTTAAGCATACTTCTCGTATCAGTTAAGGATTTACCATGCGGACGCTTTATCCTGAAATACACCCATATAAAGAGCACTTAATTAACGTTGATTCTCAGCACACTTTATATGCAGAAGAAAGCGGTAATGCTGAAGGAATTCCCGTTCTGTTTGTTCACGGAGGCCCCGGTGGGGGTACTAGCGGGGCTCAACGGCGCTTTTTCAATCCAGAAAAGTACCGAATAATATTATTTGACCAACGCGGTTGCGGAAAATCAACACCTCATGCCAGCCTAGAGAACAACACCACACAAGATCTTATCAATGACATTGAGAAGATCCGCGAGCTGCTTAGCATCGACGAATGGCTTCTTTTTGGTGGTTCTTGGGGCTCTACGCTAAGTCTTCTTTATGCCCAAGCCTACCCTGAAAGGGTATCTGGAATGATATTACGCGGCATTTTCTTAAGTAGAGAACAAGACCTACATTGGTTTTACCAACAAGGTGCCAGCGCTATATTCCCCGATTACTGGCAAGACTTTATTGGTTTAATTCCCAAAAAAGAACAATCCAACTTACTGTCAGCCTATTATCAGCGTCTGACATCGAAGAATGAAATTGAGAGAATGGCTGCAGCAAAAGCTTGGGCAGTATGGGAAGGTCGTTGCTCGACATTAGATCCTAACCCAAATATTGTTGAGCACTTTGCTGACCCACATACAGCACTTTCTATAGCCCGTATTGAAGCCCACTACTTTATCAACCAAGCATTTATTGAACGTAATCAAATTATCGATAATGCAGGCAAAATCGCCCATATACGAACCACTTTGGTGCACGGCCGCTATGACATGATCTGCCCTATAGAGCAAGCGCATGCATTGCACCAAGTCTTACCCAGTGCCGAACTTCATATCGTTAGAGATGCAGGCCATTCATCATTCGAAGCAGGTACTATCGACAACCTAGTACGCGCCACTGATGATTTTGCACGCTCAAGCGCTTAAGGGACATTATGAAAGGTTTAATCCAACGTGTTAGCGAAGCTTCTGTAGAAGTCGATGGTCGTATTATTGGTAAAATAGGGCCCGGTATTTTGCTCTTACTGGGTATAGAAAAAAGCGATACAGAAGAAATCGCTGACAAGCTTTTAAAAAAAATTCGTGCTTATCGCATTTTTTCTGATACAGAAGGGAAAATGAATTTAAACCTTCAACAAGCTAATGGGGGGTTACTTATTGTTTCTCAGTTCACACTGGTAGCAGATACTAAAAAAGGTCTTCGCCCTGGCTTTTCAAATGGCGCATCCCCCGAACAAGGCGAAGCACTCTATAACTACTTTAGCAAACAAGCCCAAGCAACAGACACACATGTGCAAACAGGCGAATTTGGTGCAGATATGAAAGTGAGGCTTCTTAATGATGGGCCTGTCACTTTTTTACTAGAAGCAAATTAACCTTACAACAACTTAGATTGTATTATTAACATCATTCTGTAGCTGAGCTAGGCGAAGTCTAGCCACTGCAGAAGTAGCGCTCATATCAACCGAGCGGCGCGTTGCATAATACTCCGCATTAAAAAGATCAAAATATGCATCTAGTACATCTGCACTATGATGATCACTCACTTCACGCAACATTTGTGCAGCAACCTCTGCCGTACAAAGATGATGCTCTTCTACGGACTGTCGCAAATGATAACGAGATATAGCCATTGTATTAGGTTGCATTACTGGTAAGTCATCCAGATAACGACTCAACCGAAACATACGACGCGCCTGTCGCCAAGTACCATCCAAGATAATAAACGCGGGGATCTTTTCTGATAAATTTTTACTAACGATCATCCGTTGCTGGTAACTTTCTCCAGAAGGGAAAACGATACAGGGCTGGTATTGCTCATCACAAAGCGCTTCAATGAATGCAGGGTCAGGCTCTGTCCGTGACCATTTAAATACTCGTGCACCATCAATTGCATCTACAATTAATCGCCCCGTATTCGTTGGCTTATAAATCTCATCATTATGTGTCAATAACCAAAAAACAGCGCGGGCTTTAACCTTAGGTTTTTCAGAACATAGACAACTAAGCAAAGGAAGGAAGCACCCCTTGCAACGGCCTATATTAGAGCCTCTCGTTATGAACGGTTTACGTGGAGCATTTGCATCAAAGGCCACTACTGCAACCTCATCGGTGCTTGCTCACTTATATCAAAAAGGGATGCTGATACTCCCCAGTCTAATTGCAAACAGCCCTTATGCATCCAGTGTAAAATCTGATGCATCTCCTGACGAGTCAGCACGCTAAAGCCAAACACCTCTTCCTGATTATCCACATAGAAACTCAAACGGTACTGTCCTTTTTGGAAGCTAATATCTAGGCGCCGTAAAAGAGAAGCTTTAAAGTCGTGATGCTCAAGATTAGATTCTTGCCTAACAGATTGGCTTTGTTTTGCGCTATCGTGCTCAAATTGAGCCATTGCACTTTGATGCTCTAGGGGCGTTTTGCTAATTTTCTCAGATGTCTGTTGCACTAATTTTGGTGAGGCATCAAGCAACTTCAACACCAAACGCCGCGTAAGCCAAAAGTCGACTCTTTGCTGGCCATTATCTAAGTTGCCAATCAGACGAATGCGGTCTTCAATAACATCAAAATAAAAAGAAAGAGAGGCAAGATTGATCATCTAATTCCCTGTTGAAAGACCATGGAATTAATATGATAACGAATCACCCCCCCGTTGTATTCATAAAGCGAACAATTTGAACATCACCATCAGTGGTAAAATGATGCTCTTCTGGCTTATACTCTATTGCTTCACGAATGGTTGTTTTTAAACGCTCAACATCACCTGGGTAACCCCTAACAACGGCCTTAAGATCAACAGAGTTTTCATTACCCAAACAGAGCAATAATCGCCCCTCTACTGTTACTCTGACCCGGTTACAATCACCACAAAAATTATGGCTATGAGGAGAGATAAAGCCAACACGTGAGGAGCTATCAGACATACTCCAATAACGAGATGGCCCACCCGTAGTCTCGCGGGAAGACGTCAAAGGGTACTTCTCATCGATTATTGTGCGAATTTCATCACTTGAGCAGTAAGTCTGTGCACGGTCATGCTCTGAAATACTTCCAAGCGGCATTTCTTCAATAAAGGAGATATCTAAACCTTTATCTCGTATGAAATGCACAAGATCCAATACTTCATGATCATTTCGTCCCTTTAAGATAACAGCATTAAGCTTTACCTTATCAAAACCAGCATCACATGCGGCATCAATACCTTCTAAAACCTGCTCAAGGCGCCCCGTTCGTGTCAGTTCTTTAAACAAAGCATCATTCAAACTATCAAGGCTTATATTTATTCTTGTCACTCCGGCAGCTTTCAAATCACCGGCAAATCTCACCAACTGAGATCCATTCGTCGTCAAACAAAAATCATCTAACCCTTGAAGAGAACCTATCTCATTGAATAAACTAATCACATCTTTTCTAACAAGCGGCTCTCCACCTGTCAGTCTTACTTTGTTAACTCCCATCTCAGTAAAAGCACGCGCTATAAGCGTAATTTCTTCTAGGGATAACACCTCTTCACGAGGCAAGAAAGTCATCACTTCATCCATGCAATAAACACAGCGAAAATCACATCGGTCAGTCACCGACATACGAACATATGTAATACGCCTTCCAAATGGATCAATCAGCTGCTCATGCATCATTTACCCTTTAACCTGCCAACTAACAACCGAATTAACAACAATCTTTAAGATCAATATAAAAGAATACTGCTTAGCTGATGGCAACAAAAGAACCAAAACATCCCGTGTTATGAGCCAAGCCAGCAAACCAGAAGACACATCCTATAGCATATACAACAAGTATTATCGTAACTAACCAGCCTTCAAATACTCCATGACAAACTCAAGTATGCTATCCACATCAGCCAAATGCATGACCTTAAGCTCTGATGCAACCGTATCTGGCTCATCCGAAGCAACCGCGATGATATTTTTATCTTCAGGAAAAATCAGCGGGCGCCCTAAAGAAGGCCGATGTAATTCAATTTTTGGAATCGTTTCTCTCTTAAAACCTTCAACTAAAACCAAATCTAGATTCGCTAAATCGAGCTTACTTACTAAGTCTGCTAAAACTGGTTCTTGCGGCTCAGCCTTATCAACCATAAGCGCCCAGCGGTTAGCAGAGGCGATAAGCATCTGATTAGCTCCCGATTTACGCAACTCGTAACTATCCTTACCAGGGTGGTCTACATCAAACTGGTGATGCGCATGCTTAATCACCGCCAATCGCACACCATGATGACGTAAAGCAGGGATTAATTTTTTTAATAGCGTTGTTTTACCCGTACCACTCCAAGCAGAAAACCCGAGTAGTTTAGGCATTTCAATTAATGCATCTAAGTCATCACGGCGATTAACATTAACGAACGCGTCAATACAGTCAGAAAAATCAACTTCTATACATGAATGTTGAGAAAACCAACTTTCAATTTTGCGCTCACCATTGAGTAAACTCTTCTTCAAGTCGTCTAGTAAATGCCTACTCAATAGTGCCACAACCGGTTGCGACCTTTTACCATCGTGCGCTACAGCAATATCATAATCGCCATCTTGTACTGCTTTCAGTAACCGCGATACCGTGTCCGTAGGTAATCGAGGGCTATCGCACGGTATAAATGCAACCCAGTCTGTATTTGCATTAGAGAGGCCTGTTGCCATTCCCATCAACGGCCCCTGGTAACCACCTTCCAAGTCGGTAAACACTTCTAAGTTTAATGACTGATATGCCTCTAAACTCCTGTTCGCATTAATAATGCAGCGAGTAACCTGAGGCCGAAAAATATCTAACGCATGCTGAATAAGAGGCTTACCCTCAAACTCAATCCAACCTTTATCCGTCCCCCCCATCCTACGGGCCATGCCGCCAGCAAGTATTACACCAGTTACAGAGTTACTACACATACAACAGACACTCCAACAAGAGAAATATTTAGATGACCTAGAAATTGGACATTAGTGTAACAGGGGTTATTTCTTATTATTACTAAAGTTACTCTCCCTCTTTCTCCACAACCATTAAAAGCTCTAAAGACTCCTTAACTAAGCCAATTAATTTAACTAAAGCGCACAAAAATTCAGGTTATTAACTATGCTTATTGTCTATATGACGATGAGGCATAGCATGCAAAAAAATGCACATTCGCTACTCAAGGTTACTATTCCTGCCCGCCCTGAGATTCTTCTAAAGATGACGGCAATAATGGCAAAAGCAAACCCCGACGTAGAACAGGTTGTTACGACATTAAAAGAAGATGCTGGGTTGTACTCTATAGTACTGGCGACAGTAAATTCACCACGCTTTGGTTTACGTAAACAAATTTCGTCAATTTCTCATGCCATTGTACTGCTCGGGTTACCTAAGGTATTTAGCTTAGTCAGGCTCGTGCTGCTCAAAAGTACACTTTCAAAAAGTGATTCAATGGAAAGATTTTGGGATACCGCATCCGAAGTTGCATTAATTACCCAAGAACTCACCTCTAGGTACACTGAACTAGATTGTGACAATGCTTACTCTATAGGCATGTTGCACGATTGCGGCATTCCAATCATTATGCAAGCTGACCCTAAGTATAAAGACATATTGCGGCAGACTAATGGAGAAAGTAGTAAAGCACTGCTAGAAATCGAAAGAAACATTTACGGAATGGAGCACTTCACTCTTGGAGCAAAACTGGTAAATAAATGGGAAATGCCAGAAAACGTCCATAAGACGATTATTTTACAAGCGAGCTTTCCGGAGATTATTCTAAAATACAAGTCTCGAGCCAATGACTCTCTAATGTATTTATCATTATTATCAATAGCTAAAGATATTAGCAGTAACTATCGCCGATTCTGGAGACTCAACAACCGGCAAGAAATCACCCCCAGCATTATGACTTGCCTAGAATATATTGGCTTATGTGATTACGATTATCTAGATCTTAAAGAGGAATACATAGATAGCCTCGAACAAACAACCACCTCATAATCCTTCTACGCCACACTTCTAAAACATACCACACTGAATATTGTAGCAATGGAATGCTACACCTTAACCTAGCATAATCATATAAATACCCCTTCTAAAACGGCCTACTAATGCCCTATCAAAGCGCATTCGCATCAAGCCCCCTCTATTCCTAAACCCCAGGCATAAAAAAACCCTGATCACGAAGTGATCAGGGTTCTCTATTAAAAGCTTGGCGATGACCTACTCTCACATGGGGAGACCCCACACTACCATCGGCGCTAAAACGTTTCACTTCTGAGTTCGGGATGGGATCAGGTGGTTCCATTTCGCTATGGTCGCCAAGCATAAACTGTCACAACATGGATTCGATGAATTTCTGTGTCTTTGTCTGTTTAACAAGCGCTAGTCTGTAATCTTATCTGTTACTACATGCTTCCCACACGCCTTTGGCGTTATATGG
>NZ_AUGR01000028.1 GCF_000422765.1 Neptunomonas japonica DSM 18939 | reverse complement strand
GCTCGCTCATCTTCAAGCTCCCTCTCTAGGCGCTTAATTTTCTGGGCTGGCGTTTCTTTGCTTTGGGGTGATTTAGTCATAATTCTATGCGTTGGCTGGGACCAATCTAGCTTGCCGTGCTTTCTTAACCAAGTCAGAACGGTAGATCGCCCTTGAATACCATATATCTTTTGAGCTTGTTTATAGGTCATGTCGCCTTTTTCAACTGCAATTTAAAGCCCATTGTGTAATCGCACTGACTGCGCTTATGATGCGTGGGGGTTGATGTGTCCATAATAGGTCCTCAATATGTAAACCTATTTCAGGACGGGACATCCCGACAAAAAAGGCCATTGAATTCTCATTCAATGGCCTTTCTCAAATAGTTAGAACCTTACAGGCGTCTAGCCGTTTTCATTTCTACTAATAGCGCCTTGCTATAGCAGATGCTTTATCAGCCCCTTCTAGGTCACCTGCATCTGTGCGAATAGAAGCAATCAACTGCCATAAGCGGCGTAGTTTAGTGCTCTGCCCTTGTGCTATTCCTACGCCTTTTAGGGCGACTTGCTCGGCCTGCAAAAACTCACCTAAACGACGGTGCGTATCAGCTAGGGAGTAATACACTTCTGGGTCTTTAGGGGCGATGCGCTGTGCACGCTGCAAACTAGTTTGCGCCGAACGTAATTGGCCATTATTAGTTTGCTTACGCGCCGTCGCCAGCAGCGCCACAGCGGCAGGGTTTTGCTTAGACTGTAAAACTACTTTAGGAGCAACAGGGACTGACGTTCCTACGCTGCTCTCTTCACTAGTACTGTCACCACGTTGTGGGCGAAAAACCGGTGACGGAGCGACAGGGGTAACCGTAACGCCGGTGGTGATATCTACCGGTGTAACTACACCGTTACTTTCCTGCTGAGGGCGCGTCGTAGAGCGGTCTTCAATAGGGGTATTGTAAATACCTTGCGTGGTACAACCCGTCAAAACAACTAAGGCGCCCATAGCGACTAGCTTCATCTGTGTATTAAAATTCATTCTTACTCCTGCCTAAACCAACGCCGAAACCAGTCAAGTGGTTTTGATTCGCTATTCTGAACAGGTTCTACTCCACAATCAACTCGATACTGCGGTTTACTGCCATTCTGGAAAGGAACGGGGATAGCACCTTGGCAACGCTCATCCGATAAGTAACCTGTTTCCTTATCAACCCAGAGATATTCCACCCCTTCTGGCACAGGTGCTTGAAACGGCTCTGGTTTATCGGCTTTCATGTAGGCAGTCCAGACTTTAAGTGCACCACCTGACCCTGTAAACGGCAAGGCGCTGTTATCATCTCGTCCTAGCCAGACAACCGCCAAGCGGCTTCCGGTAAAGCCTGCAAACCAGCTATCACGCTGATCATTAGAGGTACCAGTTTTACCAGCCACATTTAGGTTGGACGGCAAGTGCGAATACACCGAACGTGCCGTACCTTCGCGGGCAACCTCTTGCATTGCATACTGTAGGAGATGAACACTTTCAGCAGAAACAGTTTGCTTCACGTTAAAAGGATATCTGGATAGCTCCATACCTTGGCTATCTGTCACCATACGTATGGCTCGCAACGGCATCTGAAAACCATTAGCAGCAATTGTCTGGTACATAGTTGCGACTTCAACTACAGGTAAACCTTGAGCGCCAAGTAATAGAGAAGGATATTCATCCATCTCACGGCTGACACCGAGGTCTTGCATGGTGCCTATCACTTTATCAATGCCTAACGACATTCCAAGATTAGCTGTGGATAAGTTATAAGATCGCGCTAATGCTTGGTGTAGAGGCACTACACCATGAGATTTTTTATCAAAGTTTTGCGGCTCCCACACTTGCCCACTAGGCATTTCAACAGATACGGGTTCATCATCTAACGGCGATACTAATGAATATCCATTTTCCAGTGCCGTTAAATAAACTGCAGGTTTGACTAAAGATCCAATCGGCCTTACGGCATCAAGTGCGCGGTTAAAGCCCTCATATCGGGTGCTTTTTCCGCCAATGATACTGAGTACTTCACCGGTTTGCGGGTCCGTCACTACCATGCTGCCCTCAAGATCAGCGGCACGCTTTCCGTAACGCTTTTCCAAACTTTTTATCGTGTTGACCAGTGCAGCTTCGGCCTTTGCCTGCACGATAGGATTTAAACCGGTAAAGACTCGCAGCCCTTCTGTACGCAGATCTTCCTCGTGATAACTTTCACGCAGTTGGCGTTTAACTAAGTCCAAATACGCAGGATATGCGCCTTTTAGTAAGCTTTTCTGCTTAACAACACCTAGAGATTTATTAATAGTTTTTTGGTACGTATCTTCGTTGATCTTGCCTTCATCACGCAGTACTCTTAAAACCAAGTCACGACGCTTTTTGGCACGCTCGGGGTGGCGACGCGGATCATAATAAGAAGGGCCTTTAACCATCCCCGCTAATAATGCGACCTGCGATAACTTCAGTTCTTGCAACGGTTGAGAAAAGTAATATTGTGCAGCTAAACCAAAACCATGAATAGCACGAGAACCTTCCTGCCCTAAATAAACCTCATTGAGATAGGCTTCTAAAATTTCATCTTTGCTGTAGTGAAAGTCCAATAGAATCGCCATTGGAATTTCCATTAATTTACGCGCCAGCGTTCGATCAGATGTCAGATAAAAGTTCTTAATCAACTGTTGAGTCAGCGTACTACCGCCCTGCACAAAGCGCCCAACACGAAGGTTGACCCACATAGCGCGGGCAATACCTTTAGGCGATACACCAAAGTGATCATAATAGCTCTGATCTTCAATCGCGATTAGTGCATCGGTTAGGCTAGTCGGCGCTTCGTCTAAACGAATCAGATCTCTGTCTTCATTATTTTGTGGGTAAATACCGCCAATTAGCACCGGCTCAAGGCGGGCTAAGTTAACCGTTTGCCCTTTGCTATTTCGAATTCTAGATAATTGCTCACCCTTAAAATCTAATAGCAGCTTTTGAGAACGTTCCAACCCATCAGGAAACTCAAACCCTCGCGTGTAAACGCGTATGCGTCTTTTAGCTATTTCAGCTTGTCCTGGCTGTGTTGCTTTAGAGACGAGCTGATAGCCTAAACCGGCAAGCTCAACCTTCACATCTTTTGTAGAGATCGCTAGCCCAGAGTACAGCTCTAATGGCCGAGCATAGACTTTTGCAGGCAAAGCCCAGCGCTTTCCCTCAAACTGCTGGCGTATTTGAGCATCAAGGTATATCAGCCCAATAGAGCCTATTACGGCACCAATTAAGGTCAATTTTAGTAAAAATACGCCAAAAGAGCGCCAGAGGCTTTTCTTAACCTGCGGCTTTGCGGTTCTTTTTCGAGACGTTTTTTTTGCTGGTGTTCTCTTTTTGTTCATCAAGCCCGTATAATTCCTTAACTTTTCAGACAATATCGAAGGTTACATGCTAGCCAAATTGATTCCAGCGCTCACTTGTCCCTCATTTTACCCTCACTCGGTAGAAGCGCCGATACGTGTTATCGAAACACATATCTCTTGGCTTTTATTAACCGGCGAGTATGCCTATAAAATAAAAAAGCCGGTCGATTTTGGTTTCCTCGACTTTACAACGCTGAAGCAACGCCGCTACTTTTGCGAAGAAGAGCTACGTTTGAACCAACGCTTAGCGCCAGATATCTATGATACGCTAATCGCCATCGTTGGTTCGCCTGAAAAGCCGCAATTAATAGAAGCTTCACAACTCGGCGAAGACGAGCCTTTCGAGTATGCCGTGCGAATGTATCAGTTTGATCCTGAACTGCGGCTGGATCTTATCCTTGATCGACAACGATTTGAACCGGCATGGATCGATATGTTGGCCGAACAAATCGCTCATTTTCATACTCGAACTCCCCGCGTCGCGCAAAACAGCCAGTGGGGAGAGTCAGATACTATCTGGGGTGTTGTTTCAGATAATTACCAACATATCAGCGAGCATCAGCTAGAAGCTCACGACTGGCAGCAATTGCAGTTTCTTTCACAACGCACGTCACAACAGTTTCGCAAATTAGAAGCCTTGATCAAGCGCCGCAAACAAGATGGTTACATCCGTGAATGCCACGGGGATCTGCACTTAGGCAATATTGCTCTTTATCATGGACAACTACGCCTGTTCGATTGCATTGAGTTTAACCTGCAATTTCGTTGGATAGACACCATTTGTGACTTAGCGTTCCTTCTTATGGACTTAGAAGTAAAGGGCCAATATCGCTGGGCCAACCGTTGTCTCAACCGCTATCTTGAGCTCACTGGGGACTATAAAGGCTTAACACTTCTCAATTTCTACAAGTCTTTTCGCTCGATGATTCGCGCCAAAGTGTCTATGCTCGGCGATAACCCGGATATTCTGACATTCAGGCGCTACCTGCAGTTAACCAAGTCTTATGCCCATCAAAAGAAGCCATCGCTATTCTTGATGCACGGTGTATCAGGTAGTGGAAAAAGTTATCTGTGCAGCCAACTGGTTGAAAGGCTGGACTGTATAAAAATACGTTCTGACGTGGAACGAAAGCGTCTGTATCGCGAGCTTTGCCTGCGCGGCGAACACCTGGAACTTTATGGCCAAGAGATGAACGCGCGTACTTTTCAACACTTATTAAACTTATCCACAGCCCTCTTAAAGAGCGGTTACTCCGTTATTGTTGACGCCACCTTTATCCGACAGCGTACCCGCCAAAGTTATATGGATCTTGCTACGTCTCTTGATATTCCTATGCGTATCATCAGCTGTTATTGCGAGCCAAAATTAATAGAAGCACGACTGGCAAGGCGCAGTGAAGAAGGTGGAGACGCCTCAGATGCCGATATTTCTGTTATGCAGAACCAATTAAAGCATCAGCAAAAACTGACGGATGCAGAACTAAAAAGTAGCTTACAGATTGATACTGATAGTGATGATGCAATCAACATTGTGGTAAGCCAGCTTATTGCCCAAGGATTGGTGGAACCTTAGAATTTAGGGTATGGGGTTTAACGTTGAGTCAGAACGCTAGGCTAGGTAAAAAATAACGTTTGGCCAAGAGCTTCTGTTTTATTAATCTGGGTTTGAAACACCGATGAGAGTATTTCAGGCTGCATTACTTCATCCGGTGACCCAGTTTGCACAATTTTACCTTTATCCATCAGCGTTACCGTGTCAGCAAATTGCGCGGCTAATGATAAATCATGCACAATTAACAGCACCCCTGTACCCTCGTCAGCCATCTGTTTAAGGTGTTGCATGACGGTAATCTGATGCTTTAAATCAATCGCTTTTAATGGCTCATCCAACATCACATACGCCGTTTTTCTAGTCACTTGCACCAACAAGCGCGCTAGGTGCGTACGTTGCTTTTCCCCACCAGATAAAGTTGTATAGTCACGCTTTGCAAGATGCATAACATCCATTACTTTCATTGCATCAACTATCGCGTTATCAGGCGGCTGCAATGCCTTATCAGCTATATAAGCGCCCATAGAAACCACTTCTTCTACTTGAAAGGAGAAATCCAGCGGCTGCTCTTGTAGCAATACCGATAGACTAAGTGAGCGCTCACTTATACCAATATTCTGAATATCAACCGTATCTAATAATACCTTGCCAACGTCTGCTTTAAGCAAGCCCGCCAATGCTTTAAGCAAGCTACTTTTTCCTGCGCCATTAGGGCCTAAAATAACATGTAAGCCCTGCGGTTTTATGTCGAGATTAATATCATTTAGCAAGGTGCTTCCATAGCGACTTACCACTAATGATTCAGCTTTCAACATGCACCGCGCTCCCGTTGCCGATAGCTAATCATAAAGAGAAATACCGGCCCTCCGATCAAGGCGGTGATCAAACCAATAGGCAGCTCAGCAGGCGCCGCCACATTACGAGCCACAAGGTCAGCGATTAACAGCAACAAAGCACCGCTTAAAAAAGACATCGGCAATAGGAAGCGGTTGTCTGGCCCGTTAATGAGCCTAACTAAATGCGGCACAACCAAGCCGACAAAACCAATTAAGCCCACCATCGACACCACAGCACCAACAATAAGTGCTGTTATCACGACTAAACGGCGTTGAGTTTTTTCTACATCAACGCCCAATAACAATGCCTGCTGTTCGCCCAGCAAGAGTATGTTCAGTGCTGCTGCATGGCGAACCAGTACAGGCACAAATACAATACTGACGATCAACAACAATAACACTGCCCACCAAGAAGCTGCCTGTACATTACCCATCAACCAGAACGTTACCTGTCGTAAGGTCATGCTATCTGATAAATATTTGAGCCCAGCAATACCCGCTCCTGCAATGGTATTAATGGCGATACCGGTTAACAGTAACATTAGTGATGAAATTCCCGATGCGTTTCGTGCGATACGTATTACTAGAAAAGTAACTAACATGCCACCCAAAAATGCAGCCAGCGGCATACCTGCTGACAACCAAACACCCGCACCCAAGGTTGCAGACACAACGACTTGCCATGTCACTGCAGCCAATGCCGCACCACCAGCCACACCAATTAGGCCTGGGTCGGCCAACGGGTTGCGAAATAAGGCCTGCACGACAGCACCAGAGATCGCTAACAAACCGCCGCAAAGCATAACGACTAAAATTCTTGGCAAGCGAAGTTCATAGAGAATACGATGTGTTAAATCACTCCCCTCCCACAAGTCTGTAAGGGGTAAAGCAGATGAGCCATTTAACAAAGACAGCAACATCATCAGCGGCAATAGCATCAGCACAACAATCCAGAAGCTAGCTTTGACTCTCGCATTCGACATTATTTTCTTCCTACAAGAGAAAAGCGCACCGGAATACTAGCTTGCGCTGCTACCGCGTTGCCTGCCCGAACAGCCGGCACAAAACGCCATTGGCGGGCAGCTTTCACTGCCGCTTTATCAAGTATCGAATATCCTGAGCTTGTGTCAATCACCACACGCTCGACCAAGCCTGCAGCACTGATATGTAATACCAGCATGACAGTGCCCTCTAAGCCTCTTCGTGTAGCCATGCGAGGGTAATTGGGTTGTACTGGTGCCTCTCGGTAATTTAGCGCTCGATGGTCTATGACAAATACTGATTGATCAAGGTTAGCGCTTTTCTGGGCAGAATTATCACTACTTCTCGCATTATCAGCCAGCACTTTTTCGACCACTTTACTCTCGCTAGTGCGGCTTTGAGAACGTGCTTTCTCGAGCGGTTTTGATGTGGTTTTTTGCACAACAGGAGCCGCTTTAGCCACCTTAGGTTGCGGTTGCGGTTGCGGTTCAGCCTTTTCTTCTATGGGAGGGGCGTCAAGTTTTGGCGCGTTGCTTAAGCGGCTATTTAATCGAATGCTTTGGGAAGACGCTGTAACCCGATCACTGCCAACATTTTCTGCGGAGTTTTGTTGTGACCAAATAAAAAAAGCATGAACACCTGCCGAGCACAGTAATAACAGCAAAAAACGTATCGAATAATGATTAAGTAGCACGCTGTATTCCCGCTTCATCAGGCAGTATCATAGACACGAATTATAAACACTTATGCACAGCCCATGGTTGAATGCTCTTCATCATGATACGCGTTGGATTCACTTTTCCCCACATGAGACTCGATATGCAATTACTTTGCTCTCTCGACACATTACCCACAGATACCTCAAAAGGCTTCCAGTTGAATGATATATCCCTGCTGGCGGTTAATAAGCACGATAAGGTTCATGTCTATCTGAACCAATGCCCGCATCGCGGTGTTCCATTAGAGTGGCAGCCCGATCAGTTTCTCGATCTAGATAAAAACTTTATTCAATGCGCTACCCATGGGGCTCTATTTCGTATAGAAGATGGTGAATGTATTGCAGGACCTTGCCCAGGTGAAATGCTTACGGCTATTCCAACTAAAATAGATCAAGGGCAAGTTTGGGTAAACCTGCCCTCAACGTAAAATTAGCCATTAATTTTTGCTTTGAGTCTGCTCAAAGCAAGTTCAATACGATCAAGGCTAGTGGTGTATGAAAAACGAATAAATTGATTTGCCCGGTATGAACCAAAATCTAGACCGGGCGTTACCGCAACATGCAACTCTTCCAATATATTCCAACAGTAATCAAATGAATTATCCGTTAAATGCGATGCGTCCGCATAAACATAAAATGCACCTTCTGGCATGACAGGAATTTTAAAACCTAGCTTTCTTAAACCATCCACCAGCACGTTTCTGCGTATCTCAAACTGGTGACGCCTCTCTTCCAGAATCGCCAACGTCTCAGGTTCAAAAGCCGCTACCGCTGCATATTGCGATACCGTTGTTGGTGAAATATATACATTTTGTGCCAATTTTTCTATTTCGGGTACCGCGGCTTCAGGAGCAACAACCCAACCCAAGCGCCAGCCAGTCATACCAAAATATTTAGAGAAACTATTAATAACAAAAGCATTAGGGTCAACTTCCAGTACCGATGGCGCATCAAAGCCATATGTAAGGCCGTGGTAAAGCTCATCCACCACTAAAGCCCCCTGCTTTTCTCTTACTACTTCAGCAATAGCAGCCAGCTCGTCACGACGTAATACAGAACCTGTTGGGTTGGCTGGCGACGCCAACAAAACGCCGGCTGTATTTTTTTTCCATTCCTGGCGAATCAACTCCGGTGTAAGCTGAAAATTCTGCTCTGCAGAAACCGGAACGAGTTGTCCACGCGCCTCTAACATCCGTAAAATTTGGCGATTACACGGATAGCCCGGGTCGCTCATCATAAAGCTAGTATCAGGATCAGCTAACAGGCCAAATACCAACAACAACGCGCCTGACGCGCCCGAAGTAACGACAATCCGTTCAGCTGCGATATCCAAGTCGTAGCGATATTTATAGAAGCGTGATATGGCTTGGCGCAGTTCAGGAATACCTGCTGAAGGAGTATATTGCGTAAGCCCTTGATCGATAGCCCGGTGTGCTGCCTCTTTAATAAGTGGGGCCGTACTGAAATCAGGCTCACCCGCTTCCATATGCACGACATCATTGCCTTGAGCATCTAGTTCTTTGGCTCTTTTTAGCAAATCCATTACTTTAAATGATTCAATTTCGCGCGCGCGTCCTGACCACTGACTATCCATTTTTAACTCCTGCTCAATTAACCTGAGCATTATACATAAGTTGTATCGAATATTGGCTTAAACATACTTATTGTCCCTAGTAGAGAGATGCAAGATTCCTGGAATACTTTCAACTCTCTTTACTTTTTACAGATCAGTACTAGCCTAATACCGTATCTTCTGGTAGTTTCTCCAACCTTCTGATCTCAGGAAGTAATGGAATCAACTGTAATTGGGTTGCCGGTTTATAGTCCAAAACCCGGTCATTTCGGAGAAGTGAGGCGCCACATGCCAAACACTAGCAACACACAATTCACCCATTTTGTACCTTACGAGGCAGCAAAGGGTGAGGAATACATGAATGATGCTCAAAAAGATCATTTCCGTCATATTCTTCTGGCCTGGAAACAGGAACTAATGGAGGAGGTTGATAGCACAATCCACCACCTGCAGGAAGAAGCATCTAACTTTGCAGACCCTAGTGACAGGGCTAGCCAGGAAGAAGAGTTCAGCCTGGAACTTCGTACTCGTGACCGTGAGCGTAAGCTGATTAAAAAAATCCGTGAAGCGATGGAACGAATCGAAGAAGATGATTATGGTTATTGCGATACCTGCGGCATTGAGATAGGCATCCGTCGTTTGGAAGCACGTCCTACTGCAACTATGTGCATCGATTGTAAAACTCTAGCCGAAATAAAAGAAAAACAGGTCGGCTCCTAAGACTTATAAATTCAGGCAAATGGAAGTTTCCTTTGCCTGAATTTATAGTTGCCTGCCCTGCTCTTAGCTTCTTATTTCCAAGGCCTATTCACGTTCATTTTGACGTATACAATAGGTAGAACTTCGCTTTTCTGTCGCAAATACACACCCGCCTGCTGACACACCTACATCACGCCAAAACATACTACCAAAACCGTTCACGTATATATATTGCACCCAAGCACTCAGTTAATACCTTAATTTAAAACAGAACTTACCTACACAGATCTGGATTGCGCTCTAGCAGACTCTGTATACTGACGACATCTCCTTATTGATAAAAGCGAATATATGAATTTTTCGGTTACCGAACTTTTCCTAATTGTTACCGCCTACCTGCTGTTTCTATTCGGCATCGCCTATGCCACTGAGCGAGAAGTCATTCCACGGCGTATTTCACAACACCCCATAACTCACATGCTCTCCTTAGGAACTTACGCCAGCGTTTGGACCTTTTACGGTGCTTTTGGGATGTTAGAGCACTCAGGGCTGCTGTTTTTATCTTCTTACCTTGGAGCAACAGCCGCCTTTATCATGGCGCCTTCACTGCTCATACCCATTTTTAACATCACTAATCGCTACAAACTGAGTTCTCTTGCTGATCTTTTTGCGTTTAGGTTTCGTAGCGGACTTGTCGGTACTATCACAACACTATTACTACTATTAGCCACGTTACCATTACTATCGATTCAGATTCAGGCGGTCACTGATACGCTACATATTCTTAATGGTGATTTTGCCTCACCCCAGATAGCTGCCGCATTTTGTATTCTTATCGCCCTGTTTGCTATTTTGTTCGGTACACGCCATCCCTCTATGCGTGCTCGTAACCGAGGGCTCGTTATGGCGATGGCGATCAGTTCCATTATCAAGCTATTAGTACTATTAAGCATCGCCGCTTATGTTCTTTTTGCTGTACTGGGCGGCCCAAAAGATGCTCTATCTTGGCTGGAGCAAAATCCACAGATCCTTTCGCAACTCACCGCAAGCGATAACGACGACAGTTGGCATACCCTGCTTCTTGCATTCTTTACTGCCACGCTAGTTATGCCACACATGTTCCATTTAGCTTTTACAGAAAACCGCTCAACCGATAGCCTCTATAAAGCATCGTGGGGAATGCCTCTTTACTTGTTACTCTTGGCTGGCTGCGTACCGATTATCGTACTGGCGGGTTATAAACTAGAAATTAATCAAGAATCATCCTTCTTACTCCTGTATTTAAGCCAAATTCTGCACTCCGAATGGTTGATCATTATTGTTTTCATTGGCGGCCTTACAGCGGCCAGTGGGATTATTATCGTCGCCTCGATTTCATTGGCGTCGATGCTACAAAACCATCTCATTTTGCCGTTAATTAAAACACCCGAAAATGTTAAATTTTATACTTGGTTACTGTGGCTTAGACGCATTCTAATTTCACTCGTGGTGTTATGTAGCTATCTTTTTTACACCGTATTTGGGGCAAGCCAACAAATCCATCTGCTCGGTTTAAGTGCTTTTGTGGCATTCCTGCAGTTTTTACCTGGCATTATTGCTACGTTGTTTTGGCTCGGGGCTAACCGCATCGGCTTTATCGTTGGCTTAATATTGGGTATGTCCAGTTGGATCATTACCACGTTCTATCCAGTCCTTTTGCAACAAGGCGCACTATTAACAGACACCAATATTGAAAACTTGAACTGGCAATCATCTGCCATTATCTCTCTCTTACTCAACATCAGTGCATTCATTATTGTTTCACGCCTAACCCCGACTTACCCAGAAGAGACAAGAGCCGGAGAAGCGTGTCTTTTAAACACCATGAATTCACCTTCTGATATTCAACGACTCTCTTTTGAAACAACCGACATTATTCGCTTACTTACTCCCAAGTTAGGTGAAACAGCAGCACGTAGAGAACTACTCCATGCCACTAACCAGTTGGAATTAGACAAAGACCAAATAGGGCCACTTGATTTACTTCGCTTACGAAATGCGCTTGAGCAAAACTTATCAGCACTCGTTGGCCCCATCGAAGCAGCCACACTACTAGAGCCCCTTGCTAAACAACCCGGTGGAAAACCATTTCAAACACGCGACATCTATCTTCTTGAAACCCACTTAGAGACATACCAAGCTAAATTAAGTGGTCTTGCAGCAGAACTGGACGAACTACGTCGGTATCATAAAAGAACGTTAGAAAAACTACCCATTGGCGCCTGCACTATCACTCCGACACAACATATTCTTTTCTGGAATAATGAAATTGCTCACTTAACCCAACTCAGTGCAGCGGATGTTACCGACCTCTCTCTCTCAGAGCTGCCAGAGCCATGGTGCACACTGCTCCCTGAATTTGTACAGCAAAGTGATAATCATTTAACCGACACCCAAGTGATGATAGGGACAGATACTTATTGGCTAACACTGCATAAAAACCTACTTTCTGAAAATGCTGATAGCTCTATCGTCATTCTGGTTGAGGATGAAACAGAACATCATCAGCTCACAGATAACTTAATGCATAGCGAGCGGCTTGCCTCTATAGGGCGCTTTGCTGCGGGCGTAGCTCACGAAATAGGCAATCCGATCACTGGCATAGCCTGTTTAGCTCAAAACCTTTCTCTGGAAACCGACCAACCCGAGGTTTTGCAAGCGGGTGATCAAATAATGGAGCAAACCCGACGCATCAATCGAATTGTACAGTCACTGGTTCGCTTTGCTCACACCGGCCAAACGATTAGCGACATTCAATTTGAAACGATTAATTTAACCCAATGTGTAGAAGAAGCTATTCATCTAGTCTCTCTGGATATGCATGCCAGGCAACAACAGTTTATTTGTAAACTCGATAACGGTCTGATGGTCGACGGAGACCCTCAACTATTATTGCAAGTGTTGGTTAATATCCTAAACAATGCCTGTGATGCATCACCTGAAGAGAGCGAGATCACAATTACTGCGTCCCAAGAAGAACAGAGAATTTTCCTAACTATCACAGATGAAGGCAGCGGCATTGACCCGTCCATCCAAGATAAACTTTTCGAGCCTTTTTTCACGACAAAAGAGCCGGGCAAGGGCACCGGACTGGGCTTGCCATTGGTTTACAACATTCTAACTGAGCATTATGGTAGTATTAAAATAATTAGCCCCGCCAATAACAAGCAGAAGAAAGGCACTCAGGTGATTATCACCTTACCGGGCTCCAGGCCTGAACTGAAAGACAAACTTTCTGAAAGGTCTAGTACTGGAGATTAGGTAGAGAACAATGAGCCGAATTCTGATCGTAGAAGATGAGTCCATCATCCGTGCAGCGCTGCGCCGTTTATTAGAAAAAAACAACTACAACATCGATGATGCAGCTTCTGTTGACGAAGCCGCCTCACAATTTAATTTAGATAGTTTTGATCTGATTATCAGCGACCTACGGCTGCCTGGCGCGCCAGGTACAGATCTCATTCAACTAGCTCGTAGCGTACCTGTACTGATAATGACGAGTTACGCCAGCATGAAGTCTGCCGTTGACGCCATGAAAATGGGTGCCGTTGACTATATAGCCAAACCTTTTAACCATGAAGAAATGCTATCAACCATTGCTACTATTTTGAACCAGCAACCGATAGAACAACACAGTGTCAGCATTGAACCTGAGGCGCAACATACCGAAATCACTGGCAAGTGTGATGCAATGCTTAACCTCTTTTCTCGCATCTCAAAGGTAGCTCGCACCGATGCCACGGTCCTAGTACTAGGCGAATCAGGTACCGGTAAAGAATTAGTTGCGCGTGCCATACACGAGCAAAGCTCACGCGCGAAAGCACCAATGATTTCCGTTAACTGCGCAGCTATTCCAGAATCCCTCATTGAATCAGAACTCTTTGGTCATGAAAAAGGGTCTTTTACTGGCGCGGACAACAGCCGCTGCGGATTAATCGAAGCAGCTGATAACGGTACATTATTTTTAGATGAGATCGGAGAGCTGCCACTTGAAGCACAAGCGCGCTTATTACGCTTTTTACAAGAAGGTGAAATTCGTAAAGTCGGCTCAATACAGTCGATAAAGGTCAATGTACGCTTAATTGCCGCCACTCACCGCAACCTCAAAGAATTGGCGCGCGCCGCACAGTTCCGTGAAGATTTATACTATCGTTTATATGTCATGGAACTGAACATGCCCCCTTTACGGGAACGTGGCCAGGATATTATCACGCTGGCAGAGCGCTTTTTGATTAGTGCTTGCTCACGAATGAACTGCCCAGAAGCCGTTCTTAGCGATAGTTCCCGCCAAGTTATGCTGCAATATAGTTGGCCAGGTAATGTACGTGAATTAGAAAACGCCATTGAGCGCGCCGTTATTCTTGCTGATAATCACTTTATTACACCCGACCTGCTTGGACTTGATATAGAAACACGCCCTAGCCTTCAGCAATTAGAGTCGGACTATATAGAGCAATCAACAACGCGTGAAACAACCACCAGCCACCTTTCAAAAAAGAACTCTCCTGCGGGGCTATCAATGGATGATTACTTCCAGCGCTTTGTGATTGAGCATCAAAACGAGATGAACGAAACTGACTTGGCTAAAAAGTTGGGCGTCAGCCGAAAATGCTTATGGGAACGCCGCCAAAAATTAGGAATTCCAAAGCGCCCCAAAGGGTAACACTTAGAGGTAACACCCACACATAGTGTTACCTAAAGAAACAAAAAAGTGTTCCCTCCTGTAACCAATCCGATAGCACATATTTCACAAAAAACAAGTTCTTTATAAAAAACAATATCTTAGAAAAAGTGGCACACCGAATGCATTATATTGGGTGTACAAACAAAAAAAATAAACTTTGATACGCCGACCATCAATAAAAATAAAAATAGGCTGAGTGTAAATAAGTAATCCACCTCGAATAATAATAAAAATGAGGTTTAAAAGCTGATCGCTGGGTTGTGCAGTAATGCATCTACAGTGCTCTAATAATAACAACAAGCCGAGATTTTACTCTTAAGCTTGCGGTCAGCTGTCCATCTCCTCTTTACTGTTTATTCCCTCATTGCTTAATGTGTCACCTTAACAATGTTATGATGTGCCACTAAATATTTTACGAGCAAAATTTAAAACTCATGCCTAGCCGTTTAATTCAGAAAGTCACCGGACTGTTCCGTAACAAGTCGAACTCTTCTCCATCAAAAGAGCCCACTCAAACACAAGATGAGGCCCCAGAGGAGCAAAATGACTTTCCGTTGATTATTTCCGAGAAAACTCATCAGATTCCTCGCAAGCACTTGGATGATAACGCAGCTAAAGTTGTGTATCGCCTACTAGATGCTGGCTATGAAGGCTATCTTGTTGGCGGCTGCATTCGAGATACTTTGCTTAGGAAGCGCCCAAAAGATTTTGATATTGCCACAAACGCACACCCCGAGCAGGCTCATGAGCTATTTCAGCGCTCACGCCTTATAGGGCGTCGCTTTAAGTTACTACATGTGCGTTTTGGTAGAGAAATCATTGAACTGGCCACATTTAGAGCGAGCCATGACTCAAAAGACAATAACGATGATGCTAAAGGCAAACAGTCCGAATCAGGACTAATTTTGCGTGACAATGTGTACGGCACTATAGAAGAGGACGCATTACGTCGAGACTTTACCGTCAATGCGCTCTATTACTGCATGAAAGATCATAGTATTTATGACTTTACTGATGGCTATGAAGACATACAGAAAAAAATTATTCGCATGATCGGCGACCCTGACTTCCGCTACAAAGAAGACCCTGTTCGCATGCTACGCGCCATACGCTTTGCCGCAAAACTTGATTTTTCGATTGAGCCAGCAACTGCCGCCCCGATTAGACAACAAGCACATTTATTACAGGGTATTGCACCTGCTCGCTTGTTTGATGAAACCTTAAAGCTATTTCAATCAGGCCATGCGGTTACTGCATATCACCTACTTCAAGAATATCAGTTGTTTGAACAACTACTGCCTTCAGCAGCTAAAGCCGTCAGCAAACAGGGCGATAAAAAACTAGTAGAAGCGCTGATACTTCAAGGGCTTAAAAATACCGACAGACGTATTAACCAGCGCAAAAGCGTTACACCTGCATTTTTATTCGCCACTATGCTTTGGCACCCTCTGCAAACACGCATGCGAGAAATACAGAAGCAAAATAGTAAAATGCCACCTCTGGTTGCATTACATGCTGCTGCAAATGACATTATTGCAGCACAGGTAAAACGTACCGCTATTCCGCGACGCTTTTCTACGCCTATCAGAGAGATTTGGGAGCTGCAACTGCGCCTTCCTAAGCGTTTTGGCAACCGTGCTGAACAGTTATTAGAGCATCCTCGCTTCAGAGCTGCCTATGATCTTCTGCTACTCAGAGAGCAAAGCGGGGAAACCTTGGATAATTTAGGCCAATGGTGGACGCAGTATCAAGCGGCTCCCATAGAAGAAAGAGAATCAATGGTCTCTGAACTCGCTTCCGAAGGCCCTTCTCGTAAGCCTCGTCGTCGAAGAAGAGCTAAGAATGACCCTCGCAACGCTTAGTCGATGCTATGTTGGCTTGGGCAGTAATTTAGAAGACCCTCGCCAACAAGTTTCAACCGCGCTAGTGGAGCTGAGCCAAATACCAGGCTGCGCTTTACTCGCTAGTTCCAGCTTATATCGCTCTGACCCAGTAGGCCCCGCAGGTCAGCCCGACTATATTAATGCTGTGGCGCTCTTGGAAACCCGACTAGAACCCGAAGCTCTTCTCGACCAATTACAAGCCATTGAGCAACAGCACCAACGCGTGCGACGTATCCATTGGGGGCCCAGAACATTAGACCTAGATATCATCCTATACGATGATTTATTGCTCAATAGCACTCGACTAACTATCCCCCACCCTTTCGCTACAGAGCGTAACTTTGTACTCTGGCCTCTAGCAGAGCTCTCACCAGAGCTTATTTTCCCCGGTGACAGATCAATTAATGATCTATTAGTAGCATGCCCGCTGGGCACACTGGAAAAGATCTCTGTATAATCACGCTCGAAAACAGTGCATCCAATTAATCAATCGAGTTGCCTATGAACAAAGTCACATTACATACATTGTCCGCCTGCAAAAAGGCAGGTGAGAAGTTCTCCGTCCTGACCGCTTACGATGCGTGTTTTGCACACGTAGTCAGCGAAGCTGGAGTTGAAGTGATTCTAGTAGGCGATTCTCTTGGGATGGTTCTACAAGGGCAGGACAGCACACTACCTGTCACTATGGATGACATGATCTACCACACTGCCAGTGTTGCTAAAGGCAACCAAGGCGCCATGGTCATGGCTGATATGCCATTTATGAGCTATGCCACTCCTGAGCAAACGATGGATAATGCAGCCCTACTTATGCAAGCAGGTGCGCACGTTGTCAAAATCGAAGGAAATGCCTGGTTAGCAGAAAGCGTTTCTCTGCTGTCTGAACGCGGTATTCCAACCTGCGTTCATATGGGGCTGACGCCACAAGCCGTTAACAAGCTAGGCGGTTATAAAGTTCAAGGCCGCGATCGCGGCACAGCTAAACAGATGATTGAAGATGCCGTCAGGCTTGAAGAGGCCGGCGCAAGTATTCTATTACTTGAGTGCGTTCCTTCCCTGTTAGCAGAAGAGGTCACTCAGGCGGTTGATATTCCCGTTATTGGCATAGGCGCTGGCGCCGCTACTGATGCCCAGGTATTAGTGCTGCACGATATGCTGGGAATTACTCCAGGCAAAAACCCTAAGTTTGTTAAAAACTTTATGGAAGATGCTGCTGATATCCAATCAGCCATCCAAAATTATGTCGCCGCGGTAAAGCAAACTAGCTTCCCGGGGCCTGAGCACAGTTTCGAATAAGCCATGAAGACTATTCACACATTAGAAGAGCTCCGCCAGAACCTGGCCCAGGAGCGCGCGCGCGGCCATAATATTGGCTTGGTCCCTACTATGGGTAATCTGCATGCTGGGCATATTGCACTCGTGCAGCAGGCGAAAGAAAATGCGGACATTATTGTCTCTACTATTTTCGTTAACCCGTTACAGTTTTCAGCAGGTGAGGATCTCGACAAATACCCTCGCACACTCCAAGCCGACCAAGAAAAACTAGCAGCGGTTGGCTGCCACTATTTATTCGTACCGTCAGAAGAAGAAGTTTATCCTGATGGACGCGAAAAACAGACAATGGTGGAAGTCCCCGATGTATCTGACCTTTACTGCGGCGCCAGCCGCCCCGGCCACTTTCAGGGTGTTGCTACCATCGTTTGCAAACTATTCGGAATGGTACAGCCAGACTTAGCCATTTTTGGTGCTAAAGATTACCAGCAGCTTTTTGTTATCCGTAAAATGACAAAAGACCTGAGCTTACCGATTATCATTCAAGGATCTCCGATCGTTCGAAACGAACATGGCCTAGCATTAAGCTCGCGCAATGGTTATCTGTCAGATGAGCAATTAAGTGCTGCTACAGCACTCAATAAAACCCTAAAAGCGACTGCGCAAGCTATCGAAGAAGGCAATACTGACTTTGATGCTCTCGTAGAAACAGCACAGCTACAACTCGAAGCAGCGGGCTTTCAGCGTGACTATTTCGTCATTACGCGCCAAAGCGACCTTCTTGCTGCGTCAAAAGGCGATACTAAGCTGGCCATTCTTGCTGCTGCTTATATTGGCCCTGCCCGCCTTCTCGATAACCAAGTAGTCAACCTCTAAAGTTACTACCAAACCGCTAAAGCACTTCATTTCAATACGACTAATTGTCGGCACCTTTTTCAATGTTTATTGCTGAAGGTGCTTGCAATAGCCTTCTGGGTTGCTCACACTGAGATTTTCCGCACTGCGGAAAAAACCAACTACTAAGCTGACTCCTGCAAGGCTATTCATTAGCACCTGCAGCATCTGGATCTCTTTAATATAAAAGCGACCGGATAGAGTTTACTGATAAGAGGCACAATCATGCGTGAAGTCGTTATTGTTGCAGCTGGCCGTACTGCGGTTGGTGCATTTAATGGTTCTTTAGCTGGCGTAAAAGCATCTGATTTAGGCGCTACGGTACTAAAAGGACTAGTAGAACAGACCAAAATTGACCCTGCTCAGATCGACGAAGTCATCCTTGGACAAGTCCTTGCTGCGGGTTGCGGGCAAAACCCAGCACGTCAATCTCTGATCAATGCCGGAATTCCTCAAGAAGTATCTGCTCTCACTATCAACAAAGTGTGCGGTTCAGGCCTAAAAGCCATTCAAATGGCTGCTCAAGCAATTCGCTGCGGCGACGCTGAAGTGATCATTGCTGGCGGACAAGAAAACATGAGCCAGTCTCCTCATGTCCTGCCTAATTCACGCAATGGCGCACGCATGGGCGACTGGAAAATGGTTGATACCATGATCACTGATGGCCTGTGGGATGCATTTAACAACTACCACATGGGTATCACGACAGAGAATATCGTTGAAAAATACGGTTTTTCTCGTGAAGAGCAAGACGCATTTGCCAGCGCTTCGCAGAACAAAGCTGAAGCAGCTGTAACGTCAGGACGCTTTAAAGGTGAGATCTTCCCTGTTGTTATTCCTAAGCGCAAAGGCGACCCAGTTGTCTTTGACACTGATGAACAGCCACGTTTTGGTTGCACACCTGAAGCACTTGCAAAACTTCGTCCAGCCTTCAAAAAGGACGGTACAGTTACAGCAGGTAATAGCTCAACTATTAACGACGGCGCTGCAGCAGTCATGCTGTGCTCTGTTGAGAAAGCAACTGAGCTTGGTTTACCTGTACTAGCTCGCATCAAGGCTTATGCTTCTGCTGGTGTTGACCCTGCCATCATGGGTACTGGTCCTATCTCTGCTACGCAAAAAGCACTGGAAAAAGCAGGCTGGTCAATTGCTGACCTTGAGTTGGTTGAAGCCAATGAAGCTTTCGCTGCTCAAGCAATGTCTGTTAACCGCGACCTAGGCTGGGATACGAACATTGTTAACGTCAATGGCGGCGCCATTGCTCTAGGACACCCAATTGGTGCTTCGGGTTGTCGTATCTTTGTATCACTGGTTCATGAAATGATTAAGCGTGATGCTAAAAAAGGTCTGGCTACTCTATGCATCGGTGGCGGTATGGGTACAGCTCTGGCTATCGAACGCGATTAATCGCTAGCTTTTGGCATAAAAAAAACCGCAACTAAAGGCTGCGGTTTTTTATATTATAAGCCACTAAACACAACCGAAGAACTGATTAAGCCTTAGCGGCAGCGCCTTTACCTACGCCTTCATAAGCTCGAACCATAACATCATCTAACGGTCTCATCTGCTTGATACGTGCCGCTAGATGTCTAGCTATCTGCTCAACTGTTGTTTCGGTGTCTATGTCGTAACAGTACTTTTCTGGAAGCGTTAATGAAAACTCTCCCTGAGGTGCACGGTATTCATAGCGGTTCATACCCGCCTCGCTTTCCTTACGGTGCGCTGTTGTTCCAATATAAATGTCCTGCCAGCGATTAGCCCACTCTTGCTCAAGCTTTTCATCACGCTGATCATTCAAAAAGATCTCTATACGTGAACGATGCCCATGCGCAATACGCTGGCAATTACCATCGTGCTGTTGCAATCCATGACTGTAATGGTAAAAAGCGCCTGCCACTTCTTCAGGTATAAACTTTAAACTTAGCCCTTTAACTTCTTGAGGAAACAACTCGATCAACTGGGCTGTGCACCACTGCGCCATCGCTTCGGGAGTGATTTCTTCAACATCAATCAGCACAATGGCTTTGCTTGGCGAAACACAATTGAACGACTCTCCATCAGGGTAGCGCCACTCAACACTGGTTTGACCGACAGATTGCTCAGCCTGAACATGGCTCATTTTTGTCGGTACTAATAGAGCATGATCAATGGTGTTATCCATCCACTCGCGCGTCAGCTTTTTTACAATACCGAAATCGCAGACCATTCCTTGTTCATTAAGTGCGCCATCCAGCTCAAGCTGTAGCAACCAAGACTCTCCCATTAAGCCCCGAGATGAGTGCAGGTAGGAAAAATCTACATTTGTCAGATTATTTACAAAAAGCTTCACAGTCATTCACCCTCGTTTGAAGCCTCACATTCTACCGCAAGGCAGTATCCAGATGCATTCAAATCATTACCGATAGCGGCTTTTTCAAGCGAAGTTATAAATTTGATTATGAGACTCGCTTGAGCACGTTATAATGTATTTTTGTATTCAGGAAAATTGATCTGACATGCGTCTCGATAAATATTTATCTCAAGCTACCGGCCTCTCCAGAAAAGACATCAAACGCCTGCTGCATAAAGATTTGGCTAGCGTCAATGGAGTTGTTACGCGAGATGCGTCTCTTAAAATCTCAGACGATGACAATGTGGTCTTTCAAGACTCGGACATTGCAGCTCCCCGCCCTCGTTACTTTATGATGAACAAACCATACGGCTATGTTTGTTCTTCAGATGACCCAACCAATGCAACCGTCATGGGCCTGCTTATCGACGAGCCTCGTCCAAACGACCTTCACCTAGCCGGTCGACTTGATCTTGATACCACAGGTTTACTCTTGATCACTGATGACGGCCAGTGGTCACACAAACTTACATCACCAAAACACAAGCAAGGAAAACGTTACTTGCTGGAAACAGCTGACCCGATCCCTGAATCAGCCGTGGAGCAATTTGCCCAAGGTGTGCAGCTTCTAAATGAAAAACACCTCACTAAACCCGCTGAACTTGAAATCCTTGGTGTTGATGAAGCGCTCTTAACATTAACCGAAGGGCGTTATCACCAAGTTAAGCGAATGTTTGCAGCCATCGGCAATAAAGTCATCAAACTACACCGGGACCGGATTAGCCATATTGTGCTTGATGAATCTCTAGCGCCTGGTGAGTACCGCGAGTTGACTGAAGAAGAGATACATATAAGCAAATGAGTGCAGATAAAGCCTTTGACCTGCTGTATGCAGAATTTAAGCAGGTCAGTGACTCTTCGCTATGGGTAGTCGATGAGAACATTTCCACACAGACGACCCCTGCGGCGACGCCATTGATCTGTGCAATATCTAATCGCTTAGATATTGCACAGAGCTTACAGCGCCAAGGGTGGGATTGTAGTTTTAATGACTACCTACTCGAAGCCCTACCCGAAAAGCACTTTCACAATATTTTTTTACGCATTCCTAAAGAAAAAGCACAAGCACACTACGTTATTAATCAGGCACAACGCTTACTTGCCAATGGCGGCTCACTATATCTGAGTGGTTTAAAGCAAGAAGGCATTAAAGGCTTTATAGAGCGAGCAGGAACACTCACAAGTACTCCAGTACAAACATGGAAAGCTGACAAACAAACATGGGCTGGAAAAATCACCTTTGATAACACATCAGCTGCGCTCTTAGATGACAAATCCTATCGCAACCTTAGACAAACTCCTGGCGACTCAACTTTCAGTTTTTGGAGTAAACCGGGGATTTTCGGCTGGGATAAGATTGATAAAGGCAGTGAGCTGCTTATTCAGCACTTAAAAACACTCACGACAGGAGTCGGTCACATTGAGTCTACATTGGATATTGGTTGTGGCTACGGCTATCTAAGCCTACATGCAGCCAAACAACTCAATACTCGGATCACTGCAACAGATAACAATGCTGCCGCTATTCTCGCTTGCCAAACCAACCTTGAGCACTACCAACTTAATGGCAACGCAATAGCAGATAACTGCGCTGACAATATAAAACAACGTTTCTCGCTAGTAATATGTAACCCACCTTTTCATTCAGGATTTGGTGTGGAAAACGATTTAACTGATCGATTTTTAGACAGTGCGGCAAAACATTTAACAGCAGATGGGCTAGCCATTTTTGTCGTTAACTTGCACATCCCTCTAGAGCGTAAAGCCAGTCGTTACTTTACCCTATGTGAGACGCCCGTGGTCACTGATCACTTTAAGCTGGTTCGCCTATCTCAACCTAAACTATAACCTAGGCCCAGCAAACGCAGTTTGAATCGATACAGCAATATCACCAACTAATTTGGCTTTTTCCAGCTCGGCGCCGGTGAAATTAGAATCGGTACGTAGCGAATACAAAACAGTATGAATGCGACCACCCATATAACGCCTGCACTCAAAATAAAGTGATTATAAGCAACCCCACCTACCAAGGACGCAGCCGCTCTTAGCAATGCTGTTATGCTGATTAACACAAAGACAGCCGTCATCGTTTTACCCGCAACCAGTTCTCGCTGAGTGTGACCTAAGGCAGCCCGTGATGCTACACCGAGAATCATCCCTGCCATAGCGCCAATACCTATGGCATGTAATCCAGCAGAAACATTGATTAAACCTACAGCAGACAGCCCAAGTAAAATAAGCCCTGCACCTAACCATACAAAGCCTAAGTGCAATACCCACAACAAAGGCTCACCTAAGATTTGTATTCCCTGCCAGCGGCTGATGCGTGCCCACTGAGCTATACCTGCAAGGCACAATAAGCCACCTGTAACCATGCTAACCGGTACTGCTATCCAACTTACAGCCGCAACAACTAACAAGACGCTAACAAACATATCAAAACGATTAAATAGCATCGGCAATGGCTTGTCTGAATCGTTTTTTTGTTGAACCAGGTAGTTCCGCGTAAAAGAAGGAGTAATACGTCCTCCTATTAAAGCAATCATCAAGCTAACCTGCATAATTACACCACGTAATGCCATATCGCTATACGCAGCACCGTATTGATGCCCCAAATGAAACAGCAAATTGAAAACGCAGAATAAACCCAACATAACGATTATTTTGTAATTGCGCTTGTGTCCTCCGATAAAAATTTCACGGCCGATCAAGCCTGCCAACAAAACACCATAAAACAGATCCGCGGCCGCTACGACTGCGTAAGGCAACTCCGCAGACACAAGCATCGCTAAGCGGCCCAATACCCAAAAAAATACCAGTATAGCTAATGGCATACCACTAACGGGCAAACGGTTTGTCCATTTGGAAACGGCCGCAAGCAAGAAACCGCCAATGGCTGCACCAACAAAGCCAAACAGCATTTCATGTGCGTGCCACTGCGTGACAGGAACGGCAATAGAGGCGCCATACCAATAGCCTTTTAAAATAGCTAACCATAACCCCATTAGAATGACGCCGGCAGCTCCCACGCAAAGAAACAGCAACCGAAAGCCGTTGCTCAATAATGTATCCCAGCGAGATGCCGGATACTTTTCAAACATCAGAATAGCCATAATAGAGTCTCGATTCTTTTAAACATGCAATTATTATACATGTTAATACTCATTCTACATATAACTCATTAGAGGTAATTTCAGACACAAAAAAACCCTCTCTAGGAGGGCTTTTTATTAAATCAGAACAGCTTAGCCTTCTACAGACTCATCCTGAACTAGATCTTTCATAGACAGCTTAATACGACCGCGCATATCAACCTCTAACACCTTAACTTTAATGATGTCATCCATTTTCACGTAATCAGTTACTTTCTCAACACGCTTGTTGTCGATCTGAGAAATATGTACCAAACCATCTTTACCCGGCAAGATGTTCACAAATGCACCAAACTCTTCCAAGCGTACTACTTTACCTTCGTAGATCTTACCTACTTCAGCTTCAGCAGTAATTTCGATAACTTTATCTGTTGCTGCTTTAGCGGCGGCTTTATCAGCTGCATAAATACGTACAGTACCGTCATCTTCGATATCAATCATTGCGCCCGTTTCTTCGGTTAGAGCACGGATAGTCGCACCGCCTTTACCGATAACATCGCGAATTTTCTCAGGATTAATTTTCAACTGAGTCATCGCTGGAGCATTGTCTGGCAGCTCTGGACGAGCATAACCAATGACTTTAGCCATCTCTTTCAAGATATGGGTACGTGCATGTAGCGCTTGCTCCAATGCAATTTCCATAATCTCTTCAGTGATACCTGTGATTTTAATGTCCATTTGCAGTGCAGTAATACCTTGCTCAGTACCCGCTACTTTAAAGTCCATATCACCTAGGTGATCTTCATCACCCAAAATATCAGTCAGGATAGCGAATTTTTCGCCTTCTTTTACAAGACCCATAGCAATACCAGCTACCGGTGCCTTCAAAGGAACACCTGCATCCATCATCGCAAGAGAAGCACCACATACAGACGCCATTGAGCTAGAACCGTTAGATTCTGTTATCTCAGATACAACACGGATGGTATACGGGAATTCTTCCTGTGATGGCAACATAGCTGCGATACCACGACGAGCTAAACGACCATGACCAATTTCACGACGGCCAGTTGAACCAATACGACCAGCTTCACCTACAGAATATGGAGGGAAGTTGTAGTGAAGCATGAACGGATCTTTACGCTCGCCTTCCAGTGCATCAATAAACTGCTGGTCACGTGACGTACCAAGTGTACATGTCACGATAGACTGTGTTTCACCACGAGTGAACAATGAAGAACCGTGAGCACCTTTCAAAATATCAACTTCAACGTTGATTGGGCGAACAGTTTTCGTATCACGGCCATCAATACGTGGAGCGCCATCAACGATACGCTGACGAACAATCGTTTTCTCAACAGAGCTAACAACACCCGATACTTCTTTATCAGAAGGCTGACCTTCATCAGAACCAGATAATTCACCGATTGCTTTACTACGTAGGTCATTAAGTGTTGCTTGGCGCTGCATTTTATCAGCCACTTGGTAAGCATCAGAGATACCCTGACCAACCAAAGTGTTTACTTGTGCAATCAAGGTTTCATTTTTAGCTGCAGGCTGCCAGTCCCATGTAGGTTTACCAGCTTCAGCTTTCAATTCACTGATTGCATTGATAACGACTTGCATCTCAGTGTGAGCGTAAAGAACAGCACCCAACATTTCATCTTCTGTCAGTTCTTTTGCTTCTGATTCCACCATCAGAACTGCATCAGTAGTACCAGCAACAACCATGTCTAGTTCAGACTCAGCAAGCTGCTCATAAGTAGGGTTAAGAATATAACCCTGCTCTTCAGTGAAACCTACACGCGCACCACCCACTGGGCCAACAAATGGAATACCAGAGATAGACAGAGCAGCAGAAGTACCGATCATTGCTGCGATATCTGGATCATTGTTCTTATCAGCAGACATCACAGTACAGATTACCTGTACTTCATTCATGAAGCCTTTTGGGAAAAGCGGACGAATCGGACGGTCAATCAAGCGTGATGTAAGTGTTTCTTTCTCTGACGGACGTGCTTCACGTTTAAAAAACCCACCAGGAATTTTACCAACAGAATACGTTTTTTCGATGTAATGAACGGACAGTGGAAAAAAACCCTGACCTTCTTTGGCTTCTTTAGCACCAACAACGGTACATAAAACCTGAATCTCGCCCATCGTTACTAATACAGCACCTGTTGCTTGACGAGCAACACGGCCTGTTTCTAATGTGACCTGTTGGCCACCGAATTCAAATGTCTTTGTAATCGCTTGCACGAATATAACCTCTCGTTTAATAAACAAATGCCTGTCAGAGAGAAATCGAATTCCATACCATCTTAAGGCCAGTACTCATTTGCACTCTATCAAAACTATAGAGGATTGATTAAGCACAAATGAGTACAGGCTGGTTGAAAACATTCTCTTTTTAAACAGGCGGATAAAACAAAGGCCATACAGTGTATGGCCTTTGGAAAAACAGTCTTAGCGACGCAGACCCAAACGGCCAATTACTGTCAAATAACGATCTGCATCGTTCTTTTTCAAGTAATCAAGCAATTTACGGCGCTGGTTTACCATGCGAATCAGACCACGACGTGAATGGTGATCATGTTTGTGAGACTTGAAATGGCCCTGCAGAGTCTCGATGTTTGCAGTTAGCAAAGCAACCTGTACTTCTGTAGAACCTGTATCACCTTCGCTACGGCCGTAATCTGCTACGATCTGCGCTTTCTGTTCAGCTGTTAACATCTATTTTGCTCCAGTCTAATATGCGGACAGCTTCTGCTGTCGGATTATAGGACACGGTGAACCGAGCATATTATCAGTTCATCGCCATCATTTGCTGCCATCTGGCATCCAAACATTTTAGGAATGCTAGTTATTTGTCGACATTAAACGTCTTGAAACTAACTGGCCTTCCTGAGTTATCTCGCCAATACCAAGAAATTTCCCAGTATCTTTTTCTTGTATTCTTACAAGCGGCTGCGCAGCCATATCAAGGTCAATGACAATGCCATTTAATACACGCGCACATTGCTCTGCTTCCAGCTCAATGAGAGGTGTGTCCTCAATTGCTGACCACGGCGCTAATAATAGCGCATCTAAGCGCTCTTGTATGCTCTGAGGGGGTTCATCAGGCGTCATTGGAGCAGCTATTTTTTGCAATTGCTCCAAGGTAATCATGCTTTGTGCCTGATAGGGCCCTGAATCTAAACGACGCAATACTTTAACGTGAGCACCACAACCAAGATACAAACCTAAATCTTCTACAATCGAGCGAATATAGGTGCCTTTCGTACAGTGTATATCCAGATCGACCTCATCACCGCGAAAGTCGAGAATCTCAATATTTAAAATAGTAACTTGTCGTCGCTTAACTTCAACAGTAATGCCTTGTCTAGCCAACTTATACAAAGGCTGACCATTATGTTTCAAGGCCGAGAACATCGAAGGAACCTGCTCAATCTCACCGGTAAAATGCTCTTCAAGCAAAGATTGAATTAGCTCACATGTAACGTGCTCTCCGATATCTGCCGTTGCAATTACCTGCCCATCCGCATCACTGCTATCAGTTCTGATACCTAGTTTTGCAGTGGTTTGATAGCGTTTATCAGCATTTAGAAGAAATTGAGAGAATTTGGTGGCTTCCCCGAAAGTAAGAGGAAGCATACCCGTCGCTAACGGGTCAAGCGCACCGGTATGCCCCGCTTTCGCGGCACCATAAATGCGCTTTACACCTTGCAGAACATAGTTGGAACTAACGCCCTGCGGTTTATCAAGCAGAAAAATGCCGTCCACTGGACGGCCTTTATGTCGCCGGCCCACTACCTAATCCTCTTCTGAGTCATCTTTCTCACGAATTTCGCGAGAAGCTTTCTCTATAAGACTATGTATATGGCGGCCACGCTCCACACTTTTATCAAAGTGGAAACGCAGTTGCGGCATCACACGCAGCTGTATTTTATTCGACAGCTCATGCCTGAGAAAACCGGCCGCATTACGCAGCACTTCAAGAGAACACTTAATAGCATCCTCTTGAGTTTGCTCTCCCAGAGGGAAAACAGTGATATATACATCAGCAAAGCCTAGATCTTTAGCAACCTTAACATAGCTGATAGTCACCATCCCTATACGTGGGTCTTTGACTTCAAGTTGAATCAGCTGAGCCAGATCTCGTTGCATCTGGTCAGCGATTCTTTGAGTACGACTAAATTCGCGTGCCATACTACTCCGTTACAATGTGCGTTGAACTTCAACAACCGAGAATACTTCGATCTGGTCGCCGACTTTAACGTCATTATAGTTTTTCACACCGATACCACATTCCATACCCTGACGAACTTCGCTCACGATGTCCTTAAAGCGACGTAGTGATTCCAGCTCACCTTCGTAAATAACAACGTTTTCACGCAGTACACGAATACGCTTGTTACGGAACACAGTACCTTCAGTCACCATACAACCGGCTACTAGACCCAGTTTAGGTGAACGGAAGACATCACGTACTTCAGCAATACCGACTATTTCTTCACGGAACTCAGGTGACAACAAGCCTGTCATTGCCTGCTTAACATCATCAATGATGTTATAGATGACACTGTAATAACGTAGCTGTATACCTTCGCGAGAAATGATCGCCTTAGCCTGAGCGTCTGCACGTACATTGAAACCAACAACTAATGCAGATGACGCTAGCGCAAGGTTGGCTTCTGTTTCAGAAATACCACCGACACCGCTAGAAACTATAACAACTTTTACTTCATCAGTAGAAAGCTCTTCAAGCGCATTTGTTAATGCTTCCAAAGACCCCCTTACATCAGCTTTAAGAACAATATTTAAGTTCTTAACATCACCGGCTTCCATATTGGCAAACAGGTTCTCAAGCTTAGACGCATGCTGACGCGCAAGTTTGATGTCACGGTATTTTCCTTGACGAAATAGAGCAACTTCACGTGCTTTCTTCTCGTTAGAAACAACAGTGAACTCATCACCTGCGCCTGGCGTTCCATCAAGACCTTGGATCTCAACAGGAATGGCTGGACCCGCTTCTTCAACTGGCTTACCGTTCTCATCCATCATTGCTCTGATACGGCCATAATGCAGTCCTGCTAGAACAATATCACCTTTCTTCAAGGTTCCATTTTGTACAAGCAGCGTAGCAACCGGACCACGTCCTTTATCCAGACGTGACTCAACAACAACACCTTGACCCGGTGCATTGTTAACCGCTTTCAGTTCTAGTACTTCAGCTTGCAGCAATACAGCTTCTAATAAGGCATCGATGCCTTCGCCTGTTTTCGCAGATACCGGAATGAACTGTACATCACCACCCCAATCTTCTGGAATAACATCACGCTGAGCTAGTTCGTTTTTAACACGATCAGGATCGGCGTCTTCTTTATCCATTTTGTTGACCGCAATAACTAGAGGCACGCCCGCAGCTTTAGCATGCTGAACGGCTTCTTCTGTCTGAGGCATAACGCCATCATCAGCAGCAACAACAAGGATAACGATATCTGTTAACTTAGCACCACGAGCACGCATCGCTGTAAAAGCAGCATGCCCTGGAGTATCCAAGAAAGTAACCATACCGTTGTCTGTTTCTACGTGATATGCACCGATATGCTGGGTAATACCACCCGACTCACCAGCGGCAACACGCGTGCGACGAATAGAGTCAAGCAACGATGTTTTACCATGGTCAACATGTCCCATAACCGTCACGATAGGTGCACGACCGTGTAGCTCACCCTGCGACTGCTGAATGCTTTCCATCAACGCTTCTTCGATGGCATTTTCAGCCATTGGCTTAGCAACGTGACCCATCTCTTCAACAACCAGTACCGCTGTATCTTGGTCAATCACCTGGTTAATAGTCGCCATAGCGCCCATTTTAAACATAACCTTGATGACTTCAGCCGCTTTTACTGACATTTTCTTGGCCAGTTCAGCAACAGTAATACTTTCAGGTACAGCAACATCATGAACTTTCGGAGCCTGTGGCTCGGTGAATCCATGAGCATTGTCTAGCTGATGAGCGGTCTTAGCGCGACCCTTCATGTTATTACGTGAAAGTTTACCGCCACGACGAGCGCCTTTTGCATCACTACCACCGCGTGAATTGCGGCCATGAGATGCTTTAGCTGGCTTCTTGTCTTCTCCACGGAATGACTTTTTCTTATCATCCTGAGAAGGCGCTGCTTTTGCTGCTGGTTTAGGAGCTGCTGCAGGTCGAGGCGCAGATTTAGGTGCTGGTTTAGCCGCTTCCTGAGGCTTAGGCGCTGGTTTAGCAGCTGCAGCTGTTTTAGCTACTTCTGCTGCTTTAGCATCCGCCTCAGCTTTCACTTTAGCCTCTGCTTCTTTAGCTGCCGTTTCTTGCTCAAGCTTCAAGCGTTCTGCATCCAAACGTGCGGCTTCTTCAGCAGCAGCCTTATCAGACTCTGTTGCATCGCCTTCTACATCAGCACGTTTGACATAAGTACGTGTTTTACGCACTTCTACATTAACCGTTTTTTTCTTACCTGATGCGCCAGCTACTTTTAACTGAGAAGTAGTAGAGCGCTTCAATGTAATCTTTTTAGGTGAAGCAACATTTTCGTCTTCTTCACCATGTGATCTTTTAAGATGGTTCAATAATGTCTGTCTTTCGGTTTCCGAAACCAGAGATTCATCTTTTTTACCTGCGATTCCCGCTTCCTGCATTTGCGCTAATAAACGCTCAACGGGAACACCAACCACACCGGCAAGTTGTTTAACAGTGACTTCTGCCATATTGGTATATCTCCTCCGCTGAATTAGACTTCATCCGCAAACCATGGCGCACGCGCGGTCATGATTAACTCTGCAGCCTTTTCTTCGTTCATACCTTCAACATCTAGAAGTTCTTCAACAGATTGCTCTGCCAAATCTTCCATGGTAATCACGCCATTAGCCGCAAGCAGGAAAGCCAAATGGCGATCCATACCTTCCATTTCCAGCAGATCTGCTGCTGGTTCGGATTTCTCGAGCTGTTCTTCACTCGCTAGAGCTATATTCAGCAGTGCGTCTTTCGCTCGAGTACGAAGCTCATTCACTAAATCTTCATCAAAGCCGTCAATTTCTAACATCTCATCGACTGGCACATAAGCCACCTCTTCCAAGGTGGTAAATCCTTCTTCAACCAGCACTGACGCAACATCTTCATCAAGATCCAGATGTTTCATCAAAACTTCCATGACAGAACCCATTTCAGACTGCTGTTTCTCTTCAGCGGCCTCAACTGTCATGACGTTCAGCTCCCAACCGGTGAGCTCTGATGCTAATCGAACGTTCTGGCCACTTCGGCCAATAGCCATTGCAAGCGATTCTTGCGCTACAGCAACATCCATTGAATGTGTTTCTTCATCAACAACAATGGAAGCAACTTCAGCAGGAGACATGGCATTAATTACCAACTGCGCAGGGTTATCATCCCAGAGGATAATATCAACACGCTCGCCACCTAGTTCATTAGAAACCGCCTGAACACGCGCACCACGCATACCAACACACGCACCGACAGGATCTATGCGGCCATCGTTAGTTTTAACTGCAATTTTTGCACGCGAGCCAAGATCTCTTGCAGCCGCTCTGATTTCTATAACTTGCTCAGAAATCTCAGGCACTTCAATCTTGAAAAGCTCTATCAGCATTTCTGGGCAAGCACGACTTAGCACCAACTGAGGGCCACGCCCTTCAGCACGAACTTCCGTCAAGACTGCACGAACACGATCGCCCATACGGAACACTTCACGAGGTAAAACGTTATCACGTGGCAATAATGCTTCTGCGTTATTACCTAGATCAACGATGATATTATCGCGCGTTACTTTCTTCACGCTCGCTGAAATCAGCTCGCCAAGACGATCACGATAAAGATCTACAACTTTTGCTCGCTCTGCTTCACGTACTTTTTGTACGATAACCTGCTTAGCGGTTTGTGCAGCAATACGCCCAAACGCAACAGATTCAATTTGTTCTTTATGAATGTCACCTGGTTGCAGCTTAGGATCGATTTCCTCTGCTTCTTCCATGGTTAATTCTGTACCCAATAAAGGTACATCGTCATTACTGACTACTTTCCAGCTGCGAAAAGTATCATAACCGCCAGTTATACGGTCTATGATGACAATTACATCAGCCTCTTCATCAAAACGTTTTTTAGTCGCTGTTGCTAATGCCAGTTCAATCGCTTCAAAAATAACATCTTTTGGGACGTCTTTTTCGTTCGATACTGCTTCTGCAACCAGTAGAATCTCTTTATTCATGCTACTGCCTCGCCAATCCCCGAATGTATCGTTAAAACTGCGGAATAACCTGAGCCCGATCGATCAAATCAATCGGTAACAAAAACTCTTCATCGTCCACAACCAGCAGAATATCTTCGCCCTCAATGCCATTTAAGATCCCTTTAAAGTTTCGTCTGCCATCAAATGGTACGCGAAGACGAATTTGAACTTTGCTTCCTGCAAAGGCATTGAATTGCTCCAATGTAAATAGCGGCCTATCCATCCCAGGGGAAGACACTTCTAATGTATAGACACCGCTAATAGGGTCTTCTACATCAAGTATTCCACTGATTTGATGGCTCACTGCCGCGCAATCATCCACAGAGACACCCTCTTCACGCTCTATATAGACACGTAAGGTGCTGTGTTTACCCTGTGAGATGTGATCAATACCCCATAGCTGACAGTCAAGTGACTCTACTATAGGTTTTAACATCTCTTGTAATAATTTCAGCTTTGCTGACACCCACTAACCTCTAACTTTCGTAAAGCAGAAATAAAAAATGGGTCTTTATAAGACCCATTTCTGCGAAATCAAACTTAACCATACTTACGAAAAAGCCCCTAAAAAGGGGCTATTTCAAAAATATGGTAGCGGGGGCCGGATTTGAACCAACGACCTTCGGGTTATGAGCCCGACGAGCTACCAGACTGCTCCACCCCGCATCAGAAACAGGCGCATATTATACATATAATACGTACCTTTGCAAACATATGGTGCCCAAGGCCGGACTCGAACCGGCACAGCCATAAGCCACTACCCCCTCAAGATAGCGTGTCTACCAATTCCACCACTTGGGCTTTACTCTTTAACGACCTAGTTCGCCGTTGGAATATCTGTCTCTACTGGCACTTCAATTTTAGGCTCATCTAAAACAGGCAAAGTAGACTGCTCTTCCAGTACTGCTTCAACTGTAGGAATGCCCGCATCACCAACAGAGCCAGCTTGCTCCTTGGCATAAATAGCCAATACAAAACTTGTCGCAAACAAAGCCGTTGCAAGCACTGCCGTCATACGACTTAAAAAATTTCCTGACCCCTGACTACCAAAAACCGTCTGGGATGCGCCGCTACCAAATGCAGCGCCGGCCTCAGCACCTTTACCCTGCTGCAATAGCACCAGAGCAATAATACCAGCAGCAAGAACAACATGAGCAGCAAGAACCAGAGTTTCCATATTACCTACCGTTTAAGCACTTCTGCAGCCGCACTGCAGATAGCTAAAAATTCATCGACCTTCAATGAAGCTCCTCCAACAAGACCGCCATCAATATCAGGCTGAGAGAAAAGCTCCTGCGCATTAGCAGCGTTAACACTGCCGCCATACAGTACCGACATATTACTCGATACTTCTTTACCTGCTATCTCCGCAACTAAGTTACGAATTAGCTCATGAACTTCTTGTGCCTGCAATGGGGAAGCCGTTTTACCGGTACCTATTGCCCAAACAGGCTCATATGCAATAACCACATTAGAAATCTGCTCTGCACTTAGCAGACTCAAACCCACTTTTACCTGAGTAGCTATAACATCAGAATATTTACCACCATCCCTATCTTCGAGCGTCTCACCAACACATAAGATAGGTGTGAGATGATTTTCTAACGTAGCAACAACTTTTTTTGCTACAAGCAAATCATCTTCACCAAATACTGCACGCCTCTCTGAATGCCCGAGAATCACATACTCGCAACCCACATCAGATATCATCGATGCAGACAACTCGCCTGTATAAGCACCCGAGTTTTCATAAAAAAGATTTTGTGCGCCAACTTTTACTGCTTTTGCTTGCTGAATTGCTTCATGCAAATACACAGAAGGCGGGAAGACGACAGCCTTTACAGATTCGGAAAAACCAGCGTTATTTAGCGCTAATAACATCTCACCAACAAACTGCTGCGAGCCATTCATTTTCCAATTTCCAGCGACTATTAAGTCACGCATCGCCATCCTCCATAAAAGAGGCGCAAATATTAACCGAGTTACTCGTGGCTGACAAGCGCTTCAAGCGCTTTTCCTACCTCTTTCGCCAACTCTTCACAGAGTTTTTGAATAAACTCTTTATCTTCGCCTTCTAACATCACTCTAACAAGCGGCTCCGTGCCTGAAGGACGTAACAATACTCGACCAGAGTTGCCCAACTGAGCTTCGACATCCTTTACTGCTTGCTGAATAGACTCAACACTACGAATATCAACTTTTGCAGTGGTGCGAACGTTAATCATCACCTGCGGCATTTTATGCATGCCTTTTTTCAAGTCATGCAAATCTTTACCTGATTCAAGCATTGCCCTAAGTACCTGAAGCGCAGAAATGGTGCCATCTCCTGTAGATGTCAGGTGACGACACACAACATGCCCGGAACTCTCTCCACCTAAAACCCAATCATTTTCTGCCAAGAGTGCCATTACGTAACGGTCACCAACATTAGCTCGAACAAAAGGTATATCTAGCTTAGCCAATGACTGCTCTAGCCCGAAATTACTCATTAAGGTGCCAACAACCCCACCTTGCAGAACTCCGCGCTGATGCATTCTCTCAGCTATGATAAATAGCGCCTCATCTCCATCAATAACTTCACCTAGGTGATCCACCATCATGAGGCGATCACCATCTCCATCCAAAGCAATACCAAGGTCCGCTTTCTCAGCAACTACTACTTTTTGTAATCGCTGCGGAGCCGTCGCACCACAAGCTTCATTAATATTTAAACCATCAGGAGACGACGCAACTTCAATAACGTTAGCACCCAGCTCTGACAATACGGCCGGCGCCACATGATAGGTCGCACCATTCGCACAGTCCAAGACGATGTTAAGGCCTGACAAGTTAAAACCAACTGGAACGGAAGATTTACAAAACTCTATATATCGACCTGGCGCATCTTCTATACGCCTCGCCTTACCTAGGCTGGCCGAATCAACCGTTGTCATCACCAAGTCCATCTGAGCTTCAATAGCGTGCTCTATCTCATCAGGCAGTTTCGTGCCTTCTGCTGAAAAGAACTTAATACCATTATCTCCGTAGGCATTATGCGATGCAGAAATAACAATCCCAGCATTGGCTTGGAAGGTTCTGGTCAAATAAGCGATTGCCGGTGTTGGCATTGGCCCCGTGAGTAAGACATCAACACCCGCAGCAGACAGACCAGCCTCTAGAGCCGACTCAAACATATACCCAGAAATGCGTGTGTCTTTACCTATTAAAATCTTACTACGACCTTCACGAGCAAACACTTTACCTGCAGCCCAGCCCAGCTTGAGCATAAAATCAGGGGTAATCGGAAACTGTCCCACACGACCTCGAATACCATCTGTACCAAAATACCTTTTACTCACACCATTCTCCTCTTTCATGCATAACAGCTTCGGTCATACGTACAACATCTACTGATTCTAATACATCATGAACACGGATAATTTTAGCTCCCTTCATGACGCCAATGGCCACTGTGGCCAAACTGCCTGGTAATCTCTGATCAACTGCTCGATCCAACACTCCAGCAATCATACTTTTTCGCGAAGTCCCTATAAGAAGAGGCAAAGCAAAATCATGTAAAGCATCCAAACGGTTCAGTAGCGCCAAATTATGCTCAAGCGTTTTACCAAAACCAAACCCCGGATCTAACAACAACCGCGCCGAGGCTATACCCGCTTCTGCACATGCTTTAATTCGCTCATGGAAAAACGCAGCCACCTCATCAATAACATTAGTATAGATGGGAGCATCCTGCATATCTTGCGGAGAGCCCTTCATATGCATGAGACAAATGGGTAGCCCAGTCTCAGCCGCCGCCTCCAATGCCCCCGGAACACTTAATGCTCGGACATCATTAATAATACCCGCACCTAATTGTGCCGCATTGATTATGACTTCAGGCTGACTCGTATCAACTGAAATCAATACATCTAGCTCTTTAGATATAATATCGACAATAGGGAGGACACGATCGAGCTCTTCTTGAAGCGTAACTTTTTTCGCGCCTGGGCGAGTTGACTCACCACCCACATCGATGATGGAAGCCCCCTCTTTTACCATCTGAGCAGCACGCTCCAATGCGTTCTCAACCGACAACTTATTGTGCTTAAACAGCTCGCCACCATCAGAAAAAGAGTCGGGGGTGACATTCAAAATACCCATCACATGCACATACTGAAGGTTTAGCGCCCGTGACCCACACTGTAATATAGTCATTTTCCGCCTACATATAAAAAAACCGGATGCTCTACACATCCGGTTCTTTTTAACTCAATTACGCTTAAACTGTTTTTCCATCTTCATCTACATCACCTGCGCCATCATCAGATGGTTTCACAGGCTTATCAGCATCAGCTGACGGAGAATCTACCTCAGACTGCTCATCAGAAGCAGGTGTGTCTGAATCACTGCCCGCCGCTGGAGTATCATTTTCGTCCACCCAGTCTTCAGGAGGAGTAACATCTTTACGCTCCATCAATTCAGTTATCTGCTCACTGTTGATCGTTTCATACTTCATCAGCGCCTGCGTCATACTCTCAAGTATGTCACGATTATCATCGAGAAGAGTGGTAGCCTGCGTATAGCACTCATCAATAATTTTACGTACTTCAGCATCGATACGGCGCTGCGTCTCTTCAGCTAACGGCTTAGCCCCTTGACCATAACCTCGACCAAACGGATCATCACCTTCTTCATCGTATAGCAATGGACCTAACTCTTCAGACAGGCCCCATTTCGTTACCATGTTTCGAGCCATTGACGTTGCGCGCTGAATATCATTAGAAGCACCCGTAGTCACGCCATCTTTACCTAGCGTCATCTCTTCTGCAATTCGACCACCATAGAGAGAACAAATATTAGAGATGATGGTAGATCGGCTATAGCTGTAGCGATCTTCTTCAGGTAAAAACATAGTCACACCCAACGCACGTCCACGTGGTATGATCGAAACCTTATAAACAGGATCATGCTCAGGCATCAAACGACCAACAATCGCGTGTCCCGATTCATGATATGCAGTGTTCAAGCGCTCTTTGTAAGACATAACCATAGATTTACGCTCAGCGCCCATCATGATTTTATCTTTGGCTTTTTCAAACTGCTCCATTCCTACTGTACGCTTGCTGTCACGAGCCGCAAAGAGAGCCGCCTCATTAACCAAGTTAGCAAGATCAGCACCAGAGAACCCCGGTGTACCACGCGCAATCAACTCAGGCTTAACATCATCACCGATAGGCACTTTACGCATATGCACTTTTAGGATTTGTTCACGGCCACGAATGTCCGGCAAACTAACATGTACTTGGCGGTCAAAACGACCTGGGCGCAGTAGCGCAGGGTCTAACACATCGGGTCGGTTAGTCGCTGCAATAACGATTACGCCTTCCGTTCCTTCAAAGCCATCCATCTCAACAAGTAACTGGTTGAGTGTTTGCTCACGCTCATCATTTCCGCCGCCCATACCCACACCACGGCTACGACCAACAGCATCAATTTCATCGATGAAGATAATACATGGAGCATGCTTCTTGGCTTGTTCGAACATGTCACGCACTCGAGATGCACCTACACCCACGAACATTTCAACAAAGTCAGAACCGGAGATAGAGAAGAACGGTACTTTCGCTTCACCCGCAATAGCTTTTGCCAACAGAGTTTTACCCGTACCAGGGCTACCCGCCATCAACACACCACGTGGGATATGCCCACCTAGACGCTGAAATTTCCCTGGATCACGTAGATATTCAACCAGTTCCGCCACTTCTTCTTTGGCTTCTTCTACACCAGCCACATCGTCAAACGTAGTCTTTATTTGATCTTCGCTCATCATGCGCGCTTTTGATTTACCAAAAGACATTGGGCCGCCTTTACCGCCGCCGCCCTGCATCTGTCGCATAAAGAACATAAATATTGCGATGATGATCAATATTGGGAATGACGCAACGAGGAGTTGTGTCCAAACACTTTGCTGCTCAGGCTGCTTACCTTCGACAACAACATTGTGGGAAAGCAAATCATCTACTAGCTTAGGATCCTGTAAAGCAGGGCGAATTGTCTGAAAACGCTCACCATTACTGCGCTGTCCATGAATGGTGTATCCATCTATCACTACTTTAGAAACTCGGTCAGACTGAACCTCAGTCACAAAATCCGAATAAGTCACGCGGCCTGGATCGCTTTCGGCGCTGAAATTATTGAAGACCGTCAACAAGACCGCCGCAATAACCAACCAGAGAACCAGATTCTTTGCCATATCGTTCAAAAGACAACCCTCAATTTAATAGCGTCATAAAGCATCGGATAAACTACATCAGTTTAGATGCTTTGACTAATAAAACTCATTTAAAGCCTCGCCCGATTATATAAACTTCTCGCGACCTCGCACGTGAAGAATCGGGCTTACGCGTAACTACTCGATCAAAATTTGCGCGGACGTCCATCAAATACTGATCAAAACCTTCACCCTGAAACACTTTCGCTACAAAATTGCCTTTCGGTTTCAGAACGTCTTTTGCCATCTCCAGTGCTAGTTCAACTAAATACATAGCCGCTGGTTGATCAATAGAGTTCATACCACTCATATTGGGGGCCATATCAGAAATTACAAGGTCTGCTAATTCACCATCCATTACAGCGAGGATTTCATTAAGCACTGACTCTTCAGTAAAATCACCCTGAACAAACTCAACACCTGCCAAAGAGTCCATAGGAAGAATGTCAGATGCCACCACACGGCCATTATCTCCAACAAGATCTGCCGCAATTTGTGACCAGCCACCAGGAGCAGCACCTAGATCAACCACTGTCATGCCTTTTTTAAACAGGTTATCCTTTTCCTGTATGTCTAAAAGCTTGAAACTGGCGCGCGAACGGTAGCCTTTCTCTTTAGCTAGTTTGACGTACGAATCATCAAAATGTTCCTTCAGCCACGCTTTACTCGTTTTTGATCTTGCCACTAATTTTTCTCTATAGTTTTACGCTGAGCCCGTCTCAGGTAGAATATACTTTTTAAATGTGGCCCAGCCACCCCAAATGAGATGTCTATTTTAGTATGAGCCTGACACCCGAGCAAAAGAAACAATATCGCACCATCGGTCATAGCCTGAATCCACTTGTGACCATCGCAGGAAAAGGGATGACAGAAAACATTCAGTTGGAGGTGGATAGAGCGCTTGAAGACCACGAGCTTATTAAAGTGAAGTTCGCAGTTGGCGACAGAGATATGAAAAAGCAATTAATTAAAGAGCTTTGCACTATCGTTGAAGCCACTATTGTTCAGGAGATAGGCAATATAGCCTTAATTTATCGTCCTGCACTGCAACCTAACCCCAAACTATCTAACCTTTTACGTTAAAAAAAGCCGCCCAAAAAGGCGGCTTTTTTGTTAAAGGTGTAACACCTCTTCTATCTCATATTCGACAACACCGTTCGGTGTTTGAATACCGGCTACATCACCTTCGCTCTTGCCGATCAAGCCTCGAGCAATTGGCGAGTTAACTGACAACTTGCCAATTTTAATATCTGCCTCATCATCACCTACGATCTGATAACGTACAGTCTCATCAGTATCACAGTTAATAATAACCACAGTCGTTCCAAATATTACTTTCCCAGAACATGGAATCGCTGTTACATCAATCACTTGTGATTGTGAAAGCTTACTTTCCAGTTCTTGAATACGCCCTTCAATGAAACCTTGCTCTTCACGTGCAGCATGATATTCAGCGTTTTCTTTTAGGTCACCATGTTCACGTGCATCAGCTATGGCCTGAATAACACGTGGACGATCGGCAGTTTTAAGGGTAACGAGCTCTTCACGAAGCGCTTTTTCGCCACCCACTGTCATAGGAACACGACTCATTAGTTAGTCCTCAATGCAAATCTTGTAAACGACGAACTACTTTCTCTTCACCATACTCAAGCGCCATAGTAACCGCTTCAGCTCCGGCCAGAGTTGTAGTGTAAGGGACCTTATGCTGTAACGCACTACGACGAATTTCTGCCGAGTCCGCTGTTGCTTTACGCCCTTCCGTTGTATTTACAACATAAGCAATGTCGCCATTCTTTATCATATCAATGATATTTGGACGCCCCTCAGTCACTTTATTGACAACATCAACTGGCAAGCCATGTTCTTTAAGGAAGGCCGCTGTTCCGCCAGTGGCAACTAGTGAGAAGCCAAGAGCCAGCATTGATTTAGCAACAGGCACTGCGCCTTCTTTATCCACGTTGCGTACTGATATAAAAGCTTTTCCTGATTGCGGCATTTTTTCGCCTGCACCAATCATTGCTTTCATAAATGCCTCGCCGAAGGTTTCTCCGGTTCCCATTACTTCACCCGTAGACTTCATCTCAGGAGAAAGAACAGGATCAACACCTTGAAACTTATTGAACGGGAACACCGCTTCTTTTACGTGGAAATATTCAGGAATGATCTCTTCAGTAAAGCCGATCTCAGTGAGCTTTTTACCAATCATGACTAAAGCTGCTACCTTAGCTAAAGAAACACCAATGCATTTCGATACAAAAGGAACAGTACGAGATGCACGAGGGTTCACCTCGATCACATAAATCTCACCGTCCTGATACGCTAGCTGTGTGTTCATTAAGCCAACAACGCCTAATTCAAGCGCCATTCTCTTTACCTGATCACGCATCTCATCCTGAACATCTTTAGGAAGATTGTAAGGAGGGAAAGAGCAAGCAGAGTCACCCGAGTGCACGCCAGCCTGTTCAATATGCTGCATAATCGCACCAATGACGACTGTTTCACCGTCACATATAGCATCGATATCAACTTCAATAGCTGCATTTAAGAAGTGATCAAGCAGCACTGGCGCTTCATTAGAAACTTGAACAGCTTCTTTCATGTAACGACGCAACTCAGATTCTTTATAAACGATCTCCATTGCGCGGCCACCCAATACATAGGAAGGGCGAACCACTAAAGGATAACCAATTTTTTCTGCTTCGATAACCGCTTGCTCAAGCGAGCGAACCGTTGAGTTTTCAGGCTGCTTCAAGCCAAGACGCTGTAACATTTGCTGGAACTGCTCACGATCTTCCGCACGATCAATTGCTTCAGGAGAGGTACCAATAATCGGCACACCAGCCTGCTCTAGAGCTACGGCGAGCTTGAGCGGCGTTTGGCCACCAAACTGAACAATAACGCCTTTAGGCTTCTCTACATCAACAATTTCCAACACATCTTCAAGCGTGATCGGCTCAAAGAACAGACGATCAGATGTATCGTAGTCGGTAGATACAGTTTCAGGGTTACAGTTAACCATAATGGTTTCAAAGCCAGCTTCACGCGCGGCAAGAGCAGCATGAACACAGCAGTAATCAAACTCGATACCTTGACCGATACGGTTAGGACCACCGCCAATCACCATGATTTTTTCACGATCAGATGGATTAGCTTCGCATTCTTCTTCATACGTTGAATACATGTAAGCCGTATCTGTCGAGAACTCAGCTGCACAGGTATCAACACGCTTAAAGACAGGACGAATATTCAAATTATGACGGTGTTTACGGAACTGCTTCTCGCTCACGCCTAAGAGTGTCGCTAAACGCGCATCAGAAAAGCCTTTACGCTTCAACCGATAGACTTTATCTGCATCAAGCTCAGTCAGCGTCATTTTTGAAACCCGCTGCTCGTCTTGAATAAGGTCTTCTATCTGCACTAAGAACCACGGGTCAATACCAGAAATGCTATACAGCTCTTCAACTGTCATTCCCATACGGAACGCATCTCCTAGATACCAAATACGCTCGGCTCCAGGCTGCTTCATTTCACGCACAATGTCTGAACGCGCATCTTCACTATCAAGGTCAACGATAGGATCAAAACCTGTAGCGCCCACTTCTAGGCCACGCAAAGCTTTCTGCAAAGACTCTTGCTGTGTACGGCCAATAGCCATTACCTCCCCCACAGATTTCATCTGAGTGGTGAGTCGGTCATTTGCTTGCGGGAATTTTTCAAATGTAAAACGAGGAATTTTCGTAACAACATAATCAATAGCCGGCTCGAAAGACGCGGGAGTAGCGCCACCGGTAATATCATTCTGTAGCTCATCCAGTGTATAGCCTATAGCTAATTTTGCTGCAACTTTAGCTATAGGGAAACCTGTCGCTTTTGACGCCAAAGCTGAAGAGCGAGAAACGCGTGGGTTCATCTCGATGACAACCATACGGCCATCCAGCGGATTAACACCAAATTGTACGTTAGAGCCGCCCGTTTCAACGCCTATCTCACGCAGTACTGCCAATGAAGCATCTCGCATGATCTGATATTCTTTATCAGTTAATGTCTGAGCAGGAGCAACAGTAATAGAATCGCCGGTATGTACACCCATCGCATCGAAGTTTTCAATTGCACAAATGATGATGCAGTTATCGTTTTTGTCACGAACAACTTCCATCTCATACTCTTTCCAACCGATCAACGATTCATCGATCAATAGCTCATTCGTTGGTGAGAGGTCTAATCCACGTTCGCAGATTTCAAGAAACTCTTCCATGTTATAAGCAATACCGCCACCACTCCCCCCCATCGTAAACGATGGACGTATAATACATGGGAAGCCAAGCTGAGCCTGAACTTGTTGAGCTTCTTCGATACTGTGAGCAATGGCTGCGCGGGGACATTCCAGACCAATTTTCTTCATCGCTTTATCAAAACGAGAGCGGTCTTCTGCCTTATCGATGGTATCGGCATTAGCCCCGATCATTTCAACACCGAATTCAACCAAAACACCTTCGCGTTCAAGATCAAGAGCACAGTTCAGCGCTGTTTGCCCACCCATAGTCGGCAACAATGCATCTGGGCGTTCTTTCTCGATAATCTTAGCGACAGTTTCCCAAGTAACTGGCTCGATATAAGTTGCATCGGCCATTGCTGGGTCAGTCATAATGGTAGCAGGGTTAGAGTTAACCAAAATAACTCTGTAACCTTCTTCACGCAGCGCTTTACACGCCTGCGCACCAGAATAATCGAACTCACATGCCTGACCGATAATGATCGGCCCGGCTCCTAAAATCAGTATGCTTTTTAAATCTGTGCGTTTTGGCATTGTATAAACCGGTCGAATCTAATTACTTAGCTGATCAATATATCAATCAGGCGTTTTTACTTTTTCTCATCTCTGTTACAAAACGATCAAACAGAGGCGCCACATCGCGTGGTCCAGGGCTCGCTTCAGGGTGCCCCTGAAAACTAAACGCTGGGCGGTCTGTACGCTCAATTCCTTGCAGGGACTGATCAAATAGTGACTTATGAGTAGCACGAATCGTATCAGGCAAGCTTGTTTCATCTACAGCAAAACCGTGGTTCTGACTGGTGATCATCACTCGCGTTGTATCGATATCCTGTACAGGATGGTTCGCACCGTGATGCCCAAACTTCATTTTGACAGTTTTGGCTCCGGAAGCTAAAGCCAGCAACTGATGGCCAAGACAGATACCAAAAACAGGCACATCTGTTTTACATATTTCCTGAATAGCAGAAATAGCGTAGTCGCAAGGTTCAGGATCACCAGGGCCGTTCGATAAAAACACACCATCCGGGGATAAACCAAGAACTTCTGAAGCAGGCGTCTGTGCAGGTACGACGGTTACACGACAGCCCCTTTCTACCAACATTCTTAAGATATTGCGCTTCACACCAAAATCATAAGCAACAACATGATACGGTTGAGTCGTAGCGTCTTTTTCTTCATGGCCTTTGCCTAGCTGCCAAGTAGATGAATTCCACTCGTACTTCTCGGAAACGCTAACTTCTTTAGCTAAATCCATGCCTTTCAAGCCAGGAAATGCCTTAGCTTGCGCTAGTGCAGACTCTTCATCCACAGCTCCGGCCATAATGCAGCCGTTTAGGCAGCCTTTTTCACGAAGAATACGTGTTAAACGACGCGTATCAATATCTGCAATACCCACAATATTATGGTCTTTCAAATACTGATCTAAAGTTTTCTGACTTCTAAAATTACTCGCAACAAGCGGTAAATCACGAATCACCAGCCCTGACACCCATGTGCTAGCTGATTCCTCGTCCTCATCATTCGTGCCGACATTACCTACATGTGGATAAGTTAATGTCACTATTTGTCTGCAATAGGAAGGGTCTGTCAGAATTTCTTGATAACCGGTCATGGATGTGTTGAAAACAACTTCACCACTGGATTGACCGTCCGCGCCAATAGCAATACCCCTGAAAATACTGCCGTCTTCAAGGGCCAGAATGGCTGGTCTTGTCAATTGAACCTCCCCGCGTGTGCTGCGACTTTACAGAAAACTATATACGACACCTGAAAAAAAACGAGGTGCAACCTCGCTTTAAAACCGGAATTCTTGGTGCTACCTACATACAGCAGGTAAACGGCGGTATTCTAGTCGATCCATGAAGCGCTGTCCATGCTCCCTCCTAGACTTCCCTACCTTACTTCATAAAATCACCACACTATATTCATATGCTCTTCAAACTAAATTCGGCAATCTACAAATAATGCCTGCGATGCATATATCTCATTTGACCCGTGCAACCACAATATCTCTTTTTATAACATTGAGTATTTTAGTTGTTTCAGTGTATTGGTCGTTACAAAAACTTGAGCAAGCATTCACAAAATTTCCAACAACTTCAACAGATCACCCAAGATACAATTACTCTCCCTATTAACGACTACCTCCACTCAAGTAATATCAACCAGCTCAACAAAACCTCAGAGAACATCTCCGCACTCATACATCGCTTAAGCTTGGAGTTTTCGAGGCCTCAGTCTGCAAAAACGAATACCTTATCCACAATAAAAAAACTTAGCAGTGATTTATCCCTAGCTCTAAAAGTCGCAGTGAAACCATCGAATCCTGAAACCTTACTGGTTTTATCAGAATAAGAAACCTCCGACAGACTCAGTACGTTAGTAGAAATTAATAATCAACATCGAAATACTGAGCGTCAAAAAGCGTACCGCCTAAGAACCTCTGAACGCCAAAGTAAATTGCTAAACCTCACAATGCTCGCCAAGAAATGTTTGATAATAAAACAAGCAAGTCATTCAAACTGTTCTCGAGAGCCAGAGACAAGAAGCCGCGAAACTAGAAAGCATGATGCCTCCCATGTGTATAAGTCAAACCCACCATAGACGGAAAGTGATGACATAAGTGCACTAATGGGATGAGTAACAGAAGGCAACCCTCAGCGGGTCAAACAATCTCACTGAAGTAATAGAAAAAAGCCATGCCACACAAGAAGCAACGAGCCAGATAGAGGAAATCAGCATCTCATTCCTACCAGTAGGCGCTCAAACGACAACGCAAAAGCCAGCGAATCGAAATATAAAATCGAGATGGGAGTAGAACAGTTATACCAAACTTACTAGAGCTTAAAGAATCTAGTACTGGGAATAAACAACACTTAGCGATCAATAGATATATGCCCCAACTCCAGACATAAAAAAACCCTGATCACGAAGTGATCAGGGTTCTCTATTAAAAGCTTGGCGATGACCTACTCTCACATGGGGAGACCCCACACTACCATCGGCGCTAAAACGTTTCACTTCTGAGTTCGGGATGGGATCAGGTGGTTCCATTTCGCTATGGTCGCCAAGCATAAACTGTCACAACATGGATTCGATGAATTTCTGTGTCTTTGTCTGTTTAACAAGCGCTAGTCTGTAATCTTATCTGTTACTACATGCTTCCCACACGCCTTTGGCGTTATATGGTCAAGCCTCACGAGCAATTAGTACTGGTTAGCTCAACGCCTCGCAGCGCTTCCACACCCAGCCT
>NZ_AUGR01000027.1 GCF_000422765.1 Neptunomonas japonica DSM 18939 | reverse complement strand
TAACAGGTTTCTCGCTCGCTCATCTTCAAGCTCCCTCTCTAGGCGCTTAATTTTCTGGGCTGGCGTTTCTTTGCTTTGGGGTGATTTAGTCATAATTCTATGCGTTGGCTGGGACCAATCTAGCTTGCCGTGCTTTCTTAACCAAGTCAGAACGGTAGATCGCCCTTGAATACCATATATCTTTTGAGCTTGTTTATAGGTCATGTCGCCTTTTTCAACTGCAATTTAAAGCCCATTGTGTAATCGCACTGACTGCGCTTATGATGCGTGGGGGTTGATGTGTCCATAATAGGTCCTCAATATGTAAACCTATTTCAGGACGGGACAGGTTAATAAAAAAGGCCATTGAATTATTATTCAATGGCCTTTTTTGCATCTATTTAATAGATGCTTTTTTGCTATAACTTACGCGCCAAAGTTCTGGTTAGCGAAGTCCCAGTTTACTAGAGACCAGTAGCCTTTCAGGTAATCAGGACGTACGTTACGGTAATCGATGTAGTAAGCGTGTTCCCACAGATCACAAGTCAAGATAGCGCGCTGACGGTTAGTCATTGGCGTACCAGCATTGCTTGTGTTGATGATTTCTAGAGAGAAGTCATCGTTTTTAACTAACCAAGTCCAGCTAGAACCGAAGTTGTTAACGGCTTTATCGTTGAACTCTTCCTGGAATGCAGCGAAAGAACCCCATTTAGCGATAATTGCATCAGCAACTGGGCCAGTAGGCTCGCCACCACCATTTGGAGATAGGCTGTTCCAGTAGAACGTGTGGTTCCAGATTTGAGCAGCGTTATTGAAAACACCGCCAGCTGGAGCTGAAAGGATAATCTCTTCAAGAGTCTTTCCTTCAAATTCAGTACCAGGAACCAAACCATTTAGTTTAGTTACGTATGTGTTGTGGTGCTTGCCGTGGTGGAAATCAAGCGTTTCAGCAGAGATGTGTGGTTCTAGTGCATCTTTTGCAAATGGCAGTGCAGGTAGTTCAAAGCTCATGTGTTTTCACCTTCTTGTCGACACGTTCAGCATATCGTTGTAGTTATGGATAGCAGTTATGGACATCCCTTTCAGACAAAGATTAGATGACCCACGACATATTTGTGAGTAGATGATATCACCCTTGCTTTGTCTTTTCATGACACAATTTGTGTGTGATTAGATCTAGTTGCGACTAAAGTTTGCTGCAAATTAATAAGGCTCACTCTAGAATAACCAACCTTCAGGTAAGCTGAAGCCCATTCACTAAAACAAGAATAGATAATTCATCATGGCTAAAGTACTTCTTTGGATCTCTGCAGTATTGTTGGCGGTCTTTGTGATTAAAACGCAGTATTTAACTTCAAAAACGTACGAGCCTTTTATTGCTGGGTGTGTTGCCTCTGGCAATGCGTCGCAAGAACAGTGTGAATGTTTGTCTGACTATGTGCATAAACGTTATAGCGACTTAGAAGTGCGAGCGATTATGGATAACCGTTTAGGTGATGAGCTTTCTCAAACTAAGGTAGAGCAAGATATTCGCCAGGGCTCACAAGTGTGTGCAAACCCTTAGGCTTCGTTATTAAATGATTGTCGCGCTACTTGTTTTCAGTCGATAGAAAGTGGCGCGTCATATACAAGGCTGCAATTGCTCGTCCTTCTGTGAACTCGGGCAAAGCTATGAGCTCTTCTATATTAGATAGCGGCCAATGGACGACTTCCATAGGTTCTGGCTCATCTCCCTCAAGCTTACAAGGGTAGAGGTCTCGAGCAATAATCGCTGAAATACGGTGCCCCATATAATTGGGTGCCGATGTCATCTCCTTTAAAAAATTGAGCTTGTTAGCACCAAAGCCCGCTTCTTCCTTGAGTTCTCTATCGGCAGCAAGTTCTGCTGTCTCGCCAGGGTCAATCAAGCCTTTGGGGAGTGTCAGCGTATAATCTTCAATGCCGCCGGCATATTCTCGAATCAGAATGACATTATCTTTTGCATCGATGGCTATGATCATGACAGCGCCGTTGCCACGCGATGCTAAGCGCTCATACGTTCGTTCTACGCCATTACTAAAGCGTAGTTCTAACTCTTCTACCTGAAATAGACGGCTGCGGGCGGTAGGTGTGACCTTCAAAATCTCGGGTTTCACGGGCATACTAATATCCATTCTGATGGATTGATATAAGAGGCATTGATGTGATTGTACCTGCTACGCTTGATTGGTCCAGTATTGATACTGTTTTGTTAGATATGGACGGAACTCTGCTGGACTTACATTTTGACTCTTTCTTTTGGTTAGAGCATTTGCCGGTACGCTACGCTGATATCCACAAAATGGATGAGAAGACCGCGCGAGAGTGGTTACACGAGCGCATCATGAAGGAGTATGGGACGCTGAACTGGTATTGCTTGGATTACTGGTCTCAAGAGTTAAACGTCGATATCGTTGCTCTAAAAAAAGAAGTGGCGGATCGCATTGCTTTTAGGCCGTATGTACAAGACTTTCTTAAACAAGTGAAAGCTGCGGGAATGCGCTCAGTAATAGTGACTAATGCGCATCGTGGTAGCCTTTCATTAAAACTAGAAAGGACTGATTTAGCCGAGCGTGTTGATTCAATCGTTTGCTCACATGATTTTGGCTTACCTAAAGAAGACCTGACTTTTTGGACAAAGCTGCAGGAAGTTGAACCTTTTAACCCCCAGCGGACTCTCTTAATAGATGACAGCTTGTCTGTTTTAGCATCAGCGAAAAAGTATGGTATCCGTTATTTGTTAGCTATTTCACAACCCGATAGCCAAAGCCCAATACGTGATATCGATGAATTTGGCGCTGTAGAACACTTCCATGAGCTTAAACCTGAAGGAGGCAAAGATGTCTGAACAGGTCAAGATCCGTCTAGATAAGTGGCTATGGGCGGCACGCTTTTATAAAACTCGCGCCATCGCCAAGCAGATGGTTGACGGTGGTAAAGTGCATTATGAAGGGCAGCGAACTAAGTGCAGCAAGGTAGTTGAACTAGGTGCTACGCTGCACATTCGCCAAGGCTTTGATCAGCGTGTGATTATTGTAAAAGCTTTATCTGAGCAGCGCCGTGGCGCAGTAGACGCACAGCTATTATATGAAGAAACAGCAGAGAGTTTGGAGCGTCGAGAAAAAGAAGCGTTGCAAAGAAAAGCATTGAAAGGCGCTGACCTAAGCCCTGGACATAAGCCGGATAAACGTAGCCGTCGTCAGTTGTTAGGTGTGAAAGAGTTACAAAGAGGATAATTGCTAGCGTTTGCAGCAAAAACTTTGTGGTAAAATGGGCAACGAATAATCTTTTGTAAAAGTGAGAAATTGGCAATATGAGTAACCCTGATCAAATTCAGCGTATTTTATTTGATGATCTCGATATCCGGGGTGTGTTGGTGGGTTTGGATAAAACCTATCAGGATATGCTCGCGCTACATGACTACCCCACAGCGATACGTAATGCGTTAGGGGAGATGCTAGCCGCGGTAGCATTGCTGAGCACCACCTTAAAATTTGATGGGCGACTCTTGTTGCAGGCCCAAGGTTCGGGGACTGTTAGTGCATTGATGGCTGAAGTGAACAATAAGCGTGAATGCCGGGGTATTGCTAGGTATGACGGTGATATTGATGAGAACGCGGGCATTATTGAGTTGATCGGTGATGGTCATCTGGTGATTACGATTGAGCCAGAGGTTGGGCAGCGTTATCAGGGAATTGTACCTCTAGAAAAAGAAACATTGGCTGCTTGTTTGGCTGACTATTTTGAGCGGTCCGAGCAATTGCCAACCCAAATTCATTTGGCTGCTGATGAACATCGTGCTTCTGGTTTCTTGTTACAAGTGATGCCAGCAGCAGGTACTGCTGAAAACGACTGGGAGCATATTGAACAGATTGGTGCGACGCTCAAAGCAGAAGAGTTGCTGGAATTAGATAACGATGCATTACTCTTTCGTCTATTCCATCAAGAGCAATGTCGTTTGTATGATCCTGATTCAGTTGAATTCAAGTGTGACTGCTCGCGAGAGAGGAGTGCCAATAGTTTACAGTTTCTAACGCAAGATGAATTGCTTGAAATTATTGAAAAACAAGGTCTTATCGATGTTGCTTGTCAGTTTTGCAACGAACATTACAGCTTTGATGAAACAGATATCAGAGCAATGTTTTCAGATTCGGCACATGTGCCTAAATCTGATCAACTGCATTGATGCTGATGTGATGGCTGCCAAGCCGCGGATCTGCGGTTTTGGCATGGCATAAATCGCAACTTTTTGTAATAATATGCATCCCCAAATAATTACTCACTGTCGGTTATACGCAGAATAAAGGGGTTTTTTGCTTTTTAGGTAACGTTTTTTGGCGCCGAGCCAAGGGAATCCACAGAATGACCAAAGAAACTGAGAATACCGTACACTTTAATCTGACCCGTGCTGAGCTCGTGGAACAGGCAATTAGCCGTGGCGAAGGAACGTTGGCAGATTCCGGCGCACTAGTAGTGACTACTGGTAAGCGCACAGGGCGTTCTCCGATGGATCGTTATATCGTAGAAGAACCTAGCACTGCTGATTCTATTGACTGGGGTAGCATTAACCGCCCATTCGATGCTGATAAATTTGATGCTCTTTGGAATCGTGTTGAAGAGTACTTGGCTAGCAAAGAACATTTTGTAGCTAATGTTCATGTGGGATCTGATCCAAATCAGTACCTAGCAGTAAAAATGTCGACAGAAACAGCATGGCAGAACTTGTTCGGCCAGAACCTGTTTATCCGTCCACAAGAATACAACCCAAAAGCGAAAGAAGAGTGGCAGATTATAAATGCTGCTGACTTTGAATGTGTACCTGAGCGTGATGGCACTAATAGCGAAGGCTGTGTCATCCTTAACTTTGCTAAGCGTAAAGTTTTGTTGGCCGGTATGCGTTATGCGGGTGAAATGAAGAAAGCGATGTTCTCTGTACAGAACTTCTTGCTTCCTGAAAAAGATGTTTTGCCTATGCATTGCTCAGCAAACATCGGCGAGGATGGTAACACTACATTGTTCTTCGGGTTATCAGGTACAGGTAAAACGACCTTATCTGCAGATCCTACATGTTACCTTATTGGTGATGATGAGCATGGTTGGGGCAAAGGTGTGGTATTTAACTTGGAAGGTGGTTGTTACGCGAAGACTATCAACCTGAGCCAGAAAAACGAGCCTATCATCTGGGATGCAATTCGTTTTGGCGGAATCGTTGAAAACGTAAAGCTAGATGATAATCGTAAAGCGGATTACGATGATACTTCTCTAACCGAGAATGGTCGTTGTGCATACCCACTAGAGCATGTTGAAAAGCGCTCTGCTACTAATATGGGTGGCGAACCAAAAGCGGTTGTCTTCCTTACATGTGACTTGACGGGTGTTTTGCCTCCTGTGTCTATTTTGACAAAAGAAGCAGCGGCGTATCATTTCTTGTCTGGTTACACAGCATTAGTAGGGTCTACTGAAATGGGTTCAGGTGGTGGTATTAAATCCACTTTTTCTACCTGCTTTGGCGCTCCGTTCTTCCCACGTCCTGCTCGCGTGTACGCTGAGCTGTTAATGAAGCGTGTTGAAGAGTTTGACTCTCAGGTTTATCTGGTTAATACCGGTTGGACAGGAGGTTCTTACGGTACAGGTCAGCGTTTCAGCATTCCTACAACACGTGGTGTGATTGCTGCGATTCAGAGTGGTGCATTGAAAGGTGTTGATACTCAGGAGTTGCCGGGTATCAACTTGACCGTTCCTACTTCTGTACCGGGTGTTGATTCAGCCTTGTTGAACCCTCGCGATACATGGGAAGACAAATCGGCTTACGATGCTGCTGCACGTGACCTGATTGGCCAGTTTGTTGACAACTTCACGAAGTTTGAAGGTGTTTCTACTGACATTATTGATGCTGGCCCTAAAGTTTAAGTAATTTTGATACAAAAAGCCCCTGCTTATGTGAATAAGCAGGGGCTTTTTCGTTTATAACGCTTATAGCATCAGGGGTGATTAACTGATGCTTAGTTTAATATCTGCATTTTTTAGGTAGTCTATCTCTTGTTCAAGGTCAGCTTGAGTCAATGGGTGTTCTATCAGTACACCTTTCGCAAAATTTAGATTTAGTTTCTTCCCATCTGCTTTTAATGTAAATGCAGGCAGAGCAGAGGCATTACGACTACGATGCAAAATAACGGATAACCTGAGCAAGACGCATAGTCTCTTATAGGCATCTTTACGGCGTTCAGGTAGCTGTTTGTAATCACCTTTTGGAAATTTGCGGCGATTTCCTCGAACTAAAAATGCAAGAAGCTGCTGCTCTGATTTGGTAAAACCTGCAAGGTCGGAGTGCTGTAGCAAGTAAGCACTGTGCTTATGAAATTGGCTGTGCGCAATGGTTAAGCCTATTTCATGCGTGCGGCTTGCCCAGCTAAGCATCTCCTGATGAGAGGCTGAGTTAAGGTTCCATGCTTTTTTTACTTGCGATAGTGCTGCCAAAGCGGTGTGTTCAACACGTTGTGCATGAGCTTCATCAACATGGTAGCGTTTCATCAGAGCGGAGATTGAACGCTCGCGTATATCTTCGTGGCGTAAACGCCCAGCCATATCGTAGAGTAAGCCTTCACGAAGTGCGCCATCAGAAAAAGTCATTTCTTCTATTTTTAATGACTGGAATAGCGCCATGAGTATTGCTAGGCCTGCCGGTAAAATGGCAGTTCTTTCTGCTTTAACACCATCGATATCAAGTTCTGATAAGGTGTCGAATGAGAGGATCTGTTTTTTTAGTTGCTCTAAGCCTTTACGAGTGATGCGCTCTTCGCTAAAACCGCTGGCAATACAGGCGTTTTTTATGGCTTTTATCGTGCCGGAAGAACCAACGCTCGTAGCCCAACCGGTTTTTTTATAGCGCTCCCGGATGGAAAGTAGCTCACGCATAGCAGCATGTTCAGCATGCTTGAAGTTCTTTTCATTGATGCTGCCATCACTGAAGAAGCGGCGCGTATAGCTCACGCAGCCCATATGCAGGCTTTCCATTTCAAGTGGCTCGAAATGTTCACCGATAATACATTCGGTACTTCCTCCGCCAATATCTATTACTAGCCGGGCCCCCGTGGTATTGGCTAGGGTATGGGATACGCCTAAGTAGATAAGACGGGCTTCTTCTCTGCCGGCAATAATTTCTATAGGTATGCCCAGTACCTTTTCGGCTTGTTCGGTAAAGGTATAACGGTTGGCTGCTTCTCGAAGTGCGTTTGTGGCGACGATTTTCACTGCATCGTGTGGCAAATCACTCAATAACTGTGAAAATCGGCTTAAACAGCCAAGGCCTCTTTCCATCGCTTCGCAAGAAAGTTTTTTATCAGGACCTATGCCGGCTCCTAGCTGTACTTTTTCTGACATGATATCGACGGTAGACAACTCGCCTTGGGAGAGTCGGGCAACAACGATGTGGAAACTGTTAGAACCCAGATCAATAGCGGCGAGAAGTGAGTCGTCCGTTACTGAATCTGTATGGTTTTCTGAATTGTGCATTAAGCTAATCTTCTCTTTAGCGTTAGCGGTGTAAAAAATTCAAGAGTAGCAGAACAAAAAGACATATTCAGTGAATTAGCTCAATGAATGAAGAGAGTTCACATTTATTTCATTCAGATGGTATCATCTTGCTTTGTTTTGAAAGCACTCAGCGTTTCTGGTGCGTTTGGAGAGGTTAAATGAGCGAAAATATCGTTAATGTTACTGATGCATCTTTTGATGAAGATGTTCTAAAAGCAGACACTGCCGTGTTGGTTGATTACTGGGCAGAGTGGTGTGGTCCGTGCAAAATGATTGCACCAGTGCTGGAAGAGATCGCTAAAGATTATGAAGGTCGTTTGAAAATTTGTAAGCTGAATATCGATGAGAACAGTGAAACACCACCTAAGTTTGGTATTCGTGGTATCCCAACACTAATGCTGTTTAAAGGCGGCAATGTTGAGGCGACGAAAGTAGGCGCGTTATCAAAATCGCAGTTGTCTGCTTTTATTGATTCAAACCTATAAGCTAGATGAAAACGGGGAAGAAATAGCAACTTTAGTAATTATCTTCTCCGTTTTACTAGACACTCGCGATACAACCTTCTATATTTGATCTGTCTGGCGCTTCTATTCAGTATCTGAGCGTTTCAGTTCTTTACATATACTCTTTCGAATTTCCCCCTTTTCTCAATATTATCCTACTCAGTTACTCACCTCAAAATATATGAATCTTACCGAATTAAAAACTAAAAGCGTTCCCGAGCTTCTCGATATTGCAAAAGAAATGGGCCTAGATAACTTAGCCCGCTCTCGTAAACAAGATGTGATTTTTGCCATCTTGAAGAAACACTCCAAGAGCGGCGAAGATATCCATGGCGATGGTGTGCTGGAAATTCTCCAGGACGGTTTCGGTTTCTTGCGCTCTGCAGACTGTTCTTATCTTGCCGGCCCTGATGATATTTATGTTTCACCGAGTCAAATCAGACGCTTTAACCTGCGTACCGGTGATACTATTTCCGGTAAAATTCGTCCGCCTAAAGATAGCGAACGTTATTTTGCACTACTCAAAGTTAATCAAATTAACTTCGATCGCCCGGAAAACGCAAAAAATAAAATACTGTTTGAAAACCTAACACCATTATTTGCGCAAAAGCGTTTGCGTATGGAGCAGGGTAACGGCAGTACAGAAGATATTACCGCTCGTATTTTGGATCTTGTTAGCCCAATGGGTAAAGGTCAGCGTGCTTTGGTGGTATCTCCGCCTAAAGCAGGTAAAACCTTGATGCTGCAGAATATTGCTAACAGCATCACGCGTAACAACCCTGAGTGTCATCTCATCGTATTGTTGATTGATGAGCGTCCAGAGGAAGTAACAGAAATGCAGCGTACCGTTCGCGGCGAAGTAGTGGCATCTACCTTTGATGAGCCGCCATCACGTCACGTACAAGTTGCAGAAATGGTTATTGAAAAAGCGAAGCGCCTAACTGAGCATAAGAAGGATGTTGTAATCCTACTCGACTCTATTACACGTTTGGCTCGTGCATATAACACGGTTATTCCTTCTTCCGGTAAAGTACTGACGGGTGGTGTTGATGCACATGCATTAGAGCGCCCTAAGCGTTTCTTTGGTGCGGCACGTAACATTGAAGAAGGCGGCAGTTTGACCATTATCGCGACTGCGTTGGTTGATACTGGTTCGAAAATGGATGAAGTTATCTTTGAAGAGTTTAAAGGTACGGGTAACTCTGAAGTTCACCTCGACCGTAAAACTGCAGAGAAACGTATCTATCCTGCCATTAATATCCGTCGTTCAGGTACACGTCGTGAAGACTTGCTAACCTCTGAAGATGAATTGCAGCGTATGTGGATTCTGCGTAAGTTGCTAGATTCTATGGATGACTCTGCGGCAACTGAGTTTGTTATCGACAAGCTTAAAGACTTCAAGACAAATGATGAATTCTTTATGTCGATGCGCCGAAAGTAAGCTGCTAAATATGTGATTAAGGGTGAGCTTGTGCTTGCCCTTTTTTATGGGCAGTGCTGCCACCGAGTTTGTAAATAGCCTTGTAACTGCTTGTATAAATAACGCTTAGTATAAAAAAGAGCTCTAACTGATGTCGAATCTCAAATATAAAGACCTACGCGATTTTATGGCTTTGTTAGAAGCCAGAGGAGAGCTTAAGCGCATTAAGCAAGAGATTGATCCTAATCTTGAGATGACGGAAATTTGCGACCGTACTTTGCGAGCAGGCGGGCCGGCACTATTGTTCGAGAATCCAAAAGGCTATAACTACCCAGTACTGGGCAACTTGTTTGGCACACCTGAAAGGGTGGCGCTGGGTATGGGTGAAGAAAGTGTCTCAGCGCTGCGAGAAGTAGGTAAAGTGCTGGCAATGCTAAAAGAGCCTGAGCCTCCTAAGGGCATGAAAGATGCTTGGGAAAAGCTCCCCGTGTTCAAGCAGGTGTTAAACATGGGGCCTAAAGTTGTTAAAAAGGCCGCCTGTCAGGCTCATGTGATTGAAGGTGATGCTGTTGATTTAAGTACATTACCTATTCAAACATGTTGGCCGGGCGATGCCGGTCCCTTAGTAACTTGGCCTTTGGTCATTACGCGCGGACCTAATAAAGAACGCCAAAACCTTGGGATTTATCGCCAGCAAGTGATTGGCAAGAATAAGTTGATTATGCGCTGGTTAGCGCATCGTGGTGGAGCACTCGATTTTCGTGAATGGAAAGAAAAACATCCCGGTGAAAACTTCCCCGTTGCTGTTGCGCTAGGTGCTGATCCTGCCACCATTCTTGGTGCGGTAACACCTGTACCAGACACCTTATCTGAATATGCTTTTGCAGGTTTGTTGCGTGGTGGGAAAACCGAAGTTACTTCGTGTATAGGCAACGACTTGCAGGTGCCTGCTAGTGCTGAATTTATTCTTGAAGGTTACATAGCACCTGACGAAATGGCAGAGGAAGGCCCGTTTGGGGATCATACTGGCTACTATAATGAAGTTGATAGTTTTCCTGTGTTTACTGTTGAGCGTATTACGCATCGTGATACGCCGATATACCACAGTACTTATACAGGACGTCCACCTGATGAGCCGGCAATTCTTGGCGTTGCACTAAACGAAGTATTTGTACCGATTCTGCAAAAGCAATTCCCTGAAATTGTTGATTTCTACCTGCCGCCAGAAGGGTGTTCTTACCGGATGGCCGTTGTGACGATGAAGAAGCAATACCCAGGGCATGCGAAACGCGTTATGTTGGGTGTGTGGTCTTTCTTGCGACAGTTCATGTACACCAAGTTTGTAATTGTTTGCGATGATGATGTGAATGCGCGAGACTGGAACGATGTTATTTGGGCAATTACAACGCGTATGGATCCATCGCGCGATACCTTATTAATCGATAGCACCCCCATCGATTATTTAGATTTTGCCTCGCCAGTATCAGGACTTGGTTCTAAAATGGGTATGGATGCGACCAATAAGTGGCCGGGTGAAACTACTCGAGAGTGGGGCGAACCTATCGAGATGGACGCGGACGTTAAACAGCGTGTCGACGAGCTTTGGGATGATCTCGGTATTATGCCTGACGCAAGTACGAGCAAGGTGTGAATAAAAAAAGTCTGATACAGCTGCATTTAAATGAGCTGGTTCAGCCACTATTGTGCAACCCCGACGAAACGCTACTTCAGGTTGTGGAGCGTTATGGTTATCGTATGCCAAGGAGTTGCCAAAACGGCGTATGCCAAATATGTGAATATCAGTTGCTGTCGGGCCAAGCCTTGCAGCGCTACCCAGAAAAGCACTTAGTAGCCAGCGACGATCTAGTAGAAGGTAGCGCTGGAGTTTTGGGCTTGGCATGTACATCTGTTCCCGTCAGTGATTGTTGGGTAAATATTAAAGGGCTGAAGCGCCCTGGAGAGCAAGAAGTGAAACGTTTGAATTGTGATATTGCGCAAATTGAAAAGCTAAACAAAGATGTTTATAGGGTATCACTGGTTTTGCCTGCAACAGCATCTCAGTCGGTAAGCTATTATGCTGGCCAATATCTTGAAATCGTCATGCCAGATGGTCAGCAGGCTGCATTTTCTATTGGTAGCGCGCCAGAAGCAGGACGTAACCTTGAATTGCATGTAAGGCACGCACCGGAGAGTGAATTGTCGAGTGCCATTCTGGCTCATTTACAGAGTTCTAAGAGTGTAGAAGTGGAGCTGCCAAAAGGCGACTGCTACCTACAAGCAGCCAACTTTTCTGCAGATCAGACGATTATTCTAGCAGCAGCGAGCACAGGCTTCTCGCAAGTAAAAAGTATGATGGAGCACCTGCTTGCTAGCGGTGTGAAAAACCCTATTCATATTTACTGGGGTGCACGTATCGCTGCAGACTTATACCTGCCTGAGTTGCCTAAGCAGTGGGCAACAGAGAATGATAACGTTATCTATCACCCTGTAGTAAGTGAACCAGGCGACAGCTGTGGTTGGACAGGGCGTGTTGATCTGCTGCCTGATGCGATCAAGCATGATTTTGCTACACTTGAAAGCGTTGAAGTATACGCCAGTGGGTCTCCTCCTATGATATATGCGCTATTAGACGCGTGTGAAGAGAAAGGTCTGCAGCAATTACAAATGCACTCCGATGTATTTGCTTACGCACCCAGGCCAGAAAAGTAGTTTTAACAAAACAGTTCTAATACGCTTAAATAGCCGGTCTTTTGATCGGCTTTTTTGTGTCTAAAGAAATCAAAATGCTGATAAGTTGTCTCCACTGAATATGAACTTTTATCTCAAAGGGTCTGTCAAAATAAGCGCTTCTGCCCTATTAGCCTCCTTGTAGACAAGGAGGCTTTAAAGTTATCACTTCTTTCCAATGAATATAAAAAGGATTCCTCATGCGTAAATTTCTATTAGGCTTTATTGCTTTGTTTTCACTCTCGTCAGTCGCACTGGCGGATAATGGCCTTGTCAGTGTTAAAAGTGCTCATGATGTTAAAGAAACTGCAGATAAGCTTGAAGCTGTATTGGCTAAAAAAGGTATGAACGTTTTTGCGCGTATTGATCATGCCGGAGGTGCAAAAAAAGTAGGTATGCAGTTACGTCCAACTGAGCTGGTAATTTTTGGTAATCCAAAAGTTGGCACGCCACTGATGTTGTGCGACCAAAGTGCAGCTATTGACTTGCCTCAAAAAGCATTAATTCATGAAGATGAAGCAGGGCAGGTATGGTTAAGCTATAACAACCCTGCATACTTGGCTGAGCGTCATCAGTTACAAGAGTGTTCTGCTGTTTTGAAGAAAGTCTCGGGTGCGCTTAAAAACTTTGCTAAAGCGGCTACCCAGCCATAATTAGATATGTGAATTTCTTTTCAGGTATAAAAAAACCGGCTCTGTAATCAGATCCGGTTTTTTATGTGTTAAAAGAAAGCGACGCCTCAAGCGTTGCTTGTGTTGCTCTCTTTAGTTTTTTCGTCAGTTTTGCTCTCGTCTTGCTCTTCTGTAGCAGGCAGCGGGATAGGCGTTAAGCCACCACCCATTAAGGCGAGCCCATCTTGCATAACACTCAATGAGCGCTCGTTATCGCCTAGGTGCTGCAATACGCGTGTAAGCTCAGTATAGGTTTCAGGGCGTTTTTCAAGTGCTAAGCTTTCTTCCATATAGTCTACGGCTTTGCCCCACTGCTCGTTGCGCATGGCAAGTCGGCCAAGAGTGAGTTTAAGTGCAGCACTATCTGGGTTCTTTTTCAGCCAGCCTTTAGCAACTTCCAGCTGCTTATGGGCACTTTCACCTTTAATGCGACCATAAAGATTGACGAGATCTTCATCCCATTGACGCTTGATTTTGTCTTGTAGGAAGCTTTCGGCTTTATCTTCAGAGTCAGCGCTCACCAGCTGTTCGATGTAACGCTGGATCATCTCTTTATCGTGAGAAAGTGCTGAAGGTAAGCTTTTCCACTCTTTTGTTAGTGCTTGTAAGCGAGTGTCGCTATCTGCTTCTACTGGGAGTTTTTCTAGTGTGCTTCCCAATAGTTCTGAATAGCAGGTTTGCTCGAGAGCAGCGATTTCGTCTTCTTTTAGTACTTTAAGTTTGCGCAGCTCTGGGATGAGGTTAGTTAACCCTTGCCAGTCTTCTAAGCGAACATAAACATCTTTCAAGAGGCGGAGTACGTAAGTGTGCTTTGGTGCGAGTCTGCGCAAACGTAGCAGGCTTGCAAGGCAAGGCTCAAGTTGGCCACGCTCAAGCTGAATCTGTACTTGAGTGATACCAATAGCTACTTCTGCTTGAGGCACGCTACTGCGAGCCTTTTGTAGTAGCTCATCAGCGGTTTTATCTTCACCCTGCTCATGAGCAGCACGTGCTGCAGCAATATAGTTGATTAATGGTTGGTCTGAGCTTTCAGCAGATTGGCTCAATAAGCGTTGAGCTTTCCACCAACGGCCTTCTGATAAAGCTAATAAGCCTTTTAGTGTTTTGCCTTGGGCTTGTCGGGCGTCGCGACGCTCGCGCCATTCGCGGAATTTAGCCGTAGGGAAGCGCGCTTTAAAGAAGATATTCACGGCCCAGTGAAGTGCAACAAAACCTAGTGTTAGAACAACCAATAAAACCCAGAGGCTGGTTTCTATCGTGCTCTCGTCATAGGAGATCAGAACATAGCCAGGGTCTTTGACCATTTTTTCGCCGACCCATGCTCCCGCAGCGAGAACGACGAGGAGCAGCAGAAATAATCTTTTCATTATGCTGCTCCTTCTTCCTTAAGTTTGGTGACTTGTTGCAGGTAAGTTTTTAACGCATTTAGAGATCCGCTGATATTTGGCATTTCAGGTGAGATCTTTAGATCTTTGAGTTCAGCAATACCGCGAATAAGCGCTTGGGTGGTGGCATCTTTTTCTTCAAAGTAAGTGCCTGTCCACTCTTCAGCTTTGACGAGGCTGCGATCAAATGCGATTTGGTTTTTTTGTAGAAGCGCTAATTGAGCCTGCTCTAGCATTAGATGTAAGTTCTGTTGCAAATAGTAGTTTTGTTCAGGTGATAGCAATGGCTCGATTGGCTCGTCACGATGTTGAATAACAACGAGCTTCTCTACTTTATCAACCGCTTTAGCCCATGACTCTTTTAATCCACTAGACCATGTTTCGCTCATGACTTCTGGTGAGATCTCTTCGATCAGAGACGGTAGCTTATTTTTGTCTGTTAGTGGCACTAGGCGCAGGTTGTTGATTTGTTCGCTTAGGGCTGCCAGTTTCAGGTACGAACCTTCAAGGTCGAAGGTCGGAACTGATTCAAGGGCTGCAATATCTGATGCCAATGTTTTGCGTACTGCATAGATAGAAACATCATCTGTTTCTTTTAAAATTTTGTCAGCAGATTTAAGCAGTGACAAAGCACCTGAGGAGGTGTTTTCCATCAAAATGCGCTGGTTGGCCAATCTCAGTAAATATTCTACTTCTGCTAGCAGCCAATCTTTACGTGAGTTGCTCTGTTTTGCCGTTACTTGCTGGATGCTTTGTGTCAGGCGCGTTTGTAGCTCTTCAATGCCTTTTTGCTCTTTTGAAGACTGAGACTGAAGTAGCGTTAGGTTTTGGTTAACCGATGCCACTTGAGAGCTAACAACTGATTTTGTATCAGTAAGCTGGGTATTTACATTGGCAACCGCTTTGCTGACGTCCTGTTTAAGGTTATCGATTGTAGAGCTATCTTGTTGCTGGCTCTGCATTGAGTGCCAATACTGGTAGCCACTGCCGCCTAGCGCGATAATAGAGATAACTAACGCTAGTTTTCCGGGCCACGTAGCTGCTTGTTTTTCCTGTGCTGGCATGACGGGAGGTGCTGGTGTCTTGTTGGCCGCTTCGGGCTTAACAGGCTCTGGTGTTTCTTGAGCGTCTCGGCCTTTGTCTTGGCCTTTTACTAAAGGCTGTTCTTCTTTAGCTGTTTCAACCACGCTGTCGGTACTGCTTTTTGTGTTCTTAGTATCGACTGTAGGTTCGTCTACGGTTTGATCCGTCGGTGCGGTTTTCGACTCGATGACTGCTTCTACGGTGGTTTGAGTTTTTTTCTCGGTATGTTTCATGCGTTGGCTTCCGAGTCGTTAGCTGAATTTAGCGCTGCTACCATGGATAAATCATCCGGCCCTTGCGCTACCTTGATTCGTGTAAATCCTTTGTGTCTAGCCTGATCAGCAATTCGCTCACTAGGTACTACAAGATAAAGATGATGTAGTGAATCCGTGCTGAATTGTTTTTGACGGCCAGCAGCAACTGTAACAAAATTGCTAAGTGCCTCGCCACTGGTAATCAGGATAGATGATAAAGGAATGTTATAAATAATACTTTTGATATGCGTATCGTCATATTCGGGGCATGTTCTATCATAGAGATTAGCATACTCTACTTCAGCACCGCGGGCTGTTAGTGTTTCGGCTAACATAGCTCTACCGCTTGAACCTCGTAAAATGAGAATCCTTTTACCATCAATATCAGTTAGTTCTGGTAGCGTAAGCATGGCTTCTGAATCAAAGCCTGCCGCTGAATGATGAGCTAGGATATCTTGGTTGTTTAATATTTGAGCTGTTTTTTTGCCAATGGCATACCAATCAATTCCTTCAGGGGGCTGCGGCCAAAATTGATCGATCCACTCGAGTGCTTGGTGTGCTGCATTGGGGCTAATGCAGATGATGATGGAGTAATGATCCAAGTTCATCATCTGGTTTCTGAGCTGAATATATCGAGAATCAGTTTCGCTGATAGGGCATATTTCCAGTGCAGGTAAGTGCACCGGGTTAGCGCCACACTTTACAAGCAGATCGATGAGCTGATCTGCTTGTTGGGCAGGGCGTGTTACTAGCACTCGTTGGTTGTGTAGCGAGGGAAGTTTAGCCTTTGTTAGTTGCATAAACTTCGCTCAAAATTTCATCAGCACCTGCTGCCAAAAGTCGCTCGGCTACTGTGACGCCAATCTCTTCAGCTTGGTCGGGGTGTCCGCGCATTTCATCGCGTAAAACGGTAGTGCCATCCGGACGTGCAACTAAACCGCGTAAATACACCTCATCTTGGGCGTCGTTGAGTATGGCGTGACAGGCAATAGGGACCTGGCAGCCGCCTTCAAGACGTCTATTTAATGCGCGTTCAGCCAATACACACCATGCTGTTGGTTGATGGTGTAATGGAGCCAGCAGGGCAATGGTTTCAGTATCATCAAGGCGGCATTCGATGCCGACAGCTCCTTGGCCGCCAGCGGGCAGGCAGATGTCATCGGGTAGCTCGCTACGAATACGCTCTTCTAGTTTCAGTCGAAGCAGGCCCGCGGTAGCAAGAATAATGGCGTCGTATTGGCCTTCATCTAGCTTTCGTAGACGTGTTTGAACATTGCCGCGAAGATCTTGAATTTCAATATCTGGGCGTTGTTCTTTTATGAGTGATTGGCGTCGTAGTGATGATGTTCCAACAATAGCACCTTGAGGTAAATCAGCAAGGGAGTTGAACTTGTTAGAAACAAAGGCGTCTGTTGGTTTTTCACGTGGGCAAATAACAGAAAGGCCTAGGCCTTCAGGAAACTCCATAGGCACATCTTTCATGGAGTGGACGGCGATATCTGCTCTATTTTCTAACATGGCGACTTCGAGCTCTTTAACAAATAGCCCTTTGCCTCCAACTTTTGCCAGTGGTGTATCGAGAATAATGTCGCCACGGGTCGTCATGCCCAGCAGTTCTACCTGAATACCTGGATGGTGCTTCTCCAGCTCAGCTTTAACGTACTCAGCTTGCCAAAGTGCTAATAGGCTTTTTCGGGTCGCGATGCGCACAACTTTTTTCTGCATAGTCCTGTCCTAAAATAAAAAACGACAATGGGCCTTACCGGGCGAATGCAGCGATTGTAACAGATCATTTCGTTTCTGGGTCTTTGCATATATCAAGAGAACACGCATCGGGTGTCAAAACTGATATAATCCCTCGCAAATTTAGACCAGAACGGTCTGTCTAGTTTTCATAGTGAGGTCCTGAGCATGAGCAATAAAACCAACCAGCAGTGGGGTGGTCGTTTTAATGAACCAACGGATGCGTTTGTAGCACGCTTCACGGCGTCAGTTGAGTTTGATCAACGTATGTACCGACAAGATATTCAGGGTTCGGTTGCTCATGCGACTATGTTGACTGAAGCTGGTGTGCTGACGGTGGCTGAACGCGACATGATTATTCAAGGGTTGTCTGAAATAAGCACTGATATCGAAGAAGGGCGTTTTGAGTGGTCAATTGAACTTGAAGATGTTCATATGAATATTGAGGCAGCGCTAACAGCTAAAATCGGTATTACGGGTAAGAAGCTACACACTGGGCGTTCTCGAAATGATCAGGTAGCGACAGACATTCGTTTGTACCTACGTGATGAGATTGACCTTATCCTACTTGAGATTACTCGCTTGCAAGAGGGTTTGTTGGGTCTGGCTCACCAAGAAGCCGACACAATCATGCCTGGCTTTACCCATCTACAAACAGCTCAGCCTGTGACGTTTGGCCACCACTTAATGGCGTGGTTTGAAATGCTTAGCCGTGACTACGATCGTTTTGTTGATACGCGCAAGAGAGTTAATATTATGCCGCTCGGTGCCGCTGCTTTGGCGGGTACTACCTATCCTATTCAGCGCGATATTACCTGTAAGTTGTTGGGTTTTGATGCTCCCGCTGAAAACTCATTAGATGCAGTATCTGATCGTGACTTCGGTATTGAGTTTTGTGCCGCTTCTAGTCTTTTGTTGATGCATATGACACGTATGTCTGAAGAGTTGGTATTGTGGACCTCTGCTCAGTTTAATTTCATTAACCTGCCAGACCGTTTCTGTACCGGCTCATCTATTATGCCGCAAAAGAAAAATCCGGATGTTCCTGAACTAGTGCGTGGTAAAAGCGGGCGTGTTTATGGTCATCTCTTCAGTTTGTTAACCTTGATGAAGTCACAACCATTGGCTTACAACAAAGACAACCAGGAAGATAAAGAGCCGTTGTTTGATACCATTGATACAGTAAAAGGTTGTTTGCGAGCTTATGCTGATATGGTGCCTGCCCTTGAATCACGCAAAGATTATATGCGTGAAGCGGCGTTACGCGGCTTTTCTACTGCCACTGATCTTGCCGACTATTTGGTTAGGCAGGGTATGCCATTTCGCGATGCTCATGAAGTAGTTGGCAAGTCTGTCGCTTACGGAATAGAGACAGGTAAAGACTTGGGTGAGATGACGCTAGCTGAGTTGAAACAGTTCTCAGGCACTATCGCTGAAGATGTATTTGATGTGCTGACGCTAGAGGGCTCGGTTGCTGCACGTAACCATATTGGTGGTACTGCGCCAGATCAAGTAAGAGCTGCCGTAACACGTGGTCAGGAAAAGTTAGGAGCACGGGCTCAATAATTTTTTAGCCTGCCCTGAATAGAAAAATAGCGTGCCTTTGTACGCTATTTTTTTGTCTGTAGATTTGTTTGTAAATATTCAGAATTGCTTTGTAAATATTCAGAATTGCTTTGTTAATATCGAAAAACAATACCGTCGTGCAAAAGTAGGCTTTACGGAGAATTGTGTCTTTCATTCGTTAATCGATTTTGTTGATTATGTGAGGTTAATGTTTGCCATTGATAATGGCTCCTCTCTTTTATCACCTCTTTTTTATCGGGCTGGTACAAAATATACACAGCTATTACACTAGCGCTTTGTATAAATGCGAGTATAGGGATGTATGCGTTCAGAAAAGTCATACCTTTACTAAAGGCAAGTCGGGCGAGCACTAAGCTTGAAGAAGACATCATGATGATTCAAGGAGCCCTTGGTGTCTTGGCTATTTTGCCTTTTGCCGTTAGCCGTGCTTTGCAAGAAGAGTGGATCATGGTGATTCTTGATCTTTTGATTATTTCAGGCATTGTCTCCTTGGGTGTCTATGGGCGTAATGGTGCGAATTTTAGAATAGTAAGTACGCTCTTTACCTTGATGTACACCAGTGGAATGCTGGCGGTGATTTCGGTAAAGGGACCGGATATGTTGTTTTGGGCCTACCCTACAGCCATCGGCGGCTACTTTATGGTTCGTCTGAGAGTCGCCATCAGTATTAGTGTCCTTTCTGCAACCGCTGTCACCGTATTAGTTTATGAGGCGCTCTCAGCGTTTCAGTTATCAGGGTTTGTGGTGACATACTTGCTCGTGTGTTTGTTTTCCTATTTTTTTGCTGCACGTATGACGCAAGATAAACAGAGGCTTTCTGAGCAAGCAACGATAGATCCGTTAACCGGTGCAAATAACCGCAGAGCCCTCGATGATGCTATTGAAAGCCGAGTCTCTCTTTTTTCAAGAAGAGCAGCCCCTGTCTCTATTGTGATCATCGATATTGATTATTTTAAACGCATCAATGATGAGTATGGGCATGCAGTCGGAGATCTGTTTTTACAGCGCTTTGTAGAGTTCCTCAATGGCGTTGTCCGTCAAAGTGAAATGTTGTTCCGTTTTGGCGGAGAAGAATTTGTTGTAATAGCTGAAGGGCGCTTGGAAGAAGCGAGGAACCTATCAGAGAAGATACGTGAACGGTTTGAGCAAGCGCAGCTAATACCTGATCATCCTGTTACTGTCTCGATTGGCGTAGCAGAACTAGGTCATGTAGAAACTTCACGTGAGTGGATGAAAAGAGCTGACGATGCTTTGTACCTGGCTAAGTCATTGGGGCGAAATAGAGTGTGTTTGGCCCCCTCTTTGGAGAGACAGTCAACAAAGGTTTCAATCGATATAAGCATTCCCGCTGAAAAAGAGAATGCGTAATGAAAGCGTTTAGCGATTATTCTTTATGAGGCGATAAATAAAGAGTAATAGTACAGCCCCCGTTGTGGCTAGTCCAAAGCTGGCTAAATTAAACCCGTTGACTTTCCCAAACCCTAATATTGTTCCTAGGTATCCACCGACTACACCGCCAGCAATGCCCAAAATGATGGTTATAAAACAGCCGCCGGGGTCTTTGCCAGGCATTAGCCATTTTGCAACAGCTCCTGCAAGTAAGCCCATTAGAATCCATGAAAAAATACCCATAGACGTGTCCTTGATGTAAATGGAAGAGTGTTTGAATCTGTAGTTGTCGATTTGTACTTGCTAAGAAAACTGGCGGGCGGGACCCGCCAGAGGTGTTAGTTCAATGTGATATCAACCATTAGGTCGCTGGCAATTGACTCTATAGCGCTTTGAAGATCGTCAAAATCGAGGTTTTCAGGGGCAAGCAGTTGAGCTTGTGCTTTAAACAGTAGCTCTGCTGACATTGAGCCAGAGACTAGTTCTGTCGATAAGCTTTCAACATTGATGTGCCGTTGTGCCAAGGCTTGCGAAATTTCGCGTACGATGCCCGGTTTGTCATGCCCAATTAGTTCGAGTGTAAAAGACTGGAGCGTGTCGGACCTATCTTGCTCATCGGCTGTTTCGACAATGATTTTAAGGCCAGACTTTTCTAGCTCAAGTAAGGCGTTGGTTAATCCTGCAGCTTTTGCTTTAGGGGCTTTGATTACGAGGATTCCTGCGAATTTTCCACCTAGTCGTGATAATGCAGATTCTAGCCAGTTGCCGTCATGTGCAGCAATAGTTTGAGATAAACATTCAACGAGTCCAGGCTTGTCAGGTCCGATGACTGTTAATATAAGGGAGGTCATATGGCTGGTTCCTTCTAAAAGGTGTGATCTCAAAGCTAAGATATAAATATCTGATATAAGAGGATAGTACACAAATATGTTGTCAGTGCTAAGTGCTTTATGGCCGGTTTTTGCAATATTAATCTTAGGGTTTGTGGGGCGTAGAGCAGGTTTTCCAGGCAATGGTTTTTGGGAACCTGCTGAAAAACTTACATACTTTGTCTTGTTTCCGGTGCTATTGATTAACAAATTAGGCTCAGCGGATATAACCGGCGTATCTATTTTGGATATATCGATTGCCGTGGTGGCTCTGTTATTAATTGGCACAGGCCTGTGTTTTGTTGTTCGTTATTGGATGGGGCTTTCTGCAGCAGGGTTTACCTCTTTCTATCAAGGATCTGTGCGTTTTAATACCTATGTTGGGCTGGCTTCAGTTAGCACTCTCTATGGGAATGAGGCTGTTGCTGTCTCAGCTGTTGTTATTGCGTTCATGATTCCATTATTAAACTTACTGAGCATTATTGTTTTCTCCACACAATTGGGACGTAAACAAGGTGTACGGGGGTTGCTTGCTACACTTATAAAAAATCCGCTGATTCTTAGTTGCTTGCTGGGTATTGGGTTAAATATCAGCGGTATTGGTATCCCTTCAGCGGTTGCATCTGTGACTGGGCTGTTGGGTAGTATGGCATTGCCATTGGGGCTTTTGGCGGTTGGTGCGGGTTTGAACCTTCACGCTTTGCGGGTAGTGCAGTCAGCCGTTTGGGTGTCTTCATTTATTAAACTATTACTCTTTCCATTTATAATGTATGGAATTTGTTTTTTTATGGAACTTTCTTCTTTTATTACGGGTCTCTTGCTTGTCTTTGCTGCCGTGCCGACGGCTCCTTCTGCTTTTATTTTGGCAAGGCAGTTAGGTGGAGATGCTGAAATGATGGCGGCAATTATTACTGGGCAGGTGTTATTATCAATGTTGACCTTGCCGATTGTCCTAGGAATGCTGATTTAACGTGACGAAGAAGTTAAAATGTCGCGAAATTCGGCAAAATTCCTGAAAATATGATGATTTATAACATTTTTTTGTTCTTTTTAGGGTAAAAGCTCTTCATCTGGCTATAATACTAAATAGGGACTTAATTGTTTAAACATCTATGGACGGAATGTGGCGGTTATGTATCGGTAGTATGCAATTAAGCTGATTATTAATAAAAATATAGAGATTATATGAAGAAAGGTCCTGATTTAGTGATGGTAGTAGTAATGGCGTTTGTAGTGGGCTCAGTCCTAACAGGCGTATTTTCTCAAACAGACTTTCAGTTTGCATCGTTGGTGGAGCAAGTATTTAATCGCCAGGGTTAAATGTAAATTGATTAAATTGATTAAGTTGAGAGAGAAACTCCATTTCCTTGCATATAGTTTGGGTGGCCGTTTTTTTGATAAAAATAAATTATGGGTAGTCGTTAATATATTAAAGACATGCCCGTAAAAATTTTTACTCAAGGTTTATTAAGATACACAGCAATATTAATTTTTTACTTTTAATAAAAACCGTGGTCAGTAGCAACTGCTGTTAATGGTACATCCCAACTTTCTATAGGTAGCTGTTCAACTTTTTGTAAATGATGCGCAAGCCCAATTAAACGTGGCTTTTGCGCATTGAATTGTCTGATAAAGTTGAAGGTTCGATCATAGTACCCGCCCCCCATTCCAAGCCTTCCGCCTTTATCATCAAATGCAACAAGCGGTAACAATACGATATCTAGCATCTTAGCAGCACGAATAAAGCGGTAAGGAGCTTTGGGTTCTAAAATGCCATAAATATTACGTGTCATTGGTGTGCGTGGGGTGTATTTAACAAACCAAAGTCGATTATGTGAGAGTGGATGTAGTACCGGTAGGTAAACGTTCTTTTTCATCTTCCAGCACCAATGAATAATAGGTGTTGGATCGAGCTCGCCATCATTGGGTAAGTAAAGAGCAAGATGCTTAGATTTATGTATGCTGGGAAGTTTTTGGATTTCAGCTAACAGCTTGAGTGCCGCTGTTGCTTGCTGCTTAGGCGTTAAGGATTTGCGCTTTTGACGCATAGACTTGCGAAGTGCTGAACGTGCGTCCATAAACGTAAAGACTCCCCAAGATGCCGTTACTGGTTGTGGCCCTGAACCCGAAGGTTCAAGGAGGAGATCTCCGAAGTGTATAAGGCTTTCCGAAGACGGACATGCACACAACACTTGCTAGAAAAATCCATACTGGTAATTATCGGCTCGAGGGACGTAACCAATTGACGAACACCTCAGGGAGCCAGATCATTATAACGCGTTTGGCGCCAAAGTCAGCTCTTGTATTTTATTAAATATCTGCTAAGAAGAATATTTAACTGATTGAAATTCATGCAGTTAATCTAATATTTGACTCGTCCTAGGGTGTTCCCTTAGGTTTTATGAGTGAGCTGTCAATCTTTTGGCTGAGCTTCATAATGCGCTCTTCTAAATTTTCTTGTTGCTGTGCTTTGTTCTGTAATAACTCATGAGAAAGATTTAATGCCGTCATAACCGCTACGCGCTCTAATCCTAGCACTTTCCCGGCATCGCGAATTTCGCGCATTTTCTTATCAAGGTAATCGGCTGAAACAAATAGCTCTGCTTCTGAGCCTTCAGGACAGCCAATCAAGTACTCTTTATCCATTATTTTGATAGCGACTTTGTGTCCAGCGTCGTTGCTCATGAGCTTTGCTCCAGTGTCTTCATGCGTTGAATCATTTTTTCAACTTGTACACGTGTTTGATCGTTCACTTGGAGAAGGCGAGCTTTTTCCTGTCGGGCCTGTAATCCGGTGGCCTTAAGATGCTGGTTTTCCAGTTCAAGCTCCTCACAACGTGCGAGTAGCTGATCAATTTTTTGTTCAAGTGCGATAAAGTAATGGTCTGTCATTCGGGAATCCAACATAAAATCTAAAGTGGACTATAAACAGGCTGCCTTAGAGGGTCAATCGAGTCTGCATAGCTCTGTATAGATTACAATGCTAGGATAATCAAAATATTTTGAAATATATGTCTGAAAACAGTTAAGAGAAGAGTGAATAATGCCGGAAGTGAGTGAAGAGCTGATTGGTTTTGATGCGATAGCCAATTTACTTGTATCAGAGAATGTTTTCATTATCACACCCTCTGAATTGCATGGTTTGTTGGCAGGGCAGTTATCGTCTGGTGCCCGCATGGTTCCTGATGTTTGGTTAAGTACTGTTGCTGAGTTGTTAGAGTTAGATGGGCTTACGCAAGAAACCAGTAAGGTGGGTATGGTCGGTCTTTATCAGCAAACTTTGGGACAGATGGAGAGCTTTAGTTTAGAGCTGACGATGCTTCTGCCAGATGATGACGCTACGCTTGCGCAACGAGTTGAATCGTTAGGGCGTTGGTGCCAAGGTTTTATGACAGGTTTTGGTTATCAGGGAAAGCAAACGGATAAATCGCTTTCCGATGAAGCGAAAGATGTGCTGCGAGACTTGTCTGAAATTTCACAGGTAGCAAATGAAGTGGATGACGGTGAAGACAGCGAAGCAGACTTGATGCAGCTAGAAGAGTACGTACGTATGGCTGTATTAATGCTGTTTTCCGAATGCAACCTTAGCAGCGATGCCGTGAGCAACCCTGACGCACCTAAAATGCACTAAATGGATGATGTGAGAATGAAGCAACCCTGTATCAATCAGCGCGAGTTTGCTGAACGCAGAGAGCGGCTCCTCGCTCAGCTGCCCGTTAATAGTGTGGTTGTTGTTCCTTCAGCGATGCTGCAGCACCGAAACAGTGATGTTGAATCTCCCTTTAGGCAGGATAGTGATTTTTATTACCTAAGCGGCTTTGATGAGCCTGAAGCGCTGATTGTGATTACCAAAGGCGAAGCAGTTGTGAGTTATCACCTGTTTTGTCAGCCCCGTGATCCAGAGATGGAAATTTGGAACGGTTACCGTTCTGGACCTGAGGGTGTGAAAGTAGACTTTCTGGCGGATAAGGCGTTTTCTATCGATGAAGTTGATGAGCGCTTACCTGAAATACTCGATGGGATGGAGTCTATCTACTTCTGTATGGGTACGTGCTATCGCACGGAGACGCGTGTTGAACTCTGGTTAGAGTCAATGCGTAAAAAGCGCCGTCAGGGCGTTAAAGTGCCTTCTCGTCTTATTGAGTTGGGCCCTGTGCTACATGAGATGCGATTGCTTAAATCAGAGCAAGAGATTGAAGTGATGCGTGCTGCCGGTGAAATATCGGCTCAAGCGCATGTTCGTGCTATGCAGGTATGTCGCCCTGGCTTGATGGAGTATCAGTTAGAAGCAGAGATTATCCACCATTTTATGCAGCACGGTTGTCGTTTGCCTGCTTATTCCAGCATTGTGGGAGGTGGCAAGAATGGTTGTGTTCTGCATTATGTATCGAATAACGCCATTCTAAGGGAAGGTGACCTAGTATTAATTGATGCGGGTTGTGAAACTGATTATTACGCAGGTGACATTACGCGCACTTTCCCTATTAATGGACGTTTCAGTGATGAGCAGCGAGCCTTGTATGAGCTAGTACTGAGAGCGCAATCTGCATGTTTGGAAGAGATTAAGCCGGGAATTCCTTGGGAGCAAACGCATGATACGTCTGTCAGAGTGATTACCGAAGGCTTAGTCGAGCTAGGCTTATTGAAAGGTAAGGTCGATGAGTTAATTGATTGCGGTGCTTATAAAGCATTTTATATGCATCGTTTGGGGCACTGGTTGGGTATGGATGTGCATGATGTTGGCGATTATAAAACTGATGGCCAGTGGCGGCTCTTAGAGCCTGGCATGGTCATGACGGTTGAGCCCGGTATTTATGTTGCTCCAGATAATGAAAGTGTTGATGCATGCTGGCGTGGTATTGGCATCCGTATAGAAGATGATGTTGTCGTTACTGCTGATGGTTGTGAAGTGCTGACAGCGTCAGTGCCAAAAACAGTTGATGAAATTGAAGGGCTGATGGCTGCTGCGAGGCATTGATGAATACACATTATGATATTGTCATTATTGGTGGAGGGATGGTTGGAGCGAGTTTAGCTGCGGCTTTGTTGCCCATGAGCGAAGCGCTCAATCTGCACATTGCTGTGGTTGAATCAATGCCGATGCCAACCAGCGACTTATCTCAATATCAACCGAGTTATGATGCGCGCGCTACGGCGCTGTCTTATGGTGCCCGAAAACTTTATGAGCAGATGGGTGTTTGGGAGGCTATTTCTGAACATGTATCTTCGATCCAGCGTATTCATGTTTCTGATAAAGGGCATTTCGGTGCTACGCGTTTGCACGCTGAAGAAGAGCACGTACCTGCGTTAGGCTATGTTGTTGAAAACCAATGGATGGGCCGTACGCTACTTAACCATATTACCACCCATCAGCACGCTGATAGGGTTGCTTATTGCTGCCCTGCAGAAGTGATCAGTGTAACGCCTGCCGAAGAGGGGATGCGGTTAGATATCCTTATGGACGACAAAAAAATTCAGGTGTCATCTGCTCTGGTTGTTATGGCTGACGGGGGGCGCTCAACATTACGTGAAAGTTTGGGGATTAGTTATCAGCAAGTTGTCTATGAACAGCATGCCGTGGTTACCAACATTAGTCCTGACCGCTCTCATCAGAATGTTGCTTATGAGCGTTTCACAGACACAGGTCCTTTGGCCTTGCTACCCTTGCACGATCAAGACAACATGGCGCGCTGTGGTTTGGTATGGACGGTTCCAGACGCTGAGTTAGATAATGTTATGGGGCTCGATGATAATGCATTTTTAGCACGTGTTCAGGAGCGTTTTGGCTATCGTTGCGGACGTTTTATGCATGTTGGAAAACGCTTTAGTTACCCACTTAAGCTGGTATTGGCGGATGAGCAGGTACGCCCAGGATTAGCTGTGCTGGGTAATGCAGCGCATGCGCTGCATCCGATTGCAGGTCAGGGGTATAACTTGGCATTGCGGGGTGTGGTTGATTTAGCGCAGCATATTATTGAGGCACGACGTTGTGGTATGTCTGTTGGAGATATTTCTATGTTGCAGGCTTATCATCAGGCGCGTATAGCTGACCAGAAGAGAACGATTGGTTTGAGTGACAAAACCATGAAGCTATTTTCTAATCGTAACCCGGTGTTGGCACTAGGTCGCGATCTTGGTTTGCAACTGATGGACATTTGTCCACCAGCGAAAACACTTTTTGCTCGAGCGGCAATGGGTTTGGATGTGCCTGCTCCTCGTTTGAAATAAGGTAACAGAATGACTGTGCAAACAGCTGATATTGTTATAGTAGGCGGTGGTATGGTAGGGGTGACGGCGGCGCTAGTATTAGCAGCTTCTGGGTTACATATCGTATTACTGGAAAATAGAGAGTTTGATCCCGAGCTTCTTATTGATGATGTTGCTGGTCAGCTCACTGCTGGCTATGACCCGCGAGTGAGTGCTTTGACGTGCGCCTCGCAGCAGCTGCTAACTCATGTCGGTGCCTGGCCTTATATGCAGCAACTTCGTACTAGTCCTTACACCGATATGGATGTTTGGGATGGCGAGGGTAGTGGTCATATACACTTTTCTTCAAGAGAGCTACATGAGCTTGCGTTAGGTCACATAGTAGAAAACAGAGTGACGGTTGCCGCCTTGTATGCTGCGGCACAGCGAATAGATAATCTGAGAATCATCACAGGCGTTTCGGTTGTACAGCTGTCTGAACCAGACAGCGCTGCTGATGGCAGCTCACGAGTATTGACCTGCAAAGATGGCTCGCAGTGGCGCAGCAAATTAGTTGTTGCTGCTGATGGCGCTATGTCAAAAGTGCGACAGCTCGCTTCTATCCCTATGTGGGAGTGGGATTATGGGCATCACGCTATTGTTACTACGGTACGCACTGAAAAGCCCCATCAGGAGACGGCATGGCAGCGGTTTACTGACGACGGCCCACTGGCTTTTCTTCCACTAGATGATCCTAATTGTTGCTCTATTGTGTGGTCGACATCGCCTGACCATGCGACAGCACTTATCGACTTAGATGATGATGCATTTTGTGCCGCGCTAACGCGTGCGTTTGAAGGGCGCTTAGGAGGTGTGTTGTGGGCAGACAGAAGGCATCTCTTTCCGTTACGTCAGCGCCATGCACAATATTATGTGCAGGCAGGGTTAGCTGTTATAGGTGATGCCGCACATACCATCCATCCTTTGGCTGGGCAGGGCGTTAATTTGGGACTGATGGATGCAGCGGCACTAGCTGAACAGATTTTATCGGCTCATACACGTGGAGAAGAGATAGGAAGTGAAGCTGTGTTGAAACGCTTTCAGCGTCAGCGACAAAGCGCCAACTTGCAGATGTCGGCTAGTATGGAGGCTTTCAAACAGTTATTCGGGCACCAGCAACCTTTGCTTAAGTTGGTGCGGAATATGGGTATGAATACCTTGAACAGCCTGTCTCCTATTAAACAGCATGTGGTGATGCAAGCAATGGGCTTGAGTGGCGATATCCCTGCATTGGCAAGAAGGCCAGTAGATCGCGGTTGATGAGTATTATGCATTTATCCTAGTGTCGGTATGAATAGGTTTAGGCATAAGTCGTAGGTCGGGGGTTAGAATGCTATCAAAGATTGATCTAACATTAAAATCCCTATAAATTGACATCCCTTTTTTCTGTATCCAGCTATAGATTAGTACTTATGTGTATTGGCTGTTGATGCGTTAACAATCAGATAACAACAAGAGTTTTATAACGATGGCTAATAAAACCGCTTTATATGATCAGCATCTGGCCATGGGTGCGAAAGTTGTCGATTTTGGTGGCTGGGATATGCCCCTGAACTATGGTTCTCAGATAGAAGAGCATAAACAGGTCCGTACAGCAGCAGGTATGTTTGATGTGTCGCACATGACGATTGTCGATGTGACGGGTGCTGATGCTTCTGAATATCTTCGTTATTTGTTAGCAAATGACGTGGCGCGCTTAGATATTAAGGGTAAAGCGTTGTACAGCGGTATGCTGAACGAAGATGGCAACGTTATTGATGATCTGATCGTATATCGTATGACAGATCCTGGTGTTCCTGGCGAATGGTTCCGTGTTGTTGTGAATTGCGCTACGCGTGAAAAAGATCTTCGCTGGATGGCAGAGAAAACTGCGCATTTTGACGTTGCTTTGACTGAGCAGCCAGAGCTTTCTATGGTCGCAATACAAGGGCCAGAAGCAATAGCTAAGGCTAAATCTGTATTGAATGAGTCCCGGGGGCGTTTAATTGATGGCTTGAGCATCTTCCAAGGGCTTGAATCTGAGGGCTGGTTTATCGCCAGAACCGGCTACACCGGTGAAGATGGTTTAGAAATTATTATCCCTGAAGATGAAATTTCTGAGTTTTGGCAAGCCTTGGCTGACGCAGGCGTAGCGCCTTGTGGTCTAGGTGCCCGAGATACACTACGTCTTGAAGCCGGTATGAACCTATATGGCGCAGATATGGATGAAAGCGTATCTCCATTGGTGTCAGCCATGGGATGGACTGTTGCGTGGGAGCCGGAGAACCGTGATTTTTGTGGGCGTGCTGCATTAGAAGCTGAAAAGGCTGCAGGCGTAGCTCAGAAGTTGGTAGGCTTGGTGATGAAGTCACGAGGTGTATTGCGTGGCCACCAAAAAGTGATTGTAGAAGGTGTTGGAGAGGGAGAAATTACTAGCGGTACTTTCTCGCCTACACTGAACGTGTCTATTGCTTTGGCGCGAGTTCCTGCAGGAACAAAAGACCTAGCGATGGTTGATATTCGTGGGAAGCATGTAGCAGTATCAGTCGTGCGCCCTCCCTTTGTCCGTAATGGCAAAAAAGTATTTTCTTAACCCTAGTGTAGGAATCGGGAATATGAGTGATATTCGTAACGAACTAAAATATGTAGCTAGCCATGAGTGGATTCGTAATGAAGGTGATGGGTCTGTAACCATCGGCATTACCGATCACGCACAAGACTTACTGGGCGATGTTGTCTTTGTTGAGTTACCTGAAGTAGGTGCTGACGTTGAGACGGGAGATGATGCAGGTGTTGTCGAGTCTGTAAAAGCGGCGTCTGATATATATGTACCTATTTCTGGTGAAATCATTGCTACTAATGAGTTGCTGGAAGATTCACCTGAGCTGGTGAATAGCGATCCTTATGGAGATGGCTGGTTTTTCCGTATTAAACTGGCTGATGAAGCTGAGTTGGGTGGATTGCTGGATGCTCAGGCGTACGGAGAATTATGTGAGGATGAATCTTGATCGATTCATGAAGCACTTCGGTGTAAGCTATACCTATTGATTTATTCACTGTCCCGGCACTTGGCCGGGACAGTCATTTTTACTGTTTATAGAGATTACCATGTCATTAAATACGCTTATTCTCAATCAAGGTGCCGAGCGCCGACTTCGTGCGGGCCATGTCTGGATTTACAGCAATGAGGTCGATAATAAGCGCACTCCAATTAAATCTTTTCAGCTGGGTGAGCAGGTTTTAGTTGAAGCGAGTAATGGTAAGTCGTTAGGTGTTGCGTATGTGAATCCTAATACTTTGATTTGTGGTCGCCTGCTGTGCCGTGATACTAAGCTGCGTTTGGATCGCTCGTTACTGGTTCATCGTATTAATATTGCATTGTCATTACGTGAGGCGTGCTTTGATAAGCCTTGCTATCGTTTAGTGTTCGGTGACAGTGATGGCTTACCTGGATTGGTGATTGACCGCTATTTTAATATTTTTGTGGTGCAAATCTCGACGGCTGGAATGGAGGCTGTTGTTGATGAAATTATTTCGGCATTAAATAAAATTTTCACACCAGAAGCGATAGTGTTGCGTTGTGACGGTAAAATGCGCAGTACTGAAGGCCTAGAAAGCTACATTGAAGTTGCGCAAGGTGAAGTGCCTGAACTCTGTCCATTTGAAGAGAATGGCGTGCCTCTGTTAGCGCCGGTGTTGACAGGGCAAAAAACGGGCTGGTTTTATGATCATCGTAACAACCGCGCTGCAATGCAAAAGCATGTGGCAGGTAAGCGCGTGTTAGACCTATTTAGCTATGTGGGTGGTTGGGGTGTACAGGCACTAGCGGCGGGTGCAACCGAAGTTATGTGTGTAGATGCGTCTGAAACTGCGCTGGATGTGGCATTAGAAAATGCACGTCTTAATAATGCAGAAGATCGTTTTGTGGCAGTGCAGGGAGATGCGTTTGATGCTTGTAAAGCATTGATCCATGACCAAGAAAAGTTTGATGTTGTCATTGTTGATCCTCCTGCGTTTATTCAACGTCGTAAAGATATTAAAAATGGTGAACGTGCTTACTCACGCATCAATAATTTAGCGATGCGCTTGTTGGAGCGTAAGGGTGTATTGGTGAGTGCTTCGTGTTCAATGCATCTTGAGCGTGCCAACCTTGTTGACATTATTCGAGCTAATGCGCGTGAGCTCGACCGGACAGCACAAATTTTTGATCAGGGGCATCAGGGAGCTGATCATCCAGTACACCCAGCCATTCCTGAAACTGATTATCTGAAATCATTTTGCGTCAGAGTGCTGCCAAGTAGCTAATCGTTTAGGGGAGTATGTATGCACTATCACACACTGGGAAATAGCGATCTTAAGGTAAGCCGCATCTGTTTGGGAACCATGACGTTTGGCGAACAAAACAGTGAAGCAGAGGCTCACCAAATGCTAGATTATGCTGTTTCTCAGGGAGTGAACTTCCTAGATCTAGCCGAAATTTATCCGGTGCCAACCTCGGCAGAGTCGCAAGGGCTTACTGAGCATTATGTTGGTAATTGGATGAAGCTTCGAGGTAATCGTGAGCAAATAGTTATCGCAACAAAGGTCTCTGGCCCTGCGGATATGGTGAGCTATCTACGCCAAGATATTTGTTTTGATAGCCATAATATCCGCATGGCAATTGAAGGAAGCTTGCAACGCTTACAAACTGAGTACATCGATCTTTATCAGTTGCATTGGCCTGACCGAAAAACTAATTTTTTTGGTCAGTTAGGTTACCAGCATGATACGTCAAAGGATGGCGTGCCGATTCTGGAAACCTTGAAAGTTTTAAAAGAGCTGGTGGATGAAGGAAAGGTTCGTTATATAGGTCTGTCTAACGAATCACCTTGGGGTGTGATGACCTTCCTTAAATATGCACAAATGTATGATTTACCTAAAGTTGTTTCAGTACAAAACCCGTATAGCTTGTTAAACCGTACCGATGAAATTGGTTTAGCCGAAGTGTTACAGCGTGAAGAGGTAGATATGCTGGCATATTCGCCGTTAGGTTTTGGTGTACTATCAGGAAAATATTTAGACGATCAACGCCCCGTTGGTGCGAGACTCACTTTGTTCCCCAGTTATGCTCGTTACATCAAACCTAATGGGGTTAGAGCTACTCAAGCTTATGTTGATCTAGCTAAGCAGCATGGAGTGGATCCAGCCCAAATGGCGCTAGCTTATGTCAGTAGCCGTGCTTTTGTGGGTGCTACTATTATTGGGGCTACCACTATGGAGCAGCTTCAAAATAATATTATGTCTGATGAGTTGCTGCTTAGTGATGAAGTTCTACACGCCATTGAAGATATACATAGTAATAATCCAAACCCCAGTCCGTAACAGTCCAGCTCATTTTCCCTTGTGTGCTGCGTAGACCCAACTTAAATACAAATTTCACTCATGCCATAAGTCGGCTATAGTTACTGAATGTAGCCTGAATTTGTTAGTGTGAGCGCAGATGCTTGCTCGGCTAAGGTCTATAGCGTGTTAACCGTAGCAAGAAAGGACTTTGTGATGCGGCGTTATCTTCAGTTAATTGTTTCTATGTGGCTTTTTCTAAGCTGTGTTGTGCCTGTCTCAGCGGCTGAGTGGGTCTATATTGTTCATGAGGGAGATACTCTTTGGGATTTTAGTATTAAAAATCTCAAAAACAGCGGGCGCTGGCAAGATTTACAAAAAATCAATGGGATAAAAAACCCAAAGAAAATGCAACCAGGTACACGTATTAGGGTGCCTTTGGCGTGGGTGAAAGAAGCGCCTGTAGAAGCACTGGTTGTGGCTATCTTGGGTAATGCTTCATTGACCCTAATAGATAGCAGTGTAAAGCCTGTTATTGTTGGTTCACGTATTCATTTAGGCGACCAGCTTAATGTTGGTCACGCCAGTAGCTTATCTGTGAAATTTGCAGATGGTTCCATTATTACTTTATATGAAGGCAGTGCAGTGCGCTTTAATCACCTTAGTCAATTTGGTGATTCGGGGATGGTAGATACTCGTTTGCGTTTAGAAAAAGGGCGTGTTGATACGCGTGCCATACCGGCTAAAGGTGATGGGTCTCGTTTTGAAATTCAAACGCCTTCGGCCATTACTGCAGTGAGAGGAACAAAGTTCAGAACAACGGTTGTTGGCACTGATGATGTATCCCGTATTGAAGTTATTGAAGGTAAGGTTGCTGTTAAGGGGCAATCTAGAACACGTAATATTGCTGCTGGTTTTGGTACGCGAGTGTCTCCTGGCCAGGTACCTATCGCACCTCAAAAGCTACTCGCTGCGCCTAAACTCAAGACTGTTCCTGATGTGATTCGTGAGCTTAATTGGTCGCTTGGCTGGCATAAGCTTGTACGATCTAAAGGTTATCGTATTGAGCTGTCAAAAAGAGATGATTTTGTTGTAGTGCTGTGGAACAGGGTGACTGAAAATAGGCAGACTACCTTACCAGAAGTGCCCGATGGATCGTATTACGTGCGTATTCGCGGTATTGATCATTTAGGTATTGAAGGTCTTGCAGTGATTGCCCGTTTACAGCTTGATGTGCACCCGCAGCCTCCTTTACAACTGAAGCCCCTTAATGAAAAGGTGATAAGGGGGGGGCTCCCGTATTTCAATGGACACAATCTGCTGATGCTAGCGCGTACCGCTTGCAGGTATCTGCTTCAGAAGGTTTTTCAGGGCCCTTGCTCTTAGATGAACAGGGTGTGGAGCGAGCGTCTTACTCGCTGGATGAGCCCTTAGCTAATGGTAGCTATTACTGGCGTGTTGCTAGTATTTCCTCTGTAAAAGAGCAGGGACCCTATAGTGTGGTGCGCCAATTTCGACAGGAGCCCGTGCCGCTAGCACCTGAGCTTATTGTTTCGCCTGAAGAAGATAAGTTAACGGTATCCTTAACGGGTGAGCATGTTCAGCAATATCAAATGCAGATCTCAGAAAGTAATAGTTTTGATGAGTTAATTGTCGATAAGCTAACAAAGCAGCATGAGATGACATTCTCACGAGCAACTAGCTTGCAATATATGCGTATTCGAGTTGTTGAATCAGACGGATATAAGGGGCCTTGGGGTGCCACTCAGCTGATCTACCCGCCGCAAGATAATCGATGGTTGCAGGTTATTGGCGTGGGTATTTTAGGTATTTTGTTATTCTGATGAACGCTGCAAAGAGGCGAGCCTTCCTTATTAATAGCGGGCTTTGGGTTCTTTGTTTGTTAGTCCCTTTATTACTGCTAAATAACAGCTATATCGCACGTTTAAACTGGATTATTTATGACACTATGCATGGTTTTCTATCGCATGAAGTGTCTGAGCAAGTGGTTATTGTTGCTATTGATGACAAGAGCCTACAGCAGATAGGCCGTTGGCCATGGTCTAGGTCGGTTCATGCCTCTTTATTAGAAAAGACGACTGAGCTGGGTGTTAAGGCTGTAGGCTTTGATATTCTTTTTCCTGAAAGTGAAGCCGCCGATATTGATCAAATGTTTGCTGAGGCAATCAAGCAATCGGGCAAGGTGGTATTAGCGGTGGCCCCTGAAACCAATACATTTGGTGAGATTGCATCGGAGTCTTTGCCTATACCTATGTTGGCGTTAGCAGCAGATAGGCTGGGCCATGTTGATTATGAGCTAGGGGTTGATGGTATATGCCGTTCAGTTTATCTATATGCCGGACTGGATGGTGCGCACTGGCCTGCTTTTTCGTATGCCGTTTATCAAACGGCATACGGTAAGCTTCTTAGTACTAAAAGTGTGGAGTCGACAGGCTCTGGATGGATGAGAAATCAGTCTGTTTATATTCCTTTTTTGACACTACCCAGAACTATAAAACGAGTGTCATTTAGCGATGTTCTATCGGGGCAAGTAGATGATCTTATTCGTAATAAGCTGCTATTAGTTGGCGCCACGGCTACAGGGTTAGGTGATCAGCTGTCGACTCCGGTGTCTGGCGATCATCAGCGTATGTCGGGAGTGGAAGTGAACGCCCATGTTTTGGAGGCGCTGATTCAGCAGCGTACGCTTGAATATGCCTCTTTTCCCTTTCAAGTCATTTGTACCATGCTGGTGACTTTGTTATTTAGTTTGATTATGTATCTGTTCGGACTTTTACGAGCGCCTGTGGTGTTTTTTGCATCAATTGCCTTCGTTCTTTTGCTTGTTTTTATCTGTTTAAAATTAACGCGTATTTGGGTGCCTCCTTTTAGTGCTCTGGTCGGTATTATGGTGGCTTATTTTGTATGGGGTTGGCGGTCTCAATCCATCGTTCAAGGAAAACTATCTCGTTTGAACCAAACGCTACAACATCAGGGTGATCATGATCCTGTATCTTCTTTGCCGAATAGAAGTATGCTTGAAAAAAGTCTTAATCAGAGCATGCTCAGTGCTAAACAATCGGGAGATTTAGTGAGTGTTTATATTATTAATTCTGGGCAGCTACGGACGATTAATGACCAGTTGGGTTTTAAAGTAGGGGATGAGTTGTTGCACCAAGTTGCTCTGCGTATACAGCAGACACTGGGAGAGGAGGCCGTTGTTGCCAAAATAAATGGTGAATTTGCAGTGGTGCAAGAAACATCTAACGAACTCAGAATTAAGCATGTGGGTGGTCGCTTATTACAAATTTTGCAGCAACCCATCGAGTGGCAAGGAAAAGACTACTACCTGCCACCAAGCATTGGTGTCAGTGTTTTTCCTGAAGATGGCCTGAGTAGTGATGCACTGATTAATCATGCTTTCACTGCCATGCATCGGGCAAAGGCAGATAAGAAGCGGGGCTTATTATTTTTCTCTCAACAGATGCGGACTGATTTAGTACAGCGTTCTGAGTTAGAAAATGATCTGCGTAATGCCTTAGTTAATAAAGAATTTGAAGTTTATTATCAGCCAAAAGTGTGTGCGAATAATCATAATATTAAGGGTGCTGAGGCACTACTGCGTTGGCATCACCCCATTAGAGGGATGATCCCCCCCTCTGACTTTATTCCGTTAGCAGAGAAGCAAGGGGTTATTGTCGAAATAGGCGCCTGGGTCTTGCGAGAGGCTTGCCTTCAAACTAAGCAATGGCATGCTTTGGGTTTCTCTGAGTTTCAAATTGCGGTGAATGTGTCTGCTGTCCAGCTAACTGAGAGTGACTTTCCTGCGGTACTACATGATACATTGGTTGAAACCGAGCTTGATCCTCAGCTACTAGAAATTGAGGTGACCGAGACCGCGTTGATGACGGATGTTGAATTAACAATTAGCATACTTGAGCAGATTAAGGCGTTAGGAACCGGTGTAGCTGTTGATGATTTTGGAACGGGCTATTCATCACTGAATTATTTAAATATGTTTCCAGTAGATTCACTAAAAATTGATCGGGTTTTTGTTAAAGATATCGGTATTAAGAGTGATAGCAAAGATATCACCTCTAGTATTATTGGTATGGCGCATCGCCTAAACCTTAAAGTGGTAGCTGAGGGTGTTGAAACGCCAGCCCAGGCTAAGTTTATGAAAGATAATGCCTGCGAATACCTACAAGGCTTTCTTTTCAGTAAGCCTTTACCTGCTAATGAGTTTGCCGCCCTTCTTTCTAAGCCCTGATTTGTTCTCTTTATAGAACTGCATAACGTAAAACTATTATTTAGATAGCGATAGCTAATTAGCTATTATGTAGTGCACCTGATACTACTAAAGATGTAATTTGGATGATTGAGGGTGCTGTTATGTTAAAAGTGAAAGATCTAATGCTAGCGAATCCGCCATTGTTATCAGAAGAGCAGGGGCTTCCTGACGCGGTTGATATGATACTTAATAGCGGTTATTTAGGGCTGCCAGTGATTGATGCTGGAGGATGTCTTATTGGCTTTGTATCGGAACAAGATTGTATCAAGGTGTTGATTAGTGAAAGCTATCATTGCGATTCTCACACCTTGGTTAAAGATGTGATGAGGCATGATCCGCTCTGGGTATCCGCACAACTGTCGGTTCTGGAGTTGGCTGAGCGTTTTGGCAAAGGCCAGCCAAAGGTTTTTCCTGTTGTAGAAGACGGCATCGTCACTGGTTTGGTGACGCGTGGTCAAGTGATGAAATCTTTAAGTCACTCGTTGCAATCATGTCGGGTGGCTTGAGCCACCCGTGGTTAGGCTAGCGTAGGCTGATAACCGGCCAGCCTTTTTGTTGCGCGGTTTGCATTAGCGTTTCATCCGCGTCGACAGCAATGGGGTGGTCAACAAGCTCTAATAACGGTAGATCGTTTCGTGAGTCGCTATAGAAAGAACTCCCTTGTAGCGAGTGATTATTGTCTTTCAGCCAGTGATTCAAGCGCGTTACTTTGCCGTCTTGGAAGCAGGGGGTACCTGCCACTTTTCCGGTATAGCTGCCGTTAATTATTTCAGGGTCGGTAGCCAGAATAGCATCGACTCCAAGGCGGGCTGCAATAGGGCCTGTGACAAAACTATTGGTTGCTGTGATGATGAGCAAAAAATCACCTTGGTCGCGGTGTTTCTTAAGTAGGGCTAATGCCTTAGGTAAGATTATTGGCTCAACTTTCTGCTGCATGAACTGTGCATGTAGTTCTGATAACTTTTGTGCAGAAAGCATCGCTAGTGGGCGTAAAGCAAACTCAAGAAACTCTTGGATGTCTAAGGTTCCTTGCTGATATTGCTGAAAGAAATAGTCATTACTTTTACTATATTCAGCGGCATCAACAATTCCTTGCTCGCAAAGAAACTCACCCCATGCATGGTCGCTATCGCCATTGAGGAGGGTGTTATCAAGATCAAAGATGGCCAGGCTCACGTATTGCACTCCCTTAGTTAGACTGGCAAGCATAAAGTGATATCTATTTGCTTTCAAATTTAGTGCTTTTCCCTATCCGACAGACAAGCTATTTGCGGATGGCAGTAAGTGTGGAACAATAGGGGCAAAATAGTTACAGGATTTGTATACGTGATTGATTCAGACGGGTTTAGACCGAATGTAGGTATCATTCTGGCAAACCCACTGGGTCAGGTGCTTTGGGCGCGTCGTATCGGACAAGATGCCTGGCAGTTTCCGCAAGGGGGAATTAACCCCGATGAAACGCCTGAACAGGCAATGTATCGAGAATTAAGAGAGGAGGTCGGCCTCAGCGAGAAAGATGTTGAGGTGGTCGCTGTCACTCGTGGCTGGCTTCGCTATCGGCTACCCAAGCGCATGATCCGCAGGCACTCACACCCCATCTGTGTGGGTCAAAAGCAGAAGTGGTTTTTGCTCAGAATGCTGAGTCATGACGATGCTGTAGTAATTGATCATACTGATTCACCGGAGTTTGACGGTTGGCAGTGGGTTAGTTATTGGTATCCATTGGGTCAGGTTATTTCTTTTAAGCGTGAAGTTTATCGAAAAGCGATGAAGGAATTATCGCCAAAACTATCGCGTGTGGTTGTACAACAGCAACGCTAACGTCACAAGGAAAAGAAATATGCTGGAATTACTGCGCAAAATTGTTCAAGAAGTCAGTACTGCGCCTGATGTGGATGCCGTGCTGGGGTTGATCGTGCGCAGGATTCAACGAGGCATGAAAACCGAAGTGTGTTCAGTGTTCCTACTAGATGCCCCGTCACAACGTTTTGTGTTGCGTGCCTCTCAAGGGCTTAATCGTAAAGCTGTTGGCCGTGTTTCTCTTTCTTCTTCGGAAGGGATTGTTGGTATGGTGGCGAAAAGAGCTGAGCCGATTAATTTGGAAGATGCTGAAACTCATCCAGCGTTTTATTTGTTGGAAGACACTGGCGAAGAGCGCTTTCATGCTTTTTTAGGTGTGCCGATTATTCATCAAAAACAAGTGTTAGGTGTGCTTGTTGTGCAACAGCAAGACTGTCGCCGTTATGATGAATCAGAAGAGGCGTTCCTAGTGACTATCTCTGCTCAGTTGGCGGGGGTTATAGCGCATGCTCAGGTCACAGGAGCGATCAGTAAGATTGCTTGGAAAAACCAAAAAAGTATCGATCATCGCTTTGAAGGTATTCCGGGCGCTCCGGGCGTGGCTATTGGTCGAGTTGTGGTGGTGGCCCCTTTGGCTGATATTGACGCGGTACCTGAAAAAATCGCTGATGATATTACACAGGAAGTTGCTCGGTTTGAAACGGCATTAGAGCGAGTACGTGCGGATATCCGCAAAGTAAGCGCTAGGCTTGCCAAGCGTCTACGTCACGATGAGCAGGCGTTGTTTGATGTATATCTTAGGATGTTAGATGACAATGCGCTAGCGGGTGAAGTGGTTGCACAGATTAAACAAGGCAACTGGGCCCAAGGAGCGCTGAGCTCGGTTATTACCAGCAATGCGCGACAGTTTTCCAGAATGGATGATCCTTATTTGAGAGAACGAGCAACCGATGTTCGTGATCTAGGACGCCGTGTTCTTGCTTATCTGCAAGAAGAAAGTGGTTCCAAAAGAATTGAGCTGCCTGAAAACGGTATTTTGGTGGCTGATGAGCTGTCGCCGGCAGTATTAGGTGAAGTGTCCGCAGAAAAGCTTGCTGGGCTAGTATCTGTACTGGGCTCAGGTAACTCCCATGCGGCGATCTTGGCTCGTTCAATGGGTATTCCTACAGTAATGGGTATGGTTGATCTACCTTATCGTCAACTGGATGGTCGTGAAGTTATTCTTGATGGTTATTCCGGTCGTTTGTATGTGGATCCATCAGAGGAGCTGATACAAGCTTATCGAGAAGTACTGCGTGAGCAGGAAGAAGTCGCTGCTGAGTTAGCGACATTAAAAGACTTACCCGCTAAAACGATAGACGGTAGTCGTATGCCGCTATGGGTAAATACTGGACTTATTGCTGATGTATCACGCTCATTGGAGCGCGGGGCTGAAGGAATTGGTTTATACCGTACTGAGATCCCATTTATGGTGCGGGACTTTTTTCCTAGCGAACATGAGCAGATGCAAATTTATCGCCGTCAGTTAGAGGCCTTTGCACCTCTGCCTGTAACAATGAGGACACTTGATATTGGTGGAGATAAGGCGTTGCCTTACTTTCCTATTAAGGAAGAAAACCCATTTCTTGGTTGGCGAGGCATTAGGGTGACGCTAGATCATCCTGAGATCTTCTTGGTGCAGATCAGAGCGATGCTCAGGGCTAATGAAGGCCTAGGTAATTTACGTATCATGTTGCCGATGGTGACCAGTGTAAATGAAGTAGATGAAGCTAATAATTTGCTAGATCGTGCATTAATTGAACTGCAAGAAGAGGGCTATGTCGTTGCACGACCTTCTGTTGGGGTAATGATTGAAGTACCTGCTGCGGTGTACCAGTTACGGCGTTTTGCAAAGCGGGTTGATTTTATATCTGTAGGCTCAAACGACCTTACTCAATATCTCTTGGCGGTAGACCGTAATAACCCAAGAGTAGCGGGCCTCTATGTTCCCTATCACCCTGCTGTGCTTAAAGTCCTTGAGGATATTGCGCGAGAAGCGCGCAAGGATAAACTACAGGTCTCTATTTGTGGTGAGATGGCTGCTGACCCTGGTGGCGCCTTGCTGTTGATGGCGATGGGCTATGATGCGTTATCTATGAATGCGACTAACCTCCCTCGGGTGAAGTCGACCATACGTAGTGTCTCGATGGTGCAGGCAAAAGTGCTGCTTGATAAAGTCATGCGCATGGATGACGCCGATAAAATACAGGCACTGATGACAGAAACGATGGAGTCTTTAGGATTAAGTCAGTTAAGTAGCCCGGTGTTGCCTGAGTGATATGCTAAAGACTGCTTTATTACGGCGCTTAACCAATGGGTTTCATGAGAAGAGTAAAACGCTCTTCGCTTACTTTACCTGATGGGTTAAATCTGAACTCCGCTATTTGAGTTTCGCCAGAGTTTTTTTGCAGTAGGACGGTGGTGGCGCGAGTGCCATAGCTTGGGATGTTGATAAAGCAGGCTGATAGTTGTTTTTCCCATTCATAGCTTATACCTGTGTTAGGCAGGTCCTTGTCTGCGGCTTGATGCTTTGAATGAAGTAAATTGGCAAGCGATTCAATGGAGAGCTCTCTTTTGATGAGCTCAACTAGACCTTGTTTGGCCGCATCTACTTTTGGCCAGCTGCTGTCTAAATAGGCATTGCTTAAGCCGTAAACTCCGGGAGCAATTCGCTCAGATGGTGCGCCTTTGTTTGAGCAATAATAGAGCCCTGTAGTATCTCCCAATAGTAAATTGAAGCCTCCATATGGGCTGCTATCAGTGGCTAGTTCTTGTAGGTAGGTTTTGGCGGGTGTCTCCTTGGTGAGAAAGCGCCGTGTAAGGGCGCCCCGAGACTTTACATTACTTTCTATACTTGTGCCGTCTCTGAAGTTTGTGACCGCTGCCAGCTTGCCATTCTTATTGATCCCTAGCCATGTACCGTTTTGCTGTAAATCTTTGCCTGCCAATACGTTAGGGTGATCTTTCCAAAAGTGCATGTCTAATGTTGGTCGGGCGTAAAACTCATCACGGTTTGCCACCATAATAAGTGAGTATTCGGGGTGTTGTTGATAAGCGAAGGTGATTAGGCACACGGTTGATGCTTTCTCCTGTCTTTGGAGTGCTTACATGAAGCGAATTCGATAAACTAGCACATTAACATGAAAAAAATACGGATTAGAAGTGATGTTACTAACTCTTGTGCTCTATTTGGTTCTCGGTGCTGCGGCGGGTATTGTGGCAGGCTTGTTTGGAATAGGCGGCGGTTTGTTAATCGTTCCTGTGCTTATTTTTAGTTTTGGGCTGCAAGGAATGTCACCAGAAGTATTGACGCATGCGGCAGTGGCAACCTCACTAGCAACCATTGTAGTGACCTCTATCAGTTCTGTGCGGGCTCATAACAAGCGTGGTGCTGTGCGCTGGGAGATGTTTAAGCCTTTGGCCGTCGGTATTATCGTAGGAGCTTTTATCGGTGTGTTTACAGCTGATCTGATGAAAGGCGCTCACTTACAGATTGCGATTGGTGTTTTTGCAATGGTGGTAGCCATTCAAATGGCATTCGGTTTAAAACCTAAAGCAGGTAATGAAGCGCCTTCGGATAAAGGCTTGGCGGGTGCTGGTGGTATTATTGGTTGGGCGTCTGCTATTTTTGGTATTGGTGGTGGTACGTTAACGGTGCCGTATTTAACCTGGAAACAAGTATCTATGCAGGAGGCGGTAGCTACTTCTGCCGCTTGTGGGTTGCCCATTGCTTGTATGGGTGCCGTAACAAATATCTATACCGGGTGGGGTGAGGCAGGCTTAGCAGAGTGGAGCTTGGGTTATATCTACTTGCCAGCTTTTGTAGGTATCGTGATCAGTAGTTCTTTGTGTGCAAAAATTGGAGTGAAGTGGGCGCATAGTTTGCCAGGCGATCTGCTAAAGAAAATTTTTGCTGGCTTTCTGGCATTGGTTGCTGCTCGATTCCTATTATCTAACTTATTTTAAGGAACGCTATGTGGGTTCATGATATTAATCCGGTTGCACTGGATTTAGGTTTTATTCAGATCCATTGGTACGGGCTGATGTATTTAATCGGATTTGGTGCGGCATTCTGGCTGGGTGCTTATCGAGCACGACGCCCTGGTTCTGGTTGGACCGAAGATCAAGTATCCGATCTGATCTTTTGGGGTGCTATGGGAGTCGTGTTGGGTGGCCGTATGGGCTATGTACTGTTCTATAATTTTGACCAGTTTCTCTCTGACCCGCTCTGGTTGTTTGCTGTTTGGGAAGGCGGTATGTCTTTTCATGGTGGTTTGCTAGGTGTTTTGGTTATGTTGTGGTTGTTTGGCAAAAAGCATGACAAAAGCTTTATGCAGATGGGGGACTTTGTTGCGCCTTTGGTGCCGATAGGGTTGGGTGCTGGTCGTGTCGGTAACTTTATAGGTGGTGAGCTCTGGGGTCGCGCTGCTGATGTTCCTTGGGCGGTTGTTTTTCCGCGCACAGCTGACGGTTTGGCAAGGCATCCTTCTCAGCTTTACGAAGCGTTCTTGGAAGGTGTTGTCATGTTTGTAGTGCTTTGGTGGTTTACATCAAAACCGCGTCCTCGCATGGCTGCATCGGCGTTATTTTTAATTATGTATGGTGTGTTTCGTTCCTGTGTTGAATTTTTCCGCGAGCCGGATGCGCATATTGGTTACATCGCATTTGGCTGGTTAACAAAAGGGCAGTTGTTATCACTACCGATGATCATCTTCGGTGCTCTCTTGTTATTGTGGGCTTATAAGCAAAAAACATCATCGGCTGCGGTTTAATAAGGTTAGAAGGTATATGAAACAATATTTGGATCTTTGTCAGCGTCTTATTCAGCAAGGTGAATGGGTTGAAAATGAACGCACAGGCAAGCGTTGTCTCACCGTCATTAACGTGGATATGACCTACGATGTCGCTAATAATCAGTTTCCATTGCTCACAACACGAAAATCATTTTGGAAATCAGCAATCGCCGAATTGCTAGGATATTTGCGTGGCTATGATAGCGCTGCTGATTTTAGAAAGCTGGGTACGAAAACTTGGGACGCCAATGCTAACGAAAATAGCGCATGGCTAAGTAACCCTCATCGTCAAGGTATCGATGATATGGGGAGGGTATACGGCGTGCAGGGGCGTGGTTGGAAAAAGCCAGATGGCGGTGCTATTGATCAGCTACGCAAGCTGGTGGACGATCTCTCTAGAGGTATTGATGATCGTGGCGAAATTTTAAGTTTCTATAATCCCGGTGAATTTCATATGGGCTGCTTGCGCCCGTGTATGCATACTCATAACTTTTCATTGTTGGGTGATACATTGCACCTGACATCCTATCAGCGTTCATGTGATGTGCCACTTGGGCTCGTGTTTAATCAGGTACAAGTGTTTGCGTTCTTGAAGATCATTGCTCAAATTACCGGACATAAGCCGGGGCAAGCGTTTCATAAAATCGTTAATGCACATATTTATGATGATCAGATTGAGTTAATGCGTGATGTGCAGTTACGCAGAGAGCCCTTTGAGTTGCCTCAGTTGCATATCAATCCTGATATTAAATCACTCGAAGATTTGGAAACCTGGGTGACGATGGGTGATTTTGAGGTATCAAACTATCAATTTCATGACCCAATTCAATACCCGTTTTCAGTATAAATTAACGGACTAACTTTAACGACTGGGGTTTATTTTATGAGCAAGCAAGCATTTCAAGATTGCTATCCTGAAGAGCTGAGTCATTGTTATGGATGTGGAAGTAATAACGCAGACGGGCATCAGTTAAAAAGTTATTGGCTAGATGAAGAGAAGGGTGAAACGATTGCACACTTCACTCCAAGGTCATGTCACACGGCTATTCCAGGTTTAGTCTATGGAGGCCTGATTGCATCCTTAATTGATTGTCACGGTACTGGCAGTGCTTCTGCAGCGGCTTATCGAGCGCAAGGGCGTGTTATTGGTTCGACGCCTGCGCTTCGCTTTGTTACGGGGGCCTTGAATGTAAACTTTTTGGCGCCCACTCCAATGGGTGTGGAATTAATACTGCACGGAAAAATCACTGAGATAAAAGAGCGTAAGGTAATTGTTGAGGTTGCTTTGTCAGCTAATGACCTAGTGTGCGTTAAAGGTTCTGTTGTGGCGGTCAAAATGCCAGCAACAATGGGATAGGTGTGTTTGCAGCTTCGCTCATTGAGTATTTGAAAATCTTTGCTTTTCTTTATTGTGGGCTAGATATACCTAGACTGAGTAGCCAAAGATATAAGATGAAAAGTAGGCGCCTAAGTTAATCGGTGTGTTTTTGTCTAAAATATAAACTATTGTTATTTTCTTGTTTACTGTGTTTTCACATAACAGCAAAAGCTTATTTAAGGTGTATTTCTATGAGATTGTCCATGATTGTTGCTCAGGCACAAAACCGAGTGATTGGCAGGCAAAACAAGCTTCCTTGGTATTTGCCTGGTGACCTGAAATATTTTAAACAAGCAACGATGGGCAAGCCGGTCATTATGGGGCGTAAGACATATGACTCGATTGGTAGGCCGCTACCAGGGCGCTTGAATATAGTGATTTCGCGCGATGATGCTTATCAGTTGGAAGGCGCAAAGGTGGTGCGTTCCCTGAATGAGGCCTTTGATTTAGCCGCCTGTCAGGCAGAGATCGATGGTGCTGAAGAGGCTATGGTTATCGGTGGGGAGCAAATATATGCTCAAGCTTTACCACTGGTTGAGCGTCTTTATGTGACGCAAGTACATGCAGAAGTTGATGGTGATGCCTATTTTCCTGAGTTCTGTGTGGATGAGTGGAAAGAGCTGGGGCGCGAGGATTTTCAAGCCGAGGGGCCGAATCCATATGATTATAGTTTTGTTGTATACCAGCGGGCCAGCTAGATGATTGATGACAGACTGCTAGCGATTTTATCGAACGGCCAGTTTCATTCAGGGCAAGAGCTTGGTGATTTATTGGGCGTGAGCCGCAGTGCTATCTGGAAGCAGATGAAAGAGCTTGAGCAGCTAGGTGTTGATGTCTATAGCATCCGAGGACGTGGTTATCGCGTTCCGGGAGGCTTGGATTTGCTCTGTGAAAAAGAAATTGTTACGGGCTGCTCTGAATATGCAAGTAGCCGCTTAACAACGATTTCTCTAGAGCGGGTTGTTGATTCTACAAATATGATGGCCATGCGAGAAGTGCATCAGCAGGGTGTTGTTTCTGGGCGCTTGTATTTGGCTGAGTATCAGACTGCGGGCAAAGGTCGCAGAGGTCGGGCGTGGGTGAGTCCGTTTGCAAAAAACCTCTATTTTTCGCTGGTATGGCGCTTTACTCAAGGCGCTGCTGCGCTAGAGGGCTTAAGTCTTGTTGTCGGCTTGGCGTTGGTAAAGGCATTGGGTTACTTGGGTGTGGAGCAGGTGCAGGTTAAGTGGCCAAATGATCTGCTGGTTAACTCCAAAAAGCTTGCGGGGATATTGCTTGAGATGCATGGAGATGCATCAGGTGAGTGTCAGGTAGTGATTGGTGTGGGCGTTAATGTGGCTATGCCGGATCAAGCGCAGGAGTCTATTGATCAGCCGTGGACCGATCTGCATAAGCTCTGTGGTGGCGGTATATCACGAAATACATTGATGTCAGCAGTACTCAATCATCTAGTGCCTGAATTAGAGCGTTTTAGTGAGCACGGCTTCTCCGTGTTTCGGGATGAATGGCAGCAAATACATGCTTACCAGAATGAAACAGTGCGTCTGTTGCTAGGTAATAAAGAGGTAGTGGGGGAGTGCTTGGGTGTTGATGAGCATGGCGCGCTTATTGTGCAGCACTCAGCAGGTGTAGAGCACTTTCATGCGGGCGAAATTAGCGTTAGGCCGCATCATGCGTCTTGAAGTTGATATAGGAAATACTTTTTTAAAATGGCGTTTGGTTGATGCTGGCAAAGTTATAAAAAAGGCTTCTGTGTTAACGCAAGAGTTTACGGCAGCATCGTTTGCAGATGCCATAAATTGTGGTGTTGAACAGATACTGGTAGGTTCTGTTGCAGGTTTTGAATGTGATGAACGATTGCGTAAAGTGTGTAGTGCGTTATGGAAGGCTGAACCTATATTTGCTGAAACTAGCAAGCAGTGTGCTGGTGTTACTAATAGTTATCAAGATCCCTCTAAAATGGGGGTTGATCGCTGGCTAGCGATGATAGCGGCGTATAAGCGTGTTAATAAAGCAGTGGTTGTTGTTGATTGTGGTAGTGCTGTTACTGTTGAGTATCTTTCAGATAAAGGTGAACATCTAGGGGGATATATTATTCCGGGTTTGCGTTTGATGAGAGAGTCTTTGTTGAAAAACACTGCGCAAGTTCGTTTTGAGAAGCAGTCGGCAGAAATAGTGACTCATCCTGGTGTAAGTACGGCTGAAGCAGTCTTGCAGGGGAGTGCCTATCTTTTTAAAGCGCTTGCGCATGAGATTGAGAGTGATCTTGAAAAGGGTGTGGAGCTGTTTTTTACAGGAGGAGACGGTGCGTTGATGCAGGAGATGATTCAGGTTGGTCGGTATGAGCCGGACCTTGTTATGGATGGTTTGGTCTGGGTTTGTCGGTAATGCGTAAATGGCTACTGATTTTCTTGTTGTTGGCGAATGTGATCACGTTTTTTGGCTTCGTTATGACTAATGTCAAACCGGTTAATCGAGCCGATGTCGAAATTGAACAGGCATTTGTGCTTCGCTTGGTAAGTGAGGTGGCTGAGGGTAGTCTGCAGAAAAGACCGGCGCAAAAGCTGTCAGGTAGTAGGGCTGGCGAGGTATTGGCTGAATGTATTGTTTATGAGGGGCTTGGTAATCAGTCTATCGCTGATGCAGTTGCAGGTTTTATGGTTGAGCAAGGTTTGTCACCTACTATCATTGTGACGCCTGCTGAAGGTGAAAAATTTCAGCTGGTTCTTAGTCTGCCCAAGAGGATGCGAGACAAGTTGTTGCTGGTTGCACCTTTACGCGAAAGTGGAATCTTGGTGACACCGCGTCGAGATTTTCTTGCTTCTGAATTTGTCATTGCTGAATTTTTAACGCAAGCAGGTGCTCAAGATAAACTTAATGGTTTGTTGATGCTGGCGCAAAGGCTTGAAATAAAACATCTGCTTGCTGTGAAATCTCGTTATTCAATCCAGTTATCGGCAGATATTGATCGTAATTTGATCAATAAAATCAATGATGTACTGCAAAAAAAATATAAATCGTTAAAAATAGTAAAAAAACCTTGTTGAGGGGTTGCAAGGGTGGGGTCTCCTCAGTACTATATGCGCCACTTCGTTAAGCCGGTATAGCTCAGCTGGTAGAGCAACTGACTTGTAATCAGTAGGTCCCGAGTTCGACTCTTGGTGCCGGCACCAACGAAGATGGTAAGGTGGGGTTCCCGAGTGGCTAAAGGGATCAGACTGTAAATCTGACGCGCAAGCTTCGGTGGTTCGAATCCACCCCCCATCACCATAAATGCTCCGATCAGCGGGTATGGTATAGTGGCTATTACCTCAGCCTTCCAAGCTGAAGAGGTGGGTTCGATTCCCACTACCCGCTCCAGAGCTAATGGCTTGCTCATGTAGCTCAGGGGTAGAGCACACCCTTGGTAAGGGTGAGGTCGGCGGTTCAAATCCGCCCATGAGCTCCAAAAAATTCGAGAAGGGTAGATATAGAAATATGTCTGCCCTTTGTTGTATCTGTGAACTTGCGGTCAGAAAGTGGCCGGTTAGGGGATAATAACGATGGCTAAACAAGCATTTGAACGTAATCTGCCGCACGTCAACGTAGGTACAATTGGCCACGTTGACCATGGCAAAACAACTCTGACTGCAGCGTTAACACGCGTATGTGCGGAAGTATTTGGTGGTGAAGCGGTAGCATTTGACGGTATCGATAATGCTCCAGAAGAGCGTGAGCGTGGTATCACAATCTCTACATCGCACGTAGAGTACGAATCAACGATTCGTCACTATGCGCATGTTGACTGCCCAGGGCACGCGGATTATGTGAAAAACATGATCACCGGTGCTGCCCAGATGGATGGTGCTATTTTGGTATGTGGCGCGACTGATGGTCCTATGCCTCAGACACGTGAGCACATCTTGCTATCTCGTCAGGTAGGTGTTCCATACATCGTTGTTTTCCTAAACAAAGCAGACTTGCTAGCTGAAGACTGTGGTGGTGTTGATTCTGAAGAATACGCTGAAATGCGTGAGCTTGTAGAAATGGAGTTGCGTGAGTTGCTAGATGCTTACG
>NZ_AUGR01000026.1 GCF_000422765.1 Neptunomonas japonica DSM 18939 | reverse complement strand
TAGAGGGCTTCAATACTGTTCAGTAGTCTATCAGAAGGCATTGGAGGATAACGGTATGGTGCCGTCGATGACAGATGGTTATGATTGCTATCAGAATGCACTGGCAGAGAGAGTTAACGGGATACTCAAGCAGGAGTTTCTACTGTATCGATGTAAAACGTTTATTGAATTGAAAGTGTTGGTGGCTGAGTCAATCGCTATCTATAACCAAATGAGGCCGCACTTGAGCCTTGGCATGAAAACGCCAGAAGAGGTGCATAAAAAAAGCGGCTGCCTAGGGCAACCGCTTCTATCAAAAACCGTCAACGTATTTTAGGACGGGACAAACACTATACTTGCGTAGCAATAATGTCTTTCCATTTGGCAGGGCCGGTATTGTGGACAGACTCCCCGTTTACATCAACGGCTACCGTTACTGGCATATCTTTCACTTCAAACTCATAGATAGCTTCCATCCCCATTTCTGGGAATGCTAACACCTTAGAACCAACAATAGCCTTAGAGACCAGGTAAGCGGCGCCACCTACAGCCATTAGATAAACAGCTTGATTATCCTTAATCGCTTCTATCGCCGTAGGGCCACGTTCAGATTTACCGATCATACCTAGTAGCCCAGTACTTTCTAAAATCTGACGAGTGAATTTATCCATACGTGTTGACGTTGTAGGACCCGCAGGACCAACGACTTCATCACCCACTGGATCAACAGGGCCAACGTAGTAAATAAACCGGCCCTTAAGATCAACAGGAAGCTCTTCACCGTTATTCAGCATTTCAATCATGCGTTTATGAGCTGCATCACGACCGGTAAGCATTTTACCGTTAAGTAAAACAGTCTCGCCAACTTTCCAGTCTTTGACGTCTTCTGGCGTGATTTCATCCAAATTCACACGACGCGTACTAGCACCTACTTCAAAAGTAACTTCTGGCCAATCATCCAAGTTCGGTGGTGTAAGAACCGCAGGACCATTTCCATCAAGCGTAAAGTGAGTATGACGCGTTGCTGCACAGTTAGGAATCATAGCAACCGGTAAAGAAGCAGCATGAGTTGGGTAATCCATGATTTTCACATCAAGGATTGTAGTAAGACCACCTAGACCCTGAGCACCAATACCCAACGCGTTAACTGCATCCATAATTTCAAGACGCAACTCTTCTATACGATTCTGAGGCCCACGTTCACGCAGTTCATGAATATCGATAGAGCCCATCAATGACTCTTTAGCTAACACAGCCGCTTTTTCAGCCGTACCACCAATACCTATACCCAACATACCAGGAGGACACCAGCCAGCACCCATAGTAGGGACCGTTTTAACAACCCAATCAACAATGCTGTCAGATGGGTTTAACATCACCATTTTAGATTTGTTCTCAGAACCGCCGCCTTTCGCTGCGATATGAACTTCAACCTCTCCTCCATCCACTATTTCATAGTGGATAACAGCAGGCGTATTATCTTTAGTATTTTGACGCTTCCCAGCAGGATCAGCCAAAATAGAAGCACGCAATACGTTATCTGGGTGCATATAAGCGCGACGTACGCCTTCATTGACCATCTCGGTGACACCGATTTTGGCATCCCACTGAACATCCATACCGATTTTCAGAAACACGGTAACAATACCCGTATCCTGACAAATAGGACGGTGCCCTTCTGCACACATACGTGAATTAATCAAAATCTGAGCCATCGCATCCTTAGACGCTTGGTTCTCTTCTTTCAAGTATGCTTCGTGCACCCCTTTAATAAAATCAAGTGGGTGATAATAGGAGATAAACTGTAACGCATCTGCGATGCTATCGACGAAATCGTCTTGGCGAATAACGCTCATTCGAGGCTCTCCACTGCTCTGGTTCTTATCATGGTATGGCTCTAATGAGCCTATCTGTGGCAGGATTATACACCAAATCAATTGCTATGCGGGGTTGGGCGTTAGTCTTAACTTAGGATAAGTAGGAACTCATATCCACGTTAATATTAGGAGGTTAATGATCTGATTTTTCTGACAACGTAACTTTATTCCGGCCCTGCTCTTTACTTAAATACAATGCCTCATCTGCACGCTTGAGACATTCTCCAAACGTAACACCCGGGGTACACTCAACTACTCCAAAACTCATTTGAGTAACATAGTTAGCATCGCTTTCGACTCGCACTTCTTTTTCGAAAAACTGGCGAATTTTATCGATTTTTGAATAAGCAGATTCCCCATCAACACCGGGTAAAACAATAAGAAACTCTTCTCCTCCCCAGCGAGAAATAATATCTGCTTCACGCAACCTGGATCTAAAAAACAATGCTACTTCACATAAAACATGATCACCTTCAGCATGACCAAAGCTATCATTAATTCTCTTGAAGTAATCAATATCACCTAATGCCATGCTGACAGGCTCACCGTTTCTTGAAGCTTGCTGCAGTATTTTAAGCGATATTTCTGTCGCCATTCTTCGATTATAGAGCCCAGTCAAACTATCTAACGATGCAAGCTTAGCCATGGCATCTTCTTGGGTGACAGTAATGAAACGAATAACCATCATGGATATGATAAAAGGAATACCTGCTACCATAATATTTATAAAATGAACTGCCTCAACATATTCACTGTATTTATACTGATAAGACACATCAGCGCAGAACAGGTAAAGAAGCGCAAACGTAAAAATAAACGACAGGCTGTAAAACGAAACATATAAATAATTGAGTCGCGTATTCAAAATACCTAATGCAGAAATCGCCCATAAATAATGCTGAAAACCGACATCTAATCCAAGAAAAATAACAGCACATACCGAGTGAATCCACACCTCAGTGCATATCACTAGTATTGCATCAGCTTGCCTTCCCTTGCCGTTGAGAAATAAACCATATCCCCATGTAATAACGCTAGCGATATTAATTAATGCCATTTCAACGGCACCTATACTGAAAAAAACAGGGATCAGTGCCAAGTGAACCAAACCTGCAAACATCCCTATAACTGTGATGATCACGAATCGTCGAAAGTCTTTTTCTTCAATACAGGAAGGGCGTCCTGAAAGAGTGAGGTAATTCGCGAAATTTCTCAAATTACATCCTTATACTTGTAGATACCGATGTGGTTCACTCATGTAAAATAGCTAATAGTATTAAGATAGTTGTACACCTACCGAAAGTAAAACACCCTAACTATAGATCCGACAAACACAATGACTCGGTTAGCTATTATACCAAACTTGAATACAGCCTATTGCTCAGTACTATACTAAGAATAAGTTTTCTTACCCACAGCACTTATGGCCTTTATGTGAAAACCTACTGAGAATTAACCAGTGTTAGCCTATCATATAGATACTTATCCTTTTTCATTTAACAAGACCCTGAAGCTCTTTATAAGGTTAAATATATGAATAAAATCCTCATTCAACGCCAAGTATCATTGCCGGATCCAATGAGGATCAGCCGTTACTATAAAAGCCCAGAACTAGGCCCAAGAATATTGTTTTTCTCAGGTGGCAGCGCACTTAAACAAACCAGTAGAATACTCAAACACTATACGCATAACTCTGTGCACCTTGTGACTGCATTTGACTCTGGTGGTAGTTCCGCCAAATTACGCAGTGCATTTGACATGCCTGCTATTGGTGATTTACGTAGCCGCTTACTGGCGTTGGCCGATGAAACAATCACGGGCAGCCCAGCTACTTATGCACTCTTCAATTATCGTTTACCCGAATCTTCCACAGATGCCGAACTAACAGCGCAGTTATCTAGCATTGCAGAGGGTACAGACCCGTTAATAGTTGCTATCCAACAGCCTATGCGGGACTTAGTGAGAAACTTACTCTCTTTCTTTATCAACGTCATGCCTGAAAATTTCAACTTGCGTGGAGCAAGCATTGGTAATTTATTAATTTCAGGTGGTTACTTAACGCATAACCGACAGCTTGAGCCAGTCATATTTCTGCTCAGTAAACTTATTAATACGTTAGGTAAAGTGCACGCTATCACGGAAGAAAGCCTTCATCTAACCGCCCATTTAGAAGATGGGCAGCGCATTGTCGGACAACATAGAATCACAGGAAAAGAAGCACCGCCATTAGAGTCCCGCATTAAAGATATCAGTTTAAGCAGTGACCCCGATTATTATCAAAAAACACAATGCCAGTTAAGTGCTCCACTCAGTACGTTAATTAAAGAAGCCGATTTAATTTGCTACCCTCCTGGTAGCTTCTACAGCAGTATTCTTACCAATCTATTGCCCGTTGGCGTTTCAGAATCCATTCAAGAAAATACCTGCCCAAAAGTATATATACCGAGTCTTGGAAAAGACCCTGAGCTTTATGGAACGACAATATCGCAAGCTATCCAGCAGTTATTAAAATATCTAAAGGCGGAGAGCTTAAAAAAAGAAAACGAACAATTCTTAAATATTATTTTGATAGACTCTCGCTTTACTGAGGTCGATGCAGAGACTCAACAGTACCTAGCGTCTTACAACATTCAGATCATTGATACTCCTCTTGTAACACCAGACAGTGCCCCCTACTACAGTGCTGAAAAACTGGTTCATGCGCTCCTTTCATTAACATAGCATGCACTTTGATGGGCAAAAAAAAGAGTGGCCAACAAGGGCCACTCTAAAGAGCAAGCGCTCACTACAGGAGGGTGTTTCCTATCTTTGATAAGCATTGATGAATCATGGCCATAAAGCGCCCGGCATCCGCTCCATTGACCACTCGGTGATCAAAAGATAAGCATAACGGCAACTGTTTTCTCGGTATAAAAGCTTCTCCATCCCAAGAGGGTTTAATATCAGCCCTTGCTACCCCTAAAATAGCCACTTCTGGCCCATTAATAATAGGAGTAAAACCAACACCACCACTCGCCCCGAGACTCGAGACGGTGAAACAGCCACCTTGCATATCGTCAACCTTCAGCTTTCGCTCATTCGCTTTTGTCGCTAATTCAGCAAGCTCTAGCGTTAATTCACTGATTGACTTTTTATCAGCATCCCTGATAACAGGAACAACTAATCCCGCGGGTGTATCAACAGCCACACCGATATGCACATAGTCTTTATAGATAATCTGCTCACCATCTGCATGCAACGAAGCATTAAACTGCGGGTGTTTGCGCAATGCTTTAGCAACAATCATGATGATAAACGGCAGTATGGTTGGCTTCTTCAGCAAGCCATAAAGCTCAGGATTAATCGCTGCACGAAATGCATCTAGGTCAGTAATATCCACCTCATCAAACAAGGTAACGTGAGGTATATTTAACCAACAGCGCGTCATATGTGCAGATGTTGCTTTAGCGATACCCGAAAGGCTCTGAGTATCGATTTCACCAAACTGACTAAAATCTATACTCGGTATAGCGGGTATTCCAGATTGAACCTCTACATTAGCGTTATTCGCTGGAGACATTTGCTGTTTCACAAACTGCTTCACATCTTCTTTTAAGATACGCGCTCGCTTGCCAGCACCTTTCACTTTCGCTAAATCAACGCCTAACTCTCGTGCTAGTTTTCGAGTTGCTGGGCCAGCATAAACCTGGCTAGTGCCTACTGCAGATAACGATGCAGTAACTGTGCTACTGACTGCAACGGTCGATGCTGCGGCAATTGTTGAAGAAGAAGCGAGGGTTTTCGAAGCGCTCGCAAGCTTACTAGCGTTGCTATCGACCAGAGTAACAGCCAAAGGTGCGGCATCTTCAACAGAGCTCGACTTTACAGCTCCCAAGGCCTTAATTAAGACAACCCCTTCTTCAACCGTTTGGCCCACTTCAGCCACAAGCTCGATAACACTACCTGAGAAAGGTGCAGGAATTTCCATAGCAGCTTTATCAGACTCAACTAACAGCAGCATATCTCCCTCTTCAAAGCTATCGCCAGGTTGAACAAAAAACTCTATAACATCACCTTTTCCACCGGCATCTGGCATTAAAACCATCTGCGCCGATGCAACTGAGGCTACTTCAGCACTCTCAGGTACAGAATTTTCAACTACTTCAACAACCCCGGCGTCAATATCACTGGTTATAACACCTGATGTTTCAACCTTAGCAAGTGGGCGACCTTTTTCAATGCCGTCTCCCATCTCAACTAGCCACTCAACCACCGTTCCCTCTATTGAAGAAGGTACCTCCATAGAGGCTTTATCTGACTCAATAACAATTAACGATTCACCAGCAACAATCTGGCCGCCAATCTCAACACAAAACTCAATTACATCACCGCTGCCATCAGCATCGGGCATTAATATTATTTCCGTAGCCATAAATCACTCCCATAAAAGTGGGCACTCTGGGCTAAAAACCCAAAGTGGTTACGAATGTTTAAAAAATCTCGACACAGTCAGCCCTTAAAATAGAGCGGGATCAGCTTTTTCATGTGGGATATCCAGTGCTTCACGTGCACCTAGCAACTCACCGGCAGTGACTGAGCCTTTGCGATATAGGCTAGTTAATGCCGCCCACGCAATATAGCGAGCATCAACTTCAAAGTGGTCACGTAGCGTCGGGCGACTTTCACTCAAGCCAAAACCATCAGTCCCTAACGCAGTCAGTCCTTCTGGGAACCAACGCGCAATGCCGTTCGGTAATGACTTCATGAAATCAGATACAGCAACAAAAGGGCCGCTCTCACTTTCAAGCAGTTGCTCAACATAATTCAGAGACGGATTCTCAGGGTTTAGTAAATTATGCCGTTCGATAGATTGAGCTTGGCGAGTAAGTTGGTTGTAACTAGTCACGCTCCAAATATCTGTACTACAGCCATATTCCGCCAAGATATCAGCAGCCTTTAGCACTTCCTGCATCAAACTACCGCTGCCCATCAAATGTACTTTGTGACCATCACTAGTACCTTCTTTAAAGCGGTACATGCCCTGTAAAATGCCATCTTCAACATTGTCAGGCATCGCTGGCATCGAGTAGTTTTCGTTATACAAAGTTAGGTAGTAGAAGATATTCTCTCCCTGCTCATACATACGCTTGATACCATCCCTCACAATAACAGCCAACTCATAGGCAAAAGAGGGATCATAGCTGTACATATTAGGGACAGTCGCTGCTACTGCATGAGAGTGGCCATCTTGATGCTGCAAACCTTCACCATTCAGAGTCGTTCGTCCGGCGGTGCCACCTAGCAAAAAGCCTTTTGCTAAACTGTCTGCACATGCCCAGATCATGTCGCCAACACGCTGAAAGCCGAAGATAGAATAAAAAATGTAGAACGGAATAGTCGGCACACCATAATTGGCATACGCCGTACCTGCTGCCAAGAAAGAAGCCATAGCACCAGTTTCACAAATACCTTCCTGCAATAGCTGTCCATCTTTTGCTTCTTTATACGGTAGCAAACTACTGGAATCGACAGGTTTGTATTTTTGCCCCTCACAGGAGTAAATACCAAATTGATTAAATAAGGACTCCATACCAAAAGTACGTGCTTCATCAGGCACAATAGGGACAATGTATTTACCTAATGTTTTATCTTTAAGCATACGTGACAACATTTTAACGAATGACATCGTTGTAGATTGCTCACGCTTTGTGCCTTCTAGCGCTTCTTTAAACAAGCTCAACTCAGGCGCAACAACAGGCACAAAATCGACTTTTCGCGAAGGTAAGTAACCACCTAAATTTTGGCGTTTTTCATGCATATACTGCATAACGGCACTATCATCTTTTGGCTTATAAAGCTCAGCAGCCGCTAGAGCATCATCATTTAATGGGATATCGAAACGACGCCCAATATCAATTCGCTCAGTAGCCGTAAATTGTTTCTTTTGGTGCGAAGTATTCTGCCCTTCAGCAGACGCCCCCATACCATCACCTTTCACCGTTTTCATCAAAATTACAGTCGGCTTACCATCACTACGCAGTGCCAAATCAAACGCACCGAAGATCTTACGACGGTCCTGCCCACCACGTTTTATGCAACGTATTTGCTCATTGCTGAGTGTTTTCATTAACGCATCAAGCTTTGGATCACCTTCTGTCCAGTGATCACGGACCGTTGGGCCATCTGAGACAGTATAAAATTGATAATCACCATCAACAGCGCGATCCATACGTGCTTGTAAAATCCCATCGTGATCACGTGAAAAGAGCTCGTCCCACTCACTTCCCCAGATTACCTTGATAACATTCCAACCAGCACCACGATAATTACGCTCTAACTCTTGGATGATTTTTCCATTGCCGCGTACCGGCCCATCTAAGCGCTGCAAGTTACAGTTAACCACCATCACCAAGTTATCTAGATTATCGCGTGTCGCCATATTGATGGTGCCTAGTACTTCCGGCTCATCTGATTCACCATCGCCAATAAAGCACCAAATTTTCCCGCCATCTTGGTTTTTCAAGCCGCGATTTTCTAAATACTTCATGAACCTAGCTTGATAAATCGCAGAAGGCGTTGATAAACCCATCGATGCGGTAGGCCCTTGCCAAAAATCTGGCATACGCCGTGGGTGTGGATACGAACTTAACCCACCGCCGTCTTGTAATTCGCGGCGAAAGTTCTGCATCTGTTGGTCAGACAAACGCCCTTCAACATAAGCTCTGGCATATAAACCCGGAGCAGCATGTGCTTGAACTAACAGCTGGTCACCGCCGTATTGACCCGTTTTATTTTTGAAAAAGTGATTAAAACCCACTTCCAGCATCGTCGCGGCAGACTGGTATGTCGCAATATGCCCACCAACACCAGTACCTTGATCATTTGCTTTAAGGACCATAGCCGCCGCGTTCCAGCGGATAATATTTTCTAATTGCTGCTCTAACTCAGGATTACCTGGATAAGCCGGCTGATCATTGGTAGAGATACTATTTCGATAAGGCGTATTAAGCGTTGCTTCCGTTAAGTTAATATTTTTACTCAACATATAATTTTGTAATAGGCGCAAAATATCGCGACCACGGTTTTCTCCCTGGGCGCTCAAAATATCATTTAGAGCCTCAATCCACTCTTTATTCTCTTGAGTCATCTCATCATTACTAAATGACTCAGTTATAGGATTAATTGTATTCATATTATTTTTCCCAAAGGACATAAACGACAGAGTAATAATGGGACTCGAATAGAGTCCCTTAATGGCGCCCCTTATAAGGACAAAAGCAATCAGCCTTGTGAACTGATATGGACCGGGAGAAATGGGTAATTATCTTCGCCGATTCTTAAATTAATTTAGCATTTGCGTGTTAGCTTTAAATTGCGAAGTCATCTATAAAAAACCAATTTCATGGTGATACATACCAATTTATGAACAGTAATTAGCACAGAAACCTCACAAAATTTCAAAACAGCAAAATCCATATCAAACGCACTCTCACAACACCTGTGACAGAAATTTTGCTAAGCGAGGATGTTCAGGGTTATCAAAAAATAATGTAGGGGTATCATCCACCAGCAACTCCCCCTCCTCCATAAACAACACACGGTCAGCCACTTCTCTGGCAAAGCCCATTTCATGGGTCACCACAACCATGGTCATCCCTTCTTTGGCTAAACTTTTCATGACATCCAGCACTTCACCCACCATTTCTGGATCCAGCGCAGAGGTTGGCTCATCAAACAACATAATATTGGGCTTCATGGCCAAGGCACGAGCAATAGCCACACGCTGCATCTGCCCACCTGATAGCTGTGATGGATAGTTTGTCATACGAGACTCCAAACCCACTTTGCATAACAGCGAACGAGCGTGTTCCTCCACTTCGCGGCGATCTCTTTTAGACACTTTCAATGGCGCTAGCATCACATTTTCCAGCACGCTCATATGTGGAAAAAGATTAAACCCTTGAAACACCATGCCGACTTCTTCACGCAATTTATTGATATCAGTATCTTTGGCGTACATATCAGTGGCATCAATACTAATAGCACCGCTACTAATAGTTTCCAGTTGATTCAACGTACGTAAGAATGTTGACTTACCTGATCCGGACGGCCCAATTACAACCAGTACTTCACCTCGGTGAACCGTTGCCGAAACATTTTTCAAAGCATGGCAACCATTGGGATAAAACTTATCTATGCCGGTGGCTACGATCATGTCGTCGCCTGTATATTCTTTAATCACTGTTAGCTAACCTCTTCTCTAGTAGTTTCACCATCCATGACAGGCTTCCGGTCAGAACGAGGTAAAGCAGCGCTACCGTAAACCACACTTCAAAGGGCGCAAACGTACCACTAACAACCTCACGACCGGCTTTTGTTAAGTCAGTAATCGAGATAACTGACACCAAAGAGGAGTCCTTAATGAGATTAATAAATTGTCCGGCCATAGGCGGTAAAGTACGTTTAAATGCTTGAGGTAGAACGATATAGATCATGGCTTGGGCATAATTCATTCCCAAGCTTCTGGCGGCTTCCATTTGGCCAGCAGGTATTGATTGAATTCCTGACCGAATAATTTCTGCGACATAGGCTGCAGCAAAAATAGACAACGCAGCAGCACCTGCGGTAAATCTATCAAGCCCCAATACAGTTCCAATGAAAAAATAGAAGATGAAGATCTGCACCAGCAAAGGTGTCCCACGTACGATCTCCACATAAATTAGCGAGAGATATTTAAGCGCCGGGTTGGATGAGACTCTCGCCAAACCTACAAACAACCCGATAATGACAGCGAAGATGAGCGAAACAATGGAGATTTTTAAGGTCATCACCAAACCATTCATAATGGGGCCTAAGCGCCAATCATTAGTGGTTGCAACGACATCCCCCTCAAATATCATGTCACCATCCCCAACCACTAGCTGTGAGAACTCGTTAAACACCTGTGCAGGCTCAGCACTGTTATCTGATTCAATCGATACAGACAAACCATCTGTACTGATGCTGGCCACTCCATCAAAAGGTGACATAACAGGCCTAGGTTCTGTATTAACCAGATAAGGAACAACACGCTCCCAACGCCAAGTATATTGAATACTCTGGCTAGCCAACAAAACCGAGTAGCCAACACCCAGTAATATAGCTAACAGCACACCATGCCATAATAGTTTGTTTGGTGTTTTTTCCATCTTCACTCAACCCCTGTCAATTAGTTACTGTGTAATTACTGAACGTGCTTTAACCAGGAGTCACTGTTGAACCACTTGTTATAAATACGATCGTAAGTACCGTCGCCTTTGACTTGGCGTAGAAATGTGTTCAGGTAGTTAGTGAAGTCAGGATCACCTTTACGAATAGCCCAACCCAATGGCTCATAAGTAAACGCTTCATCAATATGAGTTACACGCGCTTTATTTTGCGCTGAGAAAATTGCGTTTGAAGCTAAATCATAAACTAAGGCATCGGCATTACCGTTAGCCACTTCAAGAGCACCTTCGGCCTCGGATTCAAACAAACGAATATTAGCTTTAGGGATAAGCTTTTTAGCCGCAATTTCACCTGTGGTTCCTAACTTGGCAGCAATGGTATATTTAGGGTTATTTAAGTCTTTATAGCTTTTTATCTCTGTGGCAAGAGAGGGCTTAATAAGAAGAGACTGTCCTACGACAATGTAAGGATCTGAGAAATTAACCTTGAGGTTACGTTGCGAGGTAATCGTCATTCCACCAATAAGAATGTCGCATTTATTCGTTAGCAACGCAGGAATAATGCCATCCCAAGCAGTATTAACAGGTGTATGTTTAACACCTATAGATTTAGCAAGTAACTTCGCCATATCAATATCAAAGCCAATGTAACTACCATTTTTTGCTTTCATTTCAAACGGCATATAACCCGCTTCAAAACACACTCTTAATTCATCTGCCTCTATTACTTTATTAAGCGTTGACTCCTTCCATAATTCTGATGAACCAGAGAACGCAACCGAACTAACGGCCATCATCGCAAGAAAAGCCGAGACTCTATTTATCTTTTTCATTTTTGCTGCCTTTTATATTTATTATTGATAAATTATTTTCACATTGTGCTAATTCACATCCCTGTGCTTCCTGCTCCTATTACACATGCCTATTGATGATTAACTCGCCATCAACAGCTGCTCCTTTCATAATGGTCATTGCATTTGGGCTCTGCTGTAGAGCGGTTTGACGCAGTTTTTCAAATTGCTCAGGCGTGCCATCACCTGCCACCTCGATGCAATAATCCAGCTCAGTAAACGGCACAGGTGATTCAGGATTGATATCCAAAAAACCTGCTAAATCAAGCTGTCCCCGCACGGTGACCTTGAGGCTTTCTAGCTGAATCTCCATAACCGAAGCTCCAACCGCAAAACCCACTAAAATGCAGGCGCCAACACCTGACAACAGATACTCCTGCGGATTTGGCGCATGATTGCAGCCCAGTAGCTGCCTAGGCTCATCAATCTCCCACGTAAAATCACGGCTCACTGTGTGTGGACCAACACTCATAGGTAAGGCGGTAACTCTTGAGCGAGTGCCACTTTGCCAATTAAGTTCAACGCCGTATTTGGCAATCGCTTCACGCGGGTCATTTTTAATTTCATTAACAAATTCACTTAGTGCAGAAACTGCAATTCCATTACGCATTATTTGTTCTCCAGTAAAATTGAGTTAAGAGCCTGCTCGAAGTCATTGATGAGATCTGTGGCATCTTCAATGCCCACAGATAAACGGACACAACCAGGGTTAATGCCCATATCTGAACGCTGTTTTGCGGTGAATCCCGCATGAGAAGTGTTATATGGAAGGCTGATAAGTGACTCCACGCCTCCCAAACTGGTTGCCTGCTTAGGTATGCGTAAACGGGCTAATAAATCGAGCGCTGCGTTATCCCCCCCCTCGATTTCAAAGGCGATCATGCCGCCACCATTATTGAGAACATTCGCGGCTAGCTCGTAATCTGGATGACTATTGAGCAAAGGATAAAAAACGCGCTTAATGACACTTTTCTGCTCAAGAAATTCAGCCAACTGATACGCCGACTTTTCATGTGCTTGCATGCGTATCGCTAACGTTTTTAAGCCACGCTCAAACATGAAACAGGCATGTGGGTCCAAACACCCTCCGTAAGTCAGCAAACGAGGCCAAATCATATCCACTAGCTTACGGCTGCCCATCACCGCACCAGCAATCAAGTCACTATGGCCATTCAAGTATTTAGAAGCTGAATGAATAACCACATCAGCACCTAGCTCAATCATTCGACAGCTAATAGGCGTAAGGAACGTCCCGTCGATAATCAAACGTAATTGATGGCGCTTAGCAATTTCAGATAAGCGCTTAACATCCACCAGCTTGAGCAAAGGGTTGGTTAACGCTTCAAAATAAAGAATCTGTGTATTCGGTTTGATAGCCGCTTCAATCGCTGCATAGTCACGCGGGTCTACATAGCTAACCGTCATATTGAAAGTAGGCAGCTCCTGATTAAAGAGGTTATAGGTCCCGCCATATAGCTCATTAGAGGCAACAATATGCGCACCTTTATCTACCATTGCCATCACGGTTGCCGTAATGGCCGCCATGCCAGAGCTAAAAACCAAAGCCGACTCAGCCCCCTCTAGCGCAGCTAGTTTAGTTTGCACTGCCCACTGATTAGGGTTGCCGTATCGCGTATAAATAAAGCGATCTCTTGCATACCCTTCTTCCACAGAGCGGTACTGTTCATCGCCTAAAAGGAAGGTTGATGTCTGATAGATTGGCGTACCAACAGCACCAGAAGCTTGATCATCCAATGTCCCGGCATGAACAGCAGCAGTAGAAGCCCCTGCGCTCGACCAGTCTTTATGAACTTGTGCGGGCCCTGTGTGGCGCTTACGCATTAGCTCTGAAGTCCAGTGAACTCCTTCTGAAAGAGCACTTTGACCAAGGGAATCGCCTTTAATCGATTCTGATACAGTAGATCCTTGAACTTTTGTCATTCTTACGCCCTGTTATATGTTTTCTTATAGAGGGGTAATAGCAAGGACCAAACCAACTATTTAAATATCTTTAATATCAATAAGTTAAGCAAATAAACGCATTATTTATTTAGAAAAACTGTCACATTTTTATTACAAAAACACTCACAAAGTGTATTTGAAATTCATTAATATCTAACAAAAACAAAGAAGTAGAATTAATGTAATAATAAAATTACACTGTAATAAAAATAATACGGATAAAGCCCGATGCGATTCGATATACGATCAAAAGACAGAATAGGCATCACGCAAGAGATACTCGCCGTGTTTTCTCAGCAAAATTGGAACCTTGCAACCGTCGAGATGCACTTACATCACACCTTTGTTGAGCTGGACGATAACGCCACCCTTGATGAATTAAAAAAGTGCTTACAAAATATAGAAGGCATTACTGAAATAGTTGAAGTAGACCTACTACCAGGCGAGCGACGTAGCCAACACTTAGATGCGGTGTTATCTAAGCTGCAAGACCCTATTTTAGATATCGATATTGAAGGCCGCATTTTATTAGCTAACACCGCAGCTGCAGTCCTACTCAAAATGGATAAGGCTTCATTACAAGGAGTGTCACTAGCCGAATTTATTGACAGGCCCCTCTCCTCCATTTTATCAAGCACAGCTAAAACACTGGATATCAACGTGGGAGGACATGCATTTATCGTCGATATCACGCCTGTTTTCTCTTATAACCAAAGTGAAACTCAAGTCTCTGGTGCCGTACTGCTTTTGCAAAGCTTACGCCGTATTGGGCAGCAAATATCTGCTGTTAGCCACACACCTAGTGACAGCATTACTTCACTCATTGGCAGCTCTGAAGCAACCCAAACACTCATCAAAAACACACAGCGCTTTTCTCGCTTAGATATGCCAGTGCTCATTCAAGGGGAAACAGGGACGGGGAAAGAGCTACTAGCTCACATGCTGCATGAGAAAGGCACACGTAAAGATGCGCCTTTTATGGCGATAAACTGTGCGGCACTACCTGAAAATTTGCTCGAAAGTGAGTTATTCGGATACGCGCCAGGGGCCTTTTCAGGGGCCAATAAAAACGGAAAACCCGGCCTTTTTGAAATTGCCGATGGCGGCTCTGTATTTCTTGATGAAATAGGCGAAATGTCTGCTTATCTGCAAGCTAAACTACTTCGCTTTTTGCAGGAGTATTCTTTTAGGCGTATTGGCGGAGAGAAGGAGATCTCGGTAAATGTCCGTATCATCAGTGCAACGCATAGAGATTTACTAAGCATGGCTGATGACAACACTTTCCGTGAAGATCTATTCTATCGACTCAATGTGTTAAACCTCCAAGTGCCACCACTGCGTAATCGCCGAGCTGATATCCCAGCTCTCAGTAAGCACTTCATTATGCGTGCTGCTGAGCAAACTGATAGAACGCCACCTCACATTGGTGAAAGCGGTTTAGATCTATTAATGAGCTACCACTGGCCAGGTAATATTCGAGAGCTACAGAACGTCTTATTTAGAGCAGTCGCTATGTCAGACGACGACATGCTTGAAGATCATGACATCTTAGTAGATTCAAAACTAATACAGAACTCAGATAACGGAAGCCTAGGTACATTTGGAAGTTGGGAAGCGGCCCAAGAAAACTTTGAAAAATCCTTACTGAGTGAGCTGTACCCACAATACCCCTCTTCGCGAAAGCTCGCGCAACGCTTACAGGTATCTCACAACACCATAGCGTTAAAGTTAAAAAAGTACGGGATCAAGCCTGCCTAAAGAACAAGATAGAACGTGGCCCTAAGGCCACGTAAAACAGATCAGACACGCTGTAATGCTTGTGCTATATCGGCATAGATATCTTCGATATCTTCTAAACCAACAGAGATTCTAACAAGACCTTCACTAATGCCGTATTTAGCCCTTTCTTCTGGGGTGTAAGTCGCGTGAGTCATGCTCGCAGGGTGCTGGCATAGTGTTTCAGCATCACCCAAGCTCACTGCTCTTTTGATCATTTTAAGCTCATTCATAAACTGCACACCCGAAGCAAAGCCCCCTTTTAGCTCCATTGCTATCATGCCACCGTTGCGTGTCATCTGAGCTTTAGCTAGCGCATGATAAGGATTATCCACAAGCCCAGGATAATAAACACTCTCAACCGTATTATGCTGTTGCAAGCGTGTTGCTATTTCTTGTGCACTATTGCAATGGCGTTCCATGCGCAGTTCGAGTGTTTTTAATCCGCGGAGAATCAAAAACGCCGTTAATGGTGCAATCACTGCACCCGTCATATCTTTTAATCCAAAAATACGAATCTGATCAATAACCGACTGCTTACCAATCACAGCCCCTGCTATCAAATCACCGTGACCACCCAAGTATTTAGTCGCTGAATGCACTACCAAATCCGCACCTAAGTTAAGAGGCCGCTGTAACGCCGGCGTACAATAAGTATTATCAACCATCACTTTGATACTAGGGTCATAGTCATGTACTAACTGGCTAATCGCTGTGATATCCATCACACGCATATTCGGGTTCACTGGGCTTTCAAAATACACAACCTTAGTGTTTTCAGTTAAGGCTGAAGCGACTGCTTCAATATCGGTACAATCAATAAACTCAACATCGACACCAAACTTGCGTAAGCCATGCTGAAGATAAGCAAAGGTGCAGCCATACAGGGTTTTATCGGCTATGACTCTGTCTCCCGGCGCAACCAGTGTCCATAAGGCGGCGGTAATCGCCCCCATACCTGAGGCGGTAGCTAAAGCGGCTTCGCCATCCTCCAAATCAGCTAAACGCGTCTCTAGTAGTGCCTGCGTCGGGTTAGAAATACGGCTATAAAAATGCCCCTGCTCTTCACCAGCAAAGCGTGCTGCGCCTTGTTCTACATTGTCAAAGCAGAAGGTGGATGTCATATAAACAGGCGGATTTAATGCGCCTTCATTTTCAGACGCATCGTAACCGGAATGGATTGCACGGGTTGAAAAAGACAGGCTCTTATTATTGTTCATCATAATCTCCACTTAGACACGCTTGATTCTAAAAAAACTAAGTGGTTAGAATAGCTATCATAGCGTAGCCAATCTGGTCTTATTCGACCCACATAACACTTAAATTGGCACACAAATCTAAAAAATAGACAAAATTTGATTAATTATGCCAATTAAAAAATTAGACCGAATTGACCGCAAAATTCTTGATGAAATTCAACGTGACGGCAATATCAGTAATCTTGAGTTGGCAGACAAAGTTGGGCTATCTCCCTCCCCTTGCTCTAGGCGAGTTCGACAACTAGAAGATGCCGGTATTATCGACAAGCAAGTCACACTTCTTAACCAAAGTGAGCTGGGATTACCCTTAACCATCTTTATCCATGTAAGCCTTGAAAAACAGCTACCTAAAACACTGGATAACTTCGAGCGGAGCATTTCAACTTATAACGAAGTATTAGAGTGCTCATTGATCACTGGCAGCGATGCCGACTACCTGTTAAAAGTAGTCATGCCCGATATGTCTTATTACGAAAAGTTTTTATTGAAAGAGCTCAACCAAATAGAAGGCGTCTCGAGTATCCGAACGAGCTTTGTGATGCGCCAGGTATTAAATAGAACGGCCTTGCCTCTTTCGCACATCAAATAAAAGAATCAAAATTTATGGCACAAAAGGAGGTAATAATGGCACAGGAAAGTGCACCAATGCGCACTTCACTTTATACACTGATGCATAGACTGAACAACGGCTCTAACAATAAAAAATTAAAGGATGCTGACAATGTTAAAACATAACACTCTCGCTATTTTAATCAGTGCGGCGCTTGTCTCAACACCTGCCCTGGCCACCTCTCAAGTGGCGGACTCCGTGGCTCCGGAAGTTGCAAGTGGCACTAGCACCAAAACTAGCGTATCCGCTAAAGACTATATGGTTGCTGCAGCAAACCCACTGGCGGCAAAGGCTGGTTATGAGGTACTAAAAGCAGGAGGTTCCGCTGCTGATGCGCTGGTCGCCGTGCAAGTCATGCTTGGCCTTGTTGAGCCACAATCATCAGGGCTCGGTGGTGGTGCATTTCTCGTTTATTACGACGCTAAAACGAAGCAGGTCACTACCTTTGATGGGCGTGAAACAGCACCGCTAGCAGCAACACCTGAGCTATTCCAAAACGCTGACGGCAGCACCATGAAGTTTTATGATGCGGTAGTTGGCGGGCGCTCTGTAGGTACGCCCGGTACCGTAAAGCTATTAGAAAGCGTCCATAAACGCTACGGGAAACAATCATGGGAGTCTTTACTAAAACCTGCCATTAGCCAAGCACAGCAGGGCTTTATTGTTTCACCACGTTTAGCGAGCTCAATTGCCGCTGACGCTGAGCGCCTAAGCCGCTATCCAGATACTAAGGCATATTTTTTCAATGAAGATGGCTCGCCGCTCTCTGCAGGGCAACGCCTCAAAAACCAAAAATATGCTGACACGCTAACAACATTAGCTGGTAATGGCGCCGATGCTTTCTACAATGGAAAAATAGCGCAGGATATTGTCTCTAGAGTACGTTCAGCAGATGGCAACCCCGGCGTTTTATCCGCCCGTGATTTTGCGGCCTACCAAGTAAAAGAGCGCCCTGCTACCTGTGCGCCTTATCATCAATATGATGTATGTGGCATGGGGCCACCAAGCTCAGGCGCCCTAACCGTTGGGCAAATTCTTGGCATCTCAAGTAACTTTGATTTAAGAAGCTTAGGAAAAGACAGCCCACAATCTTGGCAAGTAATCGGCGACGCATCACGTTTAGCCTTTGCTGATCGAGGACGCTACATGGCTGATAGTGATTATGTGCCGATGCCCCAAGGGCTGCTTGATCCAAGCTACTTAGCAGAACGCGCCAAACTGATAACACTAGGAACGGCCCTTAGCAAAGAACAAGTAACAGCAGGAGAACCTGCATGGAGGAGCATGCAAAAAGTTGCACTTGCAGATGACGAGTCAATTGAGCTTCCATCAACCAGCCACTTTGTAATAGCGGATAAAGAGGGCAATATTGTCTCAATGACAACCACTATCGAAAACGGCTTTGGCTCACGCTTAATGAGTAACGGTTTTTTACTCAACAACGAGTTAACTGACTTCTCATTTGCTTCACATAAAAATGGCTACCCAATCGCCAACCGCCTAGAACCCGGCAAGCGCCCACGCTCATCTATGTCGCCCAGCATTGTGATGAAAGATAACGCACCCTATATGGCTATCGGCTCACCCGGTGGCTCACGCATTATCGGTTACGTGGCTAACACCTTAATAGCCCACTTTGATTGGGATATGCCGATTCAAGAAGCCATCAACCTACCCCACCTTGTAAACCGCTTTGGCACCTACGACCTAGAAAAAGGCACCAGTGCCGAGCAGTTCAAAACACCACTAGAAACGATGGGCTATAAAGTTAATGTACGGGACTTAAACTCGGGCATTCACGCTATTTTATTGAAAGATAATAAACTTACAGGAGCAGCCGACCCACGCAGAGAGGGAGAGGCATACGGGGACTAACATTTAGAACCTGCGTGATAAAAATTCATCAGAACTCATACTCCGCATTAAGCATTTACCTAAAGTGGGCCTGAGTTATTGGGCTCACTTTTATTAGTTGGATGTAATCGCAAAGCGATAGAACTGTTATATTCCGCTTAAGCAGCTTGTGAGCTGTTTGTTACGTTAACAACAAGAGCTTTCGCAAGTCACGTTCTTGCCTCATAACATGCAAAATATAAACCTTATCGTTGTCTATTTTGTAAAATATACGACAAGGATTCACGACGACTTCTCGGTAATTTAGATTACTTAACTCAATTGGCTTCTTTCCTGATTCCGGAAACGCCTCAAGACGATCAGTTTTATCAAAGATTTTTGTTACCAATTTTTTAGCTGACAGAAGATTACTCAGAGCAATGTATTCAGCTATATCGTTTAGATCACCCAGAGCAGGATTCGTCCAAATTATTTCAGCCATTTATTCATTTTTTCTTTAGCTTCAATATTTGATGTGGTTTCCCCTCGGCTAATTGCCTGTTCGCCTTTAGCTAAAGCCTCAAGAATTTGCATACGTTTTTGCATAAATTCGAAATCATCAACATCGACAAGGTATGCAGAGGGTTGTCCATGCTCGGTAATTAATACAGGCTCTTTAGAAGAATGAAGCTCAGATAAGATTTTCGTTGCTTGACGCTTCAATGTTGTTACTAATTCTACTCTCATAAAAACCCCACACAAAATAGTATCACTAGAGTATCACTACAAAAACAATTTTGGAAATACAGCTGACGTCTCAAACACCGGTGCAGCTTACTGCGTTCGTGTGCTTTGACTTGATACTTATTGCGGAATCGATTTTCATGCCCGCTCTCTTTACGCCGGTATCATCGATCAAGATGCTAATACACTGCTCCATAAAGAAGTACTCGCCAATCCAGAAGCAGTCTATCAGTTGATCGAACCCTATAACATCGCAATAAGAGAGCCTCTACGCGCCCGAATAAGTGCTAGTGGTATGTTTGCTGTAAGTACACTTAACAGCCGACAAAGACAGATGAAGTAAACGGTCTTGCTAATGGTTTTATAATTGGCCGCTGACGCGGCCGATAAGAGTTACTTTGGCCTATTTACTTGAGAAGGCTCATATGTGTTAGCAGTTTTATAAGCTATTGCTTCGACTACGACCACTCTTTACTAACCACGACAAGTACTCTACGCCTATATTTGTAATTCGAATATTATTTTCTTCATTAACAATGAGTTGCTTTGCGTATAAATATTCTAAATAGCTTTCTGGTGTCCATTCTTTCAATACATCAGAATTTTTTATAATTATATTTTGTGCGAACTCATCTACGAAAGCAGGAGGTTTACCATCAGGTATTGCATCATTTAGTATACGAAGTAATTCGATTTGGCTTGTGAAAATATCTTGGTTTAAAGCCTCAAAATTAAGCGATATTTGAGTACCTGCAAGGTGCTTAATCAAAATTTTGGCAGTATCACTATCACAATCAAGATCTCGAGCTTCTAAATCTCTTTTTATATGATCTTCATATTCATTAATTACGATAGAATCTCCGATTCTATCCAGTAACTTTTTAACTTCATCCTCGTTTTCTCTTAACTCCGTTTTCTGGTTGTTCGCTTTTTGTTGCTGTGGTGTTTCATGATAATCACCATAAACGTTAGTATGGTTTTGTTCCTGTTTTTGACTGTTAGATATTGTGATTAGTTGATTTAATAAGGCAGTATTTTTTTGTTCTAGCTCTTTTACCGCTCCCTCTTTTTTCTTAACTTCTCTAGTTACGGATATTAGCTTTCCAATCGAAAAGTTATCAAAAGACTCTGAAAGTACTAATACCAATAAAATAGAAATTAGGCTAATTATTCCAGTATTTATCTCACCTTTAGGTGCAACACAAAAGTAGTTGTAAAAAACCATTGCAACTAACATCAAGCAAAAAAGCACAATTAGTGTGCGAACAAATCCATTATTTTTATTACTCTGCTCCGACATGAGACTCCTTGACTGCTAACGCCGCCATAAATTGCCGCTTGAAGCGCAGCGTAAAGCGGTCGATTTGATGGCTTTGTTACATGCTTTACTTGAGCAATAAATCTGATAGAAAACGAACATTATTTATCTCTATTGTTTCGCTATTGTGTTGTAATCCAAGTTGAACATGGGCTTCACCGGTATCAAAGGTAAGCGGAACCAAATATGTCGCATATGTTGTTGTACCTGATGATGTCATTGAAGCTACTCTAGAATTTTGAAGTTCGGGCGTACCCACTTTTTGAAGAGTACCAAGCTTTTTAAACATATTAAGGTATAACTGCCATTGTTCTGGCGTAGCTGCCTCCATGCCTTCTTTAGACATTAGTAATTTGTATTGCTCGATTTCCCAGGTTGTAAGCTTTGGGATAGCCTCCTCGATATATGGCGGGAATGTCTCCTCTTTATCGATGCCACCGACGCTTGTAATAACAATGATAGCGACAAAGAATACAACAACACTTAAAACCCCGAACCCTAAATATTTAAAAAATTTCTTCATAACTTCCTACGTAGTTGTGCATGTAACATTTTAATACTGCGCATGCGCGTTTACGCGCAGACTGCTAAGAGTGCATTGATTTGAAGAGGATTGATAAATATAGATTTTTTGACTGCATCTGTTATTTTCCTCCGTTGAAAATAAGCATGCGCGTTTTAATCGCTCAGATTGGCACGGTATTTTACTGCGCTTTTCCTTATCTACTTGATAATGCATAACTTTCTAATCAAATACCAGAACAAACCGTGCACAATGGGCAATCCATTTGTGGCAAAACGCGCACGTAACCTGAGAAAATAAAAATATACTGTATAGACGCACATAAAATAGAGCTTACTTATCAACAGGAAAGTTAGCTCACAATAAAAGCCGCTTCACATTAATGAAACGGCATTTTTTTGTTTCGTAATAGCGGATATCGATTTCTACATTTTAGCCGCTAATCTTGTTCCTTGATCAATGGCACGCTTTGCGTCCAGTTCAGCTGCGACATCAGCACCACCAATCAAATGAACAGCTTTGGTTTTAATCTGGTCTGCCAGCTCACGGCATGGATCTTGGCCTGCACAGATAATAACGTTATCCACAGCCAGCAGTTGCGCCTCACCTTTCACTAATATGTGGAGGCCTTGATCGTCAACTTTTTGGTATTCGCAGTTGTTGAGCATTTTCACGCCTTTGTTCACCAAATCTGCACGGTGAATCCAACCGGTGGTTTTCCCTAGGCCTGCGCCTACTTTGGTCTTTTTACGCTGCAATAAAGTGACTTCACGTGCGGCCGGTGCAAAGTTTTGCTCGACCTGCTCCACGCCACCACGTGCAGACATGCTCATATCTACACCCCACTGCTTCATAAAAGCAGGGATATTCTGGCTGGTCGCTACACCTTGATGCACCAAGGCTTCACTGATATCAAAGCCGATACCACCGGCACCAATCACAGCGACTTTATGGCCGACATCTTTGCCATTCATTACATCTAAATAGTTCAGCACTTTGGGGTGAGTGATGCCGTCAATCTCGGGTAAGCGCGGTGTAATACCGGTTGCAATAACGACTTCATCAAAGTCGCTATTATCGAGCATCCCAGCTGTCACGCGTGTGTTTAGCTGTAAATTCACACCGCTCAGTTCTATCTGCTTAGCAAAGTAACGGATGGTTTCGTAAAACTCTTCTTTACCCGGAATTCGCTTAGCAATATTGAATTGCCCGCCCACTTCACAGGCTGCATCAAACAATGTGACTTGGTGGCCTCTTTTAGCGGCAGTGGTAGCAAATGCTAAACCTGCTGGGCCCGCGCCGACAACGGCTACCTTTTTACTCTGGGCAGCCATCTCGATCACTAATTCTGTTTCGTGGCACGCTCGCGGGTTAACCAAACAGCTTGTTAGCTTGCCTACAAAAATATGGTCTAAACAGGCTTGGTTACAACCAATACAGGTATTGATTTCATCTGCACGGTTTTCAGCTGATTTTAGTACAAACTCGGGGTCAGCCAAGAACGGCCGTGCCATCGAGACCATATCGGCATCACCACGAGCCAACACATCTTCAGCTACATCGGGTGTATTAATACGGTTAGAGGTAATCACAGGGACTGACAAGGCTTTACGTATTTCAGCCGTGACCCAAGTAAACGCTGCTCGCGGCACCTTAGTGGCAATCGTCGGGATGCGCGCTTCATGCCAACCAACACCTGTATTGATGATAGTGACACCGGCTTTTTCTATCGCTTTACCCAACTGCACCACTTCTTCTTGCGAGCTTCCGCCTTCAACTAGGTCGAGCATAGATAAGCGGTAAATAATAATAAAATCTGTCCCTACTGCTTCACGTACACGGCGAACAACCTCTACCGGAAAGCGAATGCGCTGCTCATATTCACCGCCCCATTCGTCATCACGTTTATTAGTACGCGTCACAATAAATTGGTTAAGCAGGTAACCTTCTGAGCCCATGATCTCGACACCATCATAGCCCGCCTCTTTAGCGAGCGAGGCACAGTTCACAAAATCCTGGATTTGTTGTTCGATCTCATCTTGCGTCAGCGGATTCGGCGGAAACGGATTAATCGGCGCTTGTACAGCCGATGGGGCCACCAGCTTAGGGTTGTAGGCATAACGCCCGGTGTGCAGGATTTGCATACAAATTTTGCTATCTTCTGCATGCACGGCATCCGTCACAGTACGGTGATGCGCGACATCTTCTGGCGTCGCCATTAACGCGGCAGCTGAATGCACAGCACCTTCAGAATTAGGGCCGATGCCTCCTGTCACTATCATGGCTACCCCACCACGCGCACGCTCTGCATAAAATGCAGCCATACGCTCAAAACCATTGGGCGCTTCTTCCAGCCCTAAGTGCATAGACCCCATCAATACGCGGTTCTTTAATGTGGTAAACCCTAGGTCCAGCGGTGCTAACAAATTCGGATAGTGTGAATGGCTCATGTCGGCTCTCTCTGTAGATTCTGTCATTTTATTTTTGTTTTCTTACTCTGTGAAGGCAGATTTTATGGGTCTTAGCCCTTCAAAATCAGGTTGTTTACCTGACATCTTCGCCGCAAATGTTTGCATCATATCCGCGGGCTGAAACATACCGGCCTGCCACGTCGCCATATAGCTCAGACTATCAGCCGTGCTGTGATCACGCGCATAATTGATCATCTGCTTACAACCGGTGACCGCTAACGGTGACCTTTGTGAAATCAACTCAGCTATTTTCTTAACACCACTGAGCATTTGGTCTTGATCGTCAAACACTTCATTTACAAAGCCTGAGGTAACCGCTTCTTCTGCCAACATTTTCCGGCCTGTATAGGCAAGCTCACGCGCTAAACCCGGAGCAACGAGCTGCGGCAAACGTTGTAACGTGCCTAAATCGGCTGTCATCCCCAGCTCAGTCTCTTTTACCGTGAAGAAGGCATCTTTGGTGCAATAACGCATATCACTCGCACACACCAGATCTAAGGCACCACCTATGCAACCGCCTTGTATGGCTGTGAGCACTGGCATACGTACATCTTCCAGCACAGAAAAGCAGGCTTGTAATTGCTGCACTAAACGGCGCATCGCTTCTGCGCGTCGCCCCGCTTCTCCTTGAAACATGTCAGGATCTGGTTGAGTAAAAACTTCTAGATCCATTCCTGCACAAAAATGCTTACCCGTTGAAGAAATCACCAATACACGTGCTTCTGCCGTTATATCCAGAGCTCTTATAGCCTCTGGAAACTCGCGCCAAAACTCCCGACTCATGGAGTTATATGCCTCTGGTCGATTCAACTGCAGGTGTGCAATTTTATCATTTACCACCAGATCAAAGGTTTGGTAGCTCATCTGAATTCCCTTATCTTATTATCATTTTATTAATCTAGACACCGTCAAGATAATATTCTATTTTGACAGTGTCAAGATAGCTTGATAAATTTCGCCCCATGACTAAAGATAAAAAGACTTACCACCACGGTGACCTGCGCAAAACTCTACTAGACACAGCTACGGCGATTATTCGTGAAGGTGGCGTTGAATCCCTTTCTATACGAAAGCTTGCAGACCAAGTCGGCGTCTCTAGAACCGCCCCTTATCATCATTTTAAAGATAAAAACGAACTGCTATGCGCTATCGCTGAACAAGGTTTTTTACAGCAAGATCAAGCGGTAAAGAAAATACCTGCCCAATACCCAACGTTGCTACCTGCGGCTCTATTTGAGCAATACGTACTCGCCTATATTCGCTTTGCCAATGAGCAGCCAGAAACTTACGATCTCATGTTCGGTCGTGAAATATGGAAAACAGGCACACCCACTGAATCACTAAAGGTGATCTCAAAAAGCAGCTTTAGAATTTGGGTAGAATGGATCGAAGAACTCAAAGAAAAGAATTTATTTAATCAGGAAGAGCCAACGCTTCGTATAGCACAAGCCAGCTGGGCCGCATTGCACGGACTATGTCGGCTATTTAACGATGGTATCTATGTAAATCGCGAAGACCTAGAAGCCATTGCTACAACCACCGTTCATATGTTGATTCAAACCAGCGGAAAAGCAACAAAGAGCAAAGAGATATTATAAAGCACGCCAAAGGCCATCAAAAAGCGCCCACTCCCCTTAGTCAATGCCACTCTCTCTGGGGCATTGGCTTTAAGTAAGACAAGTAGCCTCGGTAAAAAAATGAATGCCATTAGCCCAGATAATAACCAAGCATGATCAAACCACCACGCTAGCAATACTACGCTTAACGCCACACAAGCAATGATCACCTTGTAAATGATGCTACCTGCTGAGTAACCAATACGCACAACCAATGTTTGTATGTTAGCTTGTTTATCGGCCTCGAAATCTCTTAGCTCATTGCTGAGCAACAATAGAGACACCAACAAGCTAATAGGAATACTGAAAAGAATAATGGAAGAGCTCCATTGCCCCATAACAGCTAGATAGCTGCCAACCACCATTAATACTCCCATCAACCAAAACACCAAGACGACTCCCAGCCCTCTACTTTTATAGTTAACGGGTCGTAATGTGTAGCCCAGAGCGCCCACTAAGCCAACGAGGCATAAATATAAGAAATCCAAACCTATCTGGTAAACAAACCATAAGCCAATCAAGGTCGCTAACCCAAAGCAGCACAAGCCTATTCGAAAATTTTGTTGTATCGCCGCTACCTGATCAATGCCCAAATTATAGTGGTCACTGATATCCGAATAGTCATTAATCAAGTTAACGCCAGCTTGCAACAAAACCCCACCCAATAGCACTAATAAGGTGCTGAATAAGCTCTGCGCGCCATCAGCCCACGCAAGTGACACACCTGCACCACAAGCAATTAATGCTACAGCAAATGAAAAAGGCCTTAGTGCCTGGCTGAATTTATATTTATCTTTTCTAATATGATTCATAAGCCGTTAAAAAAGGCGCCCTTGAGCACCTTTTAATAGATCAGTGGTTGTTAGCGCTTACGCTGCACCTGGTGCATTAGGCAAATCGCGCATCAATAAAGCATAGCTCATATCAATACCCGCTTCGAAATCCATGGGTATCTGCATGACATGACCAGAGCCTGGCGCAACATCCACAGATTCACCACGTTTGTTGATCATGGTATCCAATGTGAATTTTCGGTTACCTGTTGGTGTCATCAGCTCAAGCGTATCACCTTTCTTAAAGTGGTTTTTCACTTCAATGGTCATCATGCCCGCTTCTGCATCGTAGTTCGAAACTTCACCAACAAACTGCTGATGCACGCCGATAGAGTGCCCAGTTTCATAATTTTGATATTCATCATGAACATGACGACGATAAAAGCCTTCCGTAAAACCACGGCTTGCTAAGTTTTCCAACTCATCCATTAGACCCATATCAAACGGTCGCCCAGCGACAGCATCATCAATCGCCTTACGATAAGTTTGCGCGGTGCGTGCTGCATAATAGTGCGACTTAGTACGCCCTTCAATTTTTAGCGAGTCTACGCCCATCTCTGCTAATTTATGTACGTGCTGAATAGCGCGCAGGTCTTTTGAGTTCATAATATATGTACCGTGCTCATCTTCAAAAGCTGGCATATATTCACCCGGGCGAGTCTCTTCCTGAAGCAGGAAAATCTTATCGGTATGCTCACCTTCACCTAAAGCTGGCGCATTTTTTTCTTGTGCAGGATCAAAAGACTGCACTGGAATGATATCACCCGAATCATCCTGTTTAGCCTCGTGTGCATCGTACTTCCAACGGCATGTATTAGTGCAAGTACCCTGATTAGGATCGCGCTTATTAATATAGCCAGAAAGCAAGCAACGGCCAGAATAAGCGATACACAAAGCGCCGTGGACGAAAACTTCGATTTCCATTTCTGGACAACGCTGACGAATCTCAGCAATTTCGTCTAACGACAACTCACGTGACAATATAACTCGCTCAATACCTGCCTGATGCCAGAATTTAACGGCAGCCCAGTTCATCGTGTTCGCTTGTACTGACAAGTGAATAGGTATATCTGGGAAGTTTTCTTTCACCAGCATGATTAAACCTGGGTCCGACATAATAATTGCATCGGGCCCCATCGCAATAACTGGGCGAAGGTCATCGATATAAGTCGTCAACTTGCTGTTATGTGGCAAGATATTACTGGCCAGAAAAAACTTTTTATTTAGCTGATGAGCGTAATCAATACCCTCTGCAAGATTCGCCATAGTAAAGTCGTTATTACGCACCCGCAGACTATATCGAGGCTGTCCGGCATAAACAGCATCTGCGCCATAGGCAAATGCATATTTCATGTTTTTTAATGTCCCCGCAGGAGACAATAATTCTGGGCTTCGCATACTTAATACTTACTCGTTTTCATGCTTGAGGGTTATTGAGCTTCTTACCTAACATTTGATTTACATAAGCGTTAGGCAAGGTCTTGCAGGTCGATTTCAAACAATGGCGTATAAACAGAACCGTGTTCACCGGGCTTACTCTGCAGTAAAACCACTGAGTCAGCTAAGCTGTATAAGTTTAACTCTGGCCACTGTTTAGGGTGTTTAAGCTTATTTTGGTTAGGCAGCTTCCCTAATGTGATATGCGGTTTGAAATCAGCCAAATCACTCTTTATGCCGGCTTCTTTAACCATGTTAGCCACACTTTGTTGCAAAGAACGTAACGCTTTATTCTCTGAAGGCAGTGCCGCTATTAATGATAGTTTTTTACTAATTTCGTAATAATTAACTTTTTCTAAACAAACTTGGAATGACAGCTCATCTTTCAATTGTTGCTTTGCTAGTTGTTCAAGCAATTCAACTTGATCAAGAGCCGTGTCACCAAGAAAGCAAAGGGTTAAATGGTATTGGTCAGAATCAACCCAGTCCACTTCGAGCTTGCGGTCATATTCACACAAGCCATCGGCATGATCAGCCAACTGCCTTACAACGGAGTCATGCAGCCGTAGGGCAAAAAACGTTCGAATCCTCATCGGTTCGTGTTTACAACCTTTGCTATTTTAAGAGCGAGTATTTTGCCTTGCTACTCTAGATTGCGCAAATTTTTTACACTCTAAATAAGCGCTATGTTTTAGAACGGTTATTAAGCGCCATTGCGACAACTCTCATTTAGAGTTATCGCTAAAACGACTCATTCATATTCGTGTTTAAGTTTTTGCAGCAGTAGCTACTTTTTTATTTTCAGGTGATGAAAGAATCCTGCGAATCCAAGCCGCAACATTAGGGTAAGGAGCATAATCAAAGCCAGCAAGCTTTGGCCAACTAAGGACCATAGCCCCATGAATATCAGCGATGGTTTTATTCCCGACTAAATAGTCTTTCCCTACAAGCTGCTCTTCTAAAACAGGCAAGAAGCGCTCTAAAGTGGCATTCGCTTTATCAAGCCCACTAGAATCCTGTAGTACACCTTTGAACTGCAACAGCATATCCAGTGCCGAAGCTTCCAATTGATTGCTGATAAACAATGACCAACGCAAAATATTTGCTTCAGCTTCTGGCGAGTCAGCCCATAAACGCCCTTTGCCATGCTTCCTGACTAAGTAATACAAGATAGCCTGTGTCTCGAATAAGACAAAGTCCCCATCCTGCAAGGTAGGCACCTTACCTGTTGGGTTTATCTGTCGATACTCAGGTGACTGGGAAGCCTCACTACGTGTACCTATGTTAATAAGCTCATACTCTAACCCTAGCGTCTCAAGTGTGACCATAACCATGCCCGCCCGAGATAACGCACTGCCATATACTTTCAACATAGAGAACTTCCTAACCAAGCTGTTTTCATAAAAAGAACATTAAATTCGCTTTAAAACATACAAGCCTTTAAAGCTTATTAATACGCACACTCAACGCGTTTACTTTTCGCTGTAACGACATCATATCTCTGTTCATTTGACGACGCGTGCCATCAATGGCGCTAATTGCCTGCTCATTTACGCGCACCCTCGATGCAACATTTCCTGCAGAGCTGCGAGGTCGTTTTTCTAGCGTACTTAATCGACTGGTTAGCTTTTTAAGAGAGGATAGTTGGCGTGATTGCTCGTCACCTAATGTTTCTTCAACAATAGCAATGTGTGTCTGTAACGTTGCCAGGCTCTGCTTCAGCGAGACAAGATTCTTCTTTGATGCGGCAAGAGTTTGAGCAGTGCTGGCACTTAATTTTGTTTGTTCTTTACCTACTGACTCTTGGTCTTTAGATAATTGGCCATTTATTTTTACTAACTCATTTAACTGCTTATCAACAGCCGTCACTTTCGTCGTTAACAAGCTAGCTTGAGCAATCTCTTTAGCAAGACCGCTGACTTGTTTTGCTTGCTCTGCCTGGCTTTTAGTTAATTTACTACCAGACTTCTCTGACTTATCAACACGAGTGGACAAGCTTTTCAGGTCAGCCGTTAATGCATCTAAACTCGCTTTATTGCGTTTATTAGCAACATCCCATAACTTAGCTATTTCAGTATCGTAGTGGGTATATTTTTCTATAGCATCTTGATTCACCGCGACTAGTTTCTGCTCTAAAGTTTCACCTGTCTGCACGGCACTATCATTAGCAACATTGAGCAGCTTTTCGAGTTCATTAATACGATCCGATGCACTATTTAATGATTGCTGTTGCTGAACCATCGCTTGCTGTATACCAAACCCGACATAACCTAAACCACTGCACGCAGCCGTCAATAACACCAGAATTAATGTCGTCGTCCAACCGCCATTATTGTTTCCGGCAGCAGCAGGGTGTTCAGAATGTACTTTCTTGCCAGATTGATCGACGTTAAGAGGTGCGGGGCTTCGATCTGCAGGCCCTAAATTTGGCACCTGTAGATCGTTATTATCATGACTCATCAGGACTTTTTGCCTTATTTAAAAACACTGTCCACAAATTACCAGCTTTAAACAAGCAACAAAAGTCCTGCTCTGTAGATTGTCTGCTAATTCAATCCATTAAGTGCATCGCGAGTATAGTTCTGAACACCTGTAGAGGTAACACACACATTATCTTCAATACGAATGCCTCCCCATGGTGTTAGTTCGTTCACTAACTCCCAGTTAATATGGCGAGCAAGTGGTGTAGACTTCAATTGATCCAGTAGTAACGGAATAAAATACAAACCTGGCTCAATAGTAACCACCATATTTTCTGTCAACGTACGTGTTAAACGTAAAAATGGATGCTGCACCGGTGGCGCTTGTATTAGCCCTTCGCTGTCTTGCTGCCAACCACCAATATCATGTACCTGTATTCCCAATAAATGCCCTAGCCCATGCGGGTAAAAAGTGCGTGTAATCGATAATTTATCTAAAGGATCGAGCAGTGCTGCACGCTCAATGATTCCTGCATTGGACAATATAGAAAACAATTTCTGGTGCATCTCTTCATGAAGAGTAATAAAAGAGGTGCCCGGTTTAATTGTTTCAACCAGTGCTAGTTGCGCTTGGTCCATCGCAGTCAACAAGGCCTGAAAATCCTGACTACCTTGGCTTACCGTACGTGTAATATCCGCTACATAGCCATGGCATACAGCCCCAGCATCCACCAGTAAAGTATGGTGCTGCGAAGGAGCAATACGATCTTTATACTGGTAATGCAGTACAGCGGCATGCTCATTAAGGCCAACAATATTGCTGTAAGGCAATTCACGTTCAAGATGAGTCGTGGCACTCAGGTAACCTTGATGTAATTCAAACTCACTTAAGCCTTCAAAAAACCCACGTCGTGTAAAGCGATGGCCTTTAATCGCAATGCGGTTAGCTTCACGAATGCAGCGTTGCTCCCATGCCGTTTTTTCTGCACGCTGGTAATGCAAAGCATGCATCAACGACTCTGGATTATGCTTCAGTTTTAAATGCGAGAGCTCAATATTATTTTCAGATATCAATGCTACATCACCATTAATACTGATCTGTTTTAGCTGAGCTGCTTGATCTGTGTATAAGTGAACATCAAATAGTTCACTCCAAAAATCAGCGGGCTCTGTCGCTGTCATATGCCAAAAATCATCAGGCGAGTAGATATATAAGCTCGGTTTACAGCCAGGCTTGATAAGTACCCAGCATTCTGGGTGCTCTGTTAGAAACGGCATCCATTGTACAAAGTGTGGATTGGGCTTAAATGCCGGTGCATAGTCATCAAGAAAGTAATTTTTAGTACTTCCGGAGTGAATTAACATGGCATCCAATTGCTCTTGCTCAAACAAAGCAGCGCAGCGTTGCACAAGGATAGCTAGGTGATCTCTAAATAGAGCTTCCATAATTAAGTCTGCACCTCTATGAGTCCGTCTGTTTGTAGTTCTTCACGCATTTTTTCCCAAAAAGGATCAAGCGTTGCACGGTGGCTATCTTTCAAACGGTATAAACGAATTTGTAGTGGAATATTCCATTGCTCATTCCCCGCCAGCGAAAGGCTGTTATATGTAAGGCTTTCGCTCACCAAACGCTTTGGTAACCAACCTACACCAAAACCCTCTTTAATCATGGCCTTCACACTTACCGAGTGCATATTTTCATTGATAGTAACCAGATCTGGGGGCTGAGCTACTTTAAGTAGGGAATGATCAACCAACGGCCTTAAGAATGAGCTCGCGTGATAGCTAATATAAGGAAGAGGGTTACGAGGACTCCCAGGAAGCTGAAAGAGAGGCTGGTTATCTTCCCCTAACGCCGTAACGGGAACTAGCTCTTCATCGCATACCACTAAGTATTCAAACTCGGGGCCTTCAAGCTCTTGTATGAAATTTATCAAGGGATGCCAATAACACAGCACTAGGTCGCACTGCCCTTGTGTTAACGCGGCAACAAAGTCGCTGGCAGCCCACGATGTTGAGTTCAGATTTAAGTCAATTGGAATATTATGTCGCTCAGAAGCTGGCATCAACCAGTTCCTATAAAACAACAAGTAAAGTGTTTGCGTGGTGGCAAAACGTAAACGACTTTCTACTTGCTTACGTATCTCACGACATTGAGATTTTGTATCACGAGCGATGCGCGACATGTTCTCTGCCCCAGAAAGAAAAATCTCTCCGGCGGGGGTTAAGCTCAACGGCAGAGTATTTCGGTCAATCAGCGTCACCCCCATCTCATCTTCGAGTAATTTAATGCGACGACTCAACGTAGGCTGAGTAACATTACGCTCTTCCGCTGCTCGAGAGAAATGACGAGTACCAGCCAAGGCGATAAAATCATCTAACCACCTCAACTCCATACGCTATATGCTCCGCATGTTATAAGCTCCATACAAGCCTCAAAACTGAAAATTAGCGAGTCGACAACCAATCTTTGATTGGATTCAGAATAGACGCCCCAAGTTTTCGGGAGCGCTCTGGCGACCAACCATAAACAGGATCAGGACGTTCATCATGATCCTTAAACGGCATCTCTAAGGTCATTGCGGGGCACTTAAAATGATCACCCACCCAAAACGAACCTACGGTTAGGGTCTCTGGCCCAAATTTACCGGGTTCATACCCTCTTTCCAGCTGAAAGTCAGGATTAACACGGCGAAGGTCTTCTTCAAACTGCGCTTCTTCAGCCAGAATCTTATCGGTAACATCTGGCGCGCCCGCTTGCCCGGCAATGAAATTACACGGTAACGCTTCATCTCCATGGATATCAAGGAACAGATCAACACCATTAGCTATCATCTGATCTCTAACATATAAAACTTCAGGACTTTTTTCTAATGTCGGTGTTTGCCATTCACGATTAAGATTAGTGCCAACAGCATTGGTACGAAGATGCCCACGGACTGAACCATCAGGGTTCATATTAGGTACGATCCAAAACACGCAACGTTCTAAAAGCGAACTAGCTAATGCATCTTCTTCATCAAGCAAGCGCTCTAACATTCCTTCAACAAACCATTCTGCCATGGTTTCTCCCGGATGCTGGCGCGCCGTTACCCACACATTAATTCTGCCTGCAACATCCGCCTCATCAGAAGCAATACGCAAGAGGTTAATATCTCGGCCATCTAATGAGCTACCAACATCTTGAACCTCACATAGCTCAGACTGCTGAACAGAGGCAACTAAGTCCAGATGTTGCTCAAAGCTATACGGCGCAAAATAAGCATAATAAATGCTGCCTTGATCAGGCGTATGCTCAACAATCAACTCTCCATTTTCATAGCATGTCGGTACTCTAAACCACTCTTGTCGGTCATAAGAGGCAACAGCCTTATAATTATCCCAACCATCAGGGTAAGCCGCATCCTCTGCATTAAGCAAACGCATACGCAGTGCTTCGCCAGCACCACCTTGAACACGAAAGTAGAACCATTGAAAAAAATCTGAACTTTGGTCTTTACGAATCTTTAACTGAATATCTTGTACCGAGGAAGATTCAACAACCTCGATATTGCCAGCATCAAACTGACTGCTAATCTTAAGCATGCTAGTACCCATATAAAAAGCGCTATGTAAAAGTAGCTATATAAATTTAGACATCACTGCGTCTAAGCTGTAGGCCTAAACTATAGACCCAAGCCATAGACCTAAGCTATCAATCTAAATTACAGGCGATTCTCTTCAACACCGTGACAAGCAACCTGAGTACCATCATCGAGAAGAGTCAGCACAGGGATCTCTTGCTTACAACGCTCGTTAGCATGAGGGCAACGGCCATGAAACACACAACCAGAAGGCAGGTTAACGGGTGTGGGTACTTCACCGCTAAGCTTGATGTAGTCGGGTCGATCATCTTCTAAACGAGGAATAGCCGACATCAGCGCCTGTGTATAAGGATGGCGAGGACTAGAAAACAGCTGCTTAGTTGGCGCCAATTCGCACAAGGTACCCAAGTACATAACAGCGACACGTGTACCAAAGTGTTCAACAACAGAAAGGTCGTGTGTAATAAACAGGTAAGTCAAATTACGCTGCTCTTGCGCATCCATCATTAAATTCAGCACTTGCGCCTGAATTGACACATCTAGCGCTGAGATAGGCTCATCGGCCACGATGAACTCAGGATCAACCGCTAGTGCACGCGCAATACTAATACGCTGCCTCTGCCCACCAGAAAACTCATGCGAGTAGCGCTCCCCCCAACTGGGATCAACACCTACCGACAACATGACCTCTGCTATTATGTCGTTTACCTCCGCCGATGCCATCGACGGGTTATGAAAACGAATGGGTTCTTTCAACGTTTCCATAATGGTCATACGTGGATTTAATGATGCATAGGGGTTCTGAAAAATCATCTGCATTTTTTTACGATAAGGCAGCATCTGCTTATCGCTCAAATTATCAATTCGCTCACCACGATAAGAGATTTGCCCAGCGGTTGGAGTTAATAACCCCATCACTGTTCTAGCCACGGTTGATTTACCACAACCAGACTCACCTACCACGCACAGCGCCTCTCCCTTCTTCACATCCAGAGATACACCATTAATGGCGTGCACATACTCTTGATGGCGCGTTAGTTTTCCGCCTTTAAACTGCAGCTGATCTAGCAAATCGCCGGAGATAGAAAAACGTTTATACAAGTCTCTCACTTGTACCAGTGAATTATTTTGCTCTGCCATCTTACACCTCTTTGACCAGCAATTTATCTTGCTTTGATTCAGCCACCATATGACAAGCAACCTGACAGTTACCCGACTCAGTGAAAGACGGCAGTTTCTGTTTACATACATCCATGACATATTCACAACGCGGGTTAAACGAACAACCCTTAGGAATGCGCTGTAAAGGCGGCATAGTGCCTTTAATTTGATTCAGTTTCTGGCCTGGAATTGCCATCTGCGGCAAGGCATTCATTAACCCTTGGGTATACGGGTGCTGAGCATCATTAATGACCTCCTTAGTCGGCCCTTGCTCAATAATACGCCCTGCATACATCACCAACATACGCTGCGTTACCTGTGAAACAACCCCTAAATCGTGGGTAATCAGGATCAATGCCACATTATTTTGTTCACAAAGATTGAGCATTAAATCCATGATTTCAGCTTGAATGGTCACATCCAGTGCCGTTGTTGGCTCATCTGCAATAATGATGTCCGGGTCAAGTAGCAGGCCGATAGCAATAACAATACGCTGGCGCATACCACCAGAGAGCTCATGCGGATATTGATCCAAACGTTTCTCAGGCGATGGGATCTGTACTTGCTGCAATTTTTTCAAGGAAATACGTTTTGCATCTGCTTTAGAAATCTTGCGATGCGCCAATAGACATTCCACCATCTGTACGCCGATCGTTAGCACAGGATTCAAAGTCATCATCGGGTCTTGGAAAATCATCGAAATACGATTACCGCGAATCGAGCGCAGCTCACCAGGCGCTAAGCTTGCCAGATCATTCCCTTCAAAATGAACACTCCCTGATGAAATCTGGCCGGGGCGTGATAATAGATTAATAATCGAGAAACCTAATACTGACTTACCTGCACCTGATTCACCAACAACGCCAAGGCGCTCACCGCGTTCCAATGTAAAACTGACATCTCGTAATGCTTTAACCGCGCCACTGCGAAGGCCAAAGCACACTTCTAAGTTGTTAACTTCTAACAAAGGCATGCATTACCCCTTATACAGTTTTGGGTTAAGAACATCGCGCATCCAGTCACCGAGTAAATTCATCACAAGGACCAGTACGATAAGAACAACGCCAGGTATAACCGTAATCCACCATGCGCCAGAAAAAATATACTCAAATCCACTAGAAATCAGTGACCCAAGCGATGGTTGTGAAACCGGCATACCTAGCCCCAAAAAGGACAAGGACGCTTCAGATATAATCGCATTCGCGATCTGTACCGTAGAGATAACAAGAATGGGTGACAGCGTATTAGGTAAGATATGGCGGAACATGATTCTTAATCGCCCAAAGCCCATAACCCTAGCAGCATCAACATACTCTTTCTTTTTTTCAGCCAACACTGAGGCACGAATAGTACGTGCATATTGTGGCCATTCAGCGATTCCAATCACCAGAATCAACATAATCATGGCAAGCTGTTGATACAGTTCGGTTCCAAAGGTTGCTTGAAACACAGCCAACACAATAATAGCGACCATTAGCGTCGAGAAAGACAACTGAATATCCGCTATACGCATCAAAAAGCTATCGACTCGCCCACCGATATAGCCCGCCGTTAAACCAATGACGATACCCAGCAGCGCCTGTAAAGCCACTGCACACAGACCGATCATCAAAGATACTCGCGTGCCATAGAGGATCGTCGACAGCATATCGCGACCTTGTGCATCAGTGCCCAATAGAAATCCTTCTTCACCCTCCTCCTGCCAGCTAGGGGGGATTTCAGAGTTCATAATATCAATTTGTGATGCATCGTACGGATCAAACGGTGCGATAAATGAAGCCGATATAGCCAGCACTGCATATGTCAAAAAAATCAAAAAACTAAGTTGTGCGACACGATCAATTTTAAAGCTATGCCAAAAGTGTGATGCTTTAAAACGCTGTAAAGCCGTAGGGGGCTGTTCCATATTTAGAGTAGGTTCAGACATTATTTTTTACCTGCCAGATTTACTGTCGGATTAACCAAACCATAGATCAGATCAACTAAGGTATTGGTAACAACAAAGATTGCACCCACCACAATCAGGTAAGCCACAATCAATGGCGTATCGACTCGATTCACAGCTTCAAGAAACAGAAAACCCATACCAGGCCATTGGAAAACGGTTTCTGTCAAAATGGTGTAAGCCACCATGGTGCCTATCTGCACACCGCCCACGGTAATCACTGGCAACATGGTATTTTTGAGTGCGTGTACAAAGTAAATACGTCGTGGGGAGATACCTTTTGCCCAAGCGAACTTCACATACTCAGACTGCAGTACTTCCATCATTTCAGCCCGAATCAGTCGAATAAACAACGGCAACATAATAGATGCGAGTGTAAAGCTAGGTAATATTAGATGTTTCAACCCATCTGCCGACAGCAAGCCTGTCTCCCAGAAGCCCATCACATTAGAGGTTTCTCCGCGGCCATAAGAAGGCAGCCAGTTCAACTCAATCGCGAATAGGTAAATAAGCCCTATCGCCGTCAAAAATACGGGGATAGATATTCCGACAATACTTAATCCCATTACGGTTTTTGAAAACCAACTCTGAGGATTAATCGCGGAGTAAACACCGATAGGTACTGAAAAAAGAATGATAATAATGGTAGCGCCAAACACCAGTTCCAATGTTGCTGGCAATTTTTTCATAATAACTTCAAAAGCAGGTTTTTTGAAAAAATAGGAGTCACCAAGATCACCCTGCACTGCTTTTTTGGCAAAGCGCACATATTGCACAAGAAACGGGTCATTTAATCCCATCTCTTCACGTAATGCCTGACGCTCCTCTTCTGACACTGCTTGCCCTACTAGCTCTCTTAGAGGATCACCTAAGTTATCCTGAATAGAGAAGCTAATAAGGCTGATGACAAACATCACTACAACCGCTTGAAAAAATCGTTTTACAAAAAACGCAATCATGATTATCAGCCTTAGGGTTTGGCGATGTGATTCACAAAGCCAGGGGTTATCTGCTTTTTATTCTAGGTGGGGAGCAATACTCCCCAAAGGCTATGTGTAACACCTGAATACATAATGGCGTATCCAGGCATTACAAAACGCGAGGCTTAATTCAAAGAGGTCTACTCTTTGATAATAAGGTCACCGATATATGGGAAGTTCATACCGTTAACAATCGGTGCAATTTCAACACCTTTACGTGCTCCCCAGCTTAGGTTCTGCCAGTGAAGTGGGACAAACCCAGCATCGTCATACACAGTTTTTTCCATCGCCTGCATAATGCTGGCACGCTTTTCAGGATCAGTCGTTGAATTTGCTTCGATCATCATGGCATCAACCGTAGGGTTACAGTAGTTACCACTGTTGTATTGCCCGGCACCGGTATCTTTATTGGCGCATGCTGATAAAAACTCGAAGAAGTTGTTGGTATCTTCAGTATCTGAATGCCAACCAATCATCATCATATCAGCCGCACGCTCATCAAATGCAGGCCAGTATTGAGCTTTTGGCATAGTTTTCAAATCAACTTTAATTTTGATTTTTGCCAACATAGAAACAACTGCCTGAGCAATTTTTTCATCATTCACATAACGGTTATTAGGCGCCATCATTGTGACGGTGAAACCTTCGCTGTACCCAGCTTCTTTCATTAGCTCTTTAGCTTTTTTCAGGTCATAACGTGGTGTTAATGCTGGGTTATGGCCTAAATAGCCTTTTGGTGAGAACTGAGCACCAGGTGTCGCAAAGCCTTTCATGATTTTCTTAACGATACCTTCTTGGTTTATCGCATAGTTAATCGCTGTACGTACGCGCGCATCTTTAAAGGCTTCATTACGTTCCTGGTTCATCTGGAATGTAATAATGCGGGTACCACTCATGGTTACCAATTCAACATTATCACTGCTTTTAATACGCTTATGATCCGTTGGTGGAACCGGAGCAATAAAGTCCACATCACCTGCCAACAATGCCGCTACACGCGTAGGTGCTTCTTTGATCGGTGTGAAAACGATCTTATCAACATTACCTGGAGAATTTTTATCCCAGTAGTCCGCGTTACGAGAAAACTCAACTTTAACGCCCTGCTCACGATAAGAAACAGTGTAAGGTCCTGTACCAGAAATGGTACGTGATGCAAAAGAATCACCATGCTTTACTAGCATGTCTTTTGGCTTACCGTTCGCGTCTTCTCCTGAAAAGAAAGCGCTATCCATCGGGAAAAGGTAAGTCATGTTATTAAGGATCAGAGGAAACGGCTCAGCCGTGACTAAATCAAAAGTGTGATCATCGATAACATTTAATGCCTTGAACGGAGCAAATACACCTTTAAAGTCAGGCGAGTCCTGCAAGCGCTTAAAGGTAAAAGCAACATCTTTTGTAGAGAGTTCATTACCACTGTGGAACTTTACGCCTTTGCGCAAATGAAAACGCATAGTGTTATCGTCAATACGTTCCCACTTTTCAGCCAAACGGGGCTCAAAACCTAAATTCCTATCCCATCGAACTAGTGGGTCATAGGTCATATGAGATAACTGCAATGTACCGCCGGAAAGCTGCTCATATGGGTCAAGAGAAACAGGGTCGGCGTCATAAGCCATTCTTAAGGTGGCAGCTTGTGCACTGGCTATATTCAACGCAAGTGCTGCACCTGCGAATAGCAAAGCGGTCTTTTTCATCTCGGTATCCCTTTTTAATTTTTTTGTTAGGGTATTTTGTAGTCATGAGGACTAAAACCAGACTACCGGAACGCTGCCAACATACCAATCGAGATTACGAGTGAGCCTATACAGAATCTAAATAACAAAATAAGTGCTTATTTTACAATAAGATAAAAACAAAAAACCCGACCAAAGGTCGGGTTTTTTTAAAAGCTATGAGCTAAATCACATCATTCCGCCCATGCCTCCCATTCCACCCATGCCGCCCATGTCAGGCATGCCAGCAGCTGCGCCAGCTTCCTGAGGCTTATCAGCAACCATTGCTTCAGTTGTGATCATTAGACCCGCAACAGAAGAGGCGGCCTGCAAAGCAGAACGTGTAACTTTAGCTGGGTCAAGGATACCCATTTCAAGCATATCGCCGTAAGTATCGTTACCCGCGTTATAACCGAAAGAACCTTTACCTTCACGTACTTTAGAAACAACAACTGAACCTTCACCGCCAGCATTGCTAACGATTTGGCGCAAAGGAGCTTCCATTGCACGACAAGCCAACTGAATACCGATAGTCTGGTCGTGATTCTCACCTTCCATACCTTCGATAGCCTGTAGAGCACGAACCAAGGCAACACCACCGCCAGGAACAACGCCTTCTTCTACAGCTGCACGTGTTGCATTCAATGCATCTTCAACACGCGCTTTTTTCTCTTTCATTTCAACTTCAGTTGCTGCGCCTACCTTAATAACAGCAACACCGCCAGCTAGCTTAGCAACACGCTCTTGCAGCTTTTCACGGTCGTAATCTGAAGAAGTATCTTCGATCTGAGCACGAATCTGGTTAACACGTGCTTCGATAGCGTCAGCATTACCTGCACCATCAACAACAATAGTATTTTCTTTAGTAACAGTAACGCGCTTAGCCTGACCCAAGTGCTCTAGAGTCGCTGTTTCCAGGCTCAGACCTACTTCTTCAGAAATAACAGTACCGCCAGTCAATACAGCGATATCTTCAAGCATTGCTTTACGACGATCACCAAAACCAGGAGCTTTAACAGCAGCTACTTTAACGATTCCGCGCATGTTGTTAACAACCAAAGTTGCTAACGCTTCGCCTTCAACATCTTCTGAAACGATCAACAATGGGCGTGAAGACTTAGCTACTTGCTCTAGTGTAGGAAGTAGATCACGGATGCTAGAGATTTTCTTATCAACCAATAGGATATAAGGCTGTTCTAGTTCAACCGTCATGCTCTCTTGGTTATTAATGAAGTAAGGAGACAGGTAACCACGGTCAAACTGCATACCTTCAACAACATTTAGCTCATTGTCTAAGCCAGTGCCTTCTTCAACAGTAATAACGCCTTCTTTGCCTACCTTTTCCATTGCTTCAGCAATTAGCTGACCAACAACGTCATCAGAGTTTGCAGAGATAGTACCTACTTGAGCAATCGCTTTAGTATCAGCGCAAGGAACAGCCATTTCTTTAAGCTGTGCAACAACGGCTGCTGAAGCTTTATCAATACCGCGTTTCAGATCCATTGGGTTCATACCCGCAGCAACTGATTTTAGACCTTCACATACGATAGCCTGAGCTAGTACAGTTGCAGTCGTTGTTCCGTCACCCGCTACGTCGTTAGCTTGTGAAGCAACTTCTTTAACCATCTGCGCGCCCATGTTCTCGAACTTATCTTCTAGTTCGATCTCTTTAGCTACAGATACACCATCTTTAGTGACAGTAGGTGCGCCAAACGCTTTATCCAATACAACATTACGACCTTTAGGGCCCAGTGTTGTTTTAACAGCGTTAGCTAGAACATTTACACCTTCCAGCATTCGCTGGCGAGCATCATTACCAAAACGTACGTCTTTAGCAGCCATTGTTTCTAAATCCTGTTTCTTATTAATTCGTTAATAATAAAATGACGATAGCAGTAAAAGTGTTGGAATTAGTTTTCCAAAACACCGTAAATTTCGCTTTCGTTCATAATCAACAGCTCTTCACCGTCGATCTTAACCATGTTAGAACCTGCATACTGTCCAAATAGGATCTTGTCACCTACTTTTACAGACAAAGGCTGTACTTCACCATTCTTAAGTACACGACCTTCACCAACAGCAAGAACTTCACCTTCATTCGGCTTTTCTGCAGCAGAACCTGGTAGCAAGATACCGCCAGCTGTTGTTTTTTCTTCTTCACTGCGACGAACTACTACACGATCGTGAAGCGGACGAATTTTCATCTAATTTCTCTCCTGATGGTTTAATCAAAACGCGATAAGGCTATTGATAAGTCAAAGACCGTAACCATCTGGTTACCGGTTGTTATCTTAAGTGGGGGCACACGGGTACATTTCAACACCCGCCAGGAATATTTTTAGATAAATTTACAGATTAATCATCACGACGAAATTCACCATCGATGATATCGCCTTGACGAGGCGGCTTTGAAGGATCTTTAAAGGGAGGTTTCTGATCAAACTTAGACTCATCAAATGCATCGTTTTGACCAAACGGCTGTTGCTTTGACATAGACACGACCTTAAAGCGCTTCATCAACCCTTTAACAAATGCCTGCCGAGTAATAGGTATTAAACAGCAAAAGCCTATGAAATCAGTAACAAAGCCTGGCGTTATTAATAATGCACCACCAACTGCAAGCACCAGCCCTTCAACCATTTCTTGCGCAGGCATTTCACCAGAGCTAATCCGTTGCTGTGCACGGGCTAAGGTAGACAAGCCTTGGTACCTCAACATATTGACACCAATAAAAGCCGACAATAAAACTAAACCAACGGTGTACCAGGTACCAATGGTTTGTCCGACATTAATGAGAACTGTAATTTCTACAATGGGTATCAAAATAAAAAGCAAAAAAAGAACTGGCATAGTAAGAACCTACATAATTTCGTTTATCAGACCAGATGATAGAAAAATATTCAATAATTAGACCATAGTCTAAGAATATTGTTTTTTATAGCAAAGAGTTTATTACATAATTTTTTTAAAAACTTAATAATCAAATACTTATAAGGTATTACCTGTCTTAAAACTTTCATACCAAATACATACATTCCCGTATCAACGACAAATTACTGATAGACTTTTTAGAAACCACCCACTATGTTTGTTGCACTGCAATATTTTGCAGTGCACAATAACAAATTAGATAAGTAGCAATCATAGAACAGGGCACCCTACGATGGAATTGAAAGATAAAGTTATCGTTATTACTGGTGGCGGCCGCGGACTAGGTCGTTCAATGGCTTTAGAACTAGCAGGACACGGTGCTAAATTAGCACTGGCCGACCTAAACGCAGAAGACTTGGATGTTACTGTTGGTCTTTGCATGGAAAAAGGCGTTGAAGCTCGCGGATACATCGCTAACGTTGCTGACGAAGCAAGCGTTGAAAAGCTTTTCGATGACGTCGTAGCTGACTTTGGTACACTGCACGGATTAGTGAATAATGCAGGTATCACACGTGACGGCCTGTTTATTAAAGTAAAAGACGGCAAAGTCGTTAAGAAAATGTCTATGGACCAATGGAACTTGGTTATGGATGTAAACCTAACAGGTACTTTCCTTTGTGGCCGTGAAGCTGCTATTAAAATGATCGAAACAGGCTCACAAGGATGTATCGTTAACATCTCTTCTGTTTCACGTTCAGGCAACATGGGCCAGACTAACTACACTGCTACCAAAGCAGGTGTTCAAGCCATGGCTGTTACATGGGCCAAAGAACTAGCACGTTACGGCGTACGTGCAGCGTCTATTGCTCCAGGTTACATCGGTACTGAGATGGTACTTAGCATGAAGCCAGAAGCGCTAGAAAAAATTGCTGCAGGTATCCCTGCAAAACGTCTGGGAACACCAGAAGAGATCGCAAAAACAGTGACATTCATTCTTGAGAATGACTATGTTAACGGTCGTTGCATCGAAGTAGATGGTGCACTGCGCATCTAATGCCAGCCATTGTTTTAAAAAAGCCGACTTCATGTCGGCTTTTTTGATGGCGTTTACATATTCCCCTAAGCCGGACACAATAGCGCGCATCGATTACCAAGGTTTTCTCCATGTCATCAGTAGATTCGCTACCCAATACCTGGCTAGACTCACTAAAAATTTACCTTCACCCGCGTGCTATTGCGTTATTGTTTCTTGGTTTTTCTTCAGGGTTACCAATATTACTGGTTTTTGGAACACTGTCTTTCTGGTTACGAGAAGCAGGGGTTGAGCGCAGTGTTATAACCTACTTCTCTTGGGTTGGGCTTGCTTATGGATTTAAATGGCTCTGGGCTCCCCTTATTGACCGTCTATCCCTTCCCTTTCTTTCTCACTGGCTAGGCAGGCGTAGAAGCTGGCTACTCCTTTCACAGTGCTTATTAATTGCTAGCTTGTCAGGACTGGCCTTCTCTGACCCACTACTGCACTTGGAATACATGGCACTACTGGCTATCGCGGTTGCTTTTAGTTCAGCTACTCAAGATATTGTCATTGACGCATACCGCATTGAATCAGCCGGTGAGCGCTTGCAAGCGGCAATGGCAGCGACCTATATGGCAGGTTACCGATTAGCTATGATCGTTGCTGGAGCCGGCGTCTTAGCACTCGCAGCATGGATAGAGATAGACCCTAGCATCTACTCTCAACATTCTTGGCAAGTAGCCTACCTTTGCATGGCGGCGCTCATGGGAACAGGGCTAATTACTACTCTAGTGATTGCTGAACCTCCTGCAGTTGAGATGGACCGAGAAACACTACAACAGCAACGAGACATCACTGAGAAAGCGGAAAAAATGGCGCATTTACCTTTGTGGTTATCACGCTTTTTGGGTTGGAGCTATATTGCCATACTTTGCCCATTTTCAGATTTCATTAAGCGTTACGGAAAACAAGCCATTATCATTTTGGCCCTCATCGGAACTTACCGTATATCAGATGTCATTCTTGGAATTATCGCTAATGTATTCTATGTCGACATGGGATTCAGTAAGCAAGAAGTGGCTAAAATTATTAAGATTTATGGCGTTATTATGACAATTGTTGGCGCTGGCTTAGGTGGAATTTTAGTCAGCCGTTTTGGCGTAATGAAGATTCTTTTCGCAGGGGCATTACTGGCAGCCGGCACGAACTTTCTGTTTGCTTGGTTAGCCATGGTAGGCCACAACACTACGATGCTAACTATCGTCATCTCCTTAGATAACCTCAGCGGAGGTATTGCAACAGCCGCTTTTGTTGCTTACCTATCAAGCCTTACTAATATCCAGTATTCAGCAACTCAATATGCACTATTTAGTTCTGTCATGCTGCTTTTCCCTAAATTTTTAGGTGGTTTTTCAGGTGGTATTGTTGATAGTTTCGATTACACCTGGTTTTTTACCGGGACAGCCATACTTGGGCTTCCTGTATTAATTCTGGTATGGATGGCGGCACGCGTTACTCCTATTAACACCAAGTTGTGACAAATCAAATACATTAACACCAAACACGAATGATAATGATTTCTATTTACATTACTGAATGATTACTCTATTCTTCCTCTATACCACACGGAGGATAAATCATGACCTATCAAATAAACGCCTGGTTGGAACGAGCTGATCCATACATCAAAGTTATCCATAAAGCTCGTAAGATACCGGTCATTCAATGGAATGGTGATCAAGTAAAAGAGATGATAGCCACTGGATCTCTTTGCCCTGCCGACTTCTCTGATCCAAGAACGAATGAACAAGAACTTATTAAAGAGCTATTTCTTTTATCGTTCCTAGTTGAAGACAACGCAATATGAACTTTTTATGACATTGTTGACTTCATGTCACTTAAACTAGATTATGCATCACAACGTATATACATAAGATGTACTTTAAATATGCATACAAGCACGCTTTTCTGATGTATTTTTCTCACATTACCTACTGAGGTCCTAGGAGATGGGTACAAAAAAGAAACCAAAAAATAGCCAGCTTGTGATTCGTATCAATGAAGATGAGCGTAATGATTTTGTATCATTATGTGATGAACTGGATACGAGTGCAGCTCGAGAGTTACGCCGGTTTATACGTAGTTTTATTGCGGAGCAAGGACAAGAGCCTAAAAACTAAGGCTGTTTAACCAGCAAAGCAATACTCATGGAAATTAAATGGAGAAGTTCAAATGTCTAAAGTAACTACAAAAGAAGTTAAAAGCGAAATCAAAGCACGTGCAGCAAAAATCGAGAAGCAAGAAGGCAAAATCAAGAAGCTGAAAAAGCAGCTTAAAAAAAGCAAGTAATACTGCTTTTTAGCGACTGCTCAAGGGGCGGCTTATTCTAATGCCGACCCCTTGTGTACTGACTACTAGTCTCGAAAATTATTGTACTGTAGCGGCATCTCAATATCTGAGTCCTTCAATAATGCCATCGCTTGCTGAAGATCATCTCGTTTCTTCCCCGTCACACGCACCTTCTCTCCTTGAATCTGCGTTTGAACTTTCAATTTAGCGTCTTTTATTACTTTAATAATTTTCTTAGCTACTGGCTGGTCAAGCCCCTGCTTAATCGCTAACTCTTGGCGTGCTTTAACACCCGATGTATCAGGGTCTTTTACTTCCAAGCATTTAGTATCAATTCCACGAGCTATCAGCTTAGAGCGTAACATGTCCAGCATTTGGTGAAGCTGAAAATCGACTTCTGCTTCCATGTTTACATTGTCACCATTCAATTCAAATCTGGCGGCAACACCTTTAAAATCAAAACGTGTCTGTAGTTCTCGGCTAGCTTGATCCACCGCATTGGTGACTTCGTGTTTATCCAGCTCAGAAACAATATCGAATGATGGCATACTCGTTTTCCTCAATGACTTTTATTACAGTATTAGCTGCGTTATTTTAACCAAGCAAGCGAGGCTTTTCACCTTATGCATCAAGCTGAAAAGCAATTCTCGTTATTATGATGCGCTACTTAATGGATATTTATGCATTGGCATATTCTAGGCGCTGGCGCCATCGGCTGTATCTGGGCTGCACAGCTTTATAAATCCGAACACGATGTTACTTTAATTCTTCGCAGTAAAGAACGCCTCCAGCAATTAAGTGAAAGCCAAGGCATCATTTATCAGTCTACTAATGGCGAAACCAGTACATTCAATGTTGGTGCAGAGCTTGCGGAAAACAATACCCCCATCAAAAACTTGCTGATCTGCACCAAAGCCTACTCCACCATTAGCGCATTACAGTCAGTCGCAGATCGACTAAGCAGTGATACTAATGTGGTATTACTGCAAAACGGTCTAGGGCCTCAACAGGAAGCCGTTAAGCTTTTCCCAGAGTTGTCTATCTGGGCAGCAACAACAACCGACGGTGCCTACCTCAGTGCCCCTTATCATGTTGTAAGAGCTGGCCATGGAGAAACGCTCATTGGAGCTATTTCAATGAAAGCGCAGCCATCTTTGGATAATATAATCCCCACTCCTTGCGGCGATTTAAAGATAACTACTAGCGAAAATATAGAACACAAGCTGTGGTGTAAGGTTGCTATTAACGCGGCGATTAATCCTTTGACTGCATTAAATAACTGCAAAAATGGAATACTAGTGTCAGACACTACCCTTGCTAATAAAATGCAGAAAATATGTGAGGAGGTCGAAAAAATCGCTGCCGCCTGTGGACAAGATTTATTTGATAAACCTTTATATGAAATGGCTAGGTTAATAGCCAGCACAACCGCAGAAAACTACTCTTCTATGTTGCAGGACATTAAACAGAACAGACCGACAGAGATTGAACAAATTACCGGATTTTTATGCCAACAAGCGGATAAATTTGAGTGCCATGCGCCTGAAAACCGTATGTTGTTACAACAAATCAAACAACTCTCGTCAGTAACTCCACCGACTTAGCGGCGAACAACCAAAAGCCTGCGCTACCAAATCTAAATTTTCAGCCCCAGAAACAAAAAAGGCTCAGCGAGAACGCTGAGCCTTTTTAACTTACTCGTCGATAATTACACTATTTGATGCTCATCAGCAGTGCCTAAGATAGCCATATCTGGAATATCCAGGGCATCAAATGCATTCGATACAGCACCGTCATAGGCAAAATCATTCTGATCCATTCCAAGATCCAGCGAGCTTAGGCTAGTCTGACTTGTAACAGAAGACTCAAGGCTTTCTACATTGCTCAAATCAATGCCATCGCCTTTAGCGAAGTACACATCAACAAGATCAACTTTCGAACCATCAGTCTGCTCAGCAGTAGACCAATCTAGCAAACGGTTACCATTTTGCTCTGTTTCAGCACCTTCAGTACGTGTTTCAAACTGCACATCCAATTCAGCTAAACCAGCATCAGTCAGTGAGCTTAATTCACCCGCATCAGTAATACCGTTCTCGTTTGCATCCTGCCAAACTTGTAGTTGAGCAAACGCATCATCCGAAAGGTCAATGACACCATCACCGTTAGTATCAAATCCAGCTAACTTACGGAATCCGTCACCGGTATTATCGCCACCAAACATCTCACTACGGTTATCTACTACACCGTTACCGTTTACATCATGAACAATGAAAGCATCCGAACCAGAAATCCAACCCGTGCTATCAGCTGACCCATCATTATCCATATCGAAACGAGTACCGGCTTCAACACTCAGTGTTTGTACACCGTTACCATCCAAGTCAACTACGATAGGACAGTAATAAGCACCAACATCCCAGTTGTTATCCTGTTCGCCTTCATCCAACCAGATCCAAGAAGTATTACCGCTGTTATTCACATCAGAGTCAGAACTATCGCTTGCTCTATCCTTGCCGGTAAACTCATAGCCATACGGCAATGTGCTCTTATCAGCGCGAATATAATAGTAACCTTCATCTAGATTGTTGAATGAGTAATCACCATTAGCATCGGTATAAGTTTTAGCAGCCCAAACTGTTGTGCTTCCAGTCCACTTATAAAGATCTAAACGAACATCATCAATCCCACTTTCAGAAGAATCTTGATAGCCATCTTGGTCTTTATCATGCCAAACACGATCGCCTAATGATGCTTTCTGAGCTCCTTCACCATTTACTACAACTTTATACGTTGATTGGTTCTCACCGCCGTTCCCGTCACTTACTACATATGTGAAAGAAGTCGCCGCAGTTTCGCCAGTGTTCAGAGCGTCAAACTCACCGTTTGTATCAAACTCAACCGTACCATCAGCGTAGATATAGAGTAGTCCACCATTGTCGCCCGCAGCTACATGCCAATCATCGCCACCATTGGTAAGGTCTTCACCTTCCAACGATTTAACGAAGACAGAGTCACCGTCAGCATCCGTTGCGTTTGTCAGCGCGTTGGTTGCCAATGTCTGGCGACCATCACTTTCAGAAACAGTAACGCATTCATCACCGTCTTCTGGAGCTACGTTCAGAGGAGCCGTATCACAGTTTTTCAGTACGATGCTGTCAATACGAGCGTATTCAGATCCTTCACACCAACCCACAATTTTAATGGTGTCGCCAGTGTTCAGCTGTAAGTCATCAATAGTAACCGATGTGAACCCATTGGTATGGTCTCCCACTTGCTGATCAAGGTTGATCGTCTTAACGGTTGTACCATTTATCTTAATTTTCAGCATACCGGCACCATCATTCTCGTCGATGTAGTTCAACGTGAAGTCATAGCTACCGCTGTCGCCGTTAAAGGTGGTTTTAACATAGCCATCATGATCAGAAAGCTTAACCACTGCGCCGCCTGACGCTGCTGAGTTGGATTCAATCGTGTAATCAACACGCTGCATGTCTTCTGCTTCGATGATGATTGGTGCACATTCGCCGCTTTCACAAACAGACTCTTTAACCTGCACGTTTAAATGCTGAATTTTAAAGTAGTCATTAGAGCTTGTAGTCTTAGCAGCAATGATCAGCACATTACCCGCAAGCTCATCAGAGTTAAGATCAGCTAAGCGTGTGCTGCTGCTACCGTTACTTACTTCGCTAAAGCCCATATCAGCAAGAACAGAGTCACTCAGTGTCAGGTGACTATCAAATGCACCATCAACGGTTCCAACCCAAACACTCATGTCGCTATCGTTGTAAACATAGCCCAAGAAAGCACTATCGATAGTTACTGTGTCGCTAAACTCAAACAGTACGTAATCATCACGACCATTATTATCAACCGTGTGACTGCTGCCAGAACCGCTTTCACCACGGTTAGTAACACCTAAACCGCCAGAGAAAGTTCCTAGATATGCTGTTTCCCATGTATTAGTTTCATCGCTGCGACTGAACGCACTGGCATTAACAGTCACGCCATTTTCTGTGTAGCTACGGATGTTTCCGTAAGTACCTGAACCAGAAGAGCTACCGTTAAAGTTAAACGAAACATCCGTAGTGGTGTACTCAACTAAACCAGCATCAACAGTTAGGTTATTATCACCTGCTGCTAATACGTACTGACCCGTTACACCACTTGAGTTTGCATCAGAGTCGACATCATCAGCCGCTGCGTCTTGGTCTGTGAAAATGTAACCACTCGGTGCTGTGAAGGAAACACTGTAAGTTCCTGGCACTAAATCAGTAAACAAGTATTCACCAGCAGCGTCAGTAGACGTTGTCGCTACAGTAGCACCTGATGCATCCAACAAGTTAACAGCTACACCGGCTACACCGGCTTCATCTGCATCTTGAACACCATCACAATCTTTATCGAGCCATACTTTATCGCCCAAAGAAGCACCCGGTACACTTTCACCGTTCACGATAACTTTATACGTCGATTCGTTCTCACCGCCTTTTCCGTCACTTACTACATATGTGAAAGAAGTAGCCGCTGTTTCACCCGCATTTAGCGCGTCAAACTCGCCGTTTGTATCAAATTCAACCGTACCATCAGCATAGATGTAAAGTAGTCCACCATTGTCACCAACAGCCACAGCCCAATCATCACCACCGTTTGTTAAGTCTTCACCTTCCAGAGATTTAACAAAGACAGAATCACCATCAGCATCCGTAGCATTTGCCAGCGCGTTAGTTGCTAATGTCTGACGACCATCACTTTCAGAAACAGTCACACACTCGTCGCCGTCTACTGGAGCTTCATTAGTAGGTGCTGTATCGCAGTTCTCCAATACAATACTATCGATACGTGCATACTCACTTCCTTCTTTCCAACCAACAACTTTAATCACATCACCTTTATTCAATTGGAGGTCATCAATTGTCACTGATGTGAAGCCATTCGTATGATCACCCACTTGCTGATCAAGGTTGATCGTCTTAACAGTCGTGCCGTTAATCTTAATCTTCAGCATGCCACAACCATCATTCTCGTCGATATAGTTCAACGTGAAGTCATAGTTACCACTTGGGCCATCGAAGGTAGTTTTCACATAGCCGTCGTAGTCAGTCAATTTAACAACAGCCCCGCCAGATGCATCACTATTAGACTCAATTCTATAGTCACAGCGCTGCATATCTTCCGCTTCGATAACGATAGGGGCGCAAGCACCTGTATCACAAGCAGCTTCTTTCACCTGTACGTTCAAATGCTCGATTTTAAAGTAGTCATTAGAGCTAGTAGTTTTAGCTGCAATAATCAGTACATTACCCGCAAGTTCGCCAGCATTAAGGTCAGCTAAGCGTGTGCTGCTGCTACCGTTGCTAACTTCACTAAAGCCCATATCAGCTAGAACAGAGTCGCTTAGTGTTAAATGGTTATCAAATGCGCCATCAACGGTGCCAACCCAAACACTCATGTCACTGTCGTTGTAAACATAGCCCAAGAAAGCACTATCGATAGTTACAATATCGCTAAACTCGAACAGTACGTAATCATCATTACCACTGTTATCAACTGTATGACTTCTACCAGAACCGCTCTCTCCACGGTTAGTAACACCTAAACCACCAGAGAATGCACCAAGGTATGCAGTATCCCAAGTATTAGTTGCATCACATCGACTGAAAGCACTCGCATTAACAGTCACGCCATTCTCTGTATAGCTACGAATGTTTCCATAAGTACCAGAACCAGAAGAACTACCGTTAAAGTTAAAAGAAACATCCGTAGTGGTGTACTCAACTAAGCCCGCATCAACAGTTAGGTTATTATCACCTGCTGCTAAAACGTACTGCCCAGTTACACCGCTTGAGTTTGCATCTGAGTCAACATCATCAGCCGCTGCATCCTGGTCTGTGAAAATGTAACCACTCGGTGCAGTAAAGGAAACACTGTAAGTGCCTGGCACTAAATCAGTGAACAAATATTCACCAGCAGCGTCTGTAGACGTTGTAGCTACAGTAGCACCTGATGCATCCAACAAGTTAACAGCTACGCCTGCTACACCTGCTTCATCTGCATCTTGAATACCATCACAATTTTTATCGAGCCATACCTTATCGCCCAAAGAAGCATTCTGCACTTCAGCAACGAGCCCTGCATCCCAGCTTAGATCGTTCTCGCCAGAGGTCAGTGTCGTTGTCACGGTACGACCAGTCGTCACGTTGGCATCAGAGTCAGACGCATCGTTGCCCTGATCCTGCTGTGTGAAGTTGTAGCCGTTTGGTGCTACGAACTCAACGCTGTAGTCGCCTGGTGTCAGGTTATCAAACAGGTAGTAACCTGCGTTGCCTGCATTATCAGCGGT
>NZ_AUGR01000025.1 GCF_000422765.1 Neptunomonas japonica DSM 18939 | reverse complement strand
TAGAGGGCTTCAATACTGTTCAGCAGTCTATCAGAAGGCATTGGAGGATAACGGTATGGTGCCGTCGATGACAGATGGTTATGATTGCTATCAGAATGCACTGGCAGAGAGAGTTAACGGGATACTCAAGCAGGAGTTTCTACTGTATCGATGTAAAACGTTTATTGAATTGAAAGTGTTGGTGGCTGAGTCAATCGCTATCTATAACCAAATGAGGCCGCACTTGAGCCTTGGCATGAAAACGCCAGAAGAGGTGCATAAAAAAAGCGGCTGCCTAGGGCAACCGCTTCTATCAAAAACCGTCAACGTATTTTAGGACGGGACACCTATTAGATGCTCATTCTAAATTGCAGCTAATATCTACTCACTAAACTCAAAGTAACGTTACTGATACTGAGCATATACAAGTAGGCCTCCTAACCTACCCATCTTAATAAAGCCAAATTGGCTTTATTAATCCAGACTACGACTTAACAGAATCAAATACTGCCACCCTATATAAATGAGCCAAAAGTACATTTCACCTATTGCACTCAAGACATTATTCAACTTTACTTATATTTAATATTAATGATAAATAACTTTGCAAAGCTGTCTTGATGGTTCTCTAATCATCAAGATTAGGTTGTATTTGTAAAAGTCTTTGCCAAATGGAGTTTGCGAATGCACACACCTGAAGCAAGTGAACTTGATTTTTCGCAGAACGGCAAAGCTCACAACACTATTGTAGAGCTAATGCAAAACCGCCTTCTATGGAATACAGACCTTGAATCAGCGCTAAAACTTATTACCATACGATGCGCCATTGCATTAAACGTTAATCGCACCAGCGTATGGTATATGGTGGATAACCAGCATCTTGAATGCCAAATTCTTTACGACAAATTACAAAAGCGTACCTATAAAGGACAGCACTTACTATTTCAAAGAAACCCTGCGTATTTTGAAGCCATTGAAAAAAATCAAATTCTAGATGCACATAACGCCCAAAAAGATCCTAGGACAAAAGCCTTTGCTCAAGAATATCTAATCCCTTTAAATATTCATTCAATACTGGATGCATCTTTCCGCCATGAAGGACGTACCGAAGGAGTGATATGTTTTGAGCATACCGACTCCCCTCGTATTTGGAGCACTGATGAACAAACTTTTGCAGTTTCTATTTCGGGGCTCGTCTCAAACTTAAGGATTTTCTATGCCTTAAAAGATAGCGAGGCTCGCTACCGCTTACTCTATGACCAGTGTGCCGACGGCGTATTAATAATTTATAACAACCAAATAATGGATTGCAATCAAACCGCCGTCAGCATTTTTGGCAACTCAAAAGCAGACATAATCGGAAAAACCATTGATCATCTATCGCCTAAATTCCAACCAAATGGTTCTGACTCATCACAAGCCTCTAAAACATTTATAAAGAAGGCACTTCAAGGACAAGAGCAAAGTATTGAGTGGCTGCACGTTCGCTTGAACGGGATGCCTTTCTATGCCGATATTAAACTTAATCGTCTTGAAATTAACGGGCATCCCCATTTAATTTGCACTATTCATGACATTGATGCCCACAAGGTAGCAGTGAAACGTATTCTCGAACTAAACTCACTACAAAAAGCTATTTTTGATGGTGCAAAATACAGCATCATATCCACCGATACCAAAGGTACTATCCAAACCTTTAATAAAGCGGCAGAAGAGATGCTTGGCTACTGCGCAGAAGAAATGATCAATAAACATAGCCCTACTATTATCCATAAAAAGTCAGAAGTGATCAGCCGAGCTAAAGAGTTGGCAGAGCTATTAGAATCACCTAACATATCGGGTTTCGAAGTCTTTATTGCATTATGTAAAGAAGCAGGATCCGAAGAGCGAGAGTGGACTTACATCCACAAGAGCGGGCGCGAAATTCCAGTACTGATATCTGTCACGGCATTACACAGTGGTGGCGACGAAATAACCGGCTATCTTGGTATTGCTTACGACATAACCGAACGCAAAAAAGCTGAAAAAGACCTGAAAACATCTCAAAAAGAACTAGAGTATCAAGCACATCACGACTCATTGACCGGCTTACCTAACAGGGAGCAATTACACACAACAACTGAGCAGGCGCTACTTAATGCAAGCGCAAACAATCAAAGCTTGGCTCTGATGCTATTAGATTTAGACCGATTTAAAGAAGTAAACGATACACTCGGGCACCATATCGGTGACCGACTCCTGCAAAAACTGGCAATAAAACTAAACGACACCGCCCTGAAACACCACGCCCAAGCATACCGCTTAGGGGGCGATGAGTTTGCTATCTTGTTACCGAATTTAACATCAACGGATCATGCTCATATACTGGCAGAACTAATTAATGACAGCATAAAACAACCTTTTGAGATTGATGATGTCACATTGGAGCTGGGGGCGAGTATTGGAATAGCCATATACCCCGAACATGCAAACAATAGCCACGATCTGCTCCGCTATGCTGACATCGCTATGTACAATGCAAAATCACAATCCTCAGGCGTTTCTATCTACGACCAACACCAAGACTCACACAGCCCAAGGCGCCTGCAACTCATGGCAGAATTAGGTGTGGCGATTCGTGATGAGCAATTGATTCTCTACTACCAACCTAAGATAGAGCTTACTTCCCAAAAATGCATAGGCTTTGAAGCGCTCATTCGTTGGAAGCATCCAACGCTAGGAATGATTCCACCGGCTGAGTTTATTAACCTAGCCGAAATGAGCAACACCATACATGCCTTGAGCCTATGGGTGCTCGAACATGCTATTAAGCAATTAAAAAAATGGCACGCGCTAGGTATTTTCCTCCCCATTGCAATTAACCTATCTGCAAGAAACCTCATTAATCAGTCTCTTCCTGAGGTTATCAAAAGATTACTTCATGAATACGGGATTGATGCTAAATGGCTGGAAATAGAAATCACCGAAAGTGCCTTCATTAGCGACCCGGAAAGGGCCGAATCCGTAACCCGCGAAATCAGTAGGCTTGGAATCGCACTTTCTATCGATGACTTTGGTACGGGTTACTCATCTTTAAGCTACCTAAAACGACTACCTATTCAGACACTGAAAGTTGATAGAAGTTTTGTTGGTGGCATGCTGTTAAATAAGCAAGATGCTGCGATTGTCCGCTCAACTATAGGCCTTGCTCACAGCTTTGGCTTAACCGTTGTTGCAGAAGGCGTTGAGGATAAAGAAACACTGGATGCTATAACAGAGCTAAACTGTGAACATGCCCAAGGTTACTTCATTTGTAGACCCGCACCAGAGGATCAAATTTTAACCTGGTACTATTCACAATAAAACGTTTGATAACTATTTGATGTCCGTCAATTACCTTACCTTAAGTTAGGTCTAAAGTGAGCGGCTTGCCAAGATGAGAGCCGCTCACATGCCGACAAGACCCAACCCTGCTAAACGTGTACGCCACGAACAACCCGACACGCTGGTTTATGCAATAGAAGATCGTCTCTACGTTAACTTAACAGATCGCTGCACTCTGGCATGCAATTTTTGCCCGAAACATAACGGTAGCAAAGAACTGCACGACTACAACCTAACGCTATCAGAACGCCCAGAACAAGAGCATATTATTGAGCAGATAGGTGACCCTTCACGTTATCAAGAGATTGTTTTTTGCGGATTTGGGGAGCCGACATTACGTCTTAAGGCTCTAGTATCAATAGCAGCAGCGGTTAAAGCTAAAGGAGGGAGAACTCGTTTAAATACCGACGGACTCGCGAACCTTTTTCATAAAAAAGATGTAGTGCCACTTTTGGCCGGCTGCATTGATGCAATGTCTATCTCCCTGAACGCTCAAAATGAGCAGACATATACTCAACATTGCGCGCCAAGCCTAGCCAACAGTCATGCCGCTGTATTGTCTTTTATCAAGCTCGCTGCTGATATGATTCCTGATGTAACGGTCACTGCAATAGACGGTTTAGAGGGTGTCAATATTCTGGCTTGCCAAAAACTTGCAAAAGAGCGAGGAGCAAAATTTAAAGCACGAGCCCTAGACATTGTCGGCTAAATTATGCTTCCTATTTCTATACGTATTTTGGGCTGTATTTATAAGAGCGATAACGCGTAACTGTTTTGCGATCAAGCAAACGCAAGAAGTTAATAGTATCGCTACTTTTCATCGGAAAGCCTAAGAAATAGCCTTGGGCAAAATCACAGCCCTGATTCTTCAGCACAGCTAATTGCTCTTTAGATTCAACCCCTTCAGCAACAACTTCCAAACCAAGCGACTGCGCTAATGCAATAGTCGCTTTTACTATCATTTCATCATTAGTATTGTGCAACATATCACGAATGAAGCTTCGATCAATTTTCAAACGACAAGCACTGAGTTTTCGTAAAGTCACCATTGATGAATAACCCGTTCCAAAGTCATCAATTGCTATCTTCAAACCTTGATTAACATAACTTTCTAACAGTTCAATCGTATTATCAGACGCATCCATACAAGCTGATTCAGTAATCTCTACTTCAAAGTGATGCAAAGGTATGCCAGACGACTTCAGTAAAGATAAAAGACACTCGACCCCTGCCTCACTGCGCAATTGGACTGGCGAGATATTAAACGATACCGTACCAAACGCAAGCCCATCCTCAAGCCAGCGCCCAACTTCAAGGCACACATGCTGCGCTACCCAGATACCTATATCATCAATCATGCCGCGCTTTTCGGCGACAGGGATAAAGGTTAATGGAGAGATCAAACCTTGCTCTGGATGCTCCCATCGCAACAATGCCTCAAAACCAACTAACGCGCCATTTTCGCAGTCGAACTGCGGTTGATAAACCATATAAAGTTGCTGTAAAAAACGTGCACTGCTCAACATATGAGCTAACTCTGCTTCTTTTTGAACACGCTCTGTCATCTCTGCCTGATAGAAAACAAACCGCCCACGCCCCTGCTCTTTAGCACGGTATAGAGCAACATCTGCACGTGAAATCAGTTCATCTGCCGTATCATCAGAATCACATAGCACTATGCCAACACTGGTATTGGTTTTAAGTTTATGCCCTCCCACATCAAATGTGGCTTCAAAGCAGCTAATGACTTTTTCAGCAAGAGTAGCTACATCAGAAAGGTCATGAACATTACTTTGTAAAACAGTAAACTCATCTCCACCAAAGCGGGCAAACGTATCACACGCTCGAAGCACCCCCTTAATTCTACTGGCAACTTCAATCAATAACTGATCACCTGCCGGATGACCTAGGGTGTCGTTAATCTCTTTGAAGTGATCCAAATCCATCATCAGTAAAGCGCAAGTTTGCTGATGCCTGCGCCCCTGAAGCAATTCATGCTCAAACCGGTCAAGAAAGAGCCGCCGATTAGGCAAGCCCGTTAAAGAGTCATGAAATGCCAAGTATTTGATCTGCTCTTCAACGGCTTTTCGGTGAGAAATATCATGAAAAGTTACTACAGCACCCACAATCTCCTCGTTTAGGTAGATCGGTGAGCTCCAATACTCAACAGGGAAAGATTGGTTTCCTTTTCTCCATAAAACATCAGTTTCAATTCGGTAGCTCTCACCATCACGAATTGACATCGACATATAGCAATTTTCTTTTAATAACGGCTCACCATCAGCATGAGAGTGATGAATCAATCCATGATTATCTTTTCCGATAAGCTCATCAGGGTCATAGCCGAGCATCATAGCACCCGCAGGGTTTATAAAGGTTGTAACTCCATTAACATCTAATCCAAAAATACCTTCATTACTGTGCTCTAACAGCAAACGGGAACGGTGCTCTGCTGTCTTCAACGCATTTTCATAATCAAGTCGATCACGAATATCTTTCAAAACCGTGATCATATAAATTTTATCTTGATGAACAAACGGGCTGGAAGACACCTCAACAGGTACCTCTTCTCCGTTTCGTAGCTGGTGTGTTGTTTTAGCGGAAAGCGTCTTTTCCTGAACTTTTATCCAGCGCTTTTTTAATCGAGTAGCAGTAAAAGCGGGATCCCAATCGGATATATGTGTTTGATAAAGCTCACTTGCGCTAACGCCAAAATGCTTTATTGCCGCAGAATTCGCATAGATGATTCGAAAGTTTTCATTTGGGGAAGTACAGATCAGCGAATCTAAGCTATGATCGACCATTGCATTTACAAGCGATAACTGGCCACTCATTACGGTATGTTCAGTTATGTCACGACTAACGCCTAACACCCCATGACCTATGTCAGGAAGGTTTAACGGAATCCGTAGCGTATCTAACAAAACTCGACGGCCATCAGGGTAAGTAACCCATTCATCATGGCGAATTGGTGCCTGCTTTTGTAACATTTCTTTATCAAAAAACTGAAAGCCATTTGCTGTCGTGCAATCAAATAGATCAGCATCTTTTTGACCAACAATGGACTCTTCACAAGCACCACTAAATACTTCAAATGCTTTATTACAGCCTATATAAGCAGCATCGCTATTTTTGAAAAATATAAGGTCCGGTATAGAATCAATTAACGTGCGTAAACGACTTTTTTCAATTTGTAACGTTTGCTCGGATAGCCGCTGCTCAGTAATATCCGTTCCTGAAGAAAGGATACCTATGCGAACGCCCTGTGCATCTTCTAATACGCGGTTGTGCCAAAGAATAAGACGCTCATCTCCCGTTTGCGTAATAACTGGCTTTTCAACTTTCTGATTAGGGATTTTAGTACAGCTCATTAAGCGGTTATACGCAGATTGAGCGATGAACCTTCCACTAACGGGTAGAAAATTATCGAACCAGTTGAGTCCTAGTGCATCTTCTTGCTCCATGCCCAACAATTCACAAGCAAAGCGATTTAACAGTGTGATGTTTCCATCAAGATCAAGTGTCACCATGATGACACCTGCTATATCTAAATAATGATTTGCCCTTTGGTGCTCTTGCTTTAACGCCTCAATAACAGAGCCTTGGGTCGCATAATCAGAAACCAAACCTATCTCATAATCATTGCGACCTTGCGGCAAAAACTCAATATGACACCGCTCCTGCTCGATAGCGGATAATGAAAATTTCACAGGCAGTATATGTGCATCATTGAAAGCGTGCGGTTCTTCACACAAAGACACTAATACATCATGATAATGCCCAGTATTATCAAGCAAACGCAGTGAGAGTCCGTCAGGAAACGAGTGATCTATTTGCCACTCAAGGAGCGCCTCTTTCCATCGCGGCATATCATCCGAATGAATCATTAACGATAAGAAAGACGGCTTTTCCCAAATAGAAAGCACACTTCCAAGAAACATATCGATGTCGCTATTTTCGATACTGAATTGATCATGCTTCGTGTCAAAGAGCCCGGTTATAACCAAAACCCCACCCAATGACGCATGCAAATGCTCGGACGAACCCATCAATCACTCTTTTTAATTATTATTAGAAGCTACAAAGTAAGGCTTTGCCTTACTGTTAGCTGAATTATAACACCCATCATCAGTATGGCGATGGTTTTGGAAGAGGATCATTGAAATTCTATAAGGCAGAGGCAGCAACAAAAGAGGTTTACACACATTTTGCTACTGCTTGAGTCACATATTAGATGAAATACGTTTTCAAAGGAGGGAAACCATTAAACTCTACAGAACAATAACTACTGGTATAAGCACCGGTCGCCATCCAATACATTCGATCACCTATCTCCAAAGAAAGAGGCAATTCGTATTTGTGGTTTTCATACATAATGTCCATGCTATCGCATGTTGGGCCAGCCAAAACAACAGCCTCTTCTTCACCACTACGCTCTGTATGAATAGGGTATTTAATACACTCATCCAGTGTTTCAATTAGCCCGTTGAACTTACCTACATCTGCATAAATCCAACGTTCAAGTGCGGTTTGCGATTTTCTCGAAATCAAAACTATTTCAGAAACAATCACACCTGAGTCGCCAACTAATGACCGACCCGGCTCCAAAATAACTTCGGGAACAAGATCCGGAAAATCTTCTGTCAAAAAGCGCGTAATTTCTTCAACATAAGTACTGAATTCATTGGTTTTCTGAATATACTGCGCTGGGAATCCCCCTCCCATGTTGATCATTTTTAACGCAATGCCGTGCTCACTATAAAGTCGCTCAAAGACAACCTTCACTTTAGCAATCGCGCCATCCCATGTATCAATTTCACGCTGCTGCGAACCTACATGAAAAGATACGCCATAAGGATCTAAACCTAACTCTTTCGCCAAAGCTGCCAGCTCAATAGCCATTTCAGGACTACAACCAAATTTGCGTGAAAGCGGCCAGTCAGCGCCTTCAGCACCTTCTGTCAAAATTCGGATATAAACACGTGAGCCAGGTGCATATTCCGCAATATTGCGAAGGTCAGCTTCTGAATCCGTGGCAAATAGACTTACCCCTTTTTCGTAAAAATAGGCAATATCTTTACGTTTTTTAATAGTATTACCATAACTGCAACGATCAGGTGAAACATTACATTTAAGAACACGGTCTAACTCAAAAACAGACGCTATATCGAAATTTGAACCTAGTTCACCCAACAAATTAATCACTTCTTCAGCCGGGTTAGCCTTCACCGCGTAATACACACGCGCATAATCAAATCCCTGAACAAGCTCTAAATACTTTTCACGCACAGTATTCAAATCAACAACAATAAAAGGGGTTTCCTTATTGTCAGCAAATGCTTTGATTTTATTCCAGTTTACTGGAGATAAATGTTCTGGATGTTTCACTTCTTTCGTCACCATCTATTTTTCAGGGTTAATACGAAAACAGCCCATAATGGGTAACCATTACGGGCTTAACTTCTAGTGCTTACTACGCACTGCATCGAGCGAATAGTCAGCATTTTGCGCGAGTATAAATTAAATGCTGGTGATAGCAATAGTTGAAATAAAATTCAGCCGCCATGGGATACTACTCTCTCAATTTCAGCGAAAGACTTAGCTTCGTACATTATTTCAAAGCCGATTTTAAGCTTCCTAGAGACATCACTTGCAGAGATAATACCGCGAATTCGCTTCACTTGAGCCAGACCTTCATCAATCACCAGAATGTGCTGCTCACCAGAGTCTTTCAGAGTAAGCATCACATCACCAATTTTTGAGTGCTGTAACTGCTCATAGGTCAGCGCCTGCAATTGCCTTTTCGCTGTCATAACATGCTTTACCAACATAAATTCTCTGGATAAACCATGAGTCTGCATATAAGACATTACACGGCTACCCATGATATCGCGAGCTGTCACAACCCCACTAAAAACGCCCTCGTCAGCGGTCGCGAAAAGCAGCCTGACATGTTGGTTTTTCATCCACTCAAGCGCTTCATCAATCTGTGTTTCTTGGGAGATGGAAACAGGTTTAACGCTTTGAAAATCTGTCATAACATCAACAGCGGCGCTATTTAAACTGATAGGAGCTTGTAGCTGCTCCGGAGAAAGGAGATGCGATACACCAGCAATCTCCTGTAAACGAATATGACGAAATGTTTCTAACATCGCCGACCTCCTTCCTGTTATTTTTAGAATTTGAAGTCTGTTAATAACAGCATAGCCAGCTTTTTAGGAAAGGTCATCTTTTTGACTTCTCCATTATCCTTAAGTTACACCCACCTATGTTAGTCATATCTAACCTAGCTATAAGTTAGGCTCGCTCATTACCGCTAAAAAATACCCCTTGAGACATCAAAACAGCATTGCCAAACACTTCAACTTGATTCACACCCTGAGGGCCTACCTTAACGTGAGTCCCAATTAGACTAGAACGCCCCATCTCGACACCTTGCTCGATCATCCAGCCGGTATCATGCTGAAGTTCTTTAATTAGTGCGATACTACCCACCAGCGCAGCGGCCGCACTACCTGTTGCTGGGTCTTCTGCTATACCGGCAATGGGGGCAAACATACGCATACGGATATCTGCACTTTCATCACTATAGCTAAAGATACATAGATCAGGCGCCTCATCATTCGAGAGTAACGTAGACCACTGTGACATATCTAGTTTAGCCTGTGATACAGCACCAACATTTTCAAGCTCTATTATCTGATAAGGCACACCGCAACTGGCGACATAAGGAAATGGCTTGACCTGTTCTACTCCTAAACCAAGCAGGCTTGCTGCATTATTAACTGATAAATGGCTATTACTCACCTGCGGCAACACAGCTGTTGCAAAACGCGCCAACGTTTGACCATGACTATTTGTTGAGTACTTCACAGGGACGGGCCCTACTTTTTCATCTAGGGTCAACTCGCATTCACCATTAACGGCTTCTAGCCAGCCTAACAGCTTCAATAAAATAGCGGTACCCACAGTCGGGTGGCCAGCAAATGGAATTTCACCTTGGGGCATAAAGATACGAATTGCCCAGCGGTTCACGCCTGTTTTTTCTGTAATAAAAACAGTTTCTGAAAGGTTTAACTCACGTGCAATGCTCTGCATTTGCTCACCTGATAAACCGCCTGCATCCGTAAAAACCGCTAAAGGATTGCCGCAAAAAGGACGGTCCGTGAAAACATCCAACGTATAGTATTCTAACCCTTTCATTTTTACTCCTTATCCATTACTAACATTAACCACCGAGCAAGGCATATCATAAGCGCTTTACCCTACTCAGCAGCTACTGGTTAACTGCGCCAGAACGGCTTATTCGCTTCTAACAACGCATCTGCACGGCTTATCCCAATATCTTTCAAAGCATATCGATCTAAAGTGACAAGTTCACGTCGTGAGCGCTGACGCTGTTGTAGCTCACGCAATCTTTGCAAAATCCGTCTAAACATTTCAATGATAATCATCGTCATACCCTCCTGTAGTTGCTGATAAATATCTTATGTCGTAAACTAAAACCATTACAGATTCAGAGTTAATTATTTTTTACCAGCACAGATAATAAGTACAGATAACTGTATTGGTTATTTTCAGCAAGATCTGTCATGCATGCTTTATTGAAGGCGTGGTGTTATTAACGAATAAAAGAAGGCTAAAGAAAAATGAAGCTTTATGAGAAAGTAGCGCATGCCATTGCAGAACGCATAGAGCAATCTTTTTATCAGGCCGGTGAGAAGCTTCCCTCTATTCGTGCATTAAGCTTGGCTCATGAAGTCAGTATTTCCACTGCACAAGAAGCCTACCGCTTACTCGAAGATCAAGGTTGGGCAGAATCTCGCCCCAAATCTGGTTTTTATGTTATTAACCGACAAAAAGCCCCGCAGCAACTTCCTGACCTATCACGCCCTACACAAAGACCAATCGAAGTATCTCAATGGGAAGAGGTATTAAACTTGCTTTGTGCCAGCACGACACCAAATTTAGTACAACTAAGCCGCGCTATACCTGACCTTAACGCACCTACGCTAAAACCACTCACGCGCATCCTGTCAGACCTCAATAAAAATGCTCACGGCAGCATGCTATCGTATGAAGCCCTCAGGGGATCCGACAGCTTACGTCTGCAAATAGCACGTTTAATGGTTGATTCGGGCTGCCGGTTGCACCCAGATGACATTATTATTACCGCAGGCTGCCAAGAAGCCCTATCCACCAGCCTTAGAGCAGTCACAAAACCTGGCGATGTAGTTGCTGTGGATTCGCCAAGCTTTTATGGCTCGATGCAAGCCATCAAAGCACATGGCTTAAAAGTACTAGAAATCCCAACACACCCTGAAACAGGCGTTAGCATTGAAGCCCTTGAATTAGCATTAGAGCAATGGCCCATCAAGGCAATTCAAATAACACCGACGTGCAACAACCCACTGGGTTACACCATGCCAATTGAGCATAAAAAACGCTTATTAGCGTTAACTGCTCATTATGACATTCCCATTATTGAAGACGACATTTATGGCGATTTATCCTACATCTCACCTCGACCACCGACTATCAAGTCTTTTGATACCGAAGGGCGTGTATTGCTATGCTCTTCTTTTTCAAAAACGCTCGCTCCGGGGTTAAGAATTGGTTGGGTTGCCCCTGGTCGCTATGGCAACCAAGTCATGCACATGAAATACGTTGTCACGGCCAGCACACCAACAATACCTCAACTGGGTATTGCCGAGTTTATTGCCCAAGGGGGCTATGAGAGGCACATAAGGAAAGTACGCGCTCAATACCACCAAAGCAGAGATGTGATGATTCGCTGGGTTGAAAAGTACTTCCCTCAGGGCACAAAAATCAGTTATCCACAGGGAGGCTTCTTACTGTGGGTCGAGCTACCTGATGATATCGACACAACAATCTTAAACGAACGTACCATCATCAAGGGAGTGAGTATTGCTCCTGGTGTGCTGTTTTCCGCTTCTGGTAAATATCGAAATTGCATGCGCCTTAACTTTACTGACAAGTCCTCTGAGAAAAATGAAAACGCCATAAAACTGGTCGCAACATCCATTCATGAAATGGTTTCAGAGCTGAAACAACAGACGCATACAATAACGGTCTAAAAGCATAAGGGGCTCACACCGAGCTACTGCGCCAACAACTTGACCCAAAAGTCAGAAAAAGATTATTCTTATTCTAAACAGAACATTCTAGGTAGCATCATCGGATTAAGTACACATGATTACGTACTTAATAAAACATCAGGAGTGATCAGTGATTCGTTTTTTACTCAACAATACGCTGCAATCGGTTAGCAACATTGATCCCAATACCACAGTACTTAATTACTTGCGCAACACTCTACGCTCTACAGAAAAGCGCACGGGCACCAAAGAAGGCTGCGCTTCGGGAGATTGCGGCGCGTGCACAGTGGTTTTAGCCGAAGTAAAAAATGATCAACTTACCTACCAATCCATCAATAGCTGCCTTACCTTACTCCCTGCTCTTAATGGAAAACAACTCATCACCGTCGAAGACCTCAAACAAGGTGATCAACTACATCCCGTACAGCAAGCAATGGTGGACCATCACGGCTCCCAGTGCGGTTTTTGTACACCCGGCTTTGTGATGTCTCTCTTCTCTTATCAGAAAAACTACAATCACCGCCTTCTGCATGAAAACAGCACGCTTAAAAGCCACACAGACAAAAAAAACACAGTGCAGCAGTTCAACCCAGCCAAAGCACTTGAAGCACTTGCGGGGAACTTATGCCGCTGTACTGGTTACCAGCCCATAATCAATGTGGCAAAAGAGATCAGCAAGAACCAACAACTCGACCAGTTTGACCTCCAACAGCAACACACCGTCACTACATTAAAAAGTATTCAACCCGGTCAGTGCGATACTATTAAGTACAGTATCCCAAGCACAAATAAAAAGGGTGCAGTCAAAAACTCTTACTCACCCACACAGCTATCCCAGCTCGAGCGGTTATTACAACAACACCCCAAAGCACATTTGCTCGCGGGTGGAACCGACTTAGTACTTGATATTACACAGAAGCAAATCTCTTTCGATACTCTAATTTATCTAGGGGAAATCGAAGAGCTACGGTGTATTAACTTAAGTGAAAACACTATTGAAATAGGTGCGACTACACCGCTGAGCCAATGCCATGCAGTGCTGTGTGACGAATATCCTGATTTGGGCCAGCTCTTAGAGCGGTTTGCTTCATTGCAGATTCGTAACCAAGGAACTCTCGGGGGGAATATAGCTAACGCATCTCCTATAGGAGATGCGCCACCTGCGCTCATTGCCGCAGGGGCCAGTTTACAACTACGCCACGCAGGTGCAGTACGCAGCATGCCATTAGAAGCTTTTTTTATTGATTACCGTAAAACTCATTTAGTTGCTGGTGAATACATCGAGAAAATTATTATTCCTCGTAAACCTGCAGGCTCAATCTATCAGATTTATAAGCTTTCCAAACGTCTCGATGATGATATTTCTGCCGTTTGTGGTGCTTTCCATATCCAGCTGAAAGATGGCAAGGTTACGGAGGCTAGCATCGCCTTTGGTGGCATGGCTGCCATCCCTAAACGCGCCAGCTATTGTGAACAAGCACTGCTCCATCAGCCATGGAATAAAGCCAGTATAGAAACAGCCATGAGCGCCTTAGACCAAGACTTCACCCCTCTCTCTGATTTTCGTGCCAGTGCAAAGTACCGTTCTCTAGCAGCACGCAACTTACTATTAAAATGCTGGATAGAAACGCAGCCTAATAGCTTGCCCACAAGGGTGACTGACTATGTCTAACCATAGAAAAGTCGCCAACAATACTTCGCAGCTAGAATTAGAGAAGCAGTTCAAACAAGGCCTAAAAACCGGCGTCGGTAAAAAAATCCCACATGAAAGCGCAGCAAGGCACGTCAGCGGTGACGCTCTGTATGTAGACGATCGCTTAGAATACCCCAACCAGTTACATTTATATGCACGCCTTAGTAAGCAAGCCCATGCAACTATTAGCACAATAGATACAGCCCCCTGTTACAAAATACCTGGCGTATCCTGTGTAATAACCGCAAAAGATATACCCGGCAACCTAGATATCGGGGCGGTATTTCCCGGTGACCCTTTACTGGCCGATGGAGTCGTTGAATACCTGGGACAACCGATACTTGCGGTTGCTGCTGCTTCACTTGATATTGCCCGTAAAGCGGCCGATGCAGCCGTTATTGAATACACACCACTTACAGCGGTGCTGGATGTAAAACAAGCACTGGATAGCAAGCAGTTTGTACAAGATAGCCACCAACACAAGCGCGGCGATGCGAACAAAGCACTTAATGATGCCACTCACCGCTTACAAGGCGAGCTGCATATTGGTGGGCAAGAACATTTTTACCTCGAAACCCAAGTCTCTTCTGTGATGCCAACCGAAGACGGTGGCATGCTGGTGCATTGTTCCACACAAAACCCAACAGAAATACAAAAATTAGTAGCCAGCGTACTCGACCTGCCCATGAATAAAGTCATTATCGATATGCGCCGTATGGGCGGCGGTTTTGGTGGGAAAGAGACTCAAGCAGCAGGCCCAGCGTGTATGGCTGCGGTGGTTGCAAACATCACAGGGCAACCCGTCAAAATGCGCCTACCTCGTATTGACGACATGCTAGCTACCGGCAAGCGCCACCCTTTTTATATCAAATATGATGTTGGTTTTGATGAGACAGGCAGATTACAAGGCATCGATATGCAACTGGCAGGTAACTGTGGCTACTCGCCAGATCTATCCGGCTCCATCATTGATCGTGCTATGTTCCACTCTGATAATGCCTATTATTTAGGAAATGCGTTAATTACCGGCCACCGTTGCAAAACTAACCTAGCCTCCAATACTGCCTTTAGAGGTTTTGGCGGGCCACAAGGTATGGTAGCAATTGAAAACGTAATGGATCATATCGCTCGCTATTTAAGGAAAGACCCATTAAAAATTCGTAAACGTAATTTTTACGGAAAAACCGAGCGTAATATCACTCACTATCACCAAACAGTAGAAGACAATTTTCTGGAAGAGATGACCTCTGATCTAGAGCAAAGCGCCAGTTATAGCGAACGTCGTAAAGCGATCATTTTGTTCAACCAATCCAGCCAGATATTAAAAAAAGGGATAGCGCTCACACCGGTTAAATTTGGTATCTCCTTTACTGCTACTTTTTTGAATCAAGCTGGCGCGCTCATCCATATCTATACAGACGGCAGCATTCACCTAAACCACGGCGGCACAGAGATGGGCCAAGGGCTCAATACCAAGGTTGCGCAAATAGTCGCCGAAGAGTTTCAGGTAGATTTGGAACGCATTCAGATTAGTGCTACCAATACCGACAAAGTGCCGAACACATCGCCAACAGCAGCCTCCTCGGGAGCAGACCTCAACGGTAAAGCGGCACAAGCAGCTGCCCGAACCCTTAAACAACGTCTCACCAGCTTTGCTGCAGAGCATTTTGACGTTGATATTAGTGAGGTAAAATTCAATAACAACCTAATTCAAGCAGGCGAGCAGTTCATCAGTTTTAATGAGTTGGTACAGCTCGCCTACTTTGCACAAGTGTCACTTTCGAGTACGGGTTTTTATAAAACACCCAAAATTTTCTACGATCGAGACAAAGCCAGCGGGCACCCTTTCTACTACTTCGCATACGGTGCAGCGTGTTCAGAAGTCGTCATTGACACCTTAACGGGCGAGTACAAAGTGCTACGTACTGATATTCTCCATGATGTCGGCGCATCGTTAAACCCCGCCATCGATATAGGGCAAGTTGAAGGCGGCTTTATTCAAGGCATGGGGTGGTTAACGACCGAAGAACTCATATGGAACGAACAAGGCAAGCTCACCACCAATAGCCCAGCAAGTTACAAAATCCCAGCGATTGCGGATACACCGCTAGATTTTCGAGTCAAGCTGATCGAGAACCGTAAAAACCCAGAAGATACTGTTTTCCATTCTAAAGCTGTAGGCGAGCCCCCCTTTATGCTGGGAATTTCTGTATGGTCGGCAATTAAAGATGCAGTATCCAGTCTATCCAATTACCGAATTCACCCGCAGATAGATGCCCCCGCCACGCCTGAAAAAGTTCTCATGGGCGTAGAAGCATTACGTAAACAGATGGCAACGGAGCAATCACCATGAACTGGCTGAGTACGCTCCACCGCCTACACAGCGAAGGCACAGCAGCGATGCTGGTTACCGTCGTTGAAAATCGCGGATCAACACCCCGAGACGCAGGCACTAAAATGGTTGTAACCACCGATGATAGCTATGAAACTATCGGTGGCGGCCACCTAGAACATAAGGCGATAAAACAAGCCCGCCAGCTATTAAACGAACATTGCAGCAGCGTACAGCTTGAGAGTTATGCATTAGGAGCCAGCCTTGGACAATGCTGCGGCGGTGCAATCCAACTGTTATTTGAGCCCATCAACCCTCCAGCATTACATGTTGTTCTGTTTGGTGCTGGCCATGTAGCTAAAGCGTTGATTCCTTTACTGGGTAACCTTCCTTGTAAAGTCACGTGGATAGATAACCGCTCAGAGCAATTCCCTGCAGATTTACCACCTAATGCCACTCGTAATTTATGCGACAAACCTGCAGATGAAGTACCTGACTTACCCGCTTTTAGTTACTGTTTAGTCATGACTCACAACCACCAGCTAGACCAAACAATAGTAGAAGCTATCCTCAAACGAGATGATTATCGTTATCTCGGTATGATTGGGTCAAACACAAAACGGCGCAAATTTGAGCATCGCCTGCGTCATAGAGGTTTTGATGAGAACAGCATTGCACAGCTACATTGTCCTGTAGGTTTGGGCGAGGTCTGCGGTAAACTACCTGGTGAAATTGCCGTATCTATTGCTGCCGAATTCATTGCCCATTACCAAGCAGCCGCTAAAAGCAACAAAGCTAAAACTAACTACTTAACTCAACACACAGCATAACTGGCACAAAATCGATGACAACAACCACTGCTTCCCCTTATCACGCATACCGCGCCGCCATTATTCACACGCTTGAAGATCCTGCAAAGGTAGGCATAGATGCCAGTTATCAATACTTTGAAGACGGCCTACTTATCGTAGAAAACGGCTTAGTAAAAGCTGTTGGCCCAGCAGAAACGCTGCTCAACACATTAGACCCCAATACACCCATTACTGTTTATGACAACTCACTGATAACACCGGGCTTTGTCGACACACATATTCACTACCCGCAAACGGGCATGATCGCCTCATACGGTGAACAACTACTTGACTGGCTAAATAACTATACCTTCCCTGAAGAGCATAAATTTGCTGATAAAAACTACGCCGATAACGTAGCAAAGATCTTTTTAACCGAGCTATTACGCAACGGCACCACCACTGCATTGGTGTTTGGCACAGTACACCCACAATCTGTGGATGCCTTTTTTGAGGCCGCACAAAGCCTTAACCTGCGAATGATTGCCGGTAAAGTGATGATGGACCGCAACGCGCCAGACACGCTTACCGACACCCCAGAAAGCAGCTATCAAGACAGCAAAAACCTTATCGAACGTTGGCATGGCAAAGGCAGACTACATTACGCCGTAACACCCCGCTTTGCGCCCACCAGCAGCGACGAGCAGCTCACGTTAGCGGGAAAACTGCTGAAAGAATACCCAGAGCTTTATATGCACACTCATTTAAGTGAAAACAAACAAGAAATAGAATGGGTTAAAGCGCTGTTCCCTGATCAAAACGGTTACCTAGATGTGTACGACCATTTTGATTTACTAGGCGAGCGTTCCGTGTTCGCTCACGGTGTATACCTGTGTGATGACGAATGTAAACGCTTAGAAGAAACCGACTCTGCCCTTGCTTTTTGCCCTACGTCCAACCTATTTTTAGGCAGCGGCTTGTTTGATTTGGCTAAAACAGAACAACACAATATTAAAGTAGGCCTTGGCACTGATGTTGGTGCAGGCACCAGCTTTTCGATGCTGCAAACCCTCAACGAAGCCTATAAAGTTATGCAACTACAGGGGGAGAAACTCAACCCACTTAAATCTCTCTACCTGGCTACACTGGGTGGTGCACGAGCACTTAAATTAGAAGAGAAAATTGGCACATTGCAACCCGGCACTGAGGCCGACTTTGCCGTTCTCGACTACCACGCAACACCGCTGATGGCTTATCGTATGGAACAAACAACATCACTTGAAGAACGCTTATTTGTGCTAATGACGCTCGGTGACGACCGCACTATTAAAGCCACATACGCTATGGGTGAAGCAGTACACACACGAGACTGATTGCCTTTTTAACCATTAACTTTTCGGCTATCAACACCTCAACCATAGCTATTAATCACAAGGTATTGCACCCAAAACAGTGCAGCGCTATGGTTGAAAACAGCGTTTTATAATAGCTTGTCTACTGTTTTAGATAGTCGCCGATAGAAAGAGTGTAAGATGTCCTTTCTGCTAAATACCGTTTAACAAGCGATATAGTGGGGATCCATCATGAAAAAAATCAGCGTTAACGAAGCCCAACAACCTCTACGCGCTCAATACAAAACATCTCCTGAAACAGCCATAGTGACAGATCATGCACGCACTTGTGGCCCTGATGCTAACGACCCTTTCCACTCCATTGTTGAACCCATGCAAGGCTGCGGTGTAAATGTGCCGATTGGTGTACATCATGCACTGGGTGGCTTACACGATGCTCCAACACCTGGTGATATGTTATGTGCAGCACTCGCTGCATGCCAAGACTCTTCCATCCGTATGGTAGCTAATTTATTGAACATAGAATTAGAGCAGCTTGAAGTAAGCGTAGAAGCAAAGGTCGATGTACGCGGCACGATGGGCATAGATAAAAACGTACCTGTCGGTTTTCAAAACATACACTGCTCAGTACAACTACGTGCCAAAGAAGGCACCGATCCTATTATGCTCCAAAAACTACAAGTAGCCGCAGAACGATGCTGTGTAGTGCAGCAAACCTTACGTAACCCACCACCCATTGAAACAGTATTTAATGCTTCTTAAGCCTCTTTACAGGACCAGCTTTAAGCAGATGAATAACCCTAAAGAAGTGGATAACCTGGCCCCTACAATAGATAGGAATTTGGGTCTAACTCATTAAAAATAAACGGCTCGTCAGTAATCGGAGCAACCCATGACGTTAAAACGAAAGGAACAAATTTATACCTTGTTAAAAGGCATCGAAACGGGTGACGAAGCATCCGTTGCTGTTGTGAATCCTGATAAATATATTCAGCATAACCCCCAGACCCATGAAGGGAGTGAAGGCCTCGCAGCACTTTTCAAACGTTTATCCAAGAGCTCTCCGAGGGTCAATATCGTTAGAATTTTTTCAGATGGCGAATACGTATTTGGTCATACGGAATATGAATTCGATACCTCTAAAGTTGGGTTTGAAGTATTTAGATTCGAAGGTGATCAAACCGTGGAACACTGGGACAACATCCAGCTTCGAAAAAGCCCTAATCAATCAGGCCACTCTATGGTTGATGGTGGAACTCTTTTAACTGATATTGAAAAGACAGAATCAAACCGAGAACTCGTTCGTGCGTTTATAAGTGAAGTGTTAATCAATAATGAAACACACAAAATGTCGCATTTTGTTAATGCTCAGCCCTATATAGAACATAGCCCTCACCTCGCGGATGAGTTATCCCCATTACATGCTGCCCTCACAGGGCAACCTAAAGAAAACACTGGTTTCATTCAATACGACAAGCTGCACAAACTATTGGCAGAAGGCAATTTTGTCCTAGCAGCCTGCGAAGGCTTTCGAGATGGTGCCCATACATCATTCTATGACCTATACCGTGTTGCGAACGACAAAATTGTGGAGCACTGGGATACCAGTGAGTCAATTCCCCCGCGCAGCGAGTGGAAGAACGAAAATGGAAAGTTCTGAAGTTCTGAATTGCTAAGCTAAAGATTGATAAACTATTAATGTCTATAAAAATCACTACTAAGTAGACTTGGCTCACTGTTTCTATATGTGAGCATTATGTTATCCGGAGAAGCCAATGATTAGGGAAGTCACAAAGTCAGACTTTGAAGAGTTCTGGCCTTGTTTTGAGCGCATCATCAAAGCGGAGGAAACGTACGCCTTTGAGCCTGATATGAACTTCCAAGAGGCATACCAGCTTTGGTGTAAAACACCTTTAAAGAGTTTTGCCTTTGTGGAAGGCAAACAAGTTCTCGGTTTGTATTATATAAAAGCGAATGCTCAAGGACCTAGCAACCATATATGCAATTGTGGATACATGGTCAACGAGCAAACTCGCGGTAAAGGTATTGCCAAGAAACTTTGTCAACACTCTCAACAAATGGCAGTAACCCTAGGGTTTAAGGCAATGCAGTTTAACTCTGTAGTCTCAAGCAATAAAGTTGCTGTCAGCCTTTGGCAACAATTAGGCTTTAATATTATTGGAACTATTCCCCTTGCGTACCGACACAGAAGGTTAGGTTATATTGACAGTTATGTCATGCACAAACAGCTACGAAAATAACACGGATTTGTGAAACTCAGGAGAGCAAAAGTGAATGACATTACGAAAGAGCTAGCTATTGCAGAAAAGTATCTCTCACAAATGCTAGAGGCTGATCGAACTAGTAATTATGAAGCCTTTATCGAGCGATTCGATAAAACAGATTTAGAAGATTTTAACGAGGACGTCTTTCTTCATGATACAAAGCTGATGCGAGAAGACTTAGGCGCTTATAAAAGCCGCTCATATATGGGATCCCTAAAGGGCTTTAAAGTCGATCAACACCCTAAATGCATGAGGTTTGTGTGGCGCGCCATATACGACAAAAATGAAGCACTTATTGTTGTAGGTATTCATGAAAAAGACGGTGTTTGGTATGTGAATGAAAGCACAGTATCTAAGTAGCGCTAGGTGTGGTGGTAGCTCATCAGGTTACGTTTTTGCCTATAAAAGACAAATGCTTGCAACAGCTCTTACGAAGTAAAATATAAGCAGGAAACCCTTTAAATGCAGCCAGCGGTCCGAGAAAAGTTTAATAGCTACCCGAAGCATATCAAAATAGTTTTGATGAAAGTTCGTGCTCTAGTACTGGATATTATTCACGATAATAATTTAGGTGACGTGAAAGAAACACTTAAATGGGGAGAACCTAGTTATCTGGTGAAAGGTGGCAGCACAGTGCGCTTGGACTGGAAGCCAAAATATCCTGAGCAGTACTTCGTCTTTTTTAATTGTAAAACTAAACTTGTAGACACGTTTAAAGAGTTATATTCAGATACGCTAGAATTTCAAGGCAACCGTGCAATTGTGTTGCACGTAAATGATCCTTTACCGCAAAGCGAACTACGACACTGCCTTGAACTTTCGTTAAAATATAAAACGATCAAACACTTGCCACTGCTTGGCGTGTAATTGCAGTAGCGTTAATTATCATGCCTAAACATTCACTACAGAGATCTCTATTAATGATTAGTAAATATTTCCCGCATACACTTGCTGGAATCTACTTGGTTTTTTCTATTGTACTGGGTATCAGCCCCGTTTCCCGCGAAGTGTGGATCGCAGAGATCATCCCTGTCATCGCTATCTTTCTAATTTTGGTTTTCACATTCCATAAGTTTCGCTTCAGCAACCTAGCTTATGGATTAGTTTTTATCTGGATTTTTTGGCATACGGTAGGCGGGCACTACACATTCGCCAATGTTCCTTTTGGCTGGGTAACTGAGCTGCTAGGAGCCGAGCGTAATCATTTTGATCGAATAGGCCATTTTACTATTGGCTTTTATGCCTTCGCTATGGCTGAGTGGTTATTACGTAAAGGCTACTGTGGTTTTAAATTAGCAATGACATTTAGCCTATTCTTTATTATGAGTGTTGCTGCGGCATACGAAATCATCGAGTGGTGGTATGCAGCGCTCGAAGGTGGTGATGCAGGCGTCGAGTTTTTAGGCTCACAAGGCGACATCTGGGATGCTCAAAAAGACATGTTATCCGATACGCTGGGCGCTATTGCCTCACTACTACTTTTTTACTTTTATCGGTCGGACAAAAAACAACAAATTTCATAACAAATAATTTCAATTAAGAACAGGGAGTTTAGTGACTCTCTGTTATCCGCTCCATGACATTACTAACCACCGCATCACAGTGCTCGCCAGCAAACTCAAATACCTCGAGTCCCGCCGCTTGAATATGTTGATCTAAGTGGCCACGTAAAAGCTTTTTAGCTCTAGAGAAACGTGTTTTAACCACATCGGCATGTAAATCCAATGAGTCAGCGGTTTCTTGTGTAGATAACTGCTGTACACCTCGTAATACAAATACGCTGGCATAGCTGTCAGGTAACTGGTCAATAGCTTGCTCGATGATTTTTGCCAGCTGCCCCTGAGCTAACACAGCCGATGGCCCCTCGTTATTCAACTCAACTGGCTCATGATCTTGGATAGAGCAAATATCAACAAGCTTGTTCCTACGTATTCGCATAAGCGCCTCATTGCGTACAATACGAGATAACCACCCAGCAAAGCCTTCGGGGCCGCTAAACTGTGCTATTTTTTCATAAGCAATCACGTAACTGTCTTGTAGAATATCCATAGCATCCGCATCACTTTTACAAAAACTACGCGACAATCGATATAAACGCTGATTATAACGCCGCATTAATGGCTCAAAAGCCACTGAAGAACCTGATCGAACCCGAATTATTAACTCAAAGTCAGTTTCTTCTTGTAGATCTGCAAGTGCAATATCCATTGGTAACGCTTGTGCTGAAGAATCCATTGTTCATACCTTACTTAGCGGCAATCATTATGATCAGTTGTGAGAAGCTCAATATAATCAATTAACTGGGCTCTCACGTTAGCATCAGTTATACCGGCAAAGGTCATTGACGTGCCCGGCACTATAGCTGCAGGGCTTTCAAGAAACTTATCCAACGTCTGCCGATCCCAGCGCAGTCGAGACATTGTTAATGCCTCACTGTACTGAAACCCTTCCTGACGAGCAGCCAACTGACCAAATACACCACAATGCTTAGGGCCTGTGCGGTTATAAGATGGAGAGTGGCACCCCATACACATAACATAATGAGGCGGTGCCGCGTATGCACTAATATTAAAGCTGCAAAATACACAACATGTAAATACCAACACTGCACGGCAAACACTCATGAAAAGAAAGCTCCCGGCACCGGATTAAGCCCTAATACTTGTCTCAACACCGCCCAGTGCATGGCTTCATCAGCAAGAATACTGGCAGCGGCTTTAGACAACTCTCGTTGTTCAAATAAAGGAATAGCACCGGCATAAGCACTCACTGCTCCACGCTCTAAAGAGGCGGCGAAAGTTAATACATCAGTTTCAGTTTTCAATTTTTCTACTGAAAATTGATAAATTGCTAATGGACCTGCGGCCTCCCCTCCTAAAGCCCCCACCGCTTTAGAAAGTGCATCAATATGTTCTTTATGATGCCCCTGAAACTGCACTGCCACATTGAGTATAGCCGATGACAGCAAGCCACTTTCTGCACCTACTTGATAGGCGGCTACCGCTTCATGCTCAGCAGCAATCGCTGTATTTAAGATTTGTATATCCATCATAGTTTGTTTATCTGACGCGCTAGCCACTTTAGCGTTAAGGCCTGACAACATAGAAATAGCCATTGCCGACAATGTCAGCTGCCCTCCTGAACGTAAAAAGCTTCGACGGTTAGTTGTTTCTTGTGTAACAGTTGAAGCTGTAGGTAAAGCATCTACTGATAATAGAGTTTTTGGTTTAGAAAATTGAACTGACATAGGTTTCTCCCATCTGGTCATATTTATGATCTATACCCATAAAGATGCACCGCACAGGAAAAGGTGACAGATATTTGAAATTAATTATTCGCGTAATAAGTTAAGACACTATAGAAGATGCACTACTCCTGCTCTTGCGCTTCGTCCAACTTAGCTCTTTGTAAATACAAGCGCAGCAACGGCGGGTGAACCACCAACGTATAAAGACATAAAACAAAAACTAAGCACAGCATCTCAAACCGATAAATGTAGTCTGCAGGGATCATCAGCACTAAAGCAGCAGACACAGCACCACGCAAGCCACCAAGCATCATTATATGCTGCCACGCTAAAGGGAGCGGCTTACGTAATGAGCTTAATAACAACGAGCCTCCATAAACTACAACCGCTCGTGACACTAGCAATACAATGACAACGCCTGGGAGCGCCCAATTAATAGGAAAGTCATGAGCGCCTGCCGCTGTCCCTAGTGAAAAAAACAAAATGCTACCCGCTAATACCTCTAAATATTCCCAAAAGGAAGTAAACAACTCACCTTCTTTAGGCTGAACGCCTGCCTGGCGACTGCGAATAAATGCCAAAGACGCACACAGCACAGTAATAACACCAGAGACATGAAAGACGCCCTCTCCCAACAAATAACTGCCATACGCCAATAACAATGTCAGCGTTAAACCGGGAAAGCGATTCTGCTCTCCCCAATGCAGCACTAGCTTTCCAGCCAACCAACCCAGAGCCAAGCCAAGAGGAATAGCGCCAGCAATAGACCAAGCAAATTGCAGCAACGCCTGCCCCAATGATAACGGCGCATCAGTTAGCACCAGCGCAGCCATTAAGCTAAACAGTACGATGGCGGTTCCATCATTAAAAGTAGACTCACCCTCCAGCAAAACATTTAACCGTTCTGGAATAGAAAAGCGCTGAAAGATAGCCGCTACGGCAGAAGGATCAGTCGCTGCGACGGCCGCCGCAAAGAGCAGGCCATCAGTAAGGGGAATAGACATGATCCACGAAAGAGGAATACCAATCAGAAACAGTGTCAAAATAACGCCTAAGCCTGCGAAACAGAAGATAGGTATCACGTCCGTCTTGAGCGCGGGAATTGAGGTATTGCGAGCACTGGCGAAGATAATAATAGGTAATAGTAACCAGATCACCAGCTCAGGCGAGAGTTCGATAACAGGTATAGTAGGCAAGTAATTGTGTTGCACAGACCCATAAATCACACCTGCCAATAGCAACCATGATTCTGGCGGTAAAAAACTACGGGAACTATAATGACGCAGGCAAGCAACGAAAAAAAGAAATGCACAAATGCCGACAAGAATGAAGAAAAGCGGTTGATCATGGGCGCTCATAATCTAGCCCTCTGAGGTTTTAATCCAGTTTTAGTTTTACTCAGTCACTCCATTTCTAGCTATTCCATTTTATCTATCGCCGTACCCCTAGCTGGACTCAAAGGGCGATAATCATCAGAATAAGCGCTATATTCTTAAAAATCTACCGTTACGAGTGTGTTGCTAGTTCTTACAACAGCTCCTTGCCACCGTAAACCTCTGCCAACTCATCAAGCTGTGAGCTAGTTGAATCAAAGCCTTCCTCAGCAAAATAATAAGACACTTTAACTTTATCGGCACCGCGATAGAGTTTTACCTGAACATCGGCAACACTCCAAACTTTGAGCGCGTTTAAAAAGCGGTTTGCCTGCTGCCCCGTCACAAAGGCATATACAATTTGTGTTTCCATAGAAATTTCAGAATGCTTAAAAAGCGCGCAGTGTGGCACAAGTTCCTAAAGAAGGCATTTCGTTTTTTCTGGATTACGAATATATTTATCTATACTGTTACAATCATATTCACACTGAGAATCATGCTTTTCACTTGTCTATCTACCTATTTTTATCGTGTCGCCACGGCTAAATGAGTTTATTTAGAATGGATATAAAAAAGAAAGAACAGCGTGCAAAAGCTTTCGACTATCTCTTTGATTCTGTCGTCATTACTGACTTGCAGGGTATTATCACCGACTGGAACAAAGGCTCTGAAGAGCTATACGGTTACTCCCAATCAGAGGCTATCGGACAGCCAGTATCTATTCTTCATGTGCCTGAAGACTCTGCACATATTACAACCGAAGTTATTTCCGCTGTTGGAGAGTTTGGTAAGTGGGCGGGCGAAGTAAAAATGCGGCGTAAGGATGGATCAACTGGCTGGATTGAGTCTATGTGTGTCCCTCTACTCGACGATAACAATCAGGTTATTGGCGCACTGGGTATTAATAGAGACATTACCGAGCGTATCAGAAAATCTGAACACCTCACACAAATTGCTCACTACGACCAATTAACTCAGACTCCAAACCGTTACTTATTACTAGAACGGATCTCGCACTTAATTGATCAATGTGAAAGAAACAAAGGTAACTTTACGCTGCTCTATATTGATCTGGATAAATTTAAGATTGTAAATGATAACAAAGGCCACGCATTTGGTGACAAAGTCTTACAAGAGGCGGCTCGCCGTATGATGAAATCCATTCGCAAGTCAGATACATTAGCACGCTACGGTGGTGATGAATTCATACTATTACTAGAAAACACACGAAAAAGAGAAGATATCATTACTATTTCGAAAATATTAATTAAAGCGCTAAGCAGGACATTCAAACTAGATAATGACACGGCAAATATCAGCTGCTGTATAGGCATTGCCACATACCCCTACAATGGAACGACCTCTGATGCATTACTATCTTTTGCAGACGATGCCATGTATAAAGCCAAACACAAAGGCACCGGTACCTTTCAATAAATACAAATAACTCACTATGATGAAAATACTTAGTTTTGCTACCTTTATCGCTTTTGCCATTTTAGCGACGGCCTCTGTTGCCTTCTACACCCTTCCTTTTTTAGTCTTAGCTATTTACTTGGCAATGAGCATCATCACCTTTATCACTTATGCTCTAGATAAATCAGCAGCCATCAATGGGCGCTGGAGAACAAAAGAAAGTACCTTGCATGTGTTTGCATTAGCAGGAGGGTGGCCAGGTGCTTTGCTTGCCCAACAAACGTTACGCCACAAATCATCCAAGCAAGCATTCATCAATGTTTTATGGATAACAGTAATAGTAAATCTTGGTGGTTTTATTTGGTTACATAGTGCAGATGGCAGCTCCTTTTTAAATAGCTACCTGCATACGACTAATATAAAATTCATACATTTAGTGACAGATATATCGTTGCCAGATTTTGTGCAAATATGGCTTTGGAAAATCAATTACTATTTCAAATAATAATTTAATAACCTAAAGCACAGTCCACTGCCTCAGGTATCAACCCAGACTTATAATATTCACGTATATTATTAGCCACAATTTTACTGGCACTACTGATATTGGTAGGCGCTGAAATATGCGGTAAAACAGTAATTTTTTCATGTGCCCAATAAGGATGATTGACGGTTAACGGCTCCTTCTCGAATACGTCAAGAACAGCATGTGAAACAAGACCGGCATCCAATGAGGTGATCAAATCGATCTCATTAATCGTAGCACCGCGGCCAAAGTTAATAATAGAAACACCCCGTTTGCATTGGCCAAAACGCTCGGCATTGAGCAAGCCGCGTGTTTCATGTGTTAACGGCAGCAAGTTAATCACGATATCACTTTGTGATAGCACGGTTTTTAGCCCGTCTTCTGTAGCAAACGTTTGAATGCTCTCAAGCGTTTTTTTGTGCCGACTCCAGCCCAACACTCTAAAGCCGTTAACGTGAAGGCGCCTAGCAGCAAGCGCTCCTAGCTTACCCAAGCCTAATATAGCAACGGTGCGATCACTTGACGCAACATAAGGCAGCTGCACCCATTGAGCATTAGCTTGTTGCATACGATAAGTAGGCATATCGCGGTGTAAATAGAGCGTCCAAGCCAATACCGCTTCTTCCATAGTTTGCGCAAGCGCAGGGTCGACCAAACGAACAATGGGAAATGATACACCGCTCCCTGCCACCATAAGCTCCGCGACCATACGCTCAACACCGGCCCATGTACTGTGTACCCATTTAAGATTGGGTAACTGGCGCAAATCCTCGGGGTCAGGGTTAGCCACAACAGCCAATGTACATTGCTGCTTTTGCAACTGCGTTAAACTATCAAATAAACAGACGTCACTGTCCGGTAGCAGCTTATTTAAGATCAATATCCATTGCTCTACTTCAGAAGCTGGAATACGACTAACGAAGGCAATTAATTTTGGCTCAGATTCCACCTTCGTTATATTCATACTCGTATTCCTTATGGGTATTACCGTTAATAACTACTACTGTTTAGCACCATGCCCTATAGCATTTCTATCAAGCAAACGGGGCATGAATAACTCTTATTTATTATCTAGATTCTTGTACTCTCCAATACTTTGGACGCTGCCGTCAAACGTATAGCGCTGTCGCAGGCACTACCAAGTTCACGGCCTTTTTTAATAAAATGCCTCAAAAAGTACGTTACATGCTCTTCATTATCGTGAAAGTGATGCGGCGTTAGTACAGCCGTTAATACCGGCACTTCTGTTTCAAGCTGCACTTGCATTAAACCACTACACACGGCTTGGGCAACAAACTCATGGCGATAAATACCCCCATCGACCACTAACCCACTGCAAGCAATAGCGGCATACTGGCCTGATTTTGCTAATAGCTTAGCTTGTAGCGGTATTTCGTAAGCGCCTGGTACGGCCACAACATCAATTTTATCGATATCATAACCACACTCGGCCATTTCAATCCGGAATCCTTCTAGGCTATTCAAGACTATATCGGTATGCCAAGAAGCATGGATAAATGCGATACGGTGATTTTTTACATCTAAGAATGGTGTATTCGTTGAGCTCTGATTCATTGATAAAGTCCATCAAAATTTACTGAATCAGGGCGAACGGACAGGCAATTAATACCCGCAATAGAAAATCTATCGAGCATTAAACAACTCACTGAATTAACAGTGATGCAGTTTTGTCTGACACGCTCTCTATCATCCGGACTATAACCGTCGGCTCTGGAGTCTCACCAGATCTGCTGACCCTTTTATAGCAGGCTATTAAAGCACTAAAACAAAAGGCGCTCGCGGGCTTAAACAATAAGGTAACGTGCGCTACCCTCTATTTTTACCGCCGGTGGGGAATTACACCCCGCCCCGAGAACGAAACCGGATTAATCATCCGGCAAACGACTATAAGATTTTTATTAAAAGGAGTCAAAGCTAAGAGATTATTGTGGAAATTTAGGCTAATAACCGACGTTTTTATACAGATAGATTAGAAAATATGGCTTTTAAATCACCTTTGGCATTTTCATCATGCAAGGTTAATTTTTGCTCAACATGGTCTAAATGATGCTCCATTAACAGTACCGCCCTCACTTTATCTTTTGCGGCAACAGCGTCAATCAATGCTAAGTGCTCATCATAAGAACAATGGGTTTGAGTATCGTTTTCGTATAATGCAATGATTAATGAGGACTGCGATACCAAACTACGCAAAAAACTGCGTAATGGTCCATTACCTGATACTTCAGCCAGTTGAAGATGAAATTCACCGGACAAGCGAATACCTGTGCCTCGGTCTCCTCGCGCAAAACAATCCTGTTCGTCTTTAACAAGTTTGCGCAACTGATCTAACTGCTTATCAATGGGGTTTTCTGCTGCCAGCTCAATTACTGTTTTTTCTATAACGCGTCGAGCAAAAAGAACCTGCTTAGCGTCATCGATTGTAGGGCTGGCAACCATTGCGCCTCTATTAGGACGAATAACAACCACCTTCTCATGCGCTAAACGTGATAACGCACGATGAATCACCGTACGGCTAACACCAAAAATATCTCCTAGCGACTCTTCACTAAGCTTAGTGCCCGGAGCAAGCCTTTGCTCTAAGATAGCATCGAAGATATGGCCATAAATTGCCTCATCTTGCGTTGCTCTATTTTGTGAAGCCATAAAGCGACAATCTCTAAAAAAAGGTTTTTTTCAGCATAAAAACGTGTTTTTTACTTCAATTAGAGTATAAAAAACGGAACATGGTCACTTTTCATACACAGGCATGATACTGAATTAACTGCCTCGATACGTTGAGTAACTGTATGGAGATACCAGTAATGGCACATGGTAGTGTGAGCCCTCCTCTGCGATCCCAAAATGAATTGAAACATCATCAATAAACGCGGGTTCAGCGAGCTCAATACCTCTTGCCCTAAAGTAATCACCTACGGCAAACACGAGTTCGTATTTACCTACTGAAAACTCATCTTCAGGCAGTATGGCGGAATCAGTACGTCCATCAGCATTTGTAAGCATGTCATTTATTAGCACTCGGCTATTACCACTAAGTCGAAATAATTGCACTCGGACTGCATTTCCTGGGCAACCTTGTGCAGTATCAAGTACATGTGTCGTTAAATACCCCATTGGAGATCCTATAGAATAAAAATTTCATGAAAATATTGTATACAATCAATCTATTAAATTTAAGACAACTTAACTTAAATCTAACTTATTAGTAGAAATAATCAATTTTTAGCAGCATTAACTTTATATACGTCATATTTTATTGTATACAATTAAATAGAAAAGATTCACGTGATACTCTCTCAAAAGCCATAACTCTGAGTAAATGATATGAGCTATCCTCGCGACCTTATCGGCTATGCTGGGCGGCCACCACACCCACGTTGGCCTAAGGATGCTAAAATCGCACTGTCCTTCGTTTTAAATTATGAAGAAGGTGGCGAGCGCTGTGTACTACACGGAGATGAAGAGTCTGAAGCATTTTTATCTGAAATACCTTCTGCTCAGCCTTTTCGCCACTCACGCCATATCAGCATGGAGTCTATCTACGAATACGGCAGCCGCGCAGGCGTATGGAGGGTTCTAGACCTATTCAAAAAGCATCAAATCCCGCTAACCATATTTGCTGTTGCTATGGCTGCTGAACGCCACCCTGATGTTATCAAAGCCATGACGGCGGCTGGTCACGAAATTTGTAGCCATGGTTATCGCTGGATCGACTATCAAGCTCTGAGCCCTGAAGAGGAACGCGCGCATCTTGATAAAGCCGTAAGCATTCTCACAGCTATTACCGGCGAGCGTCCTTTAGGCTGGTACACCGGCCGTAATAGTATCAATACTCGCCAACTCGTTATGCAAGAAGGTGGGTTTTTATACGACTCAGACGCCTACGATGATGACCTACCCTACTGGGTCGAAAATCAAGATAAAGGGCACCTAGTTATTCCTTACACGCTCGACACAAACGATATGCGTTTTTCGACGGCACAAGGCTTTAACAGCGGTGAACAATTCTTTAATTATCTTAAAGATAGCTTCGATACACTCTACGAAGAAGGTCAGACCGCGCCAAAAATGCTGTCTGTAGGTCTCCATTGCCGACTAATTGGCCGTCCTGGACGTATTGCTGCTCTCAAGCGCTTTATTGCCTACACGCAACAGTTTGAGAAGGTCTGGTATGCTCGCCGCATTGATATTGCACGCCATTGGTATGAACACCACCCTTATACACCGCCACAGAGAACACAAAAGCGGACGGTATCATGAAGTTCAGCACCATACACCCCAGCACAATGACTAAAGCTTCGTTTGTAGAGCATTTTAAAGATATTTACGAACACTCGCCTTGGGTAGCTGAACACACTTATACGCGCTTACCATCGATCAATGCTGATGACATACAACAGCTGCACCAATTAATGTCTGATATTTTATTAAGCGCGCCTAAAAGCCAGCAACTCACACTGATTAACGCTCATCCAGACTTAGCCGGTAAAGCGGCTATGTGCGAAGAACTAACCACCTCTTCGACTGACGAACAAACAGGAGCCGGTATACATCAATGCAATCCTCAAGAGTTTGCACGCTTCACAGAGTTGAACACGACATACAAAGCCAAGTTTAACTTTCCGTTTATCATGGCAGTGAAAGGAAGTAACCGCTTACAGATACTAAAAGCGTTTGAAACACGTATCCACAACAATAGAGACACAGAATTTGAACAGGCGATAACAGAAATCAACAAAATCGCACTGTTTCGGCTTGAAGCCCTATAACCTTTCTGAGAAACACCTATGAGCCTACCAACTGAATTCACCCACTTTCTAAACCTTGCTGATAGCCGATTAGGAAGCATCGCCACCTTTGTTACCGACGACTGGTTTGCAGAGGTCAACCGCATGCTACAACCAAAAGCACCTGTATGGAAGGATGATGTTTATGATGACAACGGAAAATGGATGGATGGATGGGAGTCTCGTCGAAAACGCTTTGAAGGTTATGACTACGCTATAGTCCGCCTAGGTGTTGCGGGCGTATTCAAAGGTGTTGATATTGATACCTCTTACTTTACGGGCAACTATCCTCCTTCGGCATCTCTAGAGGCCTGCTTCTCACCCGATGAAGAACCTAATGAGCACACCACATGGCAAAGCGTTTTAAGACCTGTCAGCTTAAATGGCGATAGCCATAACATATTCCAGATAGATGACGAGCGTCCTTGGACTCATATTCGCCTTAATATTTTTCCTGACGGGGGCATTGCTCGTTTAAGGATCTATGGTGTGCCACATAGAGACTGGAGTAATCATAGGAGTGATGAACTGATCGATTTTGCTGCCGCCATCAATGGCGCTAGAGCTCTTGCGTGCAGTGATGAGCACTACGGAGACAAGAGCAATATCCTAAACCCTGGCCGCGGCGTTAATATGGGAGATGGCTGGGAAACGGCAAGACGACGTGTTCCGGGTAATGACTGGGTTATTGTTGCTTTAGCTCACCCTTGCGATATTAAGCAAGTGCTCGTTGATACTTGCCACTTTAAAGGAAATTATCCGGATAGTTGCTCGATTCAAGCCGCCTTTGTAGAAAGCGGCACAGATGAGCAAATAGCGACTCGCAGCTTATTTTGGCGTGAACTACTGCCTTCACAAAAATTACAGATGGATAGCGAGCACCCATTTTCCACAGAACTAAATGACTTAGGAAAAATAAGCCACATCAAACTCAATATATTCCCCGATGGGGGCATTAGTCGATTACGCGTGCTAGGGCTCTTACATAAAACATCACCGTAGATACTTTGTTCTAAAATTCTCACCACTATAAAGAGAGCAACCGATGATTACACTCACACCGCAACCATTAACGGCACAAGCGTTTGCTCCCTTTGGCGATGTTATTGAAACCCAAGACCGAGATTTTTTTCTTATTAATAATGGTTCAACTAAACGCTACCACCAGCTCACTAAGGTTGATCTAGACGAGCAAGGCTCAGCCATTATTAGCATTTTTAGAGCGACCCCCTTAACAATGCCATTGCCAATTATGATGCTAGAAAAACACCCTCTAGGAAGCCAAGCATTTATTCCCATGCAAGGCAGTTCTTTCTTGATTGTTGTAGCTCCCGAAAGTGATACCGTTGATCCAACAGAAATAAAAGCCTTTATCAGCCACGGCAAGCAAGGTATTAACTACCGGAAAAATGTCTGGCACCACCCTATCTTAGCGCTTAACAACAATGATGATTTCTTAGTGGTCGACCGTACGGGCCTTGGCAATAACTGTGATGAGTTTTACTTTTCGCAAGAGCAATCTATTTTATTGTCTCCTTGAGCTAACATAAGAAGCCCGCTAGGATTACTCACAAGGTAGAGAAACTAACCACGCTCTTCATGAGCATTGGTGGACATACCGTCCCAAGGTATCTCACGTAAGAAGAATATATGAGCCGAATTCGCGAAATCAACAGTGAACGCATCCTTGAAGCATCCTGCATAGAGTTTGCAGAGAAAGGCTATGCTGCAACAAAAATTATTGATATTGCCAAAAAAGTAGATTTACCAAAACCCAATATTTACTACTATTTTCAAAGCAAAGAAAATCTGTACCGCTGCGTACTTGAATCAATCATTGAGCCATTACTAGAAGCCTCAGCTCCATTTGATCAATATGATGATCCTGCAGTTGCCCTAGAAGAATACATTCGCACCAAAATCCGTATTTCAAAAGAACACCCACACGCATCAAAAGTGTTTGCAAGCGAGATAATGTTTGGCGCGCCTCATCTAACAAAAGATATTTCTGACAAGTTAATGCAACAAACAACACAGATGACTGCACGTATTAATCAGTGGATCAGTGAAGGAAAAATGGAACCTATAGATGCCCAACACCTACTTTTTATGATCTGGGCTTCTACTCAAACTTACGCTGATTTTGATTGGCAAATTGGCAAAGTAACCGGAAAAAAGAAGCTAGATAAACAAGATTATCAAACAGCTGAGGCCCTTATTACTCGCTTGGTATTGAAAGGCTGCGGATTAAATTTAGCGGAAATCAAGTAATATTATTTACTTATGCTAGAATCATACTGAATACATCCTGTATTCCCCCAGATTTAACGTAACCAATTCCATAATGATGCCCCATCATTATTTTGTACACAGGCGTTTTTATTACTAATGACAGACGAAGAATTTGTTTCAATACTACGCTCTCTCAGCCTTGAGCAACTTGATCAGCTTCAAAACAATCTCGAAGTAAAAGTCCAAGAGAAAAAGCGTAAAATAGAAAAGCGCAAAGCCGCTATGAAAGTTCCTCCACGTAAGACCAGCGATGTAGAAGAAATGGCTGATCAAATGGGACTCGACCTTAGCAGTTTAATGCGTGAGATATCACGCCGCTAACGTTTACCAATTATTAGCCAAAATACTACTGCAACCTTCCTGCAATGGCTCTGCGACTCTAGCTAGCGGTTTATTTTCACGTAAAACTCGTAAGAGTAAACAAAAACAGCGATGCCCTCCTTTAACCGATGGCCATATACCTAAAATAAACAGCAGCGACTCTGGATTTAAATCCAAAGTACCTATTACATGTCTTTGCCAAAGCTTTTTTAGCCCAACTTTCATTGAGCTTATTTGATACAAAGGGATTTTAGGGTTTGATGAAGGGAACTTTCAAGCACTGTTTGTATCTATTAAACGTGATCAGGAGAGAATAGGCGTTACTAGCCTTTATCTTTAACAACACCCTGTACAGCTGATCCCCTCTGGGGGTAACTCATGGAGTTATTGAGGGGCGTCGGCTTTTTTAATAATGCACCACAACATTACGTCCCGCATGCTTAGCCTTATAGAGTGCAATATCAGTACGCTTATAAAGCGTACTAACCGTATCTCCTACGCCATACTCCGTTACTCCAAAGCTACACGTTACTCTTAAGTTTTCACTAAACTTTTCTGACGCAATCAAACTACGTATTTTTTCAATACTCGTAACTGCTTCCAGTAAGCTTACACCCGGAAGAATAATAAAAAACTCATCTCCACCCCAGCGCCCTAGCGTGTCTGTTTCTCGAATATGCTTAATGACCAGCTGACTAACCTTTTGTAAAACCAAGTCTCCATTTTGATGACCAAAAGTATCATTAATTATTTTAAATTCATCAACATCAAATAAGGCGACAGACAAAGGAGAGTGGTAACGTTTAGAGCGTGCGATTTCGTTGAGGAGTTCTGTTTCTGACTTATGACGGTTATACACTGAGGTGAGATAATCGGTATCTCTTAAACGCTCAATTTTCTTGAGGTTCTTAGCAAGTTCCAAATTAACCTGAGTTAATTCAGCAGTGCGCTTTTCAACTTCTTGTTCGAATGTCAGCTTTCCTTGATCTAATAATCCACTCTGAGCCTGCAGTTGAGCCTGCGCCAACTTAAGCTGATGAATGTCAGAATGAGCGCCTACCATAAAGGTCGCGTCTCCCTCTTTAGACCTTTCTACAACTCGTCCCTGATCTCGAATCCACAGAAAATCACCATCACCTTTAATACACCGGTATTCAATATCATAAACACTGGTTTTTCCAGATGTGTATGCTTCAAAATGCTGCATAACTGCTTCAAAATCATCAGGATGTATTACTTTCTCCCAAGTAAGAACGTTCTCGGGAAACAAGTTTTGGTTATAACTGAGCATACGATACCAACCCGGGCTACGCTTCACCTGGCCAGTATTTGCGTCCCACTCCCACACTCCTTCCGTGATGATATCGAGTATGTAATGCAGCCTGATAGAATCATCATGGCTTGATGGCTTTTGATCCTCTGGGTTCGTCATGAATACGACCCCCATGCTATATGGCGCTGTGCTTTCCTTTTGCACGCTTCATGTTTTAAACAAGAACAACCAACCGGCTCTTCACGTACTTATTTTAAAGATACCCCATTATGCGTGAGTAATCGATAAAATCTCATTCATGAAAGCGAACATAGCGCTTGTACCTTGCGGCGGATATCCTCATAGCGTAAATGCTCACACACACCAAAACCCTGTAACTTCCTCACTTTATAGCGATTAAATACAGGCACGCCAATACCTGCTAAAAACCGGCTAATGTTTTCTTGAGAGAGCGCAACGCTTCGATCTAAGGAAGAAAGCCCCGATGTTTTTTCAACTAAATGCTGCTCTACAGCGTCTATAATACGGCTGAGTTGCACATCTTCAGGCCACTGAACAGCCGAGGAGTATGCCAGCTTGGCCACCTGCCCTTTACATACAGAGCAATGACTACATTTTTCAGGGGAATGTGCATCATCAAAATACAACGCTAGGTGATGGCTCAAACAGTCCGACAGCTCAAAAAAGCGAACTAAGGTGGCAATACGCGCTATCTCTTTTTGCTCTTTCTCAGCAAAATAGCTATGCAGCCTTTCTGCCAGATCAGACTCAGACAACACATTTACGTTTACCGCAAACACTTCGGTGATACGTTTAGTTTCTAGCGTAATACAGCCCTGTTCTTGTAGGTACTCCAATGCTGCAACAACGCGCGCACGATCACATTGATAGTTTTCAAATAACGCTTCAAAATTGGGATTGCCCCACACTTTCTTGAAGGTTGTATTGGTAAAAATAGCAGCAACAAAATCTCGTCGTTCTCCTGAGAACAGGGCCAAAATATCATCTTTAGACTTCAATAGCTTGATTTTGAAATCCGCAAAATAGGCATATAGAGGCCGCAGCACCCCCAGAAGTTCCAGCTGTACTAATAAGGTTTTTAACGGTAACTGGCGAATATTACTGTCATTAGACAAACCTAATACCTGTAATTCCCATTGGCTATTTTGGCATTCATGCCGAATGCTATTAATCACGTACTCTATACCGCTCAATTCAGGCGTATCACCGTATACAAAGTTTTCAACTGTGTTTAACCCATCCAAATTGGCCAATGTAATGCAACTAGACGAAGAGCCATCACGACCGGCACGACCAATCTCTTGGCTATAATTTTCTATCGATTTAGGCAGGTCATAGTGAATCACAAAGCGAATATCTGATTTATCGATCCCCATACCAAAAGCGATAGTGGCAACAACTACTTGGATTTCACCTTGCATAAAATCAGACTGTATTTGCTGGCGAAGATCACTCGGTAAACCCGCATGATACGCCATTGCATTAATCTGCTTAGCGCGTAAGAACTCTGCTACCTGCTCTGCACTGTGCTGAAGTGTGACGTATACAATACCTGAGCCCTGCTGCTGACAAACAATATCATTAAGCCTTTCATCTTTGTGTGCTGTACTAACAGGTACAACAGATAAATCCAAATTAGGACGATAAAAGCCAGTCTGAACAATATCGGATTCATTTATAGCAAACTTCTTTGCCATATCCTTTTTTACCCTACGAGTTGCTGTCGCCGTCAACAACAACACCAGCGGTATTTTCAGCTCTTCACGATAAGCAGGAAGCTTTAGGTAATCCGGACGAAAGTTGTGACCCCATTCTGAAATACAGTGCGCCTCATCGATCACCAACATAGATACTGATACAGATTGAATAAAGCTTCGAAAGCGCTCATTTTTAAAGCGCTCGACAGATACCATCAGTATTTTAATTTTTCCAGAACGAACATCAGACATAACATTTCTGCTCTGTTCTGCCGTTAAGGTTGAATCGATACTCGCAGCAGCAATACCTTGCTGTTTAAGGAAGGATAACTGATCGTTCATCAACGCCAGTAAAGGTGAAACAACAAGAGTTAAATGCGGCAAGTGTATAGCCGTTAATTGATAACATAAGGATTTACCAGACCCCGTAGGGAAAATTGCCAGTGAAGAACTCCCCTTTAACAGCTGTCGGATGGTTTGCTCTTGTCCTGAACGGAACTGATCAAAACCAAAAACTTCTTCTAATGAAGCATGTAAATCCGAATTCATTTTAAATACCTATAAAGAGGAGCGAAGAAGCGCAACAAGAAAATGTATTGCCAAAGCATTAAGACCAATAAGCTTGTGCCCACTGAAGGTGTTCATCCTTAGACAGAAAGCTCCAGGCGATCAATCGGCTAATTTTTTGCCCTTGGCTCATATTAATAACTTCACACTGCTTAGCCCCTAAGCGCTTAACTAGTTGCTGTATTGGCTTAATATTGTCTTTCTTGGATACTAAGCTGGTAAACCAACAAATTTGCTCAGCATAATCAACACTCTCTTTGGCCATACACTCAAGGAAAGCTAACTCGCCACCGGGGCACCACAACTCGCACTGTTGGCCACCAAAATTCAATTGAGATGCGTTTTGTTTTACACCGGTGTTGAGATTTTGCCACTTACGCTGGCTAGCGGCTTGTGCTTCTTGCATTGACGCATGAAAAGGAGGGTTACAAAGCGTTAAGTCAAACCTATCTTTAGGCTTAACAACACCTTTAAAAATATACTCACTCTCTTTTTGCTGTCGAACTTTAATGAGTTTGTTTAAGGCGCTGTTTGATTGAGCAATCAAACTTGCTGTTTTAACGGCAACCGGATCAATATCAGTCCCTACAAACTGCCAGCCATAGCTTTGGCTACCGATAATCGGGTAAATACAATTAGCGCCCGTACCAATATCCAGCACATGAACTTTTTTTCCTGTCGGGCACTGTTTTTGATGACTAGCCGCCAGCAAGTCAGCCAAGTAATGTATGTAGTCTGCTCGCCCCGGAATCGGAGGACATAAGTAACCCGGAGGTATCTGCCAGTGTTGCACATGATAAAAATGTGCCAACAATGCTTTGTTTAAACAAAGCACCGCCTTCTCGTCACTAAAGTCGATCGTCTGATCTCCTTTAGGGTTCGGCCGAAGAAACATAGTAAGTTCGGGGCAAGTGCGGCTCAACGCTGCCAGATCATAACGACCCTGATGAAAGTTATTTGGGTGTAATTTACCACTCATTATAACTTCTCAAACCGGTCTACAAGCTGGTCACTGTTTAATGTAACCTTCTCAAAAAACATGTCATAAGGGCGAACCCAAAGGTCTGCATCACCATATAATGGGCGATAAAGCACCATCCACTCTTCTGTTTCTGAGTGCCTCACTAGATCAACTAGCTCGTATTCATTACCTTTATAATGGCGGTACTTTCCGACCCTAAATGAAGGTTTAAGTGATAAATCCTGACTCATACTTTTCCCTCAATTAATTTTCCCAAAGCAACTTTAAGCATATCCAACGACTCCTCACCGCTACGTTCATTCCAAAAAGCGGTAACGTTAACAGGAGTAGACTCCAGAGCTACAACATCAGAAGGTAAAAGCGTAATAACTTCATTTAATATGCTTAACTGGGTATCAGACAATACTCTTTCACCCACTTTCCAACACCAACCTTCAGGTAAACCTTCATTAGCAATAGCTGTGACTCTAAAGATTTGCCAAGGAAACATTGCACCGACTTCTCTTTTATCAAGGTTCGTTCTAGGTAAACGATAAGCAGGTGTGTTACGTACTTTCTCGTCCATTTCACCTTCAGCCCGTGGCGCAGTTAACCTAACGAGCTGCACCATGAAACCTTCTTTTTTTGCTCTTAAACGCAGTTTCGCCTGAAGCTTTTCTCGCGGGGTTGGCATCATCCACATAAATGAGCCTAATAAAGACATCACAACAAAAACGATAATAAAGATTTTCATCTTAAAATTTCCTTTGAACAACTCTCATTCTATTGATGGTTATCACAATTTTATAATCTTTCTGTATGCTAGACTGAAGAAAATTCAATAAAGAGGATTAACCCAATGGCCGTTTATTCTAAAATTCTCTTAGCTGTAGACCTATCTGAAGAATCAGACCAGCTCATTGAGAAAACACGTACGATTGCACAAAATAACCACGCAGAATTAACAGTACTGCATGTTATCGAGCCGCTTAGCTTCGCATACGGTGGCGATGTTCCAATGGACCTTACCACTGTCCAAGATCAACTCGATGAACATGCTCGAACTAAACTCTCAGCTTTTTCCGAAAAACTTAATTACCCCGTTGAATCTCAACAGGTCATCACCGGCCATACTGAATCAGAGATTCATCGTATGGCCGAAGATAAAGAGTGTGATTTAATTATTGTTGGCAGCCACGGCCGTCACGGTCTAGCGTTGCTACTAGGCTCAACAGCAAACAGTGTTTTACACGGTGCACCTTGCGACGTATTAGCTGTTCGCGTTTATGAGCCAAAAACATAACACTACATTGCTTCCAGCTCTACCCAGCGCTCCATCAGCAATTCAATCTTGCGCTCCTGCTCTTGCAGTAGCGCAAGCTTTTCTGTCACGACGGAATGATCGCTTTCATAAAAACCTGCCGCGCTTGTTTCAGTCATTAAAACTTCAAGTCCTGCTTCAGCCGACTCTAGTAATGCAGGCAATTGCTCAAGTTCACGCTGCAACTTATAACTAAGCTTTGGTGCCTTTTTAACCGGCGCTGTAGGTGCCGCTCCTGCTTGGCTCAATCCGGCTTTAGCAGGCAACTTCTCTTTAACAATACTAGGGCGCTGCCTTAACCAATCTTGATATCCACCGATGTAACTAGAAACACCGCCGTTCTCAAAGACAAACGAACTTGTCACAACATTATCCAAAAATGCTCTGTCATGACTCACTAACAAAACAGTGCCTTTAAAGTCCATAAGAATTTCTTCTAGAAGCTCTAGTGTCTCTACATCCAAATCATTTGTTGGCTCATCTAGTACCAACAAATTTGCCGGCTGACTAAACAAACGCGCTAGCAACACACGGTTACACTCACCACCAGACAGTGCTTTTAATGGTGTTCGCGCTCGCTCAGGAGCAAACAAGAAATCTTGAAGATAACTAATAATATGACGACGCTGACCATTTATTTCGATCGCTTCACGCCCTTCAGAAATGTTATCGATAACTGACTTTTCTGGATCTAACTGACCGCGCAGCTGGTCAAAGTATGCGACTTCAAGCTTAGTACCATGAGAAACACTACCACTATCGGGTTTAAGCTGTCCCAATATCAACTTAAGTAACGTACTTTTACCTGCACCGTTGGGGCCGATCAAGCCTATTCTGTCGCCACGCTGAATAGCCGCCGTAAAGTTTTCAATAACGGGTGTGCCATTAAAGCCAACAGTAACGTTTTCAAGTTCAGCAACTAATTTGCCTGAACGTTGAGCTGCTTCAAGATTAAAACTGGCTTTGCCTTGACGCCCCAGACGCTCTGAACGCTCTCGACGCAATGACTCCAGAGCACGTACACGCCCTTCGTTGCGGGTACGACGTGCTTTAATTCCCTGGCGAATCCACACTTCTTCTTGCGCTAGTTTTTTATCAAAAAGAGCATTATGTCGCTCTTCCTGCTCTAGTAAAATCTGCTTCTGTTCAGTGTAAGAGGTATAGTTACCAACGAATGAGGTCAAGATTCCACGATCTAATTCGATAATGCGTGTCGCAAGATGGTCGACTAATGCACGGTCATGAGAGATAAATAACACACCGCCACGAAACTCTAGCAACTGTTTTTCGAGCCATTCGATCGTATCGATATCCAGATGGTTGGTAGGCTCATCTAGTAATAACAGATCGGGTTCTTGAACCAAAGCGGTACCCAGTGCTGCACGACGGCGCCAGCCACCCGATAATGAAGACATCAGTGCTTCACCATTGAGTTTCAATCGAGTTAGTACACGCTCTACACGCTGCTCGAGCCCCCAGCCATCAACTGCTTCCATCTCATGTAACAGATGGTCAAGTTTTGCTAAAGATTTAGCATCCGTATTAGATGATAGCTCGTCATATGCGGCCCGCATATCAACAACCTCTTGCAGACCTGAGGCAACAACATCCCATACTCTTCGCTCATCAGCGGCAGGTAAAGCCTGCGCTAATTCAGCGATACGACAAGAAGGATCAATCCACAGTTCGCCATTATCTAAATGAACCTGTCCGGTAATCACTTTTAATAAGGTCGACTTACCAGCCCCATTGAGTCCGACCAGACCAATACGCTCCCCTGGCTCTATATTAAGACCCACATCAGCAAGTAAAGGGCGTGAGCCAAACGCAACGGAGGCTTTATCAAGGCGAATCAGGGGCATGATGTTCTCTATACGAAAAAATGAGCCGGTATTTTACCGAATTTAGTGTTAGCAATATAGCGGATTCTTTAGGTACGTACGGCAGGCCCTAATGGCTCAACATGCTTATTAACAAGATGGGCTCGCCAAAATGAGTCAGGACACTGACTCAAAACTCGAGTAAGCACGCCAATAAACACAAAAGTAAACAGCAGCCGTGCCCATAAAACTCCAGAAAGGTCAGCGCCCAACACTGTCACTAATAACGTATCTTCGATAATGCTATGACAAAGAGCCAGGAGGCTCATTGAAGCGAATATATCTCGCTTAGCTACATGTCCTGCGCGAGCCTCTTTTATTAACAACCCCCCACCAAAAGATAACCCCAAGGTTACGCCCACTATAGTAATAGTCGTAGCTTCTCGCCCTATGCCTACTAAACGTAAAACGGGGCGCAGCAATAATGCCATTAAACGCTCTATACCGAGTATTTTTAAAACCTTTAATGCAGTCAGTAAGATTACGATAACAACTTGGATCATAATGAGGCCTTCTACTTGACTGATACCCCACGCTAATAAACCTGGCTCTGGGATCTCTGGCTGCCACATTAAGTTCATAGGTTCCTGCAAGAGATTAAAGAAGCTATAAAAGTGATGCATAATACAGCCTAGCAGCAAGCCACCTCCCACTCTTAGCAATAACGTAACACGTAGACGAACACCCGCTTGTTGCGCAATCCGTGCTTCAATAGGAAGGGCATGTGAGAGCAACATCAGAATAGATAATACGGTCACTTGCGCTACCGTGAGCACCTCTGCTTGCTGAGTATAAAAAAACACCAACATGCCACCATAGATGTTGGTTAACATAGTGGTCGCCCAAACAAACCCCATAGACTCAGGCAAACCCACACTATGCATTATCGGGCCAAGAACCATACCTAAATATTCAACAGCACCTAATTCTTGCAAAATTTTCACGACGACAATGACAGGAATCATCAATTTAAATAACGTAAAAGAAACTTGGAAGATGTCGCGGCCAAGCTCAGTAAAAAACAACTTCATACAATCACCCATAATTTGCTCGTCAAATATGACAGCGAGATGGCATTTTATCAAAAGACTAGTTTTAATTAATTTTATTACGCTCATTAGTTTTTATACTGTTTTTAAGTGAAGACCGTATAAAAACCAACCAGAGTATTGACTCTGATCCCTGTAACACTTTCATTGTTATCTGCAGGTAAGCCACTCAGCTTATCGAACTCTTTTAAAATGAATGGAGTCAACAATGAAAAGCTCTAATACTGCTTATTTACGCTTACCCTTTGAGTTTCCTATTAATGGAAGCATTCCTTATTGGGAGCCTAGTGTCACACATGATCTTTCGCAAGGTGCGTGGAGTAAAACCAATATTGAAGAACACATAGATCTTGCACAATGGCAAAGCTACCTCAGCGATTTACCTAGAGACCCTTATGTCGATACTCGCTGGAAACGAATGTCTTGGCTTTTTTTGGATGATAGCAACACATTACAAGTGTTACACGAATGTCCCATGGCTCAAGGCGGACAGTACAATGATGCGGCAACAATGGCAGACAAGCTACGTTATTACCCACCGCTACAAAAAGAGTTTCTTCAACGTAAAGACGTTCAAGAGTTTGTCAAAAATTGGGCAAGTCTTTGGAACATAGGCCCGCAAGAACCTATTTTAATGCAAATAAATGGCATAAGAGGTCAACAAGCACTAGACCCATTGCAAGGCCAAGGAATTCATCAGGACGGTAGCCAGTTTCTCAGTATTCTAGTGTTAAACCGCAACAACGTTGTGGGGGGAAGCAATGCTTTATATAAAGACAAAGCGGGAGAGCACACAATAACTGAAGTGACCCTAGAACCTGGAGAAATTCTTCACGTAAGAGATAATGAGGTATTCCATAATGTTTCACAAATACACCCTATTAACAATGATACCCCATTTGAAAGGTTCATTATTATTATCAATAGCCGATTTAATGATAAATTCCAAAATAAAATTCTTCAAGAGTATTATCCCAAAGCCATACTGAGCAACCATTAAATTGAACATAACCCCAATTTTACTGCTTGATACACAATTGAAAATATTTCAATTGTGTATCAAGCAATGCAAAAAAATCAACCCGCTAGATAAAACCAATAATAACTAGCCGCCCTTTCATTATTTAAATGAACCTTTGAAATAAAAACCTATCAATACATTACCTTTTTCCTAAAAGCTGTTTTACACTTAAGTCACACATGACTCAACCGTAGGCCGATAGCACTATGTTAAAAATTAAGAATTTGTTATCTGCAGTAACAATCGTTAGCGCCACGTTGGGCTTCACTTTATCTGTTCATTTTGCACATGCAGACACCTCAGAACGCCAACTATACTTACAAGCAAAAGCAGCCTTTGAAAAAAAGGACATGCCTTTAGCCGATAAACTAACGGCTCAACTGAAAAATTATCCTTTAGCCCCTTACTTACACACTAGACAGATCAAACGCGATATTGCCAAGCTTGACGATACATTCGTCAGCGGCTTCATCAATAAGCACAAAGCAACCCCGTTCGCTGATGACGTACAAAGCGCTAGATTAAACAACTTACTACGACAGAAAAAATGGAGCGCCTTTACTAAAGCCTATGCAGCATTTCCAATTAAAAGTCGTCGGTTCCAATGCCAATTAGGTAACGCCCAATTACAGCTTGGCCATAAGAAACAAGCGTTCGTGAGCGCTCAACGACTTTGGTTAGTTGGCTACTCTCAAAACTCAGCATGCGACCCTCTATTTGCGACATGGACGGCACAGGGAAAACTAACGTCTGCTTTAGCCTATCAACGTTTTTGGCTAGCTATACAAAAAAAGAACTTCGCATTAGCCAAATATTTAGCACGGTTTATTAGCAAGCCCGCCCATAAAAAGGAGAGCGCGCTTTTTTGGGCAGTTAAAGACAAACCTGATCTGGTCGAAAATGCGACACTCTTAAAAACAAAAACACCACAACACGGCATAATCGCAGCCTATGCTATCCGCCAAATTGCACGTGAGGATATCAATAAAGCTGCTAACTTATGGCTTCGCGACCGCGAGCGACTAACATTTAGCCAGGCAATTACTGATAAAACCAATTCCTATTTTGGTATGCGGTACGCCAAAGGGTTTCGTAGTAATGCCGTACAAATGTTAGCTAAACTTGACCCCAACTACTCTTATGGAAAGCTAACGGAATGGCGCATACGCTTAGAGCTTGCCAAACAGGACTGGAAAGACACGCTTACGCTAATAGATAAGCTCCCTGCTAATTTAAAAAGCGAGGGCCGCTGGGTTTACTGGAAAGAGACAGCAACGCATAGACTTAATCCTAAAAAGCACCAAGTCGACTATGGTGAAGTGATTAAAGAAAGAAGTTTTTACGGTTTTCTTGCCTCAGAAACAACCAACAGTCCTTTTTACTTAAACCATCGCCCTTCTGGTATTACTACTGCACATAAAAACAAACTAAGCGAGCTCGCAGCATTTAAACGAATAAAAGAGTTATTAGCACTGGACTATCAATATGCCGCACGTGTTGAGTGGAATCGCTTAAGCAAGCAGCTCTCAACCAACGACCAGCTGGCAATGGCTCACGTAGCTTATGATTGGGGTTGGTATGACCAGGCAATTCGTGGTGCAGCTCGCATTAAAGCATGGGATGACCTCGATATTCGTTTTGCTAACCCTCACAAATCCTTATTTGAAGAGCTTGCTAACGAGAGAGGAATCTACCAGACATGGGCCGTCGCTGTTGCTCGACAAGAAAGTGCTTGGCATCAGTACGCTCGTTCACGTGTAGGGGCACGCGGTCTCATGCAGCTAATGCCTGCTACAGCAAAAATGACAGCAAAGAAGTTTGATATTAAATACAGTGGTGTAAGTCAGTTGTTTACACCACGTACTAACATTTCATTGGGCACCGCATATTTAGCACAAGTGCTAGGTACATTTAATGGAAACCGTGTTTATGCTACAGCAGCTTATAATGCAGGCCCGCATCGTGTTAAAAAATGGTTAAAGGCGCGTAGTAATGTTCCTTTAGACGTGTGGATTGAAACAATCCCATTTGATGAGACGCGTAACTATGTGCAAAACGTTTTAGCATTTAGTGTTATTTATGACGTAATGGCCGCCAGGAATGCAAGCTTACTCAGCTCAGTTAAACCCGGCTCTTTGGCTCTTAGTAACGATATACAAACTAGTAAACCAACACTGTAAATGATTGATATTGGTGTCAACCTGACTGATAAGCGTTTTCGTAATGATATTGAAGACGTTATTCAACGCGCAAAAGCCGCGCATATTGGCGCAATGGTGGTAACAGGGACATCTTTATCATCATCTGAGCAGGCAGTGGCATTATGCCAACAATACCCCGAATACTTATACTCTACCGTAGGTATTCATCCTCACGACGCGTCTTCACTTAATGACCAAGTGCTTGCTGAACTGTTTACTCTTAGCCAACACCCCTGCGTTGTGGCTATCGGTGAAACAGGCCTCGATTTTAATCGTAACTTTTCAACACCTGACGAGCAGATACTGGCATTTAATCGTCAAATTGAATTAGCAAAAACCACAAGACTCCCACTCTTTCTGCATGATAGAGAAGCAACATCGACACAAATCAAAATACTTAAACCTTTCGCATCGCAATTAGAGGGCGCAGTTTTGCACTGCTTTACTGGCAATAAAGATGCCCTATTTAGTTATTTAGATTTAGGCTGTTATATTGGCATTACTGGGTGGATTTGCGACGAACGTAGAGGATTAGAGCTTAAGGCATTAATAAAAGAAATTCCTGATGATCGATTGCTCCTTGAAACCGACTCACCCTACCTACTTCCTAGAGATTTGCCTTTTAAAGCAAAAAAAGGGCGAAACGAGCCAGCCTTTCTTCAGCATATAGCATCAACTGTCGCCGCGCTAAGGCATACATCAATAGAGCAACTAGCCGCCCAAACCACAGTCAATACTCGCCGCCTTTTTTCTATATAACTTATAAACATACAGTTTCTACGCAAACCTATACCGTTAAAGCAACAAAGTGTTCTAGCTTATCAGCATCAAAAGGCCAATTTAACTCAGCTTGTGTATCTTCATTTTTAAAAACAGGAATACGCTCACCGTAACACTCAAGCAGTGCATCATCATAGGCAATATCAATAACATCCACCTGGTGACACTCGGGATTAAGACTTGCCACCAACAAAGCCTCTGCCACCTCACATAAATGACAACCTTGAGTCGTCAGAAAAACAAAATTTTGCATAACTTTCTTTATACCAATGTCTGTGTGATTTTCCATGCAGATTATGGCATCTCTGCTACCATTAATCATAAATGACACTCAGAATAGTTAAGCCTGAAGAGTTAAATTCGAACAACCTCTAATCCACCTCTTTATAGTGACGCAGTCTATGAAGCCAAAAATCACACCTATCGACCATGAAGTTTCACTCAGTGACAATGAATTTATCGTCAGTAAAACTGACCAGAAAGGTTTAGTCACATACGTCAACCGAACATTTATGAGTACTGCAGGGTATCCTGAATCTGCCTTACTGGGAAAACAACACAACATCATTCGTCATCCAGATATGCCTAGAGGCACATTTAAACTGTTATGGGACACCTTACAAAAAGGGGATGAGTTTTTTGGTTATGTAAAAAATTTATGTAAAGACGGTAGCTACTACTGGGTATTTGCTAATGTCACACCCGATTATGATGCAAAGGGACAATTGCGCGGCTACTACTCCGTGAGAAGAAAACCCTTACGCCACGCTATCAACACTATGATCCCTATATATCAAAAAATGTTAGAAATAGAAAAAAAGAGTAACACTAAGGATGCAGCAGCCAATTCACTGGCCTACCTTAACGAAACCCTCGCATCGCTTAATACCACCTATCCACATTTAATGCTGAGTTTAAACGAGACTGAGGAGCAGGCATGAGCATTCGCAATCCACAGCAATCCGGTGTCAGCTCAGGCGCACCGTTCTTAGATGCCCGCGTTAAAGCATATTGCTTAAGCTTTATTGCTATATCACTTTGTAGCTCCTTCTATATTACCTATGCTTATGAAATAAATGCCATTTGGCTTATCCCTCCTATCCTAACTAGCTATATCGCTTACCGTTTACTAGTCAATACAGGTTATGTTTTTAGTGCTTTACAACAGATCCACCAAACACTGGAGCAAGCAAACAACGGAGAGTTCCATGCACGAATAACCCGTACAAAAAAACTAGGTGAAGTTGGAAAAGTAGCCTGGGAGGTTAATGATTTTCTCGACAAAGTAGAATCCTACTTTAAAGAAGTGGATTCTTGCTTCACCCATGTCGCACGAGGCGAATATGATAGGCCCGCATTACATAAAGGCCTACCTGGTCTACTAGAGCAATCTCTCAAAAACATTAATTTCGCTCTCCTTGAGATGAAAAAAGGCACTGAAACAGTTGCGGCTAATGCATTACATTCAGAGCTACACTCTTTAAATGGTAGGCACTTAATTACTAACCTGCGTCAAACACAAAATGACCTATTACAGATCAGCGAGGAGATGGAAAAGGTAGAGGCTATCGTCCAAGATAACGGTACCGCCGCCCAGCACAGCCAGCAATCTGTAAGTCAGATGGTAACCGCCCTTGATAATATATCGTCAACTATCAGCTCTATCGCGACGGTTGTCAGTAAACTTGGTGAAGATAGCGCTAAAATCACAGATTCTCTATCAATGATTACCGGTATCGCAGATCAAACCAACCTACTTGCACTCAACGCTGCTATTGAAGCGGCAAGAGCAGGAGAGCAGGGCCGTGGATTTGCGGTTGTAGCTGACGAAGTTAAAGCCCTTTCAAGACGCACCAAAGATGCAGCGGTTGAAGTTACGTCTACCATTACAGATTTCAGCGTACATGTTAACGAAATGATCGAGCAAGCAGAAAGTTCCAATAAGATGGCCGCAGAAGTTAGTGCTATAGTTTCAAGCTTTAAAACTCAGTTTGATACATTCGCAAGCGGTGCCAATGAAACCTTACGTGCGATAACGCATACGAAAAGCCAAGCATTTGGCTCCTTAGTAAAAGCAGATCATGTGATATTTAAACAGAATGGTTACATAGCTTTAGATCATTCAATGGACCGTCAAAACGAGATTGATGCAACGTCGGTGACTCATCACAACTGTCGCTTAGGCAAATGGTATTACGAAGGCGCTGGAGCAGAGTTCTTTAGCAATACAGCAGCCTACTCCAAACTGGAGGCTCCACATGCAGCGGTTCATTTAGCAATACAAAATGCTGTTGCCTTACGTGATTCTGATTGGGGCAACAATTCATCTATCCGACAAGAAATTGTGGACTCCATGGCACGGGCAGAAAATGAGAGTGACAAGATTCTGCAACATATTGACGCTATGATTGACGAGTATCATAATCATAGGCAAGGCTAAAGTTCTATCATCATTACTTGCAAGCCTCGTAGCGGCAAGGATATGCTGAACAGCAGTTCTGAATCGATCAAAGTTTAAATAGTTAACTGTAAATCTGAATAACGTCGAATCGACACCTAGGTAATAGCTGGGCAACACGCAGACTTTCAGCCAAAAAGGTAGTTTCATGGAAAAAAATAGTAACGACAAGCTTACGAATCCTCAAGAGTTCATCAACTACGTCAACCAGGAAACTCAAAAGCTCCTCTCAAGCTACACCAGCGCGGGTGGCGATGACGTATTTAGCCAATTCACACAGTCTTGGTCCGAGCTAGCAACGCGCTCTCTTGAAGACCCAACTGTTTGGATAAAGGCAATCACCGATTATCAGCAGGCTCAGATGAACATGTGGAAAAACATGCTATCCGGCCAAACGGGAGCAACACCGACTGCTGCCCCAGCACCAGGTGATCGTCGCTTTAATGCAGACGAGTGGTCAACAAACCCTATTTTCAGTCACATCAAACAATCTTACCTACTAGGTTCGGGCATGCTGCAGAACATGGCATCTAATGCCAACCTGTCTGAAAGCGAACAACGTAAGCTTGAGTTTTACACTCAACAGTATATAGATGCGATGTCTCCTACCAACTTTGCCATTACTAACCCTGAAGTATTACAACAGGCGCTGGACACAAAAGGTAAGAGTTTAGTAGACGGTCTGCAGAATTTGTTAGGCGATATCGAGAAAGGTCGTATCTCGATGACTGATGAAAGCGCCTTTGTACTGGGTGAGAACATCGCAACGTCTGAAGGTGCTGTTGTTTTTGAAAATGACATGTTCCAGCTTATTCAATATAAGCCATCTACTGAACAAGTATTTGAAAAGCCAACACTAATTGTTCCACCATGCATCAACAAGTTCTATATTCTTGATCTTCAAGAACACAATTCTTACGTTAAATACTGTGTTGATGAAGGGCAAACTGTTTTCTTAGTCTCTTGGATTAACCCAAGCATCGAGCAAGGCGATATCAGCTGGGATGATTATGTTGGTAAAGGTGTTATCGCTGCAATCGACAAGGTTAAAGAAATATCAGCTGTGCCTAAAATCAACGCTGTCGCTTGGTGTATCGGCGGAACTCTGCTTGCATCAGCTCTAGCCGTATTAGCACACCGTAAAGACACTAGCGTAGCATCTGCAACTTTCTTGACTACGCTGACAGACTTCCGTGACCCGGGTGATCTTTGCGTATTCTTAGATGAGCAACAAGTTAAGAAATTAGAAAACAAGGTTAATAACCAAGGTTATTTATCTGGTAAAGAGTTAGCGACATCGTTCAACATGCTGCGCTCTAACGACCTTATCTGGTCATATGTGGTGAACAACTACCTGAAAGGCCAGACACCCCCTCCATTTGATATCCTCTACTGGAATGGCGATTCAACTAACCTGCCAGCTGAGATGTACACTTACTACATCAACAATATGTACCTAGAAAATAAACTAGTTGAGAAAGATGCGCTAACAATGTGCGGGTCTCCAATTGATTTGGGTCGCATCAAAATTCCATGCTACTTTCTGTCGACTATTGACGACCATATTGCTCCATGGAAAGGTACTTTCACAGGCGCTGAAAACTTCAGTAATGTCGAATTTGTACTAGGTGGAAGCGGTCATGTTGCTGGGGTTATTAACCCCGCTTCTAAAAACCGCCGTAACTATTGGGTCAAAGGCGAACAAGGTAAAGGCTCTGATCATTGGCTAGAAACTGCTGAGCGTGTTGAAGGCTCTTGGTGGCCAAACTGGTCTGAGTGGCAGAAAAAACGTGGCGGCAAAAAAGTTGTTGCTCCTGCAGATTATGGGAACGCAGACAACAAAGTAATTGAAGCAGCCCCAGGACGTTTCGTAGCAGTGCGTATCGAATAAGGCTTTTTTGTAAAATAGCCTGTACCATTAAAAGCCTCTGCTCTGCAGAGGCTTTTTGCTTTCTAGCATCATAAGCAACATTTAAAACTAATAGCCTGAACCCACACCTTAAGAGAACTCATCTGTGACACTGTACCGTACTTGGATGGAAGTCAAAGCCCTTCTTGCTCTTGGCTTTCCCATTATGCTGACACAAATTGCCCAAGCGTCTATGGGCTTTGTTGATACACTGGTCGCTGGGCAATACAGCACTTTGGACTTAGCAGCTGTCGCACTCGGTTCGAGCATTTGGTTACCTATTTACCTCGCTGCAACAGGCATTCTCATGGCAACGACACCTTTAGTTGCCTTTGCCTCAGGCTCTAAAACAACAAACGGTGTTCTCAGTATTTTCAGGCAGGGAATATGGGTTGCAATCACCCTAGGCATCATTAGCGTATTTATACTTAACTCCACAACATGGATACTTGATTTCATGAGAGTGGAAGCATCTTTAGCAGCAAAAACGCAAGAATATCTTCAGGCAATTTCTTGGGGTTTTCCTGCGCTGCTGCTCTATCAATTACTGAGGAGTTATTTTGAGGGCCTAGGCAAAACACGCCCTGCAATGCGGATTGCATTTCTTGCTCTTGTTCTCAATATCCCTCTTAATTACTTATTTGTTTTTGGTAAATTAGGCTTCCCAGAATTAGGGGCTGCAGGGTGCGGCTGGGCCAGCGCATTAGTAATGTGGGTAATGCTAGCTTGTGGTTTAGCTGCTATTCAACGCAACCCTCTACTACAACTGCCAAATGAAACAAACCCTCGCTGGCTAGATATTCAGGAATTGCTTAATTACCTGAAATTAGGCATTCCCATGGGTTTTGCTATTTTAATCGAAACCAGCATGTTTTCTGTTATCGCACTATTACTCGCGCCACTAGGCACGCTCGTTGTTTCTGCCCATCAAATAACAATGACATTTTCTGGGTTAATATTCATGATTCCACTGAGCATAGCCATGGCTTGCACTATTCGAGTAGGCCAATTATCGGGCGCAAACGAGCCTAAAAGCGCCTGGTTTAGCGCAAAAGTTGCCGTATTGGTAACGACAAGTATTGCTCTATTTACCAGCATCACCATTTGGCTACTTGCTACTAACATTGCTCAGATATTTACATCAGAGCCCTACTTAATCGAGCTTGCCGCAAGCTTACTCTTAATAGCCGCTCTCTTTGAAATATCTGATGCACTTCAGGTTACAGCTGCAGGCGCTCTACGCGGTTATAAAGATACGAGTATCCCGCTGCTCATAGTGTTTATTGCATACTGGGTTATAGGCTTACCACTGGGTTATATTCTTGGCTTAACTGATTTACTTCTACCCGCAATGGGAGCAGCCGGATTCTGGTACGGATTGCTAATAGGGCTATCAGTGTCTGCTGTATTATTGATTGTAAGGCTAAAGAGAGTCGCTCAACATGCGCATATATAGCGCATGTTTTTACAGTATTTTTTTACTGCTACTCAGCGCTTGCAGTAACGAAACGCCTGAACGACAACTCATGCACACTTATATCAAACGTGTTGCGAATGTACTTGGCGAAGAGGTAAAAGATCCCCTCCCAACCAGCCTATTACCTGCACTGCCTCCACAAAAACTTCGTCATCAAGCAACCACAGATATTAGAGAAGGCATGCTCGATGTACTTGATTTTAGTTACTGTGAGTTGCTGCCCTTAATTGCATCAAGAAATAGCTCACTTGGAATAGTCGCACAACCATCCCAACGACTAATCTACGAAATAAAATTTTATCGTAAACTTACAAAATGCTTATCTCTTCTTGAAAAAGATCCGGCACTAGACAGCGAGCTAAAGGCACGCATAAAAAATGTATATGCAATAAAAACTCAAAACCTACCCAAAGTAATCTGGAATGCGCTATACACTGGACAAGAAATCGAGGTTTCGCTTGCACTCAACCTCCCCCCTTTTCCTTTACAGGAATCGAATCACAGCGAAACCCTAAGGGCATTTCATAGGCTTCATTCAATAATCAACATATTGAATAGAGATCACTCAGCCGGTCAATTCTCTATAAAAAACGTAGAAGAAAGTTACGCTGCTATTTATCACAACCCACTTGGCACACCGCTGTTAAAATCTCTCTTATTACTAGAGACTACTTTCAATGAAGTAGCCGCGACCATTAACTCCAGATTATTACGCAGACCATTTTGCTTTCCTGGTATGCAAAACCCACAGGCAGATATCTTGAAAAACATATTTACCGAATATTATGCACGCCAAATCCAGCCTTACATGAGCAAGACGCATCGTATTGGAGAACAATGGTTTAACCTTCATGAGATGGCAATGAAGAAGCTACCAACCCCCGAAAATATTGAACCCTATGTTGCTCAGGTTTTTTTGAAAGATTCCGATAACAGCATATGGAAGCGTTACACTGCCGCACGAGATAAGCACACTCAAGCTTGGCTAACCATTCTTAAACAATGCAAATTAATGCCAACTCGTTCTAACTAAATAGCTTTCACCTTGAAAAAAGCACATTCTTCTACCATGCTGCATGCATTATTCCTGCGCCATAAGGTTAGCCGTGCTTAATAACCGCTTTTACATCGCTGAAAAAAGACGGTCCAAGTCATTAAAAGCAAACAGTTTAGTTTATGCATGTATTACCTTACTCTGCTTAACCGCGTCCATGTTTGCTTTGAGCGATATAAGTATCCGGCTCAGCAATGCTTATATTCAAAAGCTCGGGGATAAGTACGGTGCTAAAGCAGAGCTGCGCTTACAAGCATGGCAAAACTTAATTGTCGATATAGCCGATATGCCCGAAAAGGAAAAGCTAAAACAGGTAAACGATTTTTTTAACCAAGTACGGTTTTTAGACGATATTAAGCATTGGGGAAAAAAGGATTACTGGGCAACACCCGTGGAGTTTCTCATCAGTAATGGTGGCGATTGTGAAGACTTCTCTATTGCAAAATATTACACCCTCAAAGAAGTAGGTGTGGATATCACCAAGCTCAGCATATCCTACGTTAAAGCATTAAAATTAAACCAGGCTCATATGGTGCTTACTTACTACGAAAACCCTAGCGCTATGCCGGTTGTGCTTGATAATTTAATCCCAGAAATAAAACCAGCCTCACAAAGAACTGACCTTTTGCATGTATATAGCTTTAATGGTGATAATTTATGGCTATCTAAGAAAGGCCGAAGAACCACTCTGGTGGGTACATCAGACCGTCTGGGCCCATGGGTACAGTTAAAATCAAGACTAGAGAATAACCGTGTTAATGTTAATTAATTTAGAACCAAGGAGCGCTATATGTCATTACTCAATCAACTAATTGCTGCGGTTTTTGCCGTACTGATTGGCTTGGTGTCTGGCACTCTATATATCATGTCCGACAGCTCAAAAGAGATGCTATCTCACCAGCTTGAGTCTCACGGTCAGGATACTGCTACACACTTAGGCTTGTATCTTGCCCCATATATAGGAAAGAAAGATACAGCAACAATAGAGACCACTATCAATGCTATTTTTGATAGTGGTTTCTATCAAAAGATTGAAGTGCTCGATGAGCAAGGAAACACCCTTTTTGCTTCAGGTGCGCCATCGCCTACCCCTGAAAGCGTGCCTAGCTGGTTTTTGCGCCTCGTACAGTTTACGCCACCGTCAATGGAGCGCGAAATTAGTCATCAATGGCGCAAGGTCGGCAAGGTAAAAGTACAAGGCCGCGCAGGGTATGCATACGAACAACTATGGAAAGGCGCCGAAAAAACACTACTCTGGTTTATATCATTATCCCTTATTGCGGTCTTCTCACTCAGCTACCTACTTAGATTCATCCTACGCCCTCTTAAAGGTGTTGCAGAACAAGCAGCGGCCTTATCCGAGCGAAAGTATGTTGAACAAAAGCACATTCCCAAAACACAGGAACTAAAAGTTGTCGTAGAAGCGATGAACAGAATGGTACGTCGCGTACAACGCACTTTTGATGAGCAAACCCGCAACATAGAAGACTTACGCAAAACCGCCTATCAAGACAATTTAACAGGCCTCGCAAATCAACGATCAACCCAAGCACAACTAAGTGATTGGCTTGATTACCGCAAAGATTTTGGGCCCGCAACTTGTCTTTACCTACATATCCCTAATTTACACGCACTCAACGAAAAAATTGGTGAGGAAAACGCTAACAATTTTTTACGCTATATAGGAGCACAGCTCTCTGACCTAGCGACGCAATATCAGCCACATATTATAGGTCGACTTTCTGGAGCAGACTTCATTGCCCTGCTTCCTATCACTGATGAAGAAACCATTAAGCGAACTATTAATCAGATTAATGAATCAATCAATATTAGAGCTAATTTTCAAGACGTTTCACCAAACCACATACCTGCGCACATATCGGTAACACAAAGTAACGAAAACACATCGGCGGCGCAGCTCTTGTCAGAAGCGCGTATATTGGTAAAACAAGCTACAACAGAGAACATAAGCATAAAATACCCTGAGCAATTCTCTGGTACGCAAGCTGCTTCAAGTTCATGGCAGGCCCATGTAGCCAATGCCATTAACACTAAACAGGTATTTCTTCAGTTCCAGGTCGTCATTTCAAGTGAGGATGACCGTGTTCTGCAGCGCGAACTGCTTGCACGTATTCTCAATAGAGAGAACATGCCTTGCTCAGCTGTTGAATTTATTCAGGTCGTAAAGGAACTAGGGTTAATTGAAGCACTGGATAAAGCGGTATTAGAACGCGCTATTGATTATATTCAACACAATCCAAAATGCCCACCACTGACCGTCAACTTCAGCCAACAAGCCATTCACTCAGAAAACTTTACAGCATGGATAAGGAAACAATTAAGCAGGCATAACCTGAAAGGCCGACTCAACATTGAAATTAATGAAACAGCCGTACTTAACGACATAGATCATATCGTTGAATTTAGAGACCTCTTAAAACAAAGCGGTGTTGGCTTTGGTGTTGATAATTTCGGTATTCATCCCAGCGGCTTTAGCTACCTATACGCAGTCCAGCCTGACTATATCAAAATAGATGGATCTCTCAGCCGTGAGATTGATAACAGTGCTGAGGACCGCTTCTTTATAAGCAGCCTAATTACAGCCGCTCACAGCTTAGGCATTCAAGCATATGCGGAACGTATTGAACGGGAAAGCCAAACAGAGCAACTGAATCAACTTAATATTGATGGCTCTCAAGGCTTTTTGCATGGCAGACCAGAAGCATTAGTTTGAAGCGGCACAGTGCTACTCGTAACCGCTTAGCCATCTAGAAAGGTTAGTTAAATCCATTGCTCCAGCCTGGCGAGCTACCTCTACACCACCCTTCAACACAAGCAAGGTTGGAATACTGCGAATAGAGTAGCGCGCTGCAAGCGCCTGCTCTACTTCAGTGTTAACTTTAACAAACCTAAAACGCGGCTCTAACTGTTTTGCTGCCTGCTCAAAAACGGGCGCCATCATTTTACATGGGCCACACCAAGACGCCCAAAAGTCGATCACAACGGGTATATCACTTGACTTAACAAGCTTATCAAACTGAGCCATTGTTAACTCAACTGGAACACCTTGAAAAAGTGATACACGGCAACGACCGCAGACCGGTTTAGCTGTAAGTTTTTCTATAGGAACACGGTTGGGTGTTTGGCAAGAGGGGCATGAAATTAATTTAATTTGAGACATAAAACACCTTATATATTAGCTAGTAACTATATAAGGTGCTTTGGAAGGATTACAAGGTGTGGCTTATCGTTTATTCAACGCGACCAACTGATCCAGTTTATTATGCAAGCGATCAGCTTTCTCAGTCTCACGCTGCTGTTTTTCTTTTTCACGCTGCTGTTCACGGCGATGCTGATGAAACTCTTTTAGCTTACCTTTGGCATGCTCCGCTTCTTCAGCTGTAACTTGTCCCTGACCTTCGCCCTGCAAGTTAACCCTATCAACACCTTCCTGCAAGGATCGAAAATATTGTGGAGAACGGACATAAGATGCCAGAGCTCTTTTAATTTTGTTTTTTGCAACTTTATCATCAGTGATCAAGTCATCTTGAATACCAATCTTCAGAGGCCGTACGTTGTCACGATTAAAAACCTGAGGGTATGTTTCCATTAAAAGCTGAAGTGCAGCCTGATTTGCGGCTCTATTTTTCGCTTTACTTTTACTTTTTGGTATCACTACGTCGTTCACAACATTTCTCTCGATCACTTTGATATTCGAACAGCTTTTTTTAAGCTCTAAATTGCCAATCAACCGTTCGCACTCATCAACTACCCGCAACGTTTGCGTCACTGCGGCTTCAATATCGTTAGACACTATATCAGCTGCCTTTACGAATATAATAGCTGAATGTTTCATTTTCGCATTCATTGACCTGTTCAACCAGCTCATGCCCAAGAAATGTACAGAACTTGGGTATATCACGCTGAGTAGATGGATCTGTTGCTAAAACCAACAACACCTCACCTATCTCTATTTCACGCACCTTGTTATGCAACATCATTACTGGTTCAGGACAATACAAGCCCTTAGCATCCAATAAATGATCTTCTTTGATACCAACCATTTCACATCTCGATCTATAAACAGACCTATTATCTCAAATAAAGCACAGCAGTGAAAGCTGGTACTTGCCAAAGTATGAGTTTGTGATTTTCCAGACAAGGTTTATGCTTAAAGAATAGCGATGAATTAAGAGGGAACAACTATGATTAAAGTAATAATTGAGCGTCATATCGCTGATGAATTAGGTGAACATTACGAAAAGACAGCGAGAGCCACCTTACAAAAAGCAATGCAAGCGCACGGCTTCATCTCAGGCGAAGCCTTAAAAGACTTTAATGACCCTAACCACCAGATTGTTATTGCCAATTATAGAACGATCCATGACTGGCAACATTGGTTAGGTTCAGCTGAGCGTAAAGAGATGATGGAGCAAATTAGGCCAATGCTCGAGCGTGAAGAAAAATTCACCATTCTTGAGCACTAACAAGCAACCTGATGACTAAATTTTTTGATGTTATCAAGCATCATATCCATGGCATAACGCATATGCTCTAGCTGAGTAAACCCTGACGACTTTCGGGGCTTTAAGTCATGATTGCCATCTGCTAACCAGTTCAGCATCACAGCGGATGGCAACAAGTACTGTTGTACTTCATCTTTAGTCCCCATAGGGTCTCTTTCGCCCTGAAACACACATAACGGTTTTGTTAAATCCCTCATATGATCAGCACGCGTAGTGAGCAACTTACCTACGGGATGGAAAGGGTAACCAAAAACAAAACAAGCAAGTGCAGACGAATCTTCTAATATCATTGAAGCAATTCGTCCTCCCATAGATTTGCCTGCCAAGAATAAGGGCACTGAGTCAGAAAACTCCTCAACAACTTCTTTATAAGCATCTATTAGCTTATCAGCCCTGTTTGGTGGCCTTTTCTTGCCATCAATACGCCTTTGTTGCATATATGGAAATTCAAATCTCACAACTTGCACACCGTTACCCGCCAAGTACTTAGCAAGCTCTTCAAGAAACTCGCTTTGCATGCCTGCACCAGCACCGTGAGCCAAGATTACGCGACCTAAAATAGGCTCCCCATCAATTAATAGATCCAAAAAAATCACCTCAAAGAATAAAACGCTATCTCGCGCCATTGTAGGGCTTGATTTAGATCAAGCAAATGAGAGTTAAGAAACAATAAAAGCACGCCTAAAGTAGCAGAAGAAAACTCAATTTACCGCCAAAGTACATAATAGACAATTGTAGAACAGCTCTCATTAGAATATTTATTTTAAATAAAATCAATAAGATAGAAGCAGCACAGAGAAAAAACTAATCTACATATACAATATATTTACCAACCGTTTTATGCGACAATGCGCCACACTCAACGCCTGAACCTCGTTGAAAACACAAGGCTATTCCAAGATAATTGCCTGTGGAACTGTACTATCAAACCAAGCTTTTGGATGAGAGCCTGACATGAGCACTGTAACTGAACACCCAACTTATAATTACAAGGTTGTGCGCCAGTTCGCCATTATGACGGTGATATGGGGTATCGTCGGAATGACAGTTGGCGTCTTAATTGCCGCACAACTTGTATGGCCGGCACTAAACTTTGACACATCATGGTTATCCTACGGGCGTTTACGTCCGTTACACACCAATGCGGTTATATTCGCATTTGGTGGATCAGCGTTGTTTGCTACATCTTATTATGTAGTTCAACGTACCTGCCAGACGCGCCTATTTTCAGACGGTCTTGCGGCCTTCACGTTCTGGGGATGGCAGTCCGTTATTCTTTTAGCAGCAATAACCCTACCTATGGGTTTAACGTCTTCTAAAGAATACGCTGAACTAGAATGGCCAATTGACATATTGCTTGCTGTTGTATGGGTTTCCTATGCAATCGTATTCCTTGGTACTGTCAAGAACCGTAAAACCTCGCACATCTATGTAGGTAACTGGTTCTATATGGCCTTTATTATCACTGTAGCGGTTCTACATATTGTTAACAGCATGGCTATGCCTGTTTCTATGTGGAAATCTTACTCGCTATACCCAGGCGCTGTTGATGCCATGGTACAGTGGTGGTACGGCCATAACGCAGTAGGGTTCTTCCTGACTGCAGGTTTCTTAGGCATGATGTACTACTTCGTACCTAAGCAATCAGAGCGTCCAATTTACTCTTACCGCCTATCGATCGTGCATTTCTGGGCTCTGATTGCTACTTACATGTGGGCTGGTGGTCATCACCTTCACTATACTGCATTACCAGATTGGACTCAGTCTGTAGCAATGGTTATGTCTTTGATTCTATTAGCTCCGTCTTGGGGCGGCATGATCAATGGTATGATGACACTGTCTGGTGCATGGCATAAGCTACGTACAGACCCGATACTTCGTTTCTTAGTTGTGTCTCTGTCCTTCTACGGTATGTCTACCTTCGAAGGCCCTATGATGGCCATT
>NZ_AUGR01000024.1 GCF_000422765.1 Neptunomonas japonica DSM 18939 | reverse complement strand
CCTGACAAGCGCCCACACGAATTATCTGACCAATCTGTTAAAGAGCGCTTGAACGTGTCGTTCAAGTGAGGCGCATATTCTACCGAACGCCTCGCTGGTGTCAACCTTTATTTTGCAACTTTCTGAAACTCATTTGGCTGCAAAACCAGACACCAACTACTAATCTAAAAATCTTGAAAAGATGTTAATTATCAAGAACTTAAAAACCAGCATCTTCTCATCTAAGCCACCCTTTTGAGGGGCTTCCTTGGGAAGAGGTGCGCATTCTACAGACACCCTCAAAGGAGTCAACACCCCAGCCTAAAAAAAGTCATTTATTTGCCATAAAAGCCCTAAAACAACAAAGGCGCCACAAGGGCACCTTTAGTTAGCAATCAAGCGGTATTTAAACCTTCTTCAACGACTTACTCTTCTTATAACGAAAATAAATTCTCTCGACCAAAGCAACCGCTAGAAATCCTCCGTATATGATGACATCTTCGTAACTAGCTCTGACCATCCAGATAACGTGGACCATTACTAAAATTGAAACAAGATAAACAAGTTTGTGCAATTGAACCCAACGTTTCTTTAAACGTCTCTGCATTTTTTTTGTAGAGGTGATGGCAAGCGGCGTCAGCAATAGCACCGCTGCAGCACCCACTATAATATAAGGGCGCTCTGAAAACTCCTGCAACAATATTTCAAATCGCCACCCCACAATAAATGTAGCGAACGCCAACAAGTGCAATACACTATAAAAGAATGCATATAAGCCGAGCATACGACGAAACCGCACAAGCCAAGCGAGCGACAACCTACGACGTAATGGTGTCACCCAAAGGCTTAGCCAAAATGAGATAATGGCCCAGGTGCCCAGGTACTTAACTATTTCTGCTGCAGGATCAGCTCCCAGCTGCTGCGCGTAAATGTCATAGAACAACATTAACAACGGAAAGAATAATCCGAAAAAAACAAAGCACCACACCCACTTGCTTTTTGCAGGGTTAATACCTAAAACCATTTACGTAAATCCATTCCACTATAGAGATGAGCGACTTCTTCCGCATAACCATTGAAAGGCAATGTTTCAATACGATTTGGCGAAAACAAAGATGAAGGCAAACGCCTTTCAGATGCCTGCGTCCATCGCGGATGATCAACTTCAGGGTTTACATTGGCAAAGAAGCCGTACTCTTTCGGTGCGGTTAAATTCCAAGTTGATCTTGGCATCGCTTCAGTGAAGCGGATTTTCACTATGGATTTAATGCTTTTGAAACCATATTTCCAAGGAACAACCAGCCTGAGCGGCGCTCCATTTTGTGGCGGCAAAGCCTGACCATAAATCCCTGTAGCTAAAAAGCTCAAAGGATTCATCGCCTCATCTATTCTTAACCCTTCAACATAAGGCCAATCAAGAGAACTAAACAATGCTTTCTGCCCCGGCATCTGCTGCGGATCATAAAGCGTAGTAAATTCAACAAATTTAGCCTTACTAGTAGGCTTAAATTGCTTTAAAAGATCCGCCAAAGGTATACCTAGCCAAGGAATCACCATCGACCATGCCTCAACGCAACGCAGCCTGTAAACCCTCTCCTCAAACTTATGCGGCTTTATCAAATCTTCTAAGGCAAATTTACCAACCTTTTCAGCCTCCCCCTCAATCTCTATCGTCCAAGGGTCAGATTTAAACTGCTGAGCTTTACGGCTAGGGTCTTGCTTACCAAGCCCAAACTCATAAAAATTATTATGAGAAATAACATCCGGATAAGGAGCAGGCTTTTCACTTGAAGAGAAATTACTATTACGTTCAGCAGCTTTGATAGACGACTGCATCCAATCAGGACCTGCATATACAGGCCAATCTTCATCGAAGTCATATTTGGAAAGTGCGGAGGCCATACCAGAAGAAAGCAAGGCTGCAGTCCCTGCCAAACCCTGCATAAAGAGACGACGCTGCTTATAAATACTTTCAGGCGTTATCTCTGAGCTTTTTATTAATTCAGCCTTTTTAATTAACATTTCAATTTCCATTATTTATACCAATGAAAATTTAGACCATAAAGTTATAAATAATTCCGTACTATACCTTTTTCCTTTTGCGCAATAGCCACATAACAGGCCCAGAAGCACTGTACACCAGAAACAAAACCCATAGAAATAACGCAGGCTCGATAGAGATCACACCCAGACCTAATACAATTGCCGCCAAAATCACGAACGGCACCTTACCCTTCAGATCGATATCCTTAAAGCTATTATAAAGCGCATTACTCACCATCATAATGCCTGCTAATGCGACATAAAGAGCAATAATATAAGCATAAGGAGCCGGGTCAATATCATACTCGGTAGCCGCCCACACCAAACCACCCACTGCAGCAGCTGCCGCTGGCGAAGGCAAACCGATAAAATAGCGTTTATCTACAGAACCAATTTGAGTATTAAACCTCGCAAGCCTAAGAGCCGCACATGCAACATAAATAAATGCCGCAAACCAACCGATCTTTCCTATGTCACCTAACACCCAGCTAAATGTAACCAAAGCTGGCGCAACACCAAACGAAACCATGTCAGACAAAGAGTCATATTCAGCACCGAATGCACTGGATGTATTTGTCATTCTAGCAACACGACCATCAAGCCCATCCAAAACCATTGCCACAAAAATCGCAATTGCGGCAGCTTCGAACTGGCTATTCATACCTGCGACTACAGCATAGAAACCAGAAAACAACGCCCCTGTTGTAAATAAATTTGGCAACAAATAGATACCGCGTCGAGGTTTAACCTCTGACTCAGAGGCAGATTCATCTTCAGGACAAGAGTTATTTTCTTCAGTCATAACATCACTATTCATTAGGAAAGGGGTTATTCTACAGCGCCATTAAACAGTTCGATAGCTTATCAAGCAAACAATACTCGAATATCAAACTCATCATCTACACTTAAACACTGCGTTTATTTAACACTCAAGCAGACCCAAGCGCTTTAAAAATGCACTTAAGGCCTATACCGAATACGACATAGCAAAATACAACCCTCTATATTCAACAATATGTACTCACATCCTTTTTAAAAACTTATTCTCTATGCTTCAGAACTTCTGGCCAGACAGCATCAGATTTATGTAATAATCATCATATGGATACACGGACTCTTCAACTATTTCTCAGCCTCTCAGACACACTCCACTTCGGACGCGCCAGTGCCTTTTGTCATATTAGCGCATCAGCTTTAAGCCGCACCATTAAGCAATTAGAAGAAGAAGTCGGAGTTTCTTTATTTATAAGAGATAACCGTAGTGTACAACTGACTCATGAAGGCAAGCTGTTTCAAGCCTATGCCCGAGATGCACTCGCCCAATGGGAGCTAACAAGGAACACATTACTAGAAGAAGCCAAAGAACTACGTGGCGAAGTCAGCATCTACTGCTCCGTCACAGCTAGCTATAGTTTCCTATATGACATTCTTAGCCAATTCAGACAAAATTTTCCTAGCATCGAAATAAAACTACATACGGGAGACCCGGACCTTGCGCTTAGCCGAGTACAAAATAACGAAGAAGACATATCGATAGCAGCTAAACCAGACCAGCTACCTAAAGACTTAACGTTCAAGCCTATCGGTATTTCTCCGCTGTTATTTATCGCGCCTAAAAAGAGCAGCGCTCAATCTGAAGCGATTACTTTACCGCTCAGCACAGAACAATGGAGCCATGTCCCCATGATTCTTTCCGAGGGCGGAGTTTCCAGAGATCGAATCGATGAATGGTTCCGACAGCTAGAAACAAAACCTAACATCTACGCACAGGTAGCTGGTAACGAGGCCATTGTCAGCATGGTTAGCCTAGGCTTTGGCGTAGGTGTGGTACCCAAAATAGTGCTCGACAATAGCCCTCTTGCAGACAAAATTGAGATCCTTTGCGTCACTCCCAAGCTAAAACCATACGAAGTAGGCTTATTTACACTAGAAAAAAAACTCAAGAATCCACTGATTAATGCACTATGGAGCCAAATAAAAACTAGCCTCCCTTAACCATCAAGCCACCTTTATTAGGTCTAATCTATTCTCCAAACAAGCCTTCTATTTCAGGAGAAAGGTAAGGACGCCCTCTTTTATTCAGCGCAGTACCGATAACTAACGCACTCACACACAGCTTTTGATCGGAAGAACGAACCACCTGCTGCCTAAAACCAAATTTAACTTTACTGAGACGCTCGACAGTCACACTGACTACGTATTCATCGCCACTCTTTAAAGAAGCCTTATAGTCCATCTCCGAACGAATAACGACAAGGTGAATACTCTGCTCCGCTAAAGCCGCAAAATCCACGCCGTTCGCTAGTAAAAACTCATGCCGCGCATGCTCTAAATAATTGAAATACACACCATTATTAACAATGCCTTGCATATCCAATTCGTAATCGCGAACTTTACTCGCTACCTGAAAAGGAGCTCCCATCAGCTTTCTCACTCTGCGTTATAATTGATTTAGATACAAAAAAGCCGCTCCACTATGGAACGGCTTTTTGAGGATCACTTTACGATGTTACAGACTCAACACCTTCTCACCGCGCGCAATACCAGACACTCCCGAACGCACTACTTCCATAATGCTAGTAGAGCCTAGTGAATCAATGAAAGCGTCTAATTTTGAACTAGAGCCCACTAACTGCACAGTATAAGTATTGGGCGTAATATCGATAATCTGGCCACGAAAAATATCCGCCGTACGCTTAACCTCAGCACGAAATGCGCCCGAAGCCTTGAATTTGATCATCATCAGCTCACGCTCAATGTGCTCGCCTTCAGTCAAATCAACAACCTTAACAACATCAATCAGTTTATTAAGCTGCTTAGTAATCTGCTCAACAACACGGTCATCACCTTCGGTAGTTACCGTCAGACGAGACAAGGTCTCATCATTTGTCGGCGCTACTGTTAACGACTCGATGTTGAAGTTACGCTGAGAAAACAATCCAACGACACGAGACAAAGCTCCCGGCTCGTTCTCAAGAAGAACAGAAATGATATGTCGCATATTTAAGTCCTCTCCGTTTTGCTCAACCACATGTCGCGCATAGAACCACGCGGCACTTGCATAGGATATACATGCTCATGCTGATCAACCGTGATATCCATAAATACCAAACGATCTTTCATTGCAAAAGCCTTCTCCATTGCAGCTTCCAGCTCCGAGTATTTCTCAACCTTAATACCCACGTGCCCATACGACTCAACCAGCTTCATGAAATCAGGCAATGATTCCATATAAGACTGAGAATGACGAGATTCGTAGTTCATATCTTGCCACTGACGAACCATTCCTAACGAGCCGTTATTCAAGCAAATAATCTTGACTGGGATATTGTATTGGTTACAGGTTGACAGCTCCTGGATATTCATCTGGATACTACCTTCACCTGTCACACAGGCAACATCAGCATCTGGGAAGTTCATTTTCACACCCATCGCTGCCGGCAGACCAAAACCCATCGTGCCCAAGCCACCAGAGTTAATCCAGCGATTAGGTTTATTGAACTTATAATACTGTGCAGCAAACATCTGATGCTGACCAACATCCGAGCAGATATATGCATCACCACCGGTCACCTTGCTAAGCATTTCGATGACCTGTTGCGGCTTCATCTTCTCAGAATCATCCGTACGGTAATGACCGCCATGGCGCTGACGCCACTCATCAATCTGTGCCCACCAAGCTTTGCTAGCTTCGTCATCAGGAGTCTTCTTGCTAGCTTTAAGTAGCTGCAACAGCTCGTCCAAAACAGACTTAGCTGGACCCACAATTGGCACATCCGCACGAATTGTTTTAGAAATAGATGCAGGATCTACGTCAATATGAACAATTTTTGCTGTTGGACAGAACTTATCAACACCATTGGTAACACGGTCATCAAAACGCACCCCAATAGCCAAAATAAGATCACTATGGTGCATAACCATATTCGCTTCATAGCTACCATGCATTCCCAACATGCCAACAAACTGGCGATCCGTTCCAGGATATCCGCCAAGCCCCATCAATGTGTTAGTCACTGGGTAGTTCAACGCTTGAGCCAGCTCAGTTAATTCTTCGCTAGCATCGCCCATGATAACGCCGCCACCTGCGTAGATAACTGGGCGTTTAGCGCTCATCAACAAATCGAATGCTTTCTTAATCTGACCACTATGACCTTTAGTCACAGGGTTATAAGAGCGCAGCTTCACTTGCTTTGGAAACACATAGGGGAAACGGTCTGTCGGGTTGGTCATATCCTTGGGGATATCGACAACCACAGGACCCGGACGCCCTGTTTGTGCAATATGAAATGCCTTACGGATGATTTCAGGGATTTCTTCAGCATGACTAACGCTAAAGTTATGCTTCACGATTGGGCGAGAAATACCAATCATGTCCGTTTCCTGGAATGCATCCTCTCCAATCAAGTGACTCATTACCTGTCCAGTAATAACCACCATTGGTATTGAGTCCATATAAGCCGTTGCGATACCTGTAACCGCATTTGTTGCTCCCGGTCCAGATGTTACTAGCGCAACACCCGCCTTACCGGTAGCACGCGCATATGCATCGGCCATATGAGTTGCCGCTTGTTCGTGGCGCACAAGAACATGTTCTACTTCTTCCTGCTGGAAAATCGCATCATAGACATGAAGCAAGGCTCCGCCTGGGTATCCGTAAATAAATTTCACACCTTCGTCACGAAGAGCGCGAACAACCATTTCTGCGCCTGATAGTAATTCCACTTTCTTACCCTCTAGTCGACACCGACCTCGTCGGTGAGTAAACAGTTCAGAGATTCTGCAATAATGAACATGTTAAAGCCGCTGTGCGATGATGACGCAAGAACAGCGGAAAACCAAAAGCACACCTTGTGTAATGGCCCATGTTCGGATGAATGCAGGCTAAGGATCATCTTAACCGGCAGACTTTCTGAAACTTAAGCTGGGTAGTGCTTATAATGTTTTAAAAAGAATTTACTAACTCAATTTGCTAACATTAATTTCGCCATTTGTGTCGGGATTTCCTACTGCAAACGAGCGAAGAAAAACAGCCCAACATTCTCGCATTTTGCGCACTATTGATCAACTCTAGGAACACACTTTGCATACAGCAGATGCACATAGACGAAAGTCAGGTTATATTGTCTGAAAAAAGCTGGAGATTACCCAATGAGCATTGCCGAAATAAAAAACAAAGAGCGAGTCATTAAAGAGCTCACTCAATTCATTCGTAAAGTATTTTCTGAACCTGAAATATGCACTATTGCTAAGGATATAGCGCGTAAACACCTCAACAGCCCTAACGCTAATGTTCTTATTGCGGAGGAGCTGTCTTCACTTACTAACGTCAAAATCCCTATAGAACACAGCGAAGCTGATGAAATGTTTCTTGATCTGTTAAAAGACATTGTTAAAGACGAAACTGCACTTTATTAAGTACTTACTCCGGCACGAGCCACTGACTTTGTGGCTCACCTGCCTCCTTTGCTGCCAGACTCTGATACAGCCATGGCATGAGCGAATCAATCTTTTGATCAAGTTGCCAAGGAGGATTAATCAGCAACATACCGCTTCCGTACATCCGTTGTGAGTCAGAACCCTTTACGAAGAACTCAGATTGATAGACCTTTCGAATACCTGATGCAGCAATGTTGTCCAACATTTCTTGATGATGACTTGCTTTCAACAGTGGGTACCAAATAGCAACACTCCCATTTGGCCAACGCGTCAACAACTGCTTCACAAATTTAGCTACTTGCTTGTATTCTGTTTTCACTTCGTAAGACGGATCAATCAAGACCAGACCGCGATTAGGCTTGGGCGGCATCATTGACATCACGCCTTCATAGCCATCTCGATGGTGTACAGCCATTTGTGGCTGACGCTTAAAATGCTGTTTGACACGTTGGTACTCAGCGGGGTGCAACTCCATTACAGCTAAGCGATCTGACGGGCGAGCCATCATAGACGCTATCGATGGTGAACCTGGATAAAACCGCAAAGCGGTCTCAGTGTTTACAGCCTTTACTTGCTCCATGTAGGGGAGAAATGCTTCAGGAATATTACCGTTACCCCAAAGCTTGTTAATACCCTCAAGGAACTCACCCGTTTTTTGAGCTTGCTCATCTGACAGATCATAAAGCGCACAACCGCCATGCGTTTCAAGATAGCTCCACGGTTTATCCTTAGCATTAAGTGCTTCAATCATTAACGCCAGTATCATGTGCTTATGCACATCCGCAAAATTCCCGGCATGAAAGCCATGTTGATAGCTCAGCACTCGAACACCTCTATTTGGTTATATTCCTGACCATTATCGCTGCCATATCCCTTATGCAAAAGGTACAATGCTCAACTTTGTCACTTTTCGTATAGAAGATATGCAAACAGACACTCAAGAAAGCCTGTTTTCAAAACGCAAACGCTTACCCTGGTTACTTGGCATTCTGATTTTTATCATTATGTTAATTGCTGTTGAGTACATTGTTGGCTGGAAAGCAGTGTTAACACAATGGCAAGCAGTGCCTAGCAGCACATTATTACCAGCACTGGCTCTTTTTGCGTGTAGCTATTTATTACGTGCATGGCGTATATACGATCTTTGCCAACCCTCACTACACGGGCGCTTTATAGCCGTATTAAAACTGAGCGTTTTACACTTATACGCAAACAACATGCTGCCAATGCGGTTAGGTGAGGGACTTTTCCCTATACTAATGAAACGTTATTTTTCGGTAGGGTTTGCTGAGGGCCTTGCGCGTTTAGCATGGCTTAGAATATTAGATTTGATGATTGCAGGCACACTTATCGTCATCACTTTCAGCTACTTTTTCCCGACATTAGCGCTTATTGGAATCGCTCTAGGTATCGTTTCATTACTTTTGATTTATGCTATTTATCGAACCAAAGGGCGCATTTGGATTATCCAGCACTCTTTTTACCCAAAAATCGAGCCCATCGTTAAGCAATTACAACTCACAGCGCCCAAGGATACGCAGCAGTTCGTGCGCGTTGTGATCTGGACCTTTCTGTCTTGGGGTTGCAAACTCGCTGCACTTATCATGATTACCCGTGCATTACAGTCACTCAGCGCCTTTGAAGCACTCGCTGGTGTATTAGGTGCGGAACTAAGTAGTATATTACCCGTCCATGGTATTGCTGGAAGCGGTAGTTTTGAAGCCGCTTTTATGGCTGGACTGGCCCCCATAGGACTACTCAGCTCAGATGTGTTGGGGCTGGCCGTTAACTTACACCTGTTTATACTAGGGGCAACTTCGCTGTTTGCTCTGTTATGTTTCTGGATTCCCGTTGCTAAGCCAACGAGAGAGGATATCTCAATATGATCGACACAATTGATACACCTGAAGGTACAACTACTCACGAAGCAAACCATGCTTCTACTGACCCATGCAGCCAAAGCCTTTCGGTTGTTGTTCCTTTTTATAATGAAGAAGAGAACATCAAGCCGTTCATGGAAGAAGTACATGCAGCGCTAAAAGATTATCCCGGAAAATGGGAGCTTATTGCTGTTAACGACGGTAGTAACGACGGTACGACTCAGGCACTAGATAAAGCAGTTGCTGAATATGGCAGCCACATTAACGCTATTCATTTTGCCCGCAACTTCGGCCAAACGGCTGCAATGCAAGCAGGTATTGATGCCGCACGCGGAGACCTGATAGCAACACTGGATGGGGACTTGCAAAATGATCCCGCTGATATTCCTAAGCTGATTGTTGCACTGGAAGAGCGGGACCTGGATATGATCAGCGGCTGGCGTAAAGATCGCCAAGATGGCGCGATCAATCGAAAACTGCCATCACGTATTGCCAACTGGTTAATTCGTAAAAACACTGGCGTGTATGTTAATGACTACGGCTGCAGCCTCAAAGTATACCGCTCATGGGTTATCAAACAGGTTCACTTAATCGGTGAAATGCATCGCTTTATTCCTGCTTGGGTTGCTTGTGTCACGTCCCCTGATCGTATTAGCGATATGCCCGTTAACCATCGTGCTCGCCAGTTCGGCACATCTAAATACGGTATCTCACGTACTATTCGCGTAATTCTAGACTTGCTAGCCGTGTTCTTCTTTATGCGTTTTTCACGCCGCCCGGGCCATTTCTTTGGATCGATCGGTTTGTTTTTAGGCGCTATTGGCGGCTTAATTCTTACTTATTTGTTTGGTGTGAAGTTATTTACTGAAGAAGATATCGGGAATCGCCCATTACTCTTCACCGGCATTTTGTTTGTAATGACCAGTGCTCAGTTAGTGACCACCGGGGTATTAGCAGAAATTCTGACTCGCAGCACTGCACATGCTCAAATGCCCGTACGACCCTCTCCTAATGCGCCAACACAAAGGGGCTGGAGTGAATAACGTACTACCACAACAGGGGCTATTCAAGCTCCTGTTATCCACACCTGTCTTAATAGTGCTGGCACTTGTCAGTACTTTTGGTTATGCGGCTTGGTTGCCTTTATTCGATCTGGATGAAGGTGCTTTTACTACCGCCACTCGTGAAATGCTAGAAACCGGAAATTGGGTTTCTACATACATGAATGGAGTGCCTCGCCACGACAAACCTATTCTAATCTATTGGCTGCAAGCCCTTAGCGTTTCAAATTTTGGCCTCAGCACTTTGAGTCTACGGCTGCCATCATGTCTAGCTGCACTTGCCTGGATTTGGATAAGTTACCGCTTTGTTAAAGAACAAAGAAATGAAACTGAAGCACGGCTGATAGTATGGCTATTGGCTTCACTGCCACTGGCCAGTATTATTTTTAAAGCCGCTATTGCAGACGCACTACTGAACTTTTTATTATGCGCCGCATTCTTTGATATCTACCGTTATTATCAACGTGCCGATAATGGCACCTTATTTCGGATAGGTATCTGGTTGGGACTAGGCTTCCTAACTAAGGGCCCTATTGCTTGCGCCCTACCACTCATTGCCAGCTTTGTTTTATTCACCTCCGAAGGGCGCCTCAAAGACTGGCTAAAAGCTGTTTTTCATCCCATTATTCTCGGTACCTTTTTCATTATCGTCCTTCCATGGCACATAGCTGTCTATCTCGATCAAGGGTGGGAATTTTTTAAAGGGTTCTACTTAAAACACAATATTGACCGCTTCAGTAGCACCATGGAAAGCCACGGTGGTAAACCTTATTACTATGTCATGCTACTACCACTGCTATTGACACCTTTTACCGGGTTAATAGCACCAGTGATTAAATCACTGTTTAAGCAACGACCCAAAGAGCTTGAGTTATTTCTACTTACTTGGTTTTTATTAGTATTAGCGATTTTCTCATTCTCAAAAACGCAACTTCCACATTACATTCTTTACGGTATGACACCGGTGCTATTTTTGATGGCAAGACACCTGCTTAATGTAGGTTTTTTGTCGTTGCTTCCTCCCGCCCTAACCATACTATTTGTGAGCCTATTGCCACTACTGTTTGACTATGCGGCAAGCCAATCACGCAAGCCTTTTGATATAGCAGTACTGGAACTTGCAGTACTCGAATACAGCATCATATTTCAAGCAATGACGGCTATCGGGTTATGCATAGTCATTTCATTATTTTTGTTCAGAAAAACAGATTACCCTTCAAGGCTTTTAATGGGTGCAGCAGGCACTATGCTGGCATTTAATTTTCTGCTTCTCCCCTTATTGGGCGCTGCTCAGCAAGAACCTGTGAGAGAAGCAGCGCTGCTGGCTAAAAAATTGGGTGGCCCTGTTGTTAGCTATGGTATCAACATGCCCAGTTTTTCAGTTTATAGAGACGCTATTGTTCCTCGCAGAGAACCACAACGCGGAGAACTGGTTTTCACCCGTATAAATAAAGATCTATCTTTATTAGACCCAAACGCCAACCCAGTACGCCTTTATGCCAAAGGCGGTGTTGCCCTTTATTCTTATGAGTAATCAATCTTTATGAGTGACTCTAACAATAACAAGTTTATGGGGTTGCGTTACATACCCAGAACTACGACTTTTAAGCAGCATGTTAGCTCTGCTAACGCAGCGTGGCCTCAGGCGCAAGCATTTGATCAGGCGCTGTTGATACTCGCAGCTGTTAGTTTCCTGCTTGGCTGCGCATTGCTATTAACCAACGGCTTGCAAACAGGTTTCTATACCGCTCAAGCCTTGAGCTTTATACTGCCAGCTATTATCTGGGAGCATCTCTCGTTCATGGGAGATACCTTAGTCGTTCTCACCTTGGCGCTGCTATTTGCGTACCGCTACCCACACCTGCTACTGGCATTATTGATCACCGCCATTGTTGGCACACTTATTACCCACGGTATAAAACCTTGGCTAGCAACACCGCGCCCACCGGGAGTTCTTGACCCCGGAAGCTTTCAACTCATCGGTTCAAGCATCAGCAAAAAAAGTATGCCCTCTGGCCATACCTTAACTGCATTTGCAGCGGCAGGTTTATTAACAAGGTTAACCACCAATCGAGCTATACAAGGCTTAATTCTTATAGTCGCCGTATTTATAGGTTGGTCACGCGTTGCTGTCGGCGTTCACTGGCCTGCAGACGTATGCATGGGAGCCGCAGGCGGACTTATCTCAGCCTGGGCAGGGCTCAAATTATGCGATCGCTGGCAAGATGTATTCAAAGGCCGGTTTTATGCAGTCCTACTAACCATTCATGCGGGATGTGCAGTTACCCTGATAAATTATGACGGAGGCTTCCCACATACATGGCTGTTTGCTATTGCAGCATCCGCTGTCAGTTTAGGTTATATTTATCATCAGCTCACTTTTAACCATCGACTACCCAAGTTAAAGCTGTAAGTAATCAATCTGTCGACTGTGGTAGTTTCTTACAATCAAATACCACTAAATTAGATGTAATCAGGAGTAGGCACAATGCGTTTTTTGGTAACCGGTACAGCAGGATTTATCGGCTTTCATGTAGCTCAGCGCCTACTGAAAGAGGGTCATCAAGTCATTGGCCTAGACAATATAAATGATTACTACGATCCACAATTAAAGCTGGATCGTTTGGCATTGTTAAAGCCTTACTCTGACTTCATCTTCTATAAATGTGACCTTGCTGATAAAGAAGGCGTAGAAAAAATCTTTGCAGATGAAGCCATTCAACGTGTTATTCACTTAGGTGCGCAGGCAGGTGTAAGGCACTCCATCAATAAACCCTTTGACTATGCCAGTTCTAACTTGCTAGGCATGCTAGTCATTCTTGAGTGCTGTCGTCACTTTGCGATTGAGCACTTGGTTTACGCTTCATCTAGCTCAGTATATGGCACCAATACTAAAATCCCATTCTCAACTACAGATGAAGTGACTCATCCCGCTTCACTTTATGCCGCCACTAAGAAAAGTAACGAGCTGATGGCGCATAGCTATTCACACCTTTATAGCATTCCCACTACAGGCTTACGCTTCTTCACTGTGTATGGCCCATGGGGACGCCCTGATATGGCGCCGATGTTATTTGCCAGTGCGATCTCAGAAGAAAGAGCCATTAAAGTATTTAACTACGGAAAAATGCGCCGCGACTTCACCTATATTGATGACATTGTTGAAGGTGTCGTACGTATTCAAAATATCATTCCACAAGAAAACCCCGACTGGGATGGAAAAAGCGACGAGAGTGCTGCGCCTTATAAAATTTTCAATATCGGAAATAACCAGCCTGTAGAGTTAGAGTATTTTATTCAGCAAATTGAAACATCTTTAGGCACGACCGCTGTTAAAGAGTATTTGCCAATGCAAGCCGGTGACGTAGTCGAAACGTTTGCAGATATTGACGCACTCAGTGAAGCAACTGGATTTACGCCAGCAACTCCTATTGAAGAGGGAGTACGTCAGTTTATTGAATGGTATAAAAGTTACTATAAAGCTTAACGAACGCTGGCGATATATTTAGAAAGATGTGCCATTTTATCAGGGTCATCATCAACTAGGGTGACCTTGATATTTATAAACGCAGAATTTATATGTGGATCTGCCGCCTGTACCATTTGAATAAACCCATTAACCCTTGCCACACTATCACCCGATAGCTGTTCAATGTCGATCACGGCCTGATCCAGTACTTGCGGAAAAACACCTGCATTTTTCACAACCACCAGCACATCTTTCAAACTCATATCTTTAATTGCACACTTAAACACTTGATCACGCACACGTAAACTTGCCATACCTTTTGGTTTTGATACGCTTTTTGGCGTAACTTCAACTTTCGCGCGTTCTTGTTGCAGCATCTTAGCGGCTTTAGCTTGTTTTGCTTTATCTGGTGCGGCTTGCTTACCTAACACCTTATTCATTTTCTGGACTAACTGCTCATTAGTAAACGGTTTACCTAAGTAATCATTAACACCCGCATGAATCGCTTTAAGTACATATTCTCGCTCACCACGGCTGGTGATCATGACAAACGGAACTGTTTTGTATTGCGGTTGTGAGCGCGTCCATTCGAGTACTTCCAAGCCACTCATTTTAGGCATCTCCCAATCACACAGGACAATATCAAATGTTTCTGAAGAAAGTAGCGACTGAGCCTCTTCACCATTAAAAGCGGCTTTAACCGAAGATTGCGGAAACGCCTCACTCACTATTTTAGAGACGAGCTCGCAAATAAATTTTGCATCATCAACGATCAATACTTTCAGATTTTCCATTTACTACTCTCTACAACCGACTTGCCTTTAAGCAATAGCTACCGGGATTTTTATCAAAACACATTCATTAAAGTAGGCCATAAAAATACTATTCACCAGTAATCAGCAGAATACATATATAAAAAAGCCCGCTGAGTTAGCGGGCTTTAGAACATATATTTAGCCATTTAACGAAAAACGAACTCTCCCGCTTCTACATCGACAGCTATTTCAGTGCCTGGCAAGTATTTACCTGCCAATAGCGCATGTGCCAATGGGTTTTCAATCCACTGCTGAATTGCTCTCTTCAATGGCCGCGCGCCATAAATAGGTTCAAAACCAACTTCAACCAACTTATCCAGTGCCGTAGGCGTTAGCGTTAGCGTTAATTCACGTTCAGCTAAACGCTGACGTAAGCGCTCCAGTTGAATCGTAGCAATGCCCGCTACCTGCTCTTTACGTAGGCTGTGGAACACCACAACTTCATCAATACGGTTAATAACTTCTGGTCGAAAGTGAGAACCCACCTCTTCCATTACCGCTCGCTTCATTAGCTCATAATCATCGTCATCACTGAAGTTCTGAATAAGGTGAGAACCCAAGTTTGATGTCATTACGACAATGGTATTTCTGAAGTCCACTGTCCTTCCTTGCCCGTCAGTCAAACGGCCGTCTTCTAGTACTTGTAGCAAAATATTGAACACATCGGGGTGTGCCTTTTCCACCTCATCCAATAGTAAAACTGAGTAAGGCTTGCGACGCACGGCCTCAGTCAGATAGCCTCCCTCTTCATAACCAACATACCCTGGAGGAGCCCCGATCAGCCGAGCGACAGAGTGTTTCTCCATAAACTCTGACATGTCTATACGCACCATGGCTTCTTCGGTATCAAACAGGTAATTAGCTAACGCTTTACACAGCTCTGTTTTACCCACACCAGTAGGGCCTAAAAATAGGAAACTACCATTCGGGCGATTTGGGTCAGCTAAACCCGCTCGTGAGCGACGTACTGCATTTGATACAGCCACCACTGCCTCACTTTGGCCAACGACGCGATGATGCAATGCATCTTCCATACGCAGTAGCTTTTCACGTTCACCTTCAAGCATTTTACTCACAGGTATACCGGTCCAACGCGAAACGACTTCAGCGACTTCCTCTTCTGTGACTTTGTTGCGCAGCAGTTTGTTATTTTCCTGACCCGCTTCTTCTGCTTCACTGGCAGCTGCCAATTGCTTTTGCAATTCAGGAATAATGCCGTATTGCAGCTCTGATGCTTTAGCAAGATCACCGCTTCGCTTAATTTTTTCTAACTCTACTAACGCCTGGTCTAACGCCTCATTAACCTTCTGAGACCCCTGCAAGGCTGCTTTTTCAGCTTTCCAGATCTCTTCTAAATCAGCAAACTCACGCTCCAGCAACTCAATCGTTTTTTCAAGCTCTGCCAAACGCTTGCGAGCGGCACCATCTTTCTCTTTCTTGAGCGCTTCACGTTCCATTTTCAGCTGAATTAAACGACGTTCTAAACGGTCCAAGTCTTCAGGCTTAGAATCCATCTCCATACGAATACGTGAACCCGCTTCATCAATCAGATCAATCGCTTTATCTGGCAACTGCCGATCCGTAATGTAGCGTTGTGATAATTTTGCAGCCGCAATAATGGCAGAGTCTGTTATTTCCACACCATGATGTACTTCATAGCGTTGTTTCAGGCCACGCAAGATAGCTACGGTATCTTCTTCTGTGGGTTCATCCACCAGCACTTTTTGAAAACGGCGCTCAAGGGCAGCATCTTTCTCTACATACTGTCGATACTCATCCAGCGTAGTTGCACCAACACAGTGCAACTCGCCTCGCGCTAAAGCGGGCTTCAGCATATTCCCAGCATCCATGGCGCCTTCACCTTTACCGGCACCTACCATCGTATGCAATTCATCGATAAAGAGAATTATTTGTCCTTCCTGCTTGGAGAGTTCGTTCAATACAGCTTTAAGACGCTCTTCAAATTCGCCACGAAATTTAGCTCCCGCAATCAGCGCGCCCATATCTAGTGATAGCACTTTCTTACGCTTTAACCCTTCAGGTACTTCGCCATTTATAATACGCTGAGCTAAGCCTTCAACAATGGCCGTTTTACCTACACCAGGCTCGCCAATTAATACGGGATTATTTTTGGTTCTACGCTGCAATACCTGAATCGTACGGCGGATTTCATCATCACGACCGATGACAGGGTCCAGCTTGCCTAGTTCAGCCTGTTCAGTTAGATCAATACAGTATTTATCTAACGACTGACGACTGCCTTCAGCATTAGGGTCATTCACGCTATCCCCACCACGCATATTATTAATAGCCTGCTCCAAAGATTGTTTAGTAACTCCAGCATCTTTTAACACCTTACCGGCATCACTTTTATCTTCTAGCATGGCCAATACGATTAGCTCACTAGCTATAAATTGATCACCACGCTTTTGCGCTAACTTATCGGTCAAATTAAAGATGCGCGCCATATTCTGGGATAAACGAATCTCCCCATCTGGGCTTTGCACTTGCGGTAAACGGTCTAACGTTTCACCAACACTACGCGTGAGCTGAGGCAAGGTTGCACCGGCTTGTGCCAACAGCGGTCGAACAGAACCGTCTTGTTGCTGTAAAAACGCTGCAAGTAAATGAATCGGCTCTATAAAATTATGGTCTTTACCGACTGCCAATGATTGCGCTTCACCTAACGCATCCTGAAGTTTTGAAGTGAATTTATCGGGTCGCATAGATAAGCATCTCCTGTTAGCGGCTCACAATATGACGGAGCCGCTGTCTCTTTGCATCTGATATGGGGATACTTGATGGCTGATTCAAGCCATGTATGATTAATATTTAACCAGATGTGATCCAGATCATCTTTTAGAAGAGCAAACTACCCAAGGTAAACGCTAACCAGCCACCCACCCAAGCTAATACTAAGCCCGAGAAAATAGATAAAGCAGCCCAGCGCCAACTGCCGGTTTCCCTGCGAATGACAGCAAGAGTTGCCAAGCAAGGCATATATAATAAAGTGAACACCATTAGAGCCAGCCCAGCGGCAGGTGCCAAACCTGCCTGAATGGCTAACTGTAAACCACCAATATCTTCAGCATTAACCTGATAAACCATCGCCAACGTCGCTGCAATAACCTCTTTTGCTAAAAATCCAGAAAGCAGCGCGACAGTTTCTTGCCACTGAAAACCCAAAGGAGCAAATATTGGCGCCATCCAACGCCCCAGCTGTTCAAGAAATGACATCTCGGCATGCATCGGAAACGTTTGCAACACCCACACCGCCAAAGACCCCACTAAAATCACACCGCCTACCTTGTGTAGAAAGTCTTTTACTTTATCCCACACATGCAACGCTAATGAGCGCCATGATGGCCAGCGCCAAGGAGGCAGCTCCATAATAAAGATTTCATTAGGTTGCGCGGGTAACCAGCGAGATAACAGCGCAGCAATCATGAATGCCACCATAATGCCTAGCATATGAATCCCAAAAAGAGCACTGCCCGCATTATCTTTGAAAAAGATACCTGCTAATAAGACATACACAGGTAAGCGCGCCGAACAGCTCATAAAAGGATTGATCAAGATAGTAATCAGGCGTGCTCGGGGTTCCTCAATCGTTCGCGTTGCCATAATGGCCGGTACATTACAGCCAAACCCCATCACCAAAGGCACAAACGCTTTGCCATGCAAACCGACCTTACTCATGACTCTATCAGTGAGGAAAGCCGCTCGCGCCATATAACCGCTTTGCTCTAAGATCGCGATAAAAAAGAACAACAACACTACGTTGGGTAAAAACACTAGAACACCGCCAACGCCAGCCAACAGTCCATCAGTAATAACAGCCCTAAATAGGCTATCAGGTAACAACCAAGCCACACCATCACCTAGTAGAGAAACCCCCAGTTCAATCCAGTCAGCGGGATAAGCGCCAAAAGTAAATGTTGCTTCAAAAATCAGCCACAATGATATAAAAAATAGAGGTAAACCCAACCAACGATTAAGCGTAATACTATCCAGCCAACTATCAATACGGCTGATATCCACATGGTTTTCATCTATTTCATGAAATAAACCATGTATATAACCGTAACGCCCCGCGGTTATCATTTCGGTCGCGGTTTCATCATGGCGCTGTGCAAGTATTTGCAATGCACTCGTCATTGCCTTTTGTGCATTCTCATTTAGCTGAAAACCAACATCCCCTTGCGCTTCTAGACACTGAATCGCCTTCCAACGGGGCAAGTCAGCAAGCTGCAGTTGTTCTACGGCTTGTTCAATATGAGGCTCATAGACTATATCTAATGCATGAAAAGTAGATATCAATGATGACTGGTGCTGATTATGTGCCAGCAATGAGGCCACCAGCTGATCAAGTAAAGGTTTAATAATATTGATATTGCGACCATCACTTGCCAACGCAGGAACACCCAACTGGCTAGATAACTCTTTTAGATCAGGCACTTGGCGCAAGCGTGCCGCCTCATCCATCATATTCAATGCGAGTAAGGTAGGTAAGCTTTGCTCCAACAATTGTGTTGTTAGTGCCAGATGACGTGAAAGGTGGCTAGCATCGAGTACATTCAGAATGAAATCGGGGGGTGTTGATAGCAAGTAGTCTCGCGTCACCCGCTCTTCCACACGGTTCTGACTTAACGAGTAAATACCGGGTAGATCCACAAATGTCAGCGTTAGGCCTCCATACTCTCGCGTACCCTGCTTGATATCAACGGTAACGCCCGCCATATTGCCAGTACGCTGCCTTGCACCTGTGAGCAAATTAAATAAAGAGGTTTTACCGCAATTAGGATTGCCCACTAACGCAATAGTGAAATGCTTTTTAGTCATTATCAGCTACCTGAATACATACGGCTTCTTCATTTCGTAAGCAGATTCTCTGTCGCCCCAGTCGGTAAACTTTAGGGTTTCCCCAAGGAGATACCGCTGATAGCTGAATCACCTGCCCACGTAAGATACCCAGCGTGGCCAAACGCTGCCGAAAGTCGCCAGAGCCAGAAATATCCACGATTTTTCTAGATTGCCCACGTACTAAAGAGTCAAGAGTCACAACTAGCCACCTCACCATGAAAGATAATGAGAATGATTATCCTCTCGGTTATCTCAAGGAGGTATGATAAATATCAACAAAAGCTTATATACATACAGCTGATTCCAAAACACCTGAAGGACAAAAACCGTCGAGTGTTTTATCATGAGTGCTATTTTTGATGAATAGGAGTTGTCAGTGAGCCAGAGAAGTACACCAAACCTTGGATTAGCCATGAAGCAACGTCGTAAAACACTCGGGCTTAACCTTTCTCAGCTTGCCGAGCTATCTAATGTGTCACGCTCAATGCTATCAGAGATAGAGAGAGGCAACGCCAACCCTACGTTCACAAACTTATGGAATATTACTCAAGCATTAGGCGTTAGCATTGATGACTTGGCGCATAGCAGCACAGAAAACCAGCCTCCAACAATCATGAGACAAGATGCGATCAACACACCGAGAATGCACAGCGAAGATCAGGGCTGTGAACTGATTGCACTCAACCCTGTAGATACGGCCACCGAATTTGAGTGGTATCAGCTAATCATTCAACCCGGTAGCCATCTAGAGTCAGAAGCACATGTACGTGGTACGCAGGAGCACTTATCGGTTATCGAAGGACAGATGGAAGTGATACTCCAAGAAGAAGTACGAACAAAAGCGACCACAGGAGATACACTACGCTACCCCGCCGACATTCAGCACTCCATAAAAAACCCAGGAAAAACAACGGCCCGAGCTTTTCTAGTTGTACATAAACGCTAAAATACAATTAACATCAAAAACTTAAAACAAACTTCGATTAACTAAGCTTGCTTATTCAGGCCAATCAAGTATCACCTTGCCAGAAGCACCAGAGCGCATCAAATCAAAACCCTGCTGAAAATCTTTCAACGGGAAGTGATGGGTAATAATAGGTGTAAGGTCTAACCCGGATTGAATAATACTGGCCATTTTATACCAGGTTTCAAACATCTCGCGGCCATAAATCCCTTTTAGGACCAATCCTTTAAATATCACCTTGGTCCAGTCTATTGCCATATCGGAGGACGGAATCCCCAGCATAGCAACTTTACCGCCATGGTTCATGACATCTAGCATATTACGAAAGGCAGCAGGCGCACCCGACATCTCTAAACCTACATCAAAGCCTTCTGTCATCTGTAGCTCTGCCATTTTAGCTTCTAATGCTTGCTCAGCAACATTAACGGTATGCACTACACCTAGTTGCTTGGCCAAAGACAGTCGATAGTGATTCACATCCGTTAGTACCACATGTCGTGCACCTACGTGCTTTGCAACAGCAGCCGCCATTATTCCAATAGGCCCTGCACCAGTAATCAGCACATCTTCACCCACCAGATCAAACGACAACGCCGTGTGTAATGCATTACCAAAAGGATCAAAAATTGCAGCCAAATCATCCGAAATATTATCAGGAATCTTGAATGCATTTATCGCAGGCAAAGCAAGGTACTCAGCAAAAGCACCGGGACGATTCACGCCCACACCTTGCGTATTACGACACAAGTGACGACGCCCTGCTCGACAGTTACGACAGTGTCCACAAGTAATATGCCCTTCACCGGAAACTCGATCACCAATTGAAAAGCCTTCTACTTCACAACCAATTTCAACCACTGTACCTACATATTCATGACCAACCGTCATTGGCACTGGAATCGTTTTTTGCGACCACTCATCCCAGTTGTAAATATGAACATCCGTTCCACAGATAGCGGTTTTACGAATCTTAATTAACAGGTCATTATGACCCACTGTCGGTTTCTCGGTCTCATGTAACCAGATACCTTCTTGTGGATAAAGCTTTGCTAGCGCTTTCATATAACCTCTCCTTAGATAATACCCAGTTCACGAGCAAGACGTGTAAAAGCAGAAATGGCCTGATCCAGTTGCTCCCGAGTGTGAGCCGCCGACATCTGTGTACGAATTCTCGCCTGCCCTTTTGGTACAACAGGAAAAGAGAAGCCAATCACATAGATCCCTTCTTTGAGTAGTTTATCTGCTAAGGTAGATGCTAATGCGGCATCACCAATCATCACCGGAATGATCGCATGGCCACTACCGGATAAAGTAAAGCCTGCCAGCTCCATCTGCTGACGAAAATAATCTGCATTCGCATTTAACTGCTTACGAAGCTCATCCCCAGCCTCAACTAATTCCAGCGCTTGTAAACTGGCTTGCACAATAGCGGGAGCCAACGAATTAGAGAACAGATAAGGGCGCGAGCGCTGGCGAAGCCACTCAATCACTTCTCTCTTACCTGCTGTATATCCGCCAGAAGCCCCCCCTAAGGCCTTACCCAAGGTACCGGTAATAATATCGACACGTCCCATCACTTCACAGAGTTCATGACTACCGCGTCCGTTCTCACCAACGAATCCCACGGCATGCGAATCATCCACCATCACCAGTGCATTATATTGATCAGCCAGATCACAAATGCCCTGTAAATTAGCAATTACACCATCCATAGAAAAAACACCATCAGTGGCAATCAGCCTCACTCGTGCATCTTGTGATTGCTGTAGGCACTGCTCAAGCGCGGCTAAATCATTATTAGCGTAACGCATGCGCTGCGCTTTGCTCAGACGGACACCATCAATAATACTGGCATGGTTTAAAGCATCACTGATAATGACGTCATCTGCACCTAATAAGGTTTCAAACAAGCCGCCGTTCGCATCAAAACATGAAGAATATAAAATGGCATCCTCCATACCTAGAAACTGGCTTAATGCTGCTTCCAATTGCTTATGGATATCTTGTGTGCCACAAATAAAACGAACCGATGACATACCAAAACCATGCTCATCTAACCCCTGCTTTGCTGCTTTTATCAATGCAGGGTGGTTCGACAAACCCAAGTAGTTATTAGCACAAAAGTTAACCACTTTGTTGCCATCCGTTAGCTCAATTGCAGCCTCTTGAGGAGAAGCAATAGCCCGCTCAGCTTTAAACAACCCCTCTGCTTTTAGCTTATCGGTTTGCAGCACCAGCTGCTGTAAAAAATCTGAACGGTTCATATTTTCTCCTAATGCTTACTTTTGTCTTATATAAAATATTTAAATCCAATATATCAGACAAAACAATAAAAATAACTTTATTGGAGAATTATTTCCATTAAACAGGATTTACTTTCCAGAAGAGATCACACTTAGCCGTACAAAGATTGCATTGCAGCAACTCTTTCAGGCACCTCATAGCCCTTTTCTAGCAGCCAGTCATGATTAAAGTAGCTTTCTTGATAACGCTCTCCACCATCACATATCAAGGTAACAATGCTGCCTTGCTCGCCTCGCTGTTGCATTTCTTTTGCCAATGCCAACACACCCGCAAAGTTAGTACCTGTAGAGCCTCCTACTAAACGACCCAACTTTGCTGATAAGAAATGCGCCGCAGCTAAGCTCTCGTTATCTTCTACTTTCAGCATTTTATCAATGACTGCCGCTTCAAAAGAGGGCTCTACACGTGGACGGCCGATACCTTCAATGCGCGAACCTTGCTTAATTGTTAAGCTGGCATTGCCACTTTGATAATAATCATAGAATACTGAATTTTCAGGGTCGACTACGCATAACTGCGAAGGCTGCTGCCACCACTGTTGGTGTCGCAGGTAACGGCCGATGGTCGCTGATGTTCCTCCCGTTCCAGCACTCACCACAATCCAACTCGGCTTAGGAAAGCGCTCAACACTCATCTGACTAAATATAGATTCCGCTATATTATTATTCCCCCGCCAATCAGTTGCTCTTTCTGCGTAGGTAAACTGATCCATAAAATGGCCATTCATTTCTTTTGCCATATCAGCTGCCGCTTGGCACAAATCAGTCGCAGCAACCTGATGGCATCGGCCACCATAAAAGGAGATCTGCTCCATCTTTTTAGGTGCCGTACCCACAGGTACAACAGCAATAAAGGGCAAACCCAACAACCTAGCAAAGTAAGCTTCTGATATAGCAGTGCTACCTGACGATGCCTCAATAATAGGCATTCCTTCTTTAATCCAGCCATTACACAACGCATAGAGAAACAATGAGCGAGCCAAGCGGTGCTTTAAACTACCGGTAGGGTGCGTGGATTCATCTTTAAGATAGATATCGATATCAGAAAAAGCAGGCATATCTAATTTAATTAGATGTGTATCAGCTGAGCGATTGTAATCTGCTTCAATAATACGAATAGCATTTGCTAACCAGTGATTTTGACTCATGGCTTGTTCTCCTTTTTGTTATTAAAAGTATGCAGGAGCAAGCAGATAAAAATATTGCTATTATTTATTCATAATTAATAAATAATAGAAAATAATTCTAATATCATGACCAATATTAAAATAGACGATACAGACAGACGAATTCTACGTGAGCTTCAAGAAAATGCCGAACTTGGTATCACGGAGCTCGCCGCACGTATCAACCTATCATCAACACCCTGTTGGCGGCGTGTTCAAAAGCTACAAGATGCTGGTGTTATTAGAAAGAAGGTCGCATTGCTGGATTCAGCGAAAGTAGGGCTTAATGTATCTGTTTTCGTGCATATAAAAACACGTAACCATTCACATGACTGGTTTGTCGCATTTTCAAAGAAGATATCTAGCTATGCAGAAGTAGCCGAGTTTTATCGCATGAGTGGCGAGTATGATTACCTCATACGTATAGTTGTTGCTGATATTGCCGCGTTTGATCGCTTTTATAAGCGCCTTGTTGAAGAAACACCTGACTTAAGTGATGTTACCTCGAGTTTTGCCATGGAGCAGATCAAATATACAACAGCGCTGCCTATATAAATTCACTATCCAGCAAGGCTGCTTTGATAAAAGCTTAACTCGCAGCTTTCCAAACCAAGGTTGCCATGCGTCCCGTTTGCGGGGCGCGACGGTAAGAAAAAAAACGCTCAGCATCAGAATATGTACAGTACTCACCACCTGATATCTGAGATACGCCAACCCGCTGTAAACGTAGAATAGCCAACCGGTAGATATCCGCCAACCACTTACCCGAATTCAAAGAAGGTACAAAGCAATCGCGGGACTGAGCCAATTGATCGCAAAACTGCTGACGAACTTCATCACCTACTTCAAATACAGCGGGACCAATAGCAGGCCCTAACCACACGTGAATGTCGGGTCCTGACATTTTTTCTAGTGTTGTTTCCAGAACGCCACCAGCTAAACCTCTCCATCCAGCATGTGCAGCCGCAACGCGCTCTCCATCCGTAAATACAACCGGCAAACAATCTGCCGTCATTATTACGCATGCAAGGTCTGCGTCAGCTGTCCAGCAAGCATCAGCTTCTCGGATAACAGCATCGTTTTGCGCTTCAACACAAACTGTACCGTGAACTTGTGTTAACCACTGCGCAGCAGGCAACTCAAGTTTATTGAGTAACTGTTCACGATTGCTGATAAAAGCTCTAGATTGATCACCTACATGATCTCCCACATTGAGCGAATCATAAGGAGGGCTGCTAACACCTCCCAAGCGGGTGGTAGAAGCTACCTTTATATGTTGAGGCGCAGCCCAACTAGGGCGAATCAACTGCACAATAACACCTGGCTAGTATTCATAATCATCGTAATCTTTAACATCGCGCTCTAAAGCCGCCAGTAAAAGCTGAAAGTCTTCAGGCAAATCAATCTCCCAAGACATCAACTCGCGACTCGACGGGTGCCATAACTCTAACTTTTTCGCATGTAATGCTTGGCGTTTAAAACCTAGCAGAGTTTCCTGAACCTCTTCAGTCGCCCCTTTTGGCATACGAAAGCGCCCACCGTAGAGCTGATCGCCCGCCAGTGGGTAATTGATATGCGCCATATGAACACGTATCTGATGGGTACGCCCAGTTTCTAGCTTCAAACGAATATGCGTATGGTTACGGAATTTTTCAAGAAGTCGGTAATGCGTAACGGCTTCTTTTCCTCCTTTAACGACTCCCATCTTAAGACGATTTTTGGGGTGACGCGCTATCGGCTCTTCAACACAACCACCACCTGTCATCACTCCCTGAGCTACCGCTTCATACTCACGGCCCATGGAACGATCCTGTAACTGACCAACTAGCTCTGTTTGCGCCTGAATAGTTTTAGCAACCACCATCAAACCGGTAGTATCCATATCCAAACGATGCACAATACCAGCACGAGGCACCATTGCTATATCAGGAAAGTGATGTAGCAAAGCATTCAGTAAAGTACCCGTACGGTTACCTACAGCCGGATGCACCACTAGGCCTGCCGGTTTATTAACAACGAGAATGTCATCATCTTCATAGATGATATCCAACGGAATATCTTCTGCTAGATGCTCTTCCATCGGCTCGACCGTTGCATTAATAACAATGCGCTCGCCACCGTAGAGTTTTTCCCGAGTTTTAGCTTGCTTCCCGTCAACAGTGACGAAACCCTCTTTTATCCAGGACTGCAACCGTGAACGCGAAAACTCTGAAAACAACTGAGCAACAATCTGATCAAGACGTTTTCCGGTCAATGCACCCGGAACTATTACTTCTAATTCAATCTTTTCTGACATCAATATACCGATCTGTAGCGCTGATGATTTTTCTTAGCTTCCGGTTATGGTTAAATAGACCGTTAATTAAGCATTTTGGCTCAGTATACCCGATACGGCGAGTCGCGCCGACAATCGAATACTTGGAATATCAGGATTTATTACATGCGCTTGGCAAAAATCGTTGGTACCGTCACCCTTTGCGTTCTGGCAACCGGTTGTTCATGGTTTGGTGGTGATAAAGAGATACCGGATATTCCGGAACAACAACTATACGAAGAATCAATTTCTGCACTTGAGCTGGAGGACTATCAACTAGCTGTTGAAAAACTGCAGATGCTGGAGGCTCGCTATCCATTTGGCCGCTATTCAGAGCAAGCTCAGTTAGAATTAATTTACGCTTACCACAAAAACTATGAGCCTGAAGCCGCTAGTGCGTCAGCAGATCGTTTTATTCGACTGCACCCCTCTCACGAAAATATCGACTACGCATACTACCTTAAAGGTCTCACGGCATTTGAGCAGGACAGAACCTTTTTTGAGCGTTATTTACCTATTGATATCTCCCGACGTGACCCGGGGGCCGCTTTAGATTCTTTCGAAAGCTTCTCCACACTGTTAAACCGCTACCCAGACAGCCAATATGCACCTGATGCCAGTAAGCGCATGGTGTTTTTGAAAAACCGCCTAGCGACCTATGAAGTTAATGTGGCTCGTTTCTATATGAAGCGTGGTGCTTTTGTTGCAGCCGCTAACCGTGGACGCTATGTAGTAGAGAATTTACAAAACACACCCGCCGTCCCTAATGCGCTTGCTGTTATGTACCAAGCATATACGGAACTAGGCATGACTGACTTAGCCAGTAGTGCGCGTGATGTTTTATTAGCGAACTACCCTGACTATGATTTACGAACTTATCGCCAAGAAAATAAAACATTACTAGAAACGGCAACCTTCGGATTGCTTGGTAGCAGCGAAGAACCTCTTCCACCATCACGCCCTAGCACTAAGGCCACGGAGCAACAGACTAAGATAGAAAAGAAAAGGTCTTGGTTTGATCGTGCTACTTTTGGTGTTTTCGAATAATCATCTGACAGTACGTAATTTTTGAGCCATTAATATAGGAATTTAGACGCAATGAATGCTGATGACATCATTAAAGAGATGCAAGTTCTACCTGAAATAGATCCTGCGTTTGAAATAAAACGACGCATCAGCTTCATCAAACAAGGTTTACGTGGCTCTCGCTTAAAACATCTCGTGTTAGGCATTAGTGGTGGAGTCGACTCATCCACTTGTGGAAGGCTCGCTCAACGTGCCGTTGATGAGCTTAATCAAGAAGAACAAACCTCTGACTATGCTTTTATTGCAGTCCGCCTACCTTATAACATCCAGCACGACGAAGATGATGCGCAACGTGCTCTTTCATTTATTAAGCCAAGCGAAACACTTACCGTTAATGTGAAGTCAGGCGCTGATGCTCTGCATCAAGAAGTCACATCTTCATTACAGCAAAGCCAGCTACTTTCTGCGAATGATGCGGCTATTGATTTCGCAAAAGGTAATGTTAAAGCCAGAGCCCGCATGATCATTCAATATGAGATTGCAGGAATCGTTGGCGCACTCGTACTCGGAACAGATCACTCCGCTGAAAACATTACAGGCTTTTATACCAAGTGGGGTGATGGTGCATGTGACTTAGCACCACTATTTGGCTTGAATAAACGCCAAGTTCGTCAATTGGCAATGGAGCTTGGCGCACCAAAAAGCCTCGTACATAAGACACCTACTGCTGACTTAGAGTGCCTTGCTCCGCAAAAATCAGATGAACAGGCACTGGGCTTAACCTATGACAACATCGATGATTTCTTAGAAGGAAAAAGCGTTACACCAGAGGTTGAAGAAAAACTGATTAGCATCTATTTGAAAACACAGCATAAGCGCCAACCGATTCCCACTATCTACGATTAAGCGCTTACCTTGTCGTTAGAAGGGCTTAGACACGCCCTTCTAAACAATAGGCTGCAGGATCAATAACTGGCTCTCGCCCTAATAGTAGATCTGCATGTAAACGTGTTGAAGCAGGCGCTAACACTAAACCATTACGAAACTGCCCTGCATTTACCGCAAGCCCTTCATAACCCGGCACGTCACCAATATACGGTACACCGTGTGGCGAACCAGGTCGCAAGCCTGACCAGTGATGCTCTACAGCATAATTAGCCAAAGAGGGGATAATCCCTACGGCTGTTTTATACAAAGAGTCATGCGCCTGCTGTGTTGTCGTTTTATCAAATCCTTCGTGCTCCAAAGTGGAACCTATTAAAATACGACCATCATTACGTGGAATAACATAACGCCCTGCCATCAATATAACTCTATTTACGGTCCCTACAGACGCTTTAAAAATCATCATCTGCCCTTTCACAGGCTCTACAGGCAAACTAACATTTAGCGGCTTTAATAACTCACCACTCCACGCCCCTGCTGTAATAATAGTTTTTCCACCCGTGATATCACCATGAGCAGTCCTCACACCATGAACTTTCCCATTATCCAATAATAATTGTTTTACTTCGTGGTGTTCGTACAAGGTCACACTGAGTGATTTCTCCAAGCTAGCTCTTAAAGACTTCCCTAAACGAGGGTTACGGATACTACAGACTTCTGGCATCCATAATGCGCTAGTGTGCCCGCTGCAAAAATTAGCTTCTCTTGAATACAGGTGAGCTGCATCAACCTTGAGCATTGGCCGATTGAATCTAGCCGCCCAAGCCAATGCATCGTGCTCATCCTCAACATCCACCATATACATACCTTTTTGGCGAAGCTCAGGGTCACAGCCGGTTTCTTCTTGAAGATCTTGTGACAGATGTAAATAACTACTTTGCGACCAGGTTGCCAGTTGAGTAACGGGTTCAGAATAACGCCAAGGATATAAAGGCGACACAATACCACCGCCCGCCCATGTTGACTCCTGAGCACATGCTAAACGGTCTACTAATGAGACTGTCGCACCGGCTTGCACTAATTCACGCGTAAGCATCATACCCACAACACCCGCACCAACAATGACAAAGTCGCTCATTACTACACCTAGTTCAATTTCAACAAAAAAGCAGTGTAGAACATTTTAGATATCGATAGAACGCACTCTACCTATAATATTAAGAATCAAGCGTCGCTCCAATGCGTAGCTGGGGTGGTTAATACGAAATGAGCTATTGCCCAACAGTAACCGCCCAGATGAAACGTAGATTAAATAATGCCCTCGTCCCCAATTTATATCTAGAGATTCGCTAAAACGTGCGGTATGTAGCAATTCATCTATAGCGGCGTTATAGACCCTATCGCTATCGACATCTTGAAAGACAATAAAGCCATCATCCCAAGCTATGCGCCCAACACCAACACTACCGGCACATTGCGTTACAGCTGCGGACAAGCTACATACTTGAACTTGAGCACCTCGCTTTACCGCTTCAGAGCGAGCGACAGATAAGCCTGCACGAATAGCCATTGAGGCAGCTGTTATTTCACTGCGCATTAGCATTTGCGAAAACGAAGGTATTGCCAAAAACATTAGAATAAGCATGATAGACAGCGCTACCATTAACTCAATAAGTGTGAAACCGGATTGAGAGTGCTCCCGGTCCGTATGCGCATCCTTGTGCATATATCATCCTCAGGCCATCCTAGCCTTATTTTTACTCATTACACATATTTACCAGCAGTCTTGTACACTCCCTGTTCCTGTTGCAGCACGTGCTCCAGTTTGACTAATGCTTAACGTGCCACATTGTGTATCTGCGGCTTGGGCTCCTTGGGGAACAGCTTGAACTGTGTATGCTGCTGCCGACGCTGCTGCCGCTAAGCTAATGGTATACCTTGCGGCCATACCATTTTCTGTCGTACAGCCATCAACAGGAACGGCAGCCAGATAGGTCATATTTGTCGTAAACTGACGTTCCATGTTTTGTGCTAACGACAACACACAACCACTGGCAGTCGCACGCCATGAGCTTAATATATATTGCTGGTAACTAGGGTAAGCAATTGCCGTAAGTATGCCTATAATCGCTACAACAATCATTAGTTCTATAAGGGTTACACCCTTTTGTTCTGATTTCACATGGCTCATTTCATAATGACCTTAATTGAAGTAACAACAGGCCTGCGAGCGCCCTTTTTACCTTTTTTGTAGCTAAACAGCACATCCAGACCTAAGTCTAAATGACGCAATTTAGTAGGGTTACCCGCCTCTCTTATCTTCGCATGTGAGGCCACTTTGTAAATTACATTATCAATCATAATACTACCGGCGCCCTTTGTAACAACTTCCTGTAATACCCCCTGGCTCTGATATACAACACCAGATTTAAGCTTATCTTTAGCCAGTGCAAACAGTGGCACAAAGCTTATAACTAACGCTAAAACAGTACTAATAAATAGTTGTGTAGTTTTCAAAGCACCTCTCCTAACGAGTAATCTGCTGCCAACTCTGACGGTTCACATCATCGCCTTCATCAATCCGCATTGTTTCTAACTGGTCATTCCCAGAAATAATAACTTGATCAGAATCTGCTCCAGGCATAAAGCTTGGCGCATTGCCTCCAGAACCAACTTTAATACCTGACGCAACAACAGGATTAGCAGCAGGGCCAAAAACTTTATCCCCTGCACCAAATTTACCATCTTTATCTAGGTCATATGTCTGGTTCAAGCGTCCTCCTGTGAAAGCATCAAGGGACATCAACCAACTATCGCCTCCAGGAGAACAAGGGTCATTCGCTGGAATATTTGTTACAAACAAAAGCCGCTTTCCACGTATCGCTGGGACAGAAATTAAGCGCTCACCTCGCTCACCCGCAGGAGGAACCATGTCAAGGTACCAACCTTCCTTTGCAGTAGTCGCGTAATTATTAGATGTTTCACGTAATGGATAACTATTTACCACATCATCTGCCGTTGATACCGTACCCTTTCTATCCGTCACATTAACAGAGGCTTCTATTGTGATAGTTTGCTGCAACAATTTATCGCGCCCTGTAACATTAGCACCCGTATCATGAATTCCGTAAAAAGTTTGCCGGCCACCTAACGCACCATTATTATCTGTAACCTCTATATACTGCCCCGTGCCAAAATAAACCATCTGCCCAATACCGTTTTTCGACTTACCAACGGTTACTGCAGTTGTGATAGGCTGAGAATTACTGATAGCCGCTCCAGTTGTTTTAGTACAGGGGTCGGCACTACAAGCAGTGTAAAGTTTATAGTCCAATTTCCATTTTGTAGGATCAACATCGTTCAAATTGAATTTCCAAACATTACCGAACAAATCCCCACCATAAATATAATCTGCTATTTGGTCATTATTTAAATCCACGGGGGTTAGCGTCGAAAAGCCATTAGGCCTGCTAGCATTAGTCGGATCATCACTCGTACCAATACCGGTAGAAAGCTTAATCACATTAGTTTTATCCCAAAGATCAACAATATAAATTACCGCATCGCCGCTGCTGCTTGCATGGCCATCTGCTTGGGTATTGTTATAACCATTACCAAACACTGCATACCATTTACCATCTTGAAGCTTGACTATCTTAGGCCTACTAAAACTGTAACCTAAATCAGCATCATCTTGGTCTGTAAACTCCCACATAAACAAAGACGCAGCATTTGATTCTAAATAGGCTGAAGGATCAGTAATATCTAATGCATAAATACCCTGACCGCCTTTATTTAAACCACCCACTAAAACTGTTTTCCAAGCGGTACCGTTAAATGCATCAACAACCGTTGGAGAGCCATCCACATAATATTGATGGGTATAATTAGGATCAGATAACTCTTTTAATTCTGGTAATAAAGAGCCAGGCACAAACGCCATTTTCTCAACACCCGTAGATGCTTCAAAAGCATGTAACATGCCATCGTTAGCACCAACATAGAGCATATTTGCACGATTTTTATGTGTTGTAACAAATGAAGAATACGCAACGGACTCAAACGAATCAGAATACCTAGCAGCTGGGGATCCGACAAAATACGGAGTAGAATGGACGATGTCGCCTAAGTTGGTTATACGATCACGATAGGCAGATACGTCATAAGTTGCATCACTAGTATTGCGGCCTCTTAAGTACTGTAGCATCGCTTGATCGCTACTAAAAAAGCTAGCTTTCTCTGCTGTAGTAAAACCGGCCCATCTAAAAGGAATTCCACCACCAGCTTTATTAGTCACAATAACACGTGAGTTCCAAGCTGGAATTTTTTGGCCCGCATCAAATACAGCACCGTTTGTGGCAGAGCCTGTTGTTTTTACTTGCCCATACGTCGGGCCAACCGCGGTGTCTATTTCAAAGGACAGAAACTCTCCCGACCAGTTTGAACTGTTATAGCGCGCTTGATAGACACTAGAACCCGTCTGTATTCGACCAGTACTGGCTGCTGCAGAAGAAGACGAGCCTGATTTTTTTGTAATATCAGCGAGTGCATTTTTAAGCACTGTGGATAATTGCGCGGCATTAGAAGCCGTGTAGTATTTCCCATTACCGTATTCAGCCGCATCTTCTAACATCTGATTTTGTGTCGCGAAACCAACCGTATAGGTATACATGTTCTGCACAGGAAAAGCAGCATCGTTGTAACCAACACCAGATAAGTCATTTTCACTGGCATTTTTTTTAAAATCAGTATCCCAAGCAAATTTAGCGATATCATCTAAATATAGAGTAGCACCCTCACCGGTACCGCTCGAATCATATCCATCTGAATATTGAGGAAATGAAGGGTAATCACTACTTGCTGTAGCTGGGTGTAAGCCATCCCAATCCGTTAAGGTTTTTCCTGTAGGCACATCAGGATCACTACTAGGGAAATTACTATCGCGTGTTGGGAAACCATCTGTTATCGCTAACGTAAAATTTTTCTGGCAACGGTATTGAATAGGACTGCTATAAGAGGTGCTTGAGTGGTAATAGCTACTCAAACCTCGAAAATAGCGTGTGATTTCATAAAGGGCTTCAGACAATGGCGTGTTAGTGTCAGCAGAGTAGCCAGCCAAAGAGCTTTTAATACTGCTAATACTACTACCACATACTTGATCAATTGTTGCCCCATGCCCGTAACTATGATCACTTGGTCCAAAAAAACGAGCAACACCAAAGCGCATACCAGCGGTATTATCTACAACATCCGCCCCTACTGCTTTTGCAACCATCATTCTGGTTTCATTAGGAATATTCCCAGCAGCTCCTGTTGATAAATCCGACCCACTAGCAAAGCGATTAAGTAGATAATTGACATACTCACCTGAATAACGAGTGTCACCACTACCAACAGGATCAGGCAGCCTCAAACATTTCGTGATGCTTGTTGTTGAGGCATTTCTAAATCGGTCGTAGTTACTGGAACAGCTCCCTTGCTTGAAACTGCTCTTATAATAGTTACCAGCCGTGTTAGACACGCTAGACCAGCTGTCGCTTGAATTATAATATTGCCACTGCTGTTGTGAAGAGCGATCTATTACTGCACTATCCGGGTCGGTAGGATCAACCAGAGCGAAGAAATCCGCATCATATATAATATTGTCCATGCTACCTGAGTTATCCACCAACAACATAACATTGGGTTTAACAGTTGTAGATACAGGTAAAGGAGCGTTAGACAACGCCCAAGGAGCGGCTATAGCATCTACGGACATACCAAGTATCACAAATAACTGAAGCCCATATAATGGCTTTAATAGCATGCTCATAACTCCCTCCTTTATCTAAATCGACGCGCAAAAATAGTTTGCAAAAGAGCCTCCGAAGTTAACGAGCCCCCGTAAGCCTTAATTGTGTTTCTATACAATGCACTGCCTCTATCTTCAACAACACCGCCTCCAACATCGTAAGCATCTGTTTTATAAACAACATACTCCACCATTAATAATGGGCTAGAAACGACTAAGGTATTCATATCAGTACTTGTAGGAGGGGCAATTACTGTTCCATCTGACTCTTTGTAACTACCATAACTAATAGCTTGAGCATCCCAAGCAGCCGAGTCATTTGCAGGTAAAGCGACACCTCCTGAAGCGTTTATTACCTGACAACGAGGCGTAGCAGTAGCGCTACAGCCTCCATATGATTTGCCTACATCCAAGTTTTCTATGCTTTTAAGAAAGCCCTCTTCTAAATAACGCATTCCGGCTTCGCCTGCCTGGAGCGCCAAATTTGCATCACGCATATTACCGCTCATTTTTTCCTGCATCGCTGTACCTTGCATTGCACTTAACCCAATAACAGTTAACAACAACATCATCACCAAGCCGATAATGAGCGCAGCCCCCTTCTGATTACGCAGATGAGGGGCTAATTTCTGCATGTTTCTTCTTTGAGAGTTATTCATCATTAAGGCATCTTATTTCGAAGCGCTACGGTTGTAGTGTAGACCTTATATAAACGTCTATCTGTAGTAGTTACTGTATAAGGCGCGGCATTAAATGGGGTTGGTGCCGCTTGGACCTGATCAACTACTCCAGCATCATTACTGGCAACGAGGAAGCTAATACGCACAGTCACCACATCACTCCATTGCGCAGCCCCTACAGCAGCCACACCCAAATAAGTATCGGGCTCTCTGTCACTGTTGGTATCTATCCCATAAGTGAAAGCAACATCTTCGACCCCTTCAACAACAGCATTTACATTTCTAAACAATGCTCGCTGACCTCCTGCATCAGGAGCTACATAGTAAACAACACCGCCACCTGAACCTGCTGAATTTGCCGGTATTGAAAGTATCTCACTCGTCACGCCAGCGACAACATTAGCCGGTAAAGGAGCGACTGCCTGAAACCCTTGTACGGCGGTAATACTGGTATCTCGACTGCTATTAACTGGTAGCAAATCTTGAAATCCCGCATCACGTAGATCACGCAACATAATGTCTAATGCAAACCGGCCAGACTCCTGAACACGGAACATAGCCTCTTGCAGTCTATATGTTTGACTGGATGACAAAAACACACTAATAACTCCCCCGATCAAAACCAGCCCCAATAACATAGCTATCATGAGTTCAATCAGTGAAAAGCCAGCTTGCTGGTTTGAACTCTTCATCTCTTTAATTGCTATCATCACAGCCCCGTCACAAATGAAAAGCAGGTCGCAGGAGCGCCACCGCCTCTACTCTCATCCCAGCACACCTGAACTGTAAACTCTTCACTGTTTCGAGCAATGGTTCCTGTGCCTGTGGGTAAAGCAGCTGCTAAATTTGCTTGCCATGCGGTTATGTCAGCTGCAGCAGTGGCGTCGATACCCGTTGGTGCAGGCTGAGTATCGTAATCGCCATCTCTTGCTGCCGAGCGGTTAGATCTAATACGATCAGACATATCGTAAGCAAGGTTGACAGCTTGTGAGCGTAGAAATGCATCGTGATTTAACTTCACTGCATCAAACTGCAATGTCGCCATTCCAAGTAAGCCTATAGACAGCACTAGCACTGTTATTAGTACCTCAATCAATGTAGACCCTGATTGATTACTGTTTTGCATATACGCATATTTCATAACATCACTCTATGGACAAGCGGCTCGTGTCACACTGACCCGCCCTGTAGTACTAATTTGTATCTGCCTGGCTTGCTGGCCGGTGCAGTTAGGGTAGCGACTATTAATAGTGACAGCCGCTGCCGGTAATGTCATACGACCACTGCCATCAAATCTAATAGTAGAATTTCCTCCTACCTGAGCAATAACAGCGCCTGTATCAGGAGCATCCCATATCTGTATAGTTGCAGCCCCGGTGTTTAGCTGCACAAGCCAACCATTCGTCCAGCTCCCAGGGCACGCCGTTCCATCATTACCTGGGCATAAATTTACCAATGCATTCCTTTTTACAGCCTCACTTCGAGCAACATTTAAGGCAATCACAATACTATTGGCTAAAGCAGCAGAACGGCTATTCTGAATCAGGTTTGTAAAACCAGGGATGGCGACAGTAATTAATATCACTAGCACTGCCAATGTCACCATCAATTCAATTAGTGTAAAACCTAAATTTCGCTTCATATTTTCTGTTTAGTTATTCGCGTGTGGCCATTGTCATCCCTTCCCATTGATTGATCTTCTGTCCATGAAGATTGAACTCAACTATTGTAAAAATTTATCTGCTGTACAAAATCTAAACACTTCGTATTATGAGTATAGGTCAAAAAATAGAAGTGGCCATTTTTATAGCTAAAGTAGCAACAGCGGAAGTACGAAAAAGAAACTAGCAGGGAAGAGGAAGGAGCAACATTGATTGTTAGACATCCTTCCATAATGAGGAGCAGTTATGCAGCTACATCTAATATTTTTACTTCAAACTCCAAGTCTTTTCCGGCTAGCGGGTGATTGAAATCCACTTCTACATTTATATCATCAAATGAAACAACAACACCTGGTAGCTCACCGCTCGCATCTTGAAAACCAATCACCAAGCCTGTCTCTAATTCAATACCAGAAAAGCTTTCACGCCCCACTTTTTGAATATTACTTGGGTTTGGCATACCAAACCCATGCTCAGGCGTGATCTTAAATATTTGACGATCACCTACTTTCAAACCAAATATAGCTGCTTCAAACCCTGCTAGCATATTGCCATCACCCACAGTAAAGGTAGCGGGTTGGTTAGCAAAATTACTGTCGACTACATCACCATTTTGTAAACGGATCTCAAAATGTAGTGTGATTGTTTTCTCAGGGCCTATGATTTGCTCACTCATGCCTTTCTCCGGCTCTTATGTTGTTGAAGATCATCAGCATCATCGTTTTGCTTTTCCAGAAATAGCATATCAATAATCATAATAGCGGCGCCGAGCGTGATAGCGCTGTCTGCCAGATTAAACGCAGGAAAAAAGTAGGATTGATAATAGACAGAGATGAAATCTACAACGTAACCCAGAAGAATCCGGTCATGTAAATTACCTAAAGCGCCTCCAAGAATCAGAGCAAGCCCCATACCCAGCCACCACTGGCGCGTTTCAGTACGTTTTAGCCATACTATCAAAACAATACTGATTACCACCGCAATCACAACAAACAGCCAGCGCTGCCAGCCACTGGCATCTGATAAAAAGCTAAAAGCCGCGCCTCGGTTGTAAAGCAGAGTCATATCCAAGCCAGAAAACAGTGCCACAGGGACACCATAATCCAACCATTCTTGGGCAAAGTTTTTACTAAGCAGGTCTGCAGCTAACACAAATACCGTTAGCCACAACCACTTTAACGAGCCCAAGCTTTTTCCCTTCTGCAATTCTGTCATTATATTTTAAGCAAACTGTCGTGCTTCACCCTCACCATAAACATTATCAACGCAACGGGTACAAAGTTCAGGATGCTCTGCATTAGCGCCCACATCTTCACGATGATGCCAGCAACGCTCGCATTTAACATGCTCAGATGCTTTTAATGCCACTTTCATACCTTCTAGCTCTGTATCACGCGCATCCCCTGCTTCGCTAAGCGGTTTCAAAGCGGCTTCAGAGGTAATCAATACAAAGCGTAACTCTGTTCCTAAACGCTCGAGATCAGTCATAATACTGTCATTCACATACAGTGTTGCTTCGGTAGATAAAGAAGCTTTCACTAACTTTTCATTACGCGCTTCTTCTAGCACCTTATTCACGGCGCTTTTAACTTCAAAAATACGCGCCCAATACTCACGGTCAAAAGCGACCTCTGCATCAAGCTCAAACAAACCTTCATACCAGGTTTCGAGGAAGATACTTTCGCTCTTATCTTTACCTGGTAAGGCTGCATAGATCTCTTCAGCCGTAAAGCTAAGGATAGGCGCAATCCAACGTGTGATCGCCTGCGCAATATGGTACAACGCCGTCTGGCAAGAGTGTCGTACTAAGCTATCCGCTTTAGTGGTGTACTGGCGATCCTTAATGATATCTAGATAAAAGCCACCCAACTCCTGTACACAGAAGTGATGCACTTGCTGATAAACATCTAAGAAACGATAGCTCGCATAAGACTCTTTCACTTTCTCCTGCAAACGCGCCGTAGCATCCACAGCCCAACGATCCAGTGCCAACATATCCTTAGGTGCTACTAGATCAGTAACCGGGTCAAAACCATTGAGGTTAGCTAACAAGAAACGCGATGTATTACGAATTCGGCGATATGAATCCGCAGTACGCTGCAGAATCTGCTTAGAGACTGCCATTTCACCTGAATAATCAGTGGAAGCGACCCATAGGCGTAAAATATCAGCACCCAATGTACCCGTAACTTCTTGCGGAGCAACCGTATTACCTAAAGACTTAGACATCTTGTAACCCTTCTCATCTACGGTAAAACCGTGCGTGAGAAGTTCTTTATAAGGTGCATTTCCATCAATCGCACAACCCGTCAACAGCGATGAGTGGAACCAACCACGGTGCTGATCCGAGCCTTCCAAGTAAAGATCAGCACGGGGGCCTTGATCATGTCCCATAGGGTGAGAACCACGCATGACATGCCAGTGTGTTGTTCCAGAGTCAAACCATACGTCTAACGTGTCTGTTACTTTCTCGTACTGATCAGCTTCATCACCCAATAGTTCAGCAGCTTCTAGCTTAAACCAAGCTTCAATTCCTTCTTTCTCAACACGTAATGCAACTTGCTCCATCAAAGCTACAGTATTCTGATGTAGCTCACCTGTCTCTTTATGCAAAAAGAACGGAATCGGCACGCCCCAGTTACGTTGACGTGAGATACACCAATCAGGGCGGTTAGCAATCATGCTATGTAAGCGAGGTTTACCCCAAGCAGGAACAAACTGAGTTTGTTCAATTGCCTCTAGTGCACTTTCACGTAATGTTGTACCAGAGTTAGCCTGCTTATCCATACCAACAAACCATTGCGCTGTTGCACGATAGATCAGCGGCGTTTTATGGCGCCAGCAATGCATATAGCTGTGAGTAATAGTTTTATGCGTTAACAAACGCTGATTTTCACGTAACTTTTCAACAATCTTAGGGCTAGCATCCCATATTGACAGGCCACCGAAGTCCGCTAAGTCATCAATATAAACCCCATCTGCCTTAACAATGCTGAGGATTTGGTCAAACTCCATCCCATAGCTACGGCAAGTGACAAAGTCATCTACACCATAAGCGGGTGATGAATGCACAATACCTGTACCGGCATCGAGTGCCACATAGTCAGCCAAATAAATCGGCGACTCACGATCATATAGCGGATGCTGAAATGCGATATTCTCTAACGCTACGCCCGTTGTTTTAGCAACGATATTTCCTTGTAACTCATAACGTTCCAAGCAGCTATCCACCAGCTCTGCTGCTAGCAATAAGTAGCGTTCACCCGTATCTACCAAGGCGTAATCAAATTCAGGATGAACATTCATCGCTTGGTTAGCAGGAATAGTCCACGGCGTTGTTGTCCAGATAACTGAAAAAGCAGGCTTATCTAAAGCGGCTAACCCAAAAGCAGTAGCCAATTTTTCACTATCTTTACATTCAAAGGCAACATCAATTGCAGAAGACTTTTTGTCTGCATATTCAACTTCAGCCTCAGCCAATGCCGAACCACAATCAAAACACCAGTTAACCGGCTTCAAGCCTTTGAAAACGTAACCGCCTTCAACCATTTTTCCTAATGCGCGAATTTCACCCGCCTCACTAGCAAAATCCATAGTTTTATATGGATTTGCCCAATCGCCAAACACACCCAAACGAATAAAGTCGTCTTTCTGGCCTTCAATCTGCTCATGAGCATAACTGCGACATAGCTCACGCGTTTTGTCTGCGCCCATGTTTTTACCGTGGGTAACCTCTACTTTGTGCTCGATTGGCAAGCCGTGACAATCCCAACCAGGCACGTATGGCGCATCAAAGCCATCCAATGTTTTGGACTTAATAATAATATCTTTCAGTACTTTGTTTACTGCATGGCCAAGATGAATATTGCCGTTAGCGTATGGAGGGCCATCATGCAGAATAAACTTGGGACGACCTGCATTGATTTCACGAATTCGCTGATATAAGCCCATATCTTGCCATTTTTTCAGCATATCGGGTTCGCGCTTAGCCAGATTTCCACGCATTGGAAATTCAGTATCCGGCAGGTTCAATGTCGCTTTATAGTCGGTCATCACATTTATTCCAGATCATTTAGGTTGGGCAAAGTAAGTTTGCGCAACCTCTATATCATTAAAGATTTGTTTGCGAAGCTGTTCTAGCCCGTCAAATTTCTGTTCTTTTCTCAGGAAAGTTTCAAACTCTACACTGAGTAGCTGTCCATAAAGGTCTTCATCAAAGTCAAGTAGATGAACCTCTAAAACTGGCTGAGTGCCATTAACGGTTGGGCGCATACCTATATTGCATACACCCTGTCCCAACATCTGCTCCTCACGATACATAGTAACGGCATAAACACCTCGCAACGGCGCAATAAATCGATGCATGCGAATGTTTGCAGTGGGCACACCTAACTGACGACCTAGCTTCTGGCCATGCATAACCCGCCCGGCTATACGATAACGCCGACCTAGCAAGCGCTCAGCCAAATCAAAATCGTTTTGCTCTAATACTTTTCTAACACGTGTGCTGCTGACACGCTCACCTGCAATCGTAAAGGTATCTGTATTAACAACGCTAAAGCCATATTGTTGACCCACAGCTTCCAACATCTGATAATCGCCAGCGCGATCACAGCCAAATCTGAAGTCATCACCTACAACAAAGTGCTTCACTTCAAGGCCTTTAAGTAGCAAATTTTCTACAAACTCAGCCGCTGTCATTTTTTGCAGCTGCGCATTAAAAGCTAGGCATAACACCCGATCAATGCCCTGAGCTCGCAACAAGCGCACTTTTTCGCCAAAGCGGGTCAATCGTGATGGAACGCTTTCACCGCCAAAGAATTCTCTGGGCTGTGGTTCAAAAATAATAACGGTAGTCGGCAACCCCAGTTCTCGAGCTTTGGCTTTCACTTGCTCCAATACACGTACGTGCCCAAGGTGGACACTATCAAAGTTACCGATAGTAGCCACACATCCACGGTGTTTTTGACGTAAGTTATGCAGCCCGCGAATCAATTCCATCGAATTTAATACAACCCCAATAAAAACGCAGAATTATAGCTCACTTAGTATACAACGAGTACCGCAAATTCGAATTAGGCTCGAATATGACGCAATCTAAGTCCCGTAAGCACTAATACAGTAAAATATGAGGCGGCTCCGGCAACCACCACAAGCAACATATGCTTAACACGTAGCCACACATCAGCACCCATCCACACATCCACAGTAGGACTAAGCCACGTTATGACAGCAAACAAAACAGCCAGAGCTAAAAATAACCTTACCAACAACACGCCCCATCCAGGCTGCCACACAAAAACCTTTTCGCGTATCAAACCTCTTAACAACATAGCAGCATTCAAAAAAGCGGATAGCGCCGTCGCAATCGCCAACCCCACATGCTGAAAGTGCCAAATAAGCAATAAGTTAAACACCATATTGGCAACCATTGCTTGAACGGCAATTTTCACCGGTGTTTTCATATCCTGGCGCGAGAAATACCCCGGAGCCAGCACCTTAATTAACATAAATGCTAACAACCCACAGGCATAAGCCTGCAAACTCATCGCAGACATAACCACATCCCTTTCGGTCAATGCGCCATATTTGAACAAAGTAATGATCAGCGGTTCAGCCAAAAGAATAAGTGCGAGCGCAGACGGCAACGCAATCAGCAAAATCATCCGCACCGCCCAATCCAAGGTATGAGCAAACTCTTGCGAAGAACGACTCGCATGCTTACGTGCAAGGCTGGGTAAAATAACGGTAGATATGGCTATACCGAACACACCCAATGGCAACTCAGTTAAGCGATCCGAGTAATACAACCAAGAAACACTACCGGTTTGCAAGAAAGAAGCTAGTACGGTATCAAGCAGCAAATTGATTTGAGCAACAGAGACACCAAATAATGCCGGAATCATTAATTTAAGGATGCGCTGAACACCCTCATCCTGCCAACCGAACACAGGCTTGGGTAACAGTTTCAAATGCATCAAAAAAGGAAATTGAAAAATCAGCTGCACCACACCTGCAATTAACACACCCCATGCAAGCGCAACAATGGGCTCATCAAACAAAGGACTCAGAAAAATGGCAGAGCCTATCAAGCAGACATTTAACAACACAGGCGTGAACGCAGGAACAGCAAATCGGCCATAGGTATTTAAAATAGCACCAGCAAAGGCCGTTAAGGATATAAGTAACAAATAGGGAAATGTAATTCGCAGCATTTCAGATGCAAGATCAAACTTGTGCGCATGATCCATATAAAAACCTGGAGCAAACACCGCAGTCAACACTGGCGCAGCCAAGACGGCTACAACAGTAATTGCCAGCAGTATAAGACCTAGCGTACCGGCCACTCTATCGACTAAGCGCTTTACTTCGTCATGATCTTTCTGAGTTTGGTATTCCGATAACACAGGAACAAACGCTTGCGAAAAAGCACCTTCAGCAAATAAACGTCTCAGGAAGTTAGGAATCTTAAATGCCACAAAAAAAGCATCGGCGCTTCCACTAGCCCCAAAATAGTTAGCAATGACAACATCTCTAACCAGCCCCAACACGCGAGAAAGCATGGTCATAATGCCTACGATGCCGCTTGAACGCAGTAACCCACCACGGCGTTTCGTATCTTCTACAACCCCTTTACCCACAACACTTCCTTTACGTGATACCTTATACGGCACGCATCTTATCGATTTTATAATAAACTTGCTTGTTTTTATTGACAGCAGGCTCAGAAATATGAATAATCTTGCGTCTCAAATTCTGGTGAATTCACCGGATAGATACTAACCCAACTTGAAGGAGCCGGATTGTGGCTAACTCCGCAGGATCCCGTAAACGCGCTCGCCAGTCGGAGAAACGTCGTCAGCATAACGCTAGCCTCCGCTCCATGGTTCGAACGTACATCAAAAAAGTTGTTGCTGCTATTGCTAGCGGCGACAAAGCTGCTGCAAACGAAGCATTAAAAGTTGCACAGCCCCTCATGGACTCTTCTGTGAACAAAGGCATTTTTGAGAAAAACAAAATTGCTCGCAGTAAAAGTCGTATGAATGCACGCATCAAAGCAATGGCTTAATTAGCACTGCTTTAAAAAAACCGGCTTTTGCCGGTTTTTTTATATCTATTTTTTACAACACCAATAAAAATCAAGCCAGCACCAAGTTATCCCTATGCACCAACTCCTCTTCACTAATATAGCCCAGCACAGCTGAGATCATCGAACTAGGCCTACCTACTATTTTACGAGCATCCTCTGCCCCATAGTTCACCAAACCTCGCGCAACGATTCGCCCTGATTCATCAGCAATCAGCACCATCTCTCCACGCGTAAACTCACCTGAGAGCCCTTTAACGCCAGCAGGCAATAAACTTTTACCTCGCTCAGTTAAAGCCAGCACAGCGCCCGCATCAAGCACTAAGGTACCTCTTGCTTGCAGATGCCCGGCCAACCACTGCTTTCTCGCCGCCATAGGGTTACGATCAGGCACCAAGAGCGTACCCAGCACCTCTCCCTGCTTCAGGCGCAACAACACATCTTCTTCACGCCCACTAGCAATCAGCGTTATCGCACCAGAGCGAGCAGCAAGCTTCGCAGCTCTCACCTTAGTCGCCATACCACCCCGACCCAATTTCCCACCACTACCAGCAACCGCAACTAAAGATTCATCTTCAGCACGCGCCTGCGAAATCAGCTCAGCCTGCGAGTTTGAGCGAGGATCGGCCGTATATAATCCATGCTGATCCGTCAACAAAACAACACCATCAGCTTCAATCAAATTCGCAACCAATGCAGCCAAGGTGTCATTATCACCAAACCTAATCTCATCAGTCACAACAGTGTCATTTTCATTCACGACTGGTACGACACCCATCTCAAGCAAAGTTTTAAGAGCTGCGCGAGCATTTAAATAGCGATTTCGATTAGTTAGATCGTCATGAGTCAGCAAAATTTGAGCGGTATGCGTACCATGGCGCTGAAAATTTGCTTCATACGCCTGCACCAACCCCATCTGCCCTACAGCCGCAGCAGCCTGCAAGCGATTAAGCTCTTTGGGCCGAACACTCCAACCAAGCCGCGTCATTCCTTCAGCCACAGCGCCTGATGAGACCAGAACAATCTCAACACCCTGCTGCTTTAAGGCCGCCAACTGGTCTACCCAGCGACTAATAGCCGCCTCATCCAACCCCTGCCCATCATTAGTCAACAACGCGCTGCCGATCTTAACAACCCAGCGCCGCGCTTTTTGCAACTTCTCTCGACTTACCGTCACAACTACCTCTTCGCGCTAAATTCAGCGAACATATTCCACATCAACATCATAATCATCATCGTCAAAGTCATCATCGTCGATATCAAGATCCTGATCAGCCTCACGCTTCTTACGCATAGACTGACGCAGCCGCTCAATATGCAGACGCGCTTCAGCATCAACCAATGCACGAACCTCATCTTCCTCTTGCTGCAACTCTGGCTCAGCAAGAAAAGCTGCGGCACGCTCATCAAGGAAATTCTGTAGATCCATTATCAGCGGCTTAACACCACCCTTATCAATCGCCGATATACGATAAACAGGCCCTTCCCAGCCCAACGCATCAATAACCGACTGACAACGCTCTTCATGCTCTTCAGCGGGCACCAAATCCAACTTATTCAATACCAACCAGCGCGGCTGATCAGCCAACGTAGGACTAAATTTAGCAAGCTCATCAACGACTACTTTTGCAGACTCGGCAGGGGTTTGCTCATCCCACGGAGCCATATCAACAATATGCAACAACACACGATTTCGTGCCAAATGCTTAAGAAAACGAATCCCTAAACCGGCTCCTTCAGCAGCCCCTTCGATAATTCCAGGAATATCCGCCACAACAAAACTACGATTACGCTCTGTCCTCACAACACCTAAGCTTGGCACTAAGGTTGTAAAAGGATAATCAGCCACCTTAGGCGTCGCCGCCGATACAGCACGAACAAAAGTGGACTTACCCGCATTTGGCAAACCTAACAAACCAACATCAGCCAGCACTTTCAGCTCAAGCTTAATGTTACGAAATTCTCCAGCACTACCATTACTGGTCTGTCTCGGGGCACGGTTTACACTACTTTTATAGCGCGTATTACCCAAACCATGAAATCCGCCTTGAGCAATCTTCTCTACCTGACCAATCTCGGTCAGATCAGCAAGCACTTCATTGGTGTCTATATCGATAACCGTGGTACCAACCGGCACTTTCAGCACCAAGTCATTACCTTTATTGCCCGAGCAGTTTCTACCCATTCCTGACTGGCCCGTTTGCGCTTTATGTACGCGCGTAAAACGAAAATCAACCAGTGTATTTAGCCCAGCATCGGCTTCCATATAGATAGAGCCGCCATCACCGCCATCACCGCCATCAGGACCGCCCTTGGGTACATACTTTTCGCGACGAAAGCTCAGGCAGCCATTACCACCCTTACCCGCTTCTACAGTAATCGTCGCTTCATCTACAAACTTCATCTTCTATCTCCCAAGAACAACTCCGCCTTAGCATAGCGCGAGGACTGCTCATAAACAAAAAAAGCCCCGCACAGCGGAGCTTTTTTCAGCAAAAAAGCCAGTTTTTACGCTGGGACGATGCTGACGTATTTACGGTTTTTTGCGCCTTTAACTTCGAATTTAACCACGCCATCTGTTTTAGCAAACAAAGTGTGATCTTTTCCGATGCCTACATCAGTACCTGCATGAAAATGCGTACCGCGCTGACGAACAATAATGTTACCTGCGATCACAACCTGACCACCAAAACGCTTAACACCTAAACGTTTCGATTGTGAGTCGCGACCATTTCGAGTAGAACCACCCGCTTTCTTATGAGCCATTTTCTATCTCCCGACAACTCAGCTTATGCGCTGATTCCAGTGATTTTTACTTCAGTAAACCACTGACGGTGGCCCTGACGAGTCATGCTGTGCTTACGACGACGGAATTTGATAATTGACACTTTAGCGCCACGACCATTTCCGATCACTTCAGCAGTAACTTTAGCGCCTTCGACAGTTGGCAAGCCAACCTTAACGTCATCGCCATTACCCACCATCAAAACACGATCAAATTCAATACTAGAACCTGCTTCAGCTGTTAGTTTCTCCAGCTTAAGGGTATGTCCTTCTTGTACTCGGTATTGCTTTCCACCGCTTACGATTACTGCAAACATTTCTTTCTCCAATTTACGCTTATCCGGCTACTAAAACGAAACCTACTTCTAATGGCGAACCCATATGGTAGGGAGCTAAGTTGGATAAGCTCAGGGCGCGAGATTTTAAAGCAATCAGGCTAATAACTCAAGCAATTTACTGGTAACACCGTCAAATCTTGACACTCTGCTCATCAACACCTAGCATGCGCGCTAATGTCCATATCAATACTATAAAGTTGTCGCATGCAACCACACCAGTTAAATCCAGCCATAGAACCACAATTCGAGTCCGTAAATGACTATATAATCAATCATTTAGGTTCAAACGTACCATTGGTCGAAAAGATTGGCCATTATATTGTCGAAAGCGGTGGAAAACGCCTACGACCTCTACTAGTTCTACTTGCGGCCAATGCCTGTAACTACAACGGCAAGCATCATATTTCTCTTTCTGCCGTGATCGAATTCATCCATACAGCAACACTACTACACGATGACGTCGTTGATAATTCAGACCTGCGCCGAGGAAAAGACACTGCCAACGCGAAATGGGGCAATGCACCCAGCGTTTTAGTAGGCGACTTCCTTTATTCACGCGCCTTCCAGATAATGGTCGAAATTGGCGACATGGATATTATGAAAGTGATATCTAACGCCACCAATGTTATCGCTGAAGGCGAAGTTCTACAGCTCCTAAATTGCCGCAACCCAGACACCTCTGAAGAAGCCTATATGCAGGTTATCATCGGTAAAACGGCCATGCTTTTTGAGGCAGCAACGGAAGTAGGCGCGATATTAGCCAACGCCCCAAAAGAGCAGCAGGAAGCACTTCGCGACTACGGCCGTCATCTAGGCATCGCCTTCCAACTAATCGATGACGTCATGGACTACCTATCCAGCGCTGAAGAGATGGGTAAAAATGTGGGTGATGACTTAGCAGAAGGGAAACCCACACTCCCTCTGATTCAAGCGATGAAGGTTGTAACAGCAGAAGAGCGCCAGCTCATTCGCCAAACCATCCGCAAAGGCGGACTTGATGATCTTGAACCCATACTGGCACTCGTCAAAAGCTCTGGCGCCATAGAATACACTCAAGAAAGTGCCCTAAAGCAAGCCGACCTTGCCATCGATGCACTCTCTGCACTACCAGACTCATCGTTCAAAGAAACACTGATTCTTTTGGCTCACATAGCTGTTCACAGAAATACCTAATTCAGCATCATGTCATCTTGAAATGCAGGCAAACTCATCAATTTGCCTGCATTTCCCTACCTAAAAAACGACACTTTTATTAATAAAACCACATCTTTAACTAATTTACCTGACTCAGGCCGTGCCTACAGCTCAGCAAACCGGTATAATCAACTGATATTTTGACTACAATTTCTCTGGGATAGACAGTTACCACATGACTAAAGCATCCTCTTTTGAACGCGAAGACCTGCTGAAATGCGGGCACGGTGAAATGTTTGGCCTTGGCAATGCACGCCTGCCAGTAGGTAATATGCTAATGATGGATCGCATCACTAGCATCTCCGACGATGGAGGCCAATTTGGCAAAGGCGAAATTATTGCCGAACTAGACATCAATCCAGACCTCTGGTTTTTTGATTGCCACTTTCCAACCGACCCGGTTATGCCAGGCTGCTTGGGACTTGATGCAATGTGGCAGATTGTTGGCTTTTACCTAGGATGGAGAGGCAACAAAGGCCGCGGAAGAGCGCTCGGTTCAGGTGAAGTAAAGTTCACGGGACAAGTTCTCCCTACAGCCAAAAAAGTCACATACCACATTGAGCTAAAGCGCGTAATTGAGCGCAAACTAGTAATGGGAATTGCAGACGGAACTGTTTCAGTAGATGGTCGAGTTATCTATACAGCTAAAGACCTGCGTGTAGGCTTGTTTACATCTACAGACAACTTCTAATCCATTACAAAGTCCTACCCGTCATACCAAGAAAACTGGAGACGGGTAATGGTCGAACTATCCATTAACGAATAAGAAGAAGATCCTCTTAACAGGAGATACAACATATGCGACGCGTTGTAGTAACAGGAATGGGCATCGTATCTTGCCTGGGTAACGATAAAGAAGCCGTACTCGACTCATTGAAAGAAGGCCGCTCAGGCATCAAATTCCAAGAAGAGTACAAAGAACTTGGCTTTCGCAGCCATGTAGCCGGCAGTATTGATATCGACCTAGAGGCGTTAATTGATCGCAAACTTCGTCGTTTTATGGGTAATGCTGCAGCATATTCATACCTTGCAATGGACCAAGCCATCAAAGATGCCGGACTCAGCGAAGAACAAGTATCTAACGTGCGTACCGGCTTAATCGCTGGCTCAGGTGGCGCGTCATCAGCAGACATCGTTGAAAGTGCGGATATTTTGCGCAGCAAAGGCGTACGTCGCGTTGGTCCTTATCGCGTGACCCGCACCATGGGCAGCACAGTCTCAGCTTGCCTTGCCACACCATTCAAGATCAAAGGCATTAATTACTCAATCACCTCTGCCTGCGCCACTAGCGCACATTGTATCGGCAATGCAATGGAGCAGATTCAGCTAGGCAAACAAGATGTTGTGTTTGCTGGCGGTGGTGAAGAGCTGCACTGGTCACTAACAGTAATGTTTGACGCCATGGGCGCGCTATCTAGCAAATATAATGAGACACCTGAAAAAGCCTCACGCGCATATGATGCCAATCGTGATGGGTTTGTCATTGCCGGTGGCGCGGGCATGCTAGTAATAGAAGAACTTGAACATGCCAAAGCACGCGGTGCCAAAATTTACGGAGAACTCGTTGGCTACGGCGCGACATCTGACGGCTACGACATGGTCGCACCTTCAGGCGAAGGCGCTATGCGCTGCATGCAGCAAGCAATGAGCACAGTCGATGGATCTATTGATTATATCAACTCTCATGGCACTTCAACGCCTGCTGGTGACATTCAGGAACTCAAAGCAATGAAGAACACCTTCGGCGACGAGATGCCTCCTGTCAGCTCGACCAAATCATTAACTGGACACTCCCTTGGCGCTACCGGCGTTCAGGAAGCTATTTACAGCCTTCTGATGATGGAAAATGACTTCATCTGCGCCTCTGCTAATATCGACGAACTCGATGAAGCAGCACAAGGCATGCCGGTCGTCACTACACGCAAAGACAATGTGAAATTAGATCGCGTTATGTCAAACAGCTTCGGCTTTGGTGGCACCAACTCTACGTTGGTATTCCAACGTTTTGAGGACTAATACCAGAAACGCATAAAAAAACCGCCTCTTGGCGGTTTTTTTGTTTTCAATAATCAACTTTAGACTTTTTTCGTTTCCAGTGCTTCAAGTTGCTCCATCTGCTCAAGCAACCAGCCAACTGACTCAGTATGCACCTCATCAACACTACGCCCCTCAGACAACACCGGCTTACCAATACGTAACTGTATCGTTCCTGGATATTTGAGGAAACTTTTCCCTGGCCAATACACACCTGCATTATGGGCAATAGGAACCACTGGTACTCCTGAACTAACCGCCAGCATAGCACCACCTTTGTTAAACTTACCTCTCTCACCCACAGGAAGGCGTGTTCCTTGAGGGAAAATAACAATAGGAATACCTTTACCTAAACGATCCTTACCTTGCGATAACAACTCTTTCAACGCGCCACGCTTCTGACTTCTATCTAAAGCGATAGGATCCAACAACCCCAGCGCCCATCCAAAAAATGGCATCTTTAATAGCTCTTTTTTCAAGACTACACACTGCGGGCGAATAAGTGTTTGAAAGTAGATAGTTTCCCACTCGCTCTGATGATTAGCGATAGCAACATACGCCCCATCTTTAGGCAAGTTTTCCAGCCCATCAACCTGCAGTTTCACACCACAACAGATACGTAACCATGCAATATAGAAGTAGTTGATTTGAGTAACAAACTTAAAGCGCTGAGCAAATGGCAAAGGCTTTGCAACTACGACACACAGTAAGCTATAAATAATTGTCGCTGGATAAAATGCCATGTAATAAAGCGTTGCTCGAAAATAACCCAGCATTGATTTTCCCTGTCTATACATTAATTACCCACCTGTTACCGGCGGGAAAAAAGCAATTTCGTCACCATCTTTAATGGAAGCTTCCAGACTCGCCATCTCTTGATTAATAGCAACCAACAGATTAGGACGCATCAGAACTTGCTCCCACACATCACCTTCCTCTTTTACCAAAGACGCCAAGAGCAGCGTTACAGTAGATAGGCTCGCATCCCATTCTCGATCGACCTGCCCTACTCCCAGTTGCTCACGCACACTGGCAAAAAAAACGAGTGACAACATCATTTACCCCTCAATTTTCCAATGACCGCTTTTACCGCCTTTTTTTTCTATCAATTTCACCTCAGAGATTACCATCCCTTTATCAACAGCCTTACACATATCATATAAGGTTAAAGCAGCAACACTAGCGGCTGTTAATGCTTCCATTTCAACCCCTGTCTGACCAGACAAGCGACACAGCGTACTAATACAAATCGCAGATTTTCCCAAATCGGGCACCAGCTCCACAGAAACTTTTGTCAACATAAGCGGATGACATAAAGGAATCAGATCGCTGGTACGCTTAGCGGCTTGAATACCTGCAATTCTAGCGACAGCCAGCACGTCTCCCTTCTTATGCCCACCAGAAACAATCATCTCCAGCGTTTCTGGTAACATCAAAATTTCTGCGTAAGCGCGCGCCTCTCGAGTAGTAACCGCCTTATCTGAAACGTCTACCATATGGGCGTGGCCGTGCTCATCTAAATGGGTTAATTTACTCACAAGCTATACCTTTTTTGATTCATGATTAAACACAGGGTTAGCATATATTTTTCGCATAATTTCACTTTCACGTGAACCTAACCCTTCAAAGCGCTTCTCAAATACTGCTTTCTGCTCTACTGTCGCTTCTTCTAAGAGACCTGCAGCAATATAGTTAGAAGGATGCAAAAAATAGTTTTGATGTATTTGCCGATCTAGCTCTGCTGCTAGCAACTCCGGCGCTTCGTAATCATTAACAATCACGTCACCAAAATGAATATGCACCGCGCCTTTAAACCCTGTAATTCCCTGAACGATACTCTCAATATCTTCATGCTCACCTTTTTCATAAGCACCCTCTCTTTCTCGTGCAGCAAGCTCAATGGCTTTAGCCCGATCACAAGGATCAAATTCATAAGAAATAGACACAGGTACAATATTCAATCGCTTAACCGCTTCAGAGAAGCTACGTTGCTTACGCTGGCTCACATAAAACATTTTTAGCAGGGCTGGATCAGTTTTATCATCACCATCTTTAGCCCGCCCTTCCCGCTGCGCGATCCAAACCGACTCGCCTTCCAGGATACTATGATCAATATAAGCTGATAACTGAGTAACCGCGGCCATCATTTCACGCGGACCTTTTGCCGAACGGTTAACGACAAAGCTTTTATTCAAACGCATTAAATCAGATATATAAGGCTTGCTCAGCAAATTATCGCCAATAGCTACCCGCACGGTAGGAAGCTCTTGCTGGTAGTGCGTCCAGTTGACAAATGCCGGGTCCATAGCAATATCACGATGATTAGACACAAATAAATAGGCCTCATCATCTTCAAGATTTTCCATACCAGAGCAAGTCAGACGAGTAGTCGTTCTAGCAATCATTTTTGCCATGTATTTAGCAATTGCTTGCTGAAACTGCTTTACTGATTGAATATCGCCGAGTTCACGTGCCAAACCAATACGAACAAAAGGCTTAAGTAATTTAGCCAACCAGCCTGGCAAGGAAGGAAACTGATAATGAGTAATCGCGCTTATTAGCTCGTTGTCATACAGCAAATTCTGTAAGACAGCTTCAACTTCACTATCATTATAAGGACGCATTTCTTTGAATGGGTCTTGCTGTGTATTCACTTCCATCAAGATCTCTAATCAACCAATAAACAGCGCATTTTACCCGCTATTGCACACCAAACCCAATAATATCAGCCCAGCAGCTCCGAAAAGGGCATAAAGCTAACCAAATCGCCTTTGTGCACCACATCCCCAGGCGGAATAACCACCAAACCATTAGACCAACTCGCCGAAGACAAGATACCAGAGCTCTGATTATGAAACACCTTTATAGACCCCTGCTCCATCCTTGCACGCATGTACTCCTGACGACTCCCCGGCTTTAGACGCTCAAAGTCAGCAGGCACATTAAATGCTAAAGGCAGCTCATAGTCAGCGCCTTGCATGCGTATTAAAAAAGGCCGCGCCATTAAACAAAAAGTTATGAGCGCCGAGGCAGGATTTCCGGGAAGACCGAAGAAAGGAGTTTCTTGAACGCTACCAAACGCCAGTGGTTTTCCTGGTTTTATCTTTAAGCGCCATACTTCCAGCTTACCTAGCCGCTCAACGGACTGTTTCACATGATCCTCTTCCCCAACAGAGACACCACCCGTACTAATGATACAGTCAGCTTGCGCAGCAGCCTGCTCCAACGCTTCTTCCACAGCCTCTGCAGTATCTGCCACTTTGCCTATATCGATAGGCACACAACCCATCTGAGTCAGCAACGACGCCAACACAAATCGATTGGAGTTATAAATTTGTCCTGGCGCCAAAGATTCGCCAGGGCTCACCAACTCGTCACCTGTCGATATGATGGCAACCTTTATTGGCCGAAAAACAGCAATACTGTCGAGTCCAGTTGAGGCCAATACGCCTACATCAGCAGCTTGCAGCCGCGCACCCTTAGCCAGAAAAGCCTGCCCCTCTTTAATATCCTGGCCTTTAGCTCTAATGTTCTGCCCGACTTGCACAGGCCCACTTATAACGACTTTATCCCCATCAAGCTCAACGTTCTCTTGAATAACAATAGTGTCAGCACCTTGGGGAATTTCTGCGCCCGTAAAAATGCGTGCCGCCGTACCAGCCACAAGCGGCTGAGGCGCCTTTCCTGCCGGCACTCTTTGCGAGATTGTAAATGACGTTTTACTGCCCTCACTTAACGAGCGAGCGTTAATTGCATAACCGTCCATGCTGCTATTATCAGCAGGAGGCACATCAACAGCAGCAACAGGTGATTCAGCTAAAACCCGACCAACGGCATGCTCCAAGTATACAACCTCGGTTTCAGCAGGCTTAGGGGCCATTTGCAAAATAACGGATAGCGCATCACTAATCGCCATTAAAGTGGGATTATCAACAACTGACATTTCAAACTCCTCATATCATTTCCTATTGCGAGACCGTTATAATTACAATCGCCAAAGCAAGTACATTTATTACCCCGGATAACGCCCAACAGGAAACACTCATGTCAGAACTATACCCGCTCATCAAACACATTCACTTGACCAGCGTCGCTTTAAGTATTCTATTTTTTATAGTGCGCGGTGCAGGTATGCTTTTTGACGCACAATGGCTACAAAAAAAGCTGGTGAAAATTCTACCGCATATTATAGATACCATATTACTGGTTAGCGCCATTGCTCTAACCTTCATCATCAACCAATACCCTATTCAGGCGGATTGGCTATCGGCAAAGGTCGTCGGCTTGGTTCTGTATATTATTCTTGGCACTATCGCTCTAAAGCGCGGAAAAACCAAAACTACTCGCATCAGCGCATTTATTTTAGCGCTACTTTGCGTTGCTTATATTCTAAGCGTTGCTATTACTCATAACGCAGTACCTTGGGGCTAGTTCTTTTCTCATCAGCTCTCTTTTTGATAAATTTGGCGCAGCACGGCTATCAGCTCGCTGCGCCAAGGGCGCTGCCTAATTCCAAACGTGCTAAGCAACTTTTTGCATTTCAACACTGACGATGCTGGCCGCTCGACTTCCACATGCAAAGCCCGCGAAGAAACAGGAACAAGATCCATAGTCTTCAATGCTTCGTATTGGCCTGCCGCCGCCAAAATAGCCTCAGTAAAACGATACCGCGTAGTAACTTCAGCTCCACAGTAATGATATGTACCCCAAGCATCAGCTCCATTTTCTAACTGTTTAATCATAGCCAGAATCACACGCCCCACATCAGTCGCTGATGTAGGACACCCTTGACGATCATCTGCAGTTTCAATCGCAGAATGCTTGCGGGCATTTTCAAGTGTACGCAGCAGATAATTATCACCCCTAGCGCTAAAGACCCAGCTGACACGTAAAATAATATGTTTTGGTTGGTACTGCCTAAGTAGGTCTTCACCTTGACGCTTACTCTCTCCAAATACACCTAACGGAGAGGCATCATCATCTTCACTATAACCGCTGGCATAATGCCCATCGAACAAATGATCAGTCGACAGGTGAATTAACGGTATCGACAGAGCCCCACACTCAACAGCAAGGTTTTTTACTGCATCACGGTTCACACAAAAGCTGCGCTCAGGCTCGTGCTCAGCAGCATCAACATTATTGAACGCCGCTGTATTAACAACATAATCAGGCATGTAACGATCTAATGCCTGCTGAATAGCATCAGGGGATGTAACATCCAGAGCAGAAAGCCCTAAACAGATAAATTCAAAATGGCTATCTTGCTCACCGAGTAATACCAAATCATGGGCAATTTGCCCATCGCCGCCGGTTACTAAAATTTTAATCGGCAAAAGCTTTGTCCACTCAGTCATGCTTTTCTAATACCTAATCCAATAAAGTTTATTTTTAACATGCTAATTAATATAAATGAACAAAAACAATAATATGCGACCAATAAAGCACCCAAACACGCATTTTGCATAAAATACTGTAACAGCTAACAGACAGAACTCTGACTTTCGACACAAAAAAACCCCGCTATTGCGGGGTTTTTAAAGATTTCAGGTCACACCAAGCGTTACACTTTACATGAAACGGGGTCTAAAATGGAATATCATCGTCAAAATCATCAAAGTTAGGCGCCGGTGCAGCTTGCGGTTGCTGCTGAGGAGCCTGCTGTGGCCTTTGCTGCGGCGGGGCACTCTGCTGAGGACGGGATTGCTGCTGTGGAGCACTCTGCGGGCGAGACTGCTGCGGAGCTGGTGCCTGGCTGTACTCTTGTTCTTGTGAGTAACCCGCATCGTTATTGCTATTAGCACGACCGCCCAGCATCTGCATTTCACTAGCAACGATTTCGGTTGTATAACGGTCTGCACCGCTCTGATCCTGCCATTTACGAGTACGCAACGCGCCTTCGATATAAACCTGCGAACCTTTACGTAGGTACTCACCAGCAATTTCTGCCAGTTTGTTAAAGAATACAACGCGGTGCCACTCAGTACGCTCCTGATTCTGCCCCGTTTGTTTATCTTTCCAAGATTCACTGGTGGCCAATGTAACATTGGTGACAGCATTTCCTGACGGCATGTAACGCACTTCAGGATCACCACCCATATTACCTACCAATATTACTTTATTTACACCACGTGCCATGCTTCTCTCCGTCAGATAAATCAGCCCCTACAAACGAGGGAAACCATTATACATTTCTACAAAGGATACCACAGAGAACATATAAAATTATACGAACCACGCCACATAGAACATATTCATTTATATGAAACAGAACACATAGCACTGTCGCCCCTCTGTACTTTATAATCGATCTCTTTTGTATTCCTCTTGGAGTAAGCATGGACACTATTCTGGTTCGCGGTGCACGCACCCACAACCTGAAAAACATTGATCTGGATATCCCGCGCGATAAGCTTGTGGTGATAACAGGCCTTTCCGGTTCTGGAAAATCATCACTGGCGTTCGATACGTTATATGCAGAGGGCCAGAGACGTTATGTTGAGTCCCTCTCTACTTACGCCAGGCAATTTCTATCCATGATGGAAAAGCCAGACGTAGATCATATTGAAGGATTATCGCCGGCCATTTCCATCGAGCAAAAGTCAACATCACACAACCCACGCTCGACTGTCGGCACAATTACTGAGATCTATGACTACTTACGTCTGTTATTTGCCAGAGCGGGCGAACCACGCTGCCCAGACCATGACCTACCTCTGGCAGCACAAACTGTCAGCCAAATGGTTGATCAGGTTCTGACTTTAGAGGAAGGTAGTAAGCTAATGCTCCTAGCGCCCGTTATTCAGGGCCGTAAAGGTGAGCATTTACATACCTTACATGACCTAAGAAAGCAGGGTTTTGTACGCGCCAGAATTAACGGCATTGTTGTTGATTTAGACAGCGCTCCAGAATTAGACAAAAAGAAAAAACACACGATAGAAGCCGTGGTTGATAGATTTAAAGTTCGCGATGATCTGCAAATACGCCTTGCAGAGTCGTTTGAAACCGCACTCAACCTAACAGACGGTATTGCTCGCATCGCCTACATGGATGGGGAGGCCCCTGACCTTATATTCTCCTCTCGCTTTGCTTGCCCCGAGTGTGGACATAGCATTCAGGAACTCGAGCCTAGGCTCTTTTCGTTTAACAACCCACACGGCGCATGCCCAAGCTGTGATGGTCTAGGTGTTAAGCAATTTTTCGACCCGAACAAAGTCATTCAAGACTCTAGCTTAACGCTTTCAGAGGGTGCTATTCGTGGTTGGGATAGAAGAACTCTCTACTATTTCCAACAATTGAAAGCAGTCGCTAATCACTACTCTTTTGATATTGATACTCCTTTCGAGCAGCTCACCAGTGAACAACAGGCATTAATACTCGAAGGAACCGGTAATGAAGAAGTTCCTTTTACCTATTTAAATGACCGCGGGGACACGATTACTAAATCACATCCCTTTGAAGGTGTACTAAACAACTTACAACGCCGCTACAAAGAAACAGAATCTGACATGGTGAGAGAAGACCTTGCCAAGTATCTTAATATGCAACCTTGCCCCTCTTGTGATGGCAGCCGCTTAAGAAGAGACGCTAGACACGTCTATATAGACCAGCATACGCTTCCTGAGATGGTTACCATGCCTATTGGGGCTAGTCTTGAGTATTATGAGAACCTCAACCTGACGGGTAAACAAGGTGAGATTGCAGACAAGATCCTCAAAGAAATTCGCCTTCGTCTGTCTTTTCTCGTCAATGTTGGGCTCGATTACCTATCTCTTGATCGTAAAGCTGATACCTTATCAGGCGGTGAAGCACAACGCATTAGACTTGCCAGCCAGATAGGAGCAGGTTTAGTCGGTGTTATGTATATCCTTGATGAGCCTTCTATCGGCTTGCACCAACGCGATAATGAACGTCTATTACAAACGCTGATTCATTTACGCGACCTTGGCAACACAGTCATTGTTGTAGAGCACGACGAAGACGCTATTCGCTTAGCTGACTATGTAGTCGACGTAGGCCCTGGCGCCGGGGTTCATGGTGGTGAGATTGTTGCTTATGGAACACCTGATGAGGTTATTAATAATAGTGCGTCACTGACAGGACAATATTTATCTGGTAAAAAGTGCATCGCCATTCCAGAAGTAAGACATCCCTTTGATACCTCTAAAACACTAACGCTTTCAGGCGCTACAGGTAACAACCTGCAAAACGTCACCATCGACATACCACTTGGACTCATGACATGTATTACTGGTGTTTCAGGCTCAGGAAAGTCGACACTGATTAACAACACGCTATACCCACTCGCTGCCACTGAGCTCAATCACGCAACAACGCTTGATGCGGCACCTTATGAATCAATAAACGGCCTGCAGCACTTAGATAAGGTTATCGACATTGACCAAAGCCCTATAGGCCGAACACCACGCTCAAACCCAGCCACCTATACTGGAATTTTCACACCTATAAGAGAGCTACTAGCTGGGACACAAGAAGCACGCTCTCGCGGCTATAAACCAGGACGCTTCAGCTTTAACGTTAAAGGAGGACGCTGCGAAGCCTGTCAGGGTGATGGTGTTATAAAAGTAGAAATGCACTTCTTGGCAGATATTTATGTGCCATGCGATGTTTGTAAAGGCAAGCGCTACAATCGTGAAACACTCGAGATCGAATACAAGGGCAAGAATATTGACGCAATACTCAAGCTAACCGTAGAAGATGCGAGAGAGTTTTTCGATGCCATTCCTGCACTCGCTCGGCGCTTACAAACTTTAATTGATGTGGGCCTGTCTTATATTCGCCTCGGACAAGCAGCAACAACACTCTCTGGTGGTGAGGCACAGCGCGTAAAACTTGCAAAAGAGCTCTCTAAAAGAGACACAGGTCAAACCCTGTATATTCTTGACGAACCAACTACTGGATTACATTTCCACGATATAGAGCAACTCATGTCAGTCCTCTCAAGGTTGAGAGATCACGGCAATACAGTAGTAATAATTGAACACAATCTCGATGTTGTTAAAACAGCTGACTGGATTGTAGATCTTGGCCCTGAAGGCGGAATAAATGGAGGAATGATTGTCGCGACAGGAACACCTGAAGATGTTGCTAACAACTCAGACTCACACACCGCTCGCTTCTTGAAGCCTCTATTAAAATAATAATAGAGCAGACATAAAAAACCCGGCCAAGGCCGGGTTTTTTTATGAAGGATAATTAATTAACCTTCAACTTCTTCAGCTGCACCAGTCACCTTACGGTCAACTAGCTCAACATAAGCCATAGGAGCACAGTCACCTGGACGGTTACCGCATTTCAAAATGCGGATATAGCCACCTGGACGGTTCGCATAGCGAGGTCCTAGGTCAGTGAAAAGCTTACCAACAGCTTCTTTACTACGAGTACGGTCAAATGCCAAACGGCGATTTGCAACCGAATCTTCTTTCGCCAGAGTAATCAGTGGCTCAGCTACGCGGCGAAGTTCTTTCGCTTTTGGCAAAGTTGTTCTGATCAGTTCATGCTCAAATAATGAGCATGCCATGTTCTTGAACATCGCTTTGCGGTGCGAGCTGGTACGATTTAAATGGCGACCAGATTTACGATGACGCATTATAAATTCCTTACCAACTTGGTCAGTTAAAACCGCATCTTACGATGCGATTTTATCGTCGTTCTTCAGGCTAGCCGGAGGCCAGTTTTCAAGACGCATGCCCAAAGAAAGACCTTTGGAAGCAAGTACATCTTTAATCTCTGTCAGCGACTTCTTACCTAGATTTGGGGTTTTCAGCAGCTCAACTTCTGTTCGCTGGATCAGATCACCAATATAGTAAATCTGCTCTGCTTTCAGACAGTTGGCCGAACGAACCGTCAATTCCAAATCATCGACAGGGCGCAACAGAATCGGATCAACTTCCGGCTCTGCAGGCTCATCTTTCGCCTGATCAGCTGCATCTTCAAGATCAACAAAAACAGACAACTGATGCTGAAGGATTGTAGCTGCACGACGAATGCACTCTTCAGGATCAATCGTACCATTTGACTCGATATCAATAACCAGCTTATCTAGGTCAGTACGCTGCTCCACACGAGCACTTTCGACAACATAAGAAACACGGCGTACCGGACTATAAGAAGCATCCAACTGGAGACGACCAATAGCACGAGTTTCATCTTCGTCATTAGTGCGAGTGTCAGCAGGCACATAACCACGTCCATTGGTTACCTTAAGCTGCATATTCAGAGTCGCACCTGAATTCAGGTGAGCAATCACGTGGTCGGGATTTGCAATCTCTGCATCCTGGTTCAACTGAATATCACCAGCTGTTACAGCACCTGAGCCTGATTTGCTCAATGTCAGAGTTGCTTCTTCGCCATTGTGTAGCGTGATAGCAACGCCTTTAAGGTTAAGAAGGATCTCAATGACATCCTCCTGCACACCTTCAATTGTGCTGTATTCATGCAAGACACCGTCAATCTCAACTTCAGTGATGGCACAGCCAGGCATTGAAGAGAGTAGGATACGACGTAACGCATTTCCCAACGTATGACCGAAACCGCGTTCTAGCGGCTCCAATGTCACTTTAGCACGTGTGTTACTGATTTCCTGGACATCAATATGACGAGGACTCAGAAACTCATTTACAGAACGCTGCATAGTTCCACCAATCAAGAGTTCATGAATTACTTAGAGTACAGCTCAACGATCAGCTGCTCATTGATGTCAGCTGACAATTCGCTACGCTCAGGAATAGCTTTAAATACGCCTTCCATTTTGCCAGCATCAACTGAAACCCACTCAATTGGAGCACGCTGCGAAGCTAGATCTAGCGCGCTTTTAACACGCAACTGATTCTTAGCTTTTTCACGAACTGCGACCACATCACCCGCTTGCACTTTAAAAGATGCAATGTTAACAACCTGACCATTAATAGTGATCTGGCGGTGTGATACGACCTGACGAGCTTCGGCGCGTGTAGAACCAAAACCCATACGATAAACTACGTTATCTAGACGACCTTCAAGTAGTTGCAACAAGTTTTCACCTGTTGAACCAGCCTGACGAGCGGCTTCTTTGTAGTAATTACGGAACTGACGTTCCAGTACACCATAAATACGACGTACTTTTTGTTTTTCACGAAGCTGTAGACCGTAATCGGACAGACGACCTCGACGAGCACCATGTACACCAGGAACAGTTTCAGCTTTACACTTACTATCCAGTGCACGGACACCACTCTTCAAGAACAGGTCTGTACCTTCACGGCGTGACAGCTTGCACTTTGGCCCAAGATATCTTGCCATTATACCGTCTCCAGTTTATACGCGACGTTTTTTCGGTGGACGACAGCCGTTATGTGGAATCGGCGTGACATCAGTAATGTTTGTAATTTTGTAGCCGCAACCGTTCAGCGCACGAACTGCCGATTCACGACCAGGTCCAGGACCTTTTACAAACACGTCAAGATTTTTCAAACCATAATCCAAAGCAGCCTGGCCGGCACGCTCTGCAGCAACCTGCGCAGCGAACGGTGTACTTTTACGAGAACCGCGGAAGCCGGAGCCGCCTGAAGTTGCCCATGAAAGTGCATTACCCTGGCGATCGGTAATGGTTATAATTGTATTGTTAAAAGAAGCGTGGATGTGAGCTAACCCATCTACTACTTGCTTTTTAACTTTCTTACGTGTGCGATTACCTGGCTTAGCCATATTGGAAATTCCTATCGCTTAACACTTATTTACGGATCGGCTTACGTGGACCTTTACGCGTACGCGCGTTGGTCTTACTACGCTGCCCACGAACTGGCAGATTACGACGATGACGAATACCACGGAAACAACCGAGATCCATGAGGCGTTTAATGCTCATAGATACTTCACGGCGTAGGTCACCCTCAACTGTAAACTTGCCAACTTCACCACGAACTACATCGAGCTGCGCTTCGCTAAGCTCGGAAATCTTAGTTGCTTCGGTTAAACCAGAAGCTTCACAGATTTTTTTTGCAGTCGTACGGCCAATCCCATAAATGTAAGTCAGAGAAATAACCGCATGCTTATTGTCAGGAATATTGACGCCAGCTATACGAGCCATTCAACTTACTCCATCTTAAAAGTGCTCTCATGAGCACAATTCTATAAATATGTTCATAGAAAGCGCGACATTATACGCCCTGATTAATTTTAAATCAAGACCTCGCGCTTCCTACTCCCTTTGTCAGTGATAATTAACCCTGACGCTGCTTATGGCGAGGTTCCACCTTGCAGATAACACGAACCGCACCGTTGCGACGTACAATCTTGCAGTTACGACAGATCTTTTTAACAGATGCACGCACCTTCATGATCCACTCCTAGCGCTCAACGCAGCATGCCTGCGCCGCCACCTTTGAGATTTGATTTTTTCATCAGGGACTCGTATTGGTGAGACATCAAATGTGACTGCACCTGAGCCATAAAGTCCATTACAACAACCACTACGATCAGCAGAGATGTTCCGCCGAAGTAGAAAGGTACATTCCATGCAACAACCAAAAATTGAGGCATTAGAGATACCGCTGTGATGTAGAGCGCACCAAACAAAGTAAGGCGACCTAACACAGAGTCAATGTAACGAGCCGATTGCTCTCCTGGGCGGATACCCGGGATAAAAGCACCTGACTTCTTCAAGTTGTCTGCTACTTCACGTGGATTAAACATAATCGCCGTGTAAAAGTAGCAGAAAAACACTATACATACTGCGAACAGAATGATGTACAGCGGCTGCCCTGGCCCAAGAGCCAATGCAACATCGCCCAACCACTCCATTCCTTCAGTTTGCCCAAACCACTGACCAACTGATGCAGGGAACAGCAAAATACTAGACGCAAAGATCGGAGGAATAACACCTGCCATATTAACTTTCAATGGTAGATGGCTGGTTTGAGCAGCGAAAACCTGACGCCCTTGCTGACGTTTTGCGTAGTTTATAGTGATACGGCGTTGGCCGCGCTCCATAAATACAACAAATCCGACGGTAGCAACCGCTAGTACAGCGATGGCCAGTAATGCAAGAATGTTAAGGTCACCCTGTCGAGCAGACTCAAAAGACTGCCCGATAGCACTCGGTAAACCAGCAACAATACCAGCGAAAATCAAAATCGAAATACCATTACCAATACCGCGCTCAGTAACCTGCTCGCCTAACCACATCAAGAAAACTGCGCCAGCTACTAGTGTTACTACTGCAACAAAGTAGAAGCTTGGGCCTCCGAGGAAGGCAACGCCTTGATTAGCTAGACCTACAGCCATACCAAACGACTGGACAGTAGCCAGTACGACAGTACCGTAACGTGTGTATTGGTTGATCTTACGACGACCCGACTCACCTTCTTTCTTTAACTGCTCGAGCTGCGGGCTCACCACCGTCATCAACTGCATAATAATAGATGCAGAGATATACGGCATGATACCGAGCGCAAGAATACTCATACGCTCCAACGCACCACCCGAAAACATATTAAAGAGGCTGAGAATCGTCCCCTGATTTTGATCGAACAGTGCGGCCAGACGATCAGGGTTAATACCAGGCACAGGAATGTGTGCACCGATACGATAAACCACGATAGCCAGCAACACAAAGCGCAGACGAGACCATAGCTCACCTAAACCACTTTGCTTGCCTGCCGGTATTGATCCTTTCTTAGCCATTTACGCCTCGACTTTGCCGCCAGCAGCTTCGATAGCAACCAAAGCACCTTTGGTCACACGAAGACCTTTAATGCTGACTGCTTTCTTAAGCTCACCTGACAGGATGATTTTTGCAGACTTTATCTCTTCAGAGATAATATCTGCAGCTTTCAATGCCGCCAGATCGATTACTTCCGCTTCGATGCCGTTTAATTCGTTCAAACGAATTTCAGCAACAAAACGTGCTTTCCGTGAAGTGAAGCCGAACTTAGGCAGACGACGCTGCAACGGCATCTGACCGCCTTCAAAACCCGGTTTTACAGAACCACCGGAGCGGGACTTCTGACCCTTGTGACCACGACCACCAGTTTTTCCTAAACCAGAACCAATACCGCGTCCGACGCGTTTTGGAGCAGGCTTAGAACCAGCAGCTGGACTGAGAGTGTTCAGACGCATATGACGAACTCCTCTTACTCGCCTACTACACTAACCATGTAGTGGACTTTATTGATCATACCGCGAACTGAAGGAGTATCTTCAAGCTCAACGATATGTCCGATACGGCGCAAACCAAGACCTTTAACACATAATTTGTGCTTAGGTAGGATACCAATTGGGCTGCGGACCAGTTTAACTTTCAAAGTATTAGCCATAATAGTCTACCCCAGAATCTCTTCTACAGACTTACCACGTTTAGCGGCAATATCTTCAGGAGAGCGCATTTGCTGCAATCCTTTAAATGTTGCACGTACTACGTTGATAGGATTTGTAGATCCGTAGCATTTAGCCAATACGTTGTGCACACCAGCGATTTCCAAAACGGAACGCATAGCACCACCGGCAATTACACCAGTACCCTGAGAGGCTGGCTGCATATATACTTTTGAAGCACCGTGACGCGCTTTAATAGGATACTGCAAAGTATCTCCATTAAGCTCAACACGGATCATGTTGCGACGGGCTGCTTCCATTGCTTTTTGAATTGCAACAGGCACTTCACGGGCTTTACCTCGGCCGAAACCAACACGCCCTTTACCATCACCAACTACAGTTAGTGCTGTAAAAGCAAAAATACGTCCGCCTTTAACTACCTTGGCTACGCGATTTACTTGAACTAGCTTTTCCTGTAGATCACCATCTTTTTGTTCGTGATTTGACATCATCGACCCCTTTAGAATTCCAGGCCGCCTTCACGGGCTGCGTCAGCTAGCGCTTTAATACGACCGTGGAATTTAAATCCCGAACGGTCAAAAGCAACCTTAGTGATACCTGCTTCTTTAGCGCGCTCTGCAATCAAAGCGCCAACTTTTACAGCAGCATCGGCGTTACCAGTACTACCTGCGCGTAGCGCTTGCTCAACTGTTGATGCAGAAGCCAGAACCTGGCCGCCATCAGCAGAAATTAGCTGAGCATAAATGTGACGTGGTGTGCGGTTAACACACAATCGCGCAGCACCAAGTTCACGCATTTTCAGGCGAGCACGCAGTGAGCGACGAATACGAGCTTTTTTCTTAGCGTTCATAACCCTGCCTTACTTCTTCTTAGCCTCTTTACGACGAACATGTTCGTCAGCATAACGTACGCCTTTGCCTTTATAAGGCTCAGGTGGACGGAACGCGCGAACTTCTGCCGCTACCTGACCAACACGCTGCTTATCAGCACCACTAATGACAATTGTGGTTTGGTTAGGCATAGAAGCTGTTATGCCTTCAGGCAATTGATATTCGATTGGATGCGAGAAACCCAAAGTTAGGTTTATTGTGGCGCCTTTAACAGCAGCACGATAACCAACACCTTGTAGTAACAAAGTTTTCGCAAAACCTTCGCATACACCGACAACCATATTGTTGACAATAGAACGGGCAGTACCAGACATAGAGCGCGAGATTTTTGAACCATCGCGAGCTGCAAATGTAAGTACGTTGCCTTCTTGCTCTATAGAAACTGATGGGTGCATATTGATAGCTAGCTGGCCATTCTTACCAGATACGCTAACAGACTGCCCTTCAAGTTTCAGATCAACACCTGCAGGAATGACTACGGGATTTTTAGCAATACGTGACATTGTAACCCCTTAGAATACCGTGCAAATGATTTCACCGCCGATACCGGCAGCGCGTGCAGCACGATCAGTCATCATACCTTTAGAGGTAGATACGATCGCAACACCAAGACCAGCTGCGATAGTTGGCAGCTCTTTAGTTGCCTTATAGATGCGCAGACCTGGACGACTAACTCGTTTAATCTCTTCGATTACCGGCTTACCATCAAAGTATTTCAGTTCGATAGTGAGAAGAGGTTTAGCTTCACCTTCTACAGCGTAGTCAGCGATATAACCTTCATTCTTCAACACTTCAGCAACTGATACTTTAATCTTGGAAGACGGCATAGATACAGCTGTTTTTTCAGCCATATGACCATTACGAATACGTGTAAACATATCCGCTAATGTATCTTGCATGCTCATGCATTTACTTCCTCAGTTGTGCAGCACAACGCGGTAGCAGTTTCCTGCCCTGACCATTGTGCTTACCATTTAACAAACTGTCTTACCAGCTTGCTTTCTTAAGACCCGGAACATCACCGCGCATTGCTGCTTCACGCAGTTTGTTACGACACAAACCAAATTTACGGTACACACCATGTGGGCGACCAGTAATTTGACAACGATTGCGTTGACGGCTCGGGCTTGAATCACGCGGCAATTTCTGCAGCGCAACAGTTGCGTCCCAACGTTCCTCTTCAGAAGACGCGGCACTATTAATAATTTCTTTAAGCTGTGTACGCTTTGCAGCGAATTTAACAACAGCTTTAGCACGCTTATCTTCACGCGCTTTCATAGATGACTTAGCCATTCTTAACCCCTGTTAAATCTTAAACGGAAAATTCAAGGCAGCCAGCAGGGCGCGACCTTCGTCGTTTGTCTTAGCAGTTGTTGTGATCGTAATATCCAAACCACGCAATTTATCCACTTTATCGTATTCGATTTCAGGGAAAATAATCTGCTCTTTGACACCCATGCTGTAGTTGCCACGACCGTCAAAAGATTTCGGGTTGAGGCCACGGAAGTCACGAATACGAGGGATAGATACATCTACCAAACGATCCATGAAGTCCCACATCTGCTTTCCACGCAACGTCACTTTACATCCGATCGGCCAACCTTCACGAACTTTGAAGCCTGCGATAGATGTGCGCGCCAATGTTACTACAGGCTTCTGACCAGCAATAGCTGTCATATCATTCACAGCATATTCCATCTGCTTCTTATCACCTAAAGCTTCACCAACACCCATATTAAGAGTGATTTTAGTAATGCGTGGAACAGCCATAACGTTAGGGCTGCTTAGTTCTTCTTTAAGCTTCTGCTTAACTTCACTAGCATAAAGCGCTTTTAATCTAGACATAACATTCGCTCCTTATTTTCCGCCGCCGACGATTTCGCCATTGGATTTAAAGAAGCGAACTTTGGTGCCATCTTCAAGCACTTTAAAGCCCACACGATCACCCTTACCTGTTGCCGGATTGAAAATGGCAACATTAGAAGTAGTAATCCCAGCTTCTTTCTCAACAATACCACCTGGCTTACCCAATTGAGGGTTAGGCTTGGTGCTTTTTTTAACCATGTTGATACCGGAAATAATAAGGCGATCATCCGTCATTACACGAAGAACTTTACCGCGCTTACCTTTATCTTTACCTGCAATAACGACCACTTCGTCGTCACGTATAATCTTACGCATGCTATACCTTTATCGCTTCCTACTACCTGCTCATGCTCAAAAACGCCAAACCCTTTCGGGAGTGGCGTTTCAAAAGACAAAATTCAAAAATGAATTAAGCCTTAAAGCACTTCAGGCGCCAGGGAAATGATTTTCATGAACTTCTCAGAGCGAAGTTCACGCGTTACTGGGCCAAAAATACGCGTACCCATAGGTGCGTTGTTCGCATTCAATAAAACCGCTGAATTTACATCAAAACGGATTACAGAACCATCTGGACGACGAACACCTTTACGGGTACGAACTACAACAGCGTTAAGAACCTGACCTTTTTTAACTTTACCGCGTGGAATTGCTTCCTTCACAGTAACTTTAATGATGTCACCAATACCTGCGTAACGGCGGTGTGAACCACCCAGAACCTTAATACACTGCACTCGCTTAGCACCGCTGTTATCAGCGACATCAAGCATCGATTCAGTTTGAATCATGGTCTACTCCAAAATATGTTAGCTGCCCGTCAAATCATGACGGGCAAACCGTCAACTGGAGCGAAGGCGCGTATTCTACACCTTCGCAGCACGCTCATCAATACTTACAAGCGCCCAAGTTTTACTCTTGGAGTAAGGACGGGTTTCTTCGATCGTTACAAGATCGCCCGCATGGCACTCATTTTTCTCATCGTGAGCATGCAGCTTGGAGGAGCGCGTCATGAACTTTCCGTATATCGGATGCTTCTCTTTACGCTCAACCAGAACTGTGATGGTCTTATCCATCTTGTCACTGACAACACGTCCAACAACAGTCCGAGTACGTTTTTCAGCGCTCATTTTTCACCTGCCTTATCATTCAGTACTGTCTTAACGCGAGCCACGTCGCGACGAACCTGACCCAGAAGGTGAGTCTGTGACAGTTGACCAGTCGACTTCTGCATACGCAGATGGAACTGATCTTTCAAAAGACCCAGCAAAGTCTGCTGAAGCTCTTCTGAAGACTTTTCACGAAGTTCTTTGGCATTCATTACATCACCGTCCGTTTGACAATGGTTGTAGACACCGGCAATTTAGCAGTTGCTAGAGCAAAAGCCTCAGTAACCAGATCTTCAGGTACACCGCTAATTTCAAATAACACACGACCCGGCTGGATCTGAGCTACCCAATATTCTACGTTACCTTTACCTTTACCCATACGCACTTCTAGTGGCTTATTAGTAATCGGCTTATCTGGAAAAATACGAATCCAGATTTTACCACCACGTTTTACGTGACGGGTCATAGCACGACGTGCAGCTTCGATCTGGCGCGCAGTAATGCGCCCACGACCGGTAGCTTTAAGACCGTACTCACCAAAGCTAACTTTACTACCGCGATGAGCAAGACCGCGGTTGCGGCCCTTCATCATCTTACGGAATTTAAGTCGTTTAGGTTGCAACATTGACGTTCACCTCACTTAGAACCTTTCTTCTTAGGCGAATTTTTCTTCTCAGCACGTACCTGTTCGATACCACCAAGAACTTCACCTTTGAAGATCCAGACTTTAACGCCAATCACACCATAAGTAGTGTGCGCCTCATAAGGTGCGTAATCGATGTCTGCACGTAGCGTATGCAAAGGTACACGACCTTCACGATACCACTCAGAACGCGCGATCTCAGCGCCACCTAAACGACCACCTACCTGAATTTTGATGCCCTTAGCACCTAAGCGCATAGCGTTCTGCACAGCGCGCTTCATAGCACGACGGAACATAACACGACGCTCAAGCTGACTAGCAACACCTTGTGCTACTAACATTGCATCTAGTTCAGGCTTGCGAATCTCTTCGATGTTGATGTGAACTGGCACACCCATCATGTTAGAAACGGCATTACGCAGCTTCTCAACATCTTCACCTTTTTTACCAATCACGATACCCGGACGAGCCGTAAATATTGTGATTTTAGCATTCTGTGCAGGACGCTCGATTTCGATGCGGCTTACAGAAGCATTTTTTAACTGACCTTCAAGGTAATTACGTACCTGAAGATCGTTTTGCAATTTTCTTGCATATTCTGACTTGTCGGCATACCACACAGAAGTGTGATCTTTGACGATTCCAAGTCGAATACCGGTCGGATGTATTTTCTGACCCATAACGAACTCTCCTAGCACTCAGCCTTAGTCGGACACCTTAACGGTGATATGGGAGTTGCGCTTCAGGATGCGATCAGCGCGACCCTTTGCACGTGGCTTGATGCGTTTCATGGTCACACCTTCATCAGCGAAGATTGTAGAAACATGCAACTCATCGATATCAGCACCGTCATTATGTTCGGCGTTTGCAATAGCAGACTCCAAAACTTTTTTAACGAGTACTGCAGCCTTTTTAGGGCTGAAAGCTAAGATATTCAAAGCTTCACCCACCGACTTCCCGCGAATCTGATCAGCGACTAGGCGCACTTTCTGGGCAGAAATGCGAGCGCCAATTAATTTAGCAGCGACTTCCATCATTTAACCCCTTATTAGCGCTTAGCCTTCTTATTCGCAGCATGCCCACGATAAGTACGCGTAGCAGCGAATTCGCCAAGTTTATGACCTACCATATCTTCAGTCACGAAGACTGGAACGTGCTGGCGGCCGTTATGAACTGCAATCGTCATCCCAACAAAATGCGGGAAGATAGTAGAGCGACGTGACCAAGTTTTGATTGGCTTACGATCGCTCGCTTCAATTGCAGCTTCTACCTTCTTCAACAGGTGAAGGTCGATAAATGGACCTTTCTTCAGTGAACGTGGCACAGCTGTATCCTCAAGTTAGTTACTTAGCAGAACGACGACGAACGATTAGCTTGTTCGTGCGCTTGTTCTTACGTGTCTTATAACCTTTAGTAGGCACACCCCATGGAGTAACAGGATGACGACCGCCCGAAGTACGACCTTCACCACCACCATGCGGATGATCTACTGGGTTCATCGCAACACCGCGAACGGTAGGACGAACACCTTTCCAGCGCTTAGCACCGGCTTTACCGAGCTGACGCAGACTGTGTTCACTGTTGCCAACTTCACCCAACGTTGCGCGACACTCAACCAGCACTTTACGCATCTCACCAGAACGAAGACGCAATGTAGCGTACGTTCCTTCGCGCGCAACTAACTGAGCAGATGTACCCGCAGAACGAGCAATCTGAGCACCTTTACCAGGCTTCAGTTCGATACAGTGAATAACACTACCCAAAGGAATGTTGCGCAATGGCAACGTGTTACCCGCTTTAATATCAGCATCAACGCCAGAAACTAAACTAGTTCCAGCAGAAACACCCTTCGGCGCAATAATGTAGCGACGCTCACCATCAGCATATTTCAGCAGGGCAAGGTGCGCAGTACGGTTTGGATCGTATTCCAGACGCTCAACAACTGCCGGGATACCATCCTTATTGCGACGAAAATCAATAACGCGATAATGCTGCTTATGACCACCACCAATGTGACGAGTCGTAATGCGACCATTATTGTTACGACCACCGCTCTTGCTTTTCTTTTCGATCAATGCAGCTAAAGGCTTGCCTTTATGCAGCTCAGCATTTACAACCTTAACTACGTGACGACGTCCAGCAGAGGTTGGCTTTGATTTCATAACCGCCATAACTTAACCTCTCTTATTCGCCACCAAGAAAATCAATCTCAGAGCCAGCAGCAAGACATACATATGCCTTACGAACATCGCTACGCTTGCCTAGGCCGCGTGCGGTGCGCTTGGTCTTACCCTTAGCATTGAGTACGTTAACGCCAGATACTTTGACGTTAAACAACTGCTCAACTGCTTCTTTGATTTCAGGTTTGGTAGCATCTTTAGCCACACGAAAAACTACCTGCTGAGCATCGTCAGCGATGATAGTTGCTTTTTCCGAGATATGAGGACCTAACAATACTTTGTATAGACGTTCCTGGTTCATGCTAATGCCTCCTCAATTTTCTTAAGAGCAGGTACAGTAACTACAACCTTCTCGAAACCAACCAAGCTTACTGGGTCGATTCCTGCAACATCACGTACGTCCACATGCGGAACGTTACGAGCAGCCAAGTATAGGTTTGCTTCAACATCTTCAGTCACGATCAACGCGTTTGCTAGATCAAATTCTTTCATCTTAGCAATAAACTGTTTAGTTTTAGGCGTATCCATGGAGAACTGATCAACAACTACCAGACGATCCTGGCGAACCAATTCAGAGAAAATGCAACGCATAGCTGCACGATACATTTTTTTGTTCACTTTCTGCGAGTAGCAACGAGGCTTTGCAGCGAACGTAACACCACCACTACGCCAGATAGGCGAACGGATTGTACCGGCACGTGCACGACCTGTTCCTTTCTGACGGAATGGCTTAGCACCACCACCAGAAACTTCAGAGCGAGTTTTCTGTGCTTTTGTACCTTGACGAGCACCAGCCAGGTAAGCATTAACTACCTGGTGTACCAATGCTTCGTTGAATTCTTTACCAAATGCCGAATCGGATACTTCGACCGATCCATTAGCTCCAGCGAGATTCAGATTCATCATAACCCCCCTTAGGCGCCAGCTTTAACAGCTGGTTTAACGATTACGTCACCGCCAGTTGCGCCTGGAACAGCACCCTTGATCAATAACAGGTTACGTTCTGCGTCTACACGCACAACTTCTAGAGTCTGAATAGTAACGCGCTCAGCTCCCATGTGACCTGCCATCTTCTTGCCTTTCCAAACACGACCAGGAGTCTGACACTGACCGATGGAACCCGGAGCACGGTGAGATAGTGAGTTACCATGAGTCGCATCTTGCATAGAGAAGTTCCAGCGCTTAATAGCACCCTGAAATCCTTTACCCTTCGATTGACCAGCAACATCTACTTTCTGACCTACTACGAAGCGCTCAACCGTTAGTGAATCACCAACGTTGATACCTTCATCACCCGACAGACGGAACTCCCACAAACCACGTCCTGCTTCTACGCTAGCTTTAGCATAATGACCAGCTTTTGGTTTGTTTAGGCGGTTAGCCTTAACAGAACCAGTAGTCACTTGCACAGCTGTGTAGCCGTCAGTTTCAACAGTTTTTACCTGCGTTACGCGATTCGGATCCACCTCGATGACCGTGACTGGCACGGATACGCCATCTTCTGTGAAGATGCGAGTCATACCCGCTTTACGTCCGATTAAACCTACAGACATTTCCTATACCTCTTGCCAGTTGTGTACGGGGCTGTTACCCACTACGGCTGCCCTTTTCAGGAGCATTCCACAAACAGCGCTTCATTAAATGAATAATTCTGCGCAGTGACTGATTAGCCTAAACTGATCTGCACTTCTACACCCGCAGCAAGATCTAGCTTCATCAAAGCATCAACAGTTTTTTCTGTTGGCTCAACGATATCTAGAACTCGTTTATGTGTACGAATTTCGTACTGATCACGCGCATCTTTGTTTACATGCGGAGAGATCAGAACGGTAAAACGTTCTTTGCGAGTTGGAAGCGGGATCGGACCATGCACCTGTGCACCCGTACGTTTTGCAGTATTAACAATTTCCTGCGCAGACGAGTCGATCAGGCGATGATCAAACGCTTTCAGACGTATTCTGATTTTCTGATTTTGCATTTTGATCACACTTTTCAAATGATTTATAACGGCAATAGCCGACCTCCCCTTCTATGAAGGGGACGCAAATTCTACTCAGGAGAGCAACCCACGTCAAGACTAGTCGACTAAATTTTAACCAAAAGCAAAAAAAGCCCTCACATTGAGGGCTTTTTTGCATCATCCAACCTCAAAAAGAGATTAAGCGATAATTTTAGATACCACACCTGCACCTACTGTACGTCCGCCTTCACGAATCGCAAAACGCAGACCTTCGTCCATTGCGATTGGTGCAATCAGAGTAACAACCATCTTAACGTTGTCACCTGGCATTACCATCTCAACGCCTTCAGGCAGCTCGCAGTTACCAGTCACATCAGTTGTACGGAAGTAGAACTGTGGACGGTAGCCTTTGAAGAATGGTGTATGACGACCACCTTCATCTTTGCTCAATACGTACACTTCACCTTCGAAGTTAGTGTGCGGATTGATTGATCCTGGCTTAGCCAAAACCTGACCACGCTGCACGTCATCACGCTTAGTACCACGCAATAGAACACCACAGTTTTCGCCTGCACGACCTTCGTCAAGCAATTTACGGAACATCTCAACACCTGTACAGGTTGTTGTAGTTGTTTCGCGAATACCAACGATTTCGATAGACTCACCAACTTTAACGATTCCGCGCTCTACACGACCAGTAACTACTGTACCGCGACCAGAGATTGAGAACACATCTTCAATTGGAAGCAGGAACGGCTGATCGATAGCACGCACTGGATCTGGAATATAAGAATCCAACGCTTCAACTAGCTGCTTAACAGCTGTTGTGCCCAGTTCGTTATCATCTTCGCCATTCAACGCCATTAGCGCAGAACCACAGATGATTGGAGTGTCGTCACCTGGGAAATCGTAAGCATCTAGCAACTCACGCAACTCCATTTCTACAAGCTCACGCATTTCAGCGTATTCTTCAGAATCAACACCACCACAGTCTTCAGCTAGCAAGTCTGCTTTGTTTAGGAAAACAACGATGTATGGAACACCTACCTGACGAGATAGCAAGATGTGTTCACGTGTCTGAGGCATAGGACCATCAGTCGCGCCACATACCAAAATAGCACCATCCATCTGGGCAGCACCGGTGATCATGTTTTTCACATAATCCGCGTG
>NZ_AUGR01000023.1 GCF_000422765.1 Neptunomonas japonica DSM 18939 | reverse complement strand
AAATCTTGATGATATAGGATATACGCATCGACGCTCGGTTCATCTTGGGTCAGATGTTGCTGCTCATGAATCTATGCCAGGCGTTCATCGCGTTGCTGCCTTATTGCAACGGTGGTTGCTAGGCACACATCATGGGGCGATACAGCCAAAACAACTTGATTCATATCTAGATGAGTTTGTTTTTCGTTTTAATCGACGGACCTCAAAATCTAGAGGCTTACTTTTTTATCGACTGCTTCAGCGTAGTATTTTAACATCCCCAATTACCTACAAGGATGTGATAAAAAAGTAAAATGTTGCTGATTAGTATATGAATGGAGCTAAAGGGATACCCCTTATATAAACACAGCCAAATAAAGAGGGAACTTTATGGCACCTTCACCATTTCTCGCATCACTGCATGATCATATGCGAGTTCAAAATTACAGCATGCGTACGATAAATACTTACCTCTACTGGATTCGCAGCTTTATTTATTTCCATAATAAGCAACACCCCAAACAGATGGGTACAACGGAAGTACGTCAGTTTGTTTCGCATTTGGCTTTAAATCGTACTGTTTCACCAGCAACTCAAGCCCTGGCTTTAAATGCATTGGCCTACCTCTACAATAAATTTCTAAATCAGCCATTAGGAGACTTGGGAGACTATCGTCGACCTCGTAAACAGCCAAAACTTCCTGTCGTTTTAACAGAAAATGAGGTGGCGCTTCTGTTTGATCACCTGACGGGTGTACATAAAACAATGGCGTTTATATTGTACGGTTCGGGATTGAGACGGATTGAGCGCATTACTGCCCATTGGTAGTGTAAATGTAGGGCTCTTCGTTCTTAACTTACTACAATCAGATGCTGATATACGTATGTTATTAACGGGCTAGTTAAACCATATTGATTAAATTAAATTTTTTCTTCCCTAAACTCCGCACATAACTTAGCTGCCATCGCAGCCCCCATCATTGGGTGTGGGATTGGCGCGACCGCCACCACAATATCAACGGCGGGCAGCTCTGGTAAGTTAGCCACTTGATCAACCACCACCAGCCCCGGTGATACGCTAGAGCGAGCCATAGCGCTAATGCCTAAACCACGTTTGAGCAGGCTTTTGATCGCCGTGGCACTGGAGGTAGTGCACACCAAATGATAGTTTTTGGCCTGTTTTTCTAACCCATCAATCGCGCTGCTGTGGAATTTGCAGTCTGCCTCGTACATCACCAGTGGCAGCATTTGTTGCGCGAGTAATTCTGGATAGCCGCCATGTACCCATACGCCAGTATCATGTTTGAGCAGGTAACCCTCCTCTTTTTCCGGTGTGCGTGTCAGGATGGCAATATCGATCTCACCGTTATCCAGCATTAGCCTTAATTGAGTGCTGCAATCGCAGTGGATACGTATGCTTTGCTGGGGTAGCTGCTGTATGAGTTGTTCGGTGAGTTGTGGCAATACAGACTCAGCATAATCGTCTGGGCAGCCGATACGTATCGGTGGATGGATGGCATGGCTGGCAAGTGAGCCGAGTACTTCATCATGCATACCTACGATGCGCCGCGCATAGCTGACGAGTGATTGCCCTTGGTCGGTGAGCGTGAGGTAGCGGCCATTTTTTTTGAACAATACCTGCCCCGCTTCTTCCTCTAGTTTTTTCATCTGCATGCTAACAGCACCTTGGGTGCGGCATACTTGTTTTGCGGCACGCGTAAAGCTACCTGTATCAACAAAAGCGATAAAGCTTCGTAATGCTTCTATATCCATACAACTAACTCCTTATCCATCCATTAGCAATTCAAATAGGTGCTATAAAAACTATTCGATAGTCAGTTATAAAGCAAGATTGCACAATGCGCTTAGGTTAAATATTAATTGATTCACTCACACGTTTAATGGAGCGCTACATGAAGAACGAAATGGAATTGATCATCGGAAATAAAAACTACTCTTCTTGGTCGCTACGCGGCTGGTTAATGTTAAAAGCGTTTGATCTACCTTTTACAGAAACGCGTTTGGCATTGTTTGAGGCTGATTTTTATTCATCATTGGCGAACTACTCACCTGCTGGAAAAGTGCCAGTATTGATTGATAACGGCATCACCGTGTGGGATTCATTAGCCATTTGTGAGTATGTCAGCGAAACACATTTAGATAATAAAGGCTGGCCAGCAGATGCAGCAGAGCGTGCCTTAGCACGTGCTATCAGCTGCGAGATGCATTCTGGATTCTTTGGTTTACGCCATGAGTTACCCATGAACTGTCGTGCAAAACGCGCTGTTACTCTTACAGAAGCCGCACTTAAAGATGTCCAGAGAATCGATGCTATCTGGGCAGAGCTTTTGCAGAAAAATAGCGCACAGGGGCCGTGGTTGTTTGGCGAGTTTAGTATTGCCGATGTGATGTTTGCACCGGTGGCACTGCGTTTTGATACCTATTTTTCAGAGGCTAAGAACACAGAGGTATCTGCCCATAGCCGTGCTTATGTAGAGACTGTGCTCGCCCACCCAGCTGTACAAGCATGGGTGGCGGATGCAAAACAAGAGTCCGAAACCATTGAAGAAGAGGAAGTTGGGCTGCCGCTATAAATGGCAGTTAACTTTTAGCTTTTTATGCTTCGTCTTGCCGTTCTCATTTTTAGTGCCTGTCACTCGACAGTGCACTAAATCACCGCTGATGGTCATCGCATAAGCCGATATAACGCCAGCGTCTGCATTATGCACTGCTTGCACACTCGTAAAGCGGTAACCCTTTGGATTATCTTGCTGATAGCAATGGATCACCGGCTTCCCTCTCACTTCACTACGGCAGTACTCTATTGTGCTGCTGGTACGTATTACCCAGGTATCGTCAGCAGCACCTGTAGAAAAGGATTGAATCGGGAAGACGGGCATCGCTCTTTTCTTTTCAACTTTATTAGCTGCTGCATACGGCACAATAGCGATACAGCCGCTCAAACCAATAGCCATTAATACCTTAAATGTTAACGGAGCCTTTTGGCTGATTATCCCTATGCTCATCTGCTGCCTCCTTCTTATTTAGGTTTTATGACCATTATAAATACGCGTTTTTTTTCATAGAGTAAATCTCAAATAAATTTGCTAGCATTAGGGCATTCACTTAGCACAAACCAAATTAAGTGGTGCACATACACTGCTACTTTTAATAACGGGATTTCAATATGGCTTTTAACGGCTCCGAGCGCTATGTAGCTACCGACGAACTGCAAATGGCAGTCAAAGCATCTATTACCATGCAGCGCCCTCTTTTGATTAAAGGCGAACCTGGCACTGGTAAAACCATGCTAGCCGAAGAGGTTGCCCTCTCATTAGGTAAAAAACTGTTCCGTTGGCACATTAAGTCGACCACAAAAGCGCAGCAAGGTTTATATGAGTATGATGCGGTATCGCGCTTACGTGACTCCCAGCTAGGCGATGAAAAAGTCTACGATATCGCCAACTACATCAAAAAAGGGCTGCTGTGGCAGGCTTTTGATGCCGATGAGCAAGTCGTATTGCTTATTGATGAAATTGATAAAGCCGATATTGAGTTCCCGAATGACCTGCTAGTCGAACTCGATAAAATGGAGTTCTTTGTTTACGAAACAGGTGAACGTGTCGTTGCTAAGCATCGCCCGATTATCATCATCACATCAAACAATGAAAAAGAGCTGCCAGATGCTTTCTTGCGTCGTTGTTTTTTCCATTACATTACCTTCCCTGATCGCGACACCATGCAGCAGATTGTTGATGTGCATTATCCAGGGATTCAGCAAGAGCTAGTCAATGACGCGTTAGAAATTTTCTTCAGAATCCGTGAAATGAACAACCTAAAGAAAAAGCCATCTACTTCTGAGCTCATCGACTGGTTAAAACTACTCATTGCAGACGATATCCCCGTTGATCTTTTACAAAATAAAGATATCGCTCAAGCAATGCCACCGCTATATGGCGCACTGCTCAAAAATGAGCAAGATGTACATATGCTGCAACGTCTGGCATTTATGGCAAGACGAGATAACCGCTAATGTTGATCGACTTTTTCAACACGCTGAAACGGGCTGATATTCCCGTTTCTCTAAACGAGTTGCTAGTGTTGCTCGATGCGCTTAAAAAGGGTGTCGCGTTTGCCAGCATCGATGATTTTTATCTACTCAGCCGTATTTGCCTGATCAAAGATGAAAAGCATTTTGATCGTTTTGATCGTGCTTTTGGTCACTACTTTAAGGGCCTCGATGCGCTTAACCTGTTTCCTGATAATGCTATTCCAGAAGACTGGTTACGCTCTGAGTTTTTAAAGAATTTATCTGAAGAAGAAAAAGCCAAAATTGAAGCCATGGGCGGCTTGGATAAACTTCTTGAAACGCTTAATGAGCGCTTAGAAGATCAGCACGACCGCCACGCCGGTGGTAACAAGTGGATTGGTACGGGCGGCACTTCACCTTTTGGCCACAGTGGTTACAACCCAGAAGGCATTCGTATTGGTGGCGAGAGCAAACATAAACGCGCCGTTAAAGTGTGGGAAAAACGCGAGTTTAAAAACCTAGATGACCAAGTTGAGCTTGGCACACGTAACATGAAAGTTGCTTTGCGCAAGCTGCGTAAATTTGCCCGTACAGGCTCCAATGAAGAGCTAGACCTCAACGATACAATTCGCTCAACCGCGGCTAATGCTGGGCTGCTCGATATTAAGATGGTGCCGGAGCGACACAATGCCGCCAAAGTACTGATCTTTCTGGATATCGGCGGTTCAATGGACCCTTACATCCATCTTTGTGAGCAGCTATTTTCTGCTGCACGCACTGAGTTTAAGCATCTCGAATATTTTTACTTTCATAACTGTGTATATGAGAAAGTCTGGAAAGATAACAACCGTCGCCACCATGACACCCTATCGACGATGGATGTTATCCACACCTACGGCAAAGACTATCGCGTTATCTTTATTGGTGATGCTGCCATGTCACCGTATGAGTTGATACAACGCTACGGCAGTGTTGAACATATGAATGAAGAAGCAGGCCAGGTGTGGTTACAGCGTATTCTTGATACGTGGGATAAAGCAATCTGGCTTAACCCCACACAAGAAAAGTACTGGGGCTACACCCATTCAACCGATACGATACATCAACTTTTTGATGGTCACATGTACCCGCTGACCCTTGCGGGCCTTGAAGCGGGTATCAAGCACTTATCTAAATAGAGCGCACTAGCTCTGTAAGCTAGGTAAAAGATCAGCGGGTACTAAGGCGTTATAGTCGCCCCGCTGAATCAGCGCTTGTGCTCGCTCTATATCAGGGGAAAAGTAGCGGTCTTTATCATAAAACGCGACTTCTGCTCTTAACTGACTATGCGCCTGTTGTAAGCCTACGGTTGTTTTGAGCGGTGCTCGAAAGTCGATTCCTTGGCACGCTCCCAGCAACTCAACAGCCAAAATGCCTGCCGTGTTGTCTGACATGTCTCGTAAACGCCGTGCAGCAAATGTAGCCATCGATACATGGTCCTCCTGATTAGCAGAAGTTGGCAAACTATCCACAGAAGCCGGATGTGCCAGTGATTTATTCTCAGAAGCCAGCGCAGCTCCCGTGACTTGAGCAATCATAAACCCTGAGTTTACGCCGCCATTGTCGACCAAAAAAGGCGGTAATTTAGAGAGGTTAGTATCAATTAACAGCGCCATGCGCCGCTCAGATAAAGAACCTATCTCAGCAATAGCTAATGCTAGGTTATCTGCCACCATAGCAATTGGCTCTGCATGAAAGTTACCTCCCGAAATAATGTCGTTGTCATCAGCAAACACCAGTGGGTTATCTGATACGGCATTGGACTCCACCAGCAATACTTGTGCGGCTTGCCTAATCTGCTGTAAACAAGCCCCCATCACTTGCGGCTGGCAACGTAACGAATAGGGATCTTGTACCTTTTCACATTTTTGATGTGAGTTACCAATCTCCGAGTCATCTTGTAGCAAATGACGATACGCAGCGGCAGCGTCAATTTGTGTTTGGTGACCACGTACTTGGTGCACTCTATCATCAAATGGCCGGCGGCTACCCAAAGCCGCTTCAACGGATAAAGCCCCTGTTACTGTGGCCGCTGCATACAGATCTTCCGCAGCAAACAGCCCTTGTAATGCAAAGGCCGCGGAGGCTTGAGTACCATTTAACAATGCCAAACCTTCTTTGGGGCCTAACGCTATAGGTTCTAACCCAGCCACCTTCAAACCTGCTGCGCCACTAATGCGCTCACCGTTATACAGCGCTTCACCTTCGCCTAACAATACGGTACTCATATGAGCTAAAGGCGCTAAATCGCCCGATGCGCCTACAGAACCTTTTTCAGGGATGCACGGATACACCTCAGCATTTAGCAAGGTGATGAGTGCTTCAATCACTTGCAAACGAATACCCGAATAGCCGCGCGCTAACGAGTTTATCTTTAAAACCATCAGCAAACGCACTGTCGATGGTTTCATAAACTGCCCGACACCAGCCGCATGAGATAACACAATGCTGCGCTGAAGTAGGTCTAGGTCATCACTTGATATACGTGTGTTGGCCAGCATACCAAACCCAGTATTGATGCCATAAACCACACGGTCTTCTGCCAACACTTGTTGTACGGTAGCGGCACTTTTAGCAATAGCATCATGGCAACCAGCATCAAGCACTAACTTGACCGGCTCTTGATTAATACGGCGCAAGTCAGCTAGCCCTAACTGACCCGGTGTTAACATTAATTCATACATATTTTAGATTCCGGTATCCGTTTTATGAGTTATCTAGCTATTCGTGATCTAACTGTTCGTTATTTAACATAGGCAAATCAAGTGATTGCTCACGGGCGCACTGCTTCGCTAAAGGATAGCCTGCATCGGCATGTCGCATAACGCCTGTACCCGGATCATTCCGTAAGACTCGGCCTAAGCGAGTCGCCGCCGCCTCTGTTCCATCCGCCACAATCACCATACCGGCATGCTGGCTAAAGCCCATGCCCACACCGCCACCATGATGTAGCGATACCCACGTTGCACCCCCTGATGTACTCAGCAATGCATTAAGCAACGGCCAGTCAGATACTGCATCAGAGCCATCCATCATCGCTTCTGTTTCACGGTTAGGGCTAGCAACGGAGCCAGAATCCAGATGGTCACGGCCAATCACGATAGGCGCTTTTAGCTCTCCGTTGCTGACCATCTCATTAAAGGCTAACGCTAAACGGGCGCGATCTTTTAAACCCACCCAGCAAATACGTGCCGGTAACCCCTGAAAAGCAATACGCTCGCGCGCCATATCCAACCAGTTGTGTAGGTGCGGGTCATCAGGAATTAGCTCTTTAACTTTAGCATCTGTTTTATAGATATCTTCAGGGTCACCCGAAAGCGCCACCCATCTAAACGGGCCAATACCTTCACAAAACAGCGGCCTTACATAAGCAGGTACAAAGCCTGGAAAATCAAACGCATTTGTTATGCCTTCTTCCAGCGCCATCTGGCGAATGTTATTACCATAATCCAGAGTGGCGGCACCGTTTGCTTGTAAAGTCAGCATGGCGGCAACTTGCACCGCCATTGATTGCTTCGCCGCTTTAACAACGCTAGCTTCATCTTTTTGGCGCATAGCAGCCGCATGTTCCATGCTCCAATTCTGCGGCAGGTAGCCATTAAGTGGATCATGCGCTGAGGTTTGATCCGTCACTACGTCTGGAGTAATGCCACGCTCCACGAGTTCGGCAAAGATATCTGCAGCATTGCCTAATAAGCCAACAGAAACAGCCTTGCCTTCAGCTTTAGCCTGCTCAAGCATCGCTAGTGCGCTGTCGAGTGTGTCTGCTTTTTTATCCAAGTAAGACGTACGCAAACGAAAGTCGATTCTGGTTTCGTCGCATTCAACCGCTAGCATCGAGAAACCCGCCATGGTGGCCGCTAATGGCTGCGCGCCACCCATGCCACCTAAACCACCGGTTAAAATCCATCGCCCAGTAGCCACACCATCAAAGTGCTGTTTCGCCACAGCAACAAATGTCTCGTAAGTGCCCTGCACTATCCCTTGGGAGCCAATATAGATCCACGAGCCTGCTGTCATCTGGCCATACATAGCCAAACCTTGTTTATCTAATTCGTTGAAGTGCTCCCAGTTTGCCCAATGCGGCACAAGATTAGAGTTAGCAATAAGCACTCTGGGGGCATCAGCGTGGGTTTGAAAAACACCCACGGGCTTACCCGACTGAATAAGCAATGTTTGATCTTCTTCTAGGCGTTGTAACACCTCAATAATCTTATCAAAACACTCCCAACTACGTGCTGCACGGCCAATACCGCCATATACCACCAGCGACTGAGGGTGCTCCGCTACTTCTGGGTCTAGATTATTCATCAACATACGCATAGCGGCTTCAGTCAACCAACTTTTACAACGTAACTGGCTACCATGAGGCGCACGAATCAAACGGGATTCATCAAGGCGGGTAAAACTCATATAGGATTCCTTTTATTATTTAATCTATTAGCGGGCGATCAAACCCAGCAAACGTGCAGCCGTTCGTGCTGTGTGCTGATCAATATCGAGTTGTGGATTAAGTTCGGCGATGTCAGCCAGTTTCAACTTGCCACTGGCTTTTATGTCGGTTATCAATGCTTCAAGTACTTCTAGCTCAACACCTCTGGCAGCCGGGGCACTTACCCCTGGTGCTACTGCCGCAGGTAATACATCAAGATCAATGGTCAAATACAGCCAGTCGCACTCTTTGATAAATTCTGCGAGCTGTTGTTGAGCCTCTGTTAAACAGGCAACGCCCATCTGCTCGTCCAAGCGATAGCTCACACCGAGTGCATCTGCACGCTTAAACAACGCTTGCGTATTAGCACTTTGAGCAACACCCAAACAACAATAATGAAACGGTGTATTTTGTGCTTTGCATTGATCAGCTATCTGTTTGAATGGAGTCCCTGAGCTGCCCACTTGCTCATAAGAGCGCAGATCAAAATGCGCATCAAAGTTGATAATGCCAATAACAGGGAGTTTTGCTTGCTCACGTGCAAAAAGGTTAAGCCCTTGCCAGCTGCCATAGGCCACCTCATGGCCACCTCCCATTACTACAGGGAACTGCTGGTCTTCTAATAAGCGCTTTACGCAATCACCTAACTGCTGTTGTGCCGATTCCAAATCACAATCATCACAACGGATATCTCCAGCATCATAAACAGGCTTTGTCATGTGCCATGCGTGGGATGCCAAGGCTCGCCGGATCGCCAGCGGGCCTACTTTGGCACCGATACGCCCTAAGTTACGTGCCACACCTTGCTCGCAAGGAAAACCAAACAAAGCAACACCGGGTTCTGCCCCCTCATGCCAAGCGCTCACTTGCTGGTGCCAACGCGCACCTAAATCGCCTTCTAGGGAGTCTTCGCGGCCAATCCAAACACTCATATCGGGTACTTTAAACATAAGAAGTTTCTCCCTGATAGATACGCTGTTTAAGGGCAGGCACGCCTATTTGATAGGCTAGCTCTGAGGGATGTTTTATATCCCATAGCAGCATGTCAGCAGGCGCACCTACCACTAGCCGCCCGCTGTCGTCAGACAACCCCAGTGCTTTTGCTGCATGGCAAGTTACGCCAGCCAAGGCTTCTTCTGGTGTTAACCGAAACAAGGTGCAAGCCATGTTCATCATTAATCGCAAAGAGGCCAAAGGAGAGGTGCCGGGGTTAAAATCTGTCGCAATGGCCATAGGAATACCGGCATTACGTAATGCTTGGATAGGCGGCAACTTTGTTTCACGCAGAAAATAGAAAGCCCCCGGCAACAACACAGCAACCGTGCCATTCTCTACTAAGGGCTGTAATGCAGCAGCATCAAGGTATTCCAAATGATCCACTGATAATGCCCCGTAGTTGGCCGCTAATTGCGAACCTTTTAAGTCTGATAACTGTTCGGTATGACCTTTAATCGCAAGGCCATAGTTTTTAGCCGCTTTAAATACTCGCTCACATTGTACGGGCGAAAAACCTATCCCTTCACAGAAGACATCCACAGCATCGGCGAGCTTTTGCTCAGCCGCCGCCGGTATCATCTGCTCACACACCAGATCAATATAAGCATCGCTATTAGCTACAAACTCGGGCGGGAGCGCGTGTGCCCCCAGCAATGTGGTACGCACTTGTACAGGGAAAGCTTCCCCTAGCTGGCGTGCAACACGTAGCATTTTGAGTTCATCTTTAAGTGTTAAACCATAACCTGATTTAATCTCTAGCGTCGCAACACCTTCACTCATCAAGGCTTGCAAGCGTGGTACGGCTAAATCAAATAACTGCTGTTCGGATGCTCCACGAGTAGCGCGTACCGTAGAGAGAATTCCTCCGCCCTCTCTTGCTATCTGCTCATACGGTACACCTTGCAAACGCTGCTCAAATTCCTGAGCACGGCTGCCTGCAAACACTAGGTGTGAATGGCAATCAATCAACCCTGGTGTCATCCAGCCTCCACGCCCTGCAATGTTAGCTTTGAGAAATAACGCCTTATCCATATCAATCATTGGCGCTATGGCACTGATACGGCCGTTTTTAACCGCCAACGCCATACTCTTCTGCACACCATATCCCTGAGAACAACCATATCCCTGAGAACAACCATCAGAGCTGGCAGCAAGGTTAGAGCTAGCGGCGCTGTTCGACATCGTTACTAGATCAAGATCGAGCCAAATTTTGTCGGCGTCACAAAAGTCATTCATTATCATTTATCGTCGCAAAAAATCATTTGTATATACAAATACAACAGATAAACCTAGGCGTCAAATTAGAAGGTGCTTAAAAATGATCAAAAGATGACATAAACAAGCCCTACTCTCTATGTTTCACCATAGAAATAAAGGACTAGAGGTGTATTTGTATATACAAATAATTATTTTAGAAAGAAGGTCTAAAGGTGGGCTTGAGAACGCAACTTATAACGGCTACCCGGGTGTGTTAACTGCGCAAAACTAATCAGGTGTTGTTTAGACCAGGTTCTACGCTGTAATAACAAACACGGTTCTGTTTGCTTCATCTCTAACAATTCAGCCACAGTGGCATCGGGCATAATAGCTTCAACAATATGCTCAACATCGGTCAGCGGGCAATTCTGGTTTAGGTACTCGTTCGGTGTGCACTGAGTAAAATCCTGAGCAAGGTATTCTGGTGCCCAGTCTGGATTAATATAGCGCTCTTCTAATTGCAGCGGCATCTTATCTTCGTAATGAACAATCAGAGAGTGAAAAACAGGCGATCCAACCCTCACACCCAGCTGCACAGCTACCCACTCATGAGCAATTTGCTCTTCTAGGCGAACCACCACACTGTGGTATTGACGCCCACGGCTGCGCACTTCATCAGCAATATTGTTAATATTTTGTAGTGGAGACTCCGCTTTTAGGTCTGTGACATAAGTGCCTTGTCCCGCAGTACGAATCAACAAGCCGACTTGTACTAAATCACGAATGGCTTTGTTAACGGTCATCCTGCTAACAGCAAACTGATCTGCCAACGCATGCTCAGTTGGAATCTGGCTGTGAGGGAGGTAATCTCCTTTCTCAATCGCATCAAGAATGAAGTTTTTGATTTGCTGATAACGAGGAATTTTGCTACTCAAACGAAAAGCTCTTTGTAAGGGTACGGAATGTTTTATTAACAATAGCGTAAAATCATACTCTTACGAGGAAAGAAGATGCAAGGTAGTCGCATCTTCTGTAAACATCTATTCGTGTAATACGACGCTCGTTAGCGGATTTCAATCATCGGCAACCAGCGCTTATCTCTGTCAACTTCGTCAAGCTCTGCTTCACCTACCGGAGGTACGCTAAGATCATCTGGTGGAGATGCCAGAACATTTAGATCAACAGCCTGTGCTTCACCCTTAATAATGCCATTCTCGACCTGCATTTTGTAGTAGATACCATTCCAAAAATTAGCACCAAACTCTTTGGGAGTCTTAAACATAAAGAGCAGGTCATGCTCCAGCCAGGTAAGGTTATCCACAGTCACCTTATGCGGCTGCTCATAAGGGTAAGCCAGATGGCACCAAAGCTCAGGGCCTTCTAAGCATTTCATCTCTTTCATAGAGAGAAAGTAATCGCGAAACTGCTCACGCTCAAGCGTTAATTGATATTCGCTACCGCCCTTTTTTTGAGTAAAAGTTATGGAGCCAATCACTGTACGTTGGCCATTTTTGTCCAACAACGCCACGGACTTAACACCCTGTAATGCAGATGCTGCCAATGCCTCTTGGGATGCAGCCCACACCGTATTCACGGTAAAACCACTCAAGAAAATGAACAATGTACCAAGTACTTTATTACTCACCGTTAAGCCAAACATAGCCTGCCACCTTGCTTAGAAACATTTTGATATGCTTACTAAAAACGGTAACTCCTTTGCATAAGCCTGACTATGGTACTTGAGTACTGATTTATTATTCCCAATAAAAAACCCTGCAAAGGCAGGGTTTTAAAGAGATACTGAAAAGCTAATACATAAGCTTAGCGAGCATGATCAATCAGATCATCCACAACTGCTTTCTCCTCGTGTAGGTCATCGCTTTCTGGCTGCTCTTTAGGCAAGATCAAGTTCAAAAGAATCGCTACAACGCCGCACAAGCTAATGCCCTGCAAGCTAAAATCATTTCCACCAATCGCCATTCCACCAATACCGAATACTAGTACGGTAGCAACAATGACTAGGTTACGCTGCTGGGTTAGATCCACACGCGCTTTAATAAGCGTATTCAAACCCACTGCCGCAATCGAGCCAAATAGTAAGATAAGAATACCACCCATCACTGGCGCAGGTATGGTCTGCAAAGCAGCACCAAACTTAGCCACAAGCGCCATCAGAATAGCGATGACGGCCGCCCATGTCATAACAACAGGGTTAAAGGTTTTCGTCAGCATCACGGCACCAGTTACTTCTGAGTAGGTTGTGTTTGGTGGCCCGCCTAACATAGCGGCAGCAGAAGTTGCCAAACCATCACCAAACAAGGTGCGATGCAAACCAGGCTTTTTAACGTAATCTTTACCTGTCACATTACTGATAGCCAGCACATCGCCAACATGCTCAATAGCAGGCGCTATCGATACCGGTATCATAAACAGAATAGTTGCCCAATTAAGCGTTGGGAAAACAAACTCAGGAACGGCCAACAAAGGCGCCGCATTGACAGCATCCAGATTCACCATACCCATAAAAGCGGCAACCGAATAACCCACTAGCACACCAAATAGAATGGGAATAAGGCGAAAGATACCTTTTGCATAAGACGCCACAATCAGCGTTGTAAACAAAGCGCTCATGGAAACGATCATCGCATCCACATAGGGAAACAGCTCGATAGCGCCATCACCGGTTTTACCCATCGCCATATTCACAGCAACCGGTGCTAAACCAAGCCCAATCACCATGATAACGGGGCCCGTTACAACAGGCGGCATTAAGCGATGTAAGAAACCCACACCTCTTAGCTTAACCAGTGCACCCAACAGCATGTAAACAATACCCGCGGCTAACAAACCACCGAGTGTGTCCGACATACCCCAAGTTTGTACGCTGTAGAGAATTGGTGCAATAAAGGCAAAAGAAGACGCCAAAAATATAGGAATACTGCGCTTGGTAACAAACTGAAACAGCAAGGTACCTAAGCCGGCAGTAAACAATGCCACGCTAGGATCCATGCCGGTTAACAGTGGCATTAATACTAGAGCACCAAAAGCCACAAATAACATTTGAGAACCCGCTAAGGCGTTCTTCCACATAGGTTCATTTGAGTTCATTATTTTGTACCAAATATTTTATCGCCAGCATCGCCTAAGCCCGGAATAATGTAGCCGTTATCATTCAAATGACTATCAATTGAAGCGGTATAAATATCAACATCAGGATGCGCAGCTTGCACCTTTGCTATGCCTTCTGGTGCAGCCACCAAAATAAGCGCCCGAATGCTGGTGCACCCTGCTGCTTTAAGCATATCTATGGTTGCGATCATCGAACCGCCTGTCGCCAACATAGGGTCAACAATCAGTGCCATACGCTCTTCAATATCATGTGCAAGTTTTTCAAAATAAGGCACAGGTTCTAGTGTTTCTTCATCACGATACAAACCCACTACGCTAATCTTTGCACTAGGAACAAGATCCAATACGCCATCTAGCATACCGATACCTGCACGTAGGATAGGCACTACTGTGAACTTCTTCCCTTTAATCTGCTCCCCTTTAATAGGACCACACCAGCCTTCAATATTGTGCTCTTCTAGCTCGAGGTCTTTGGTTGCTTCATAGGTCAAAAGAGCGCCCACTTCTGCAGCTAACTGTCGAAAACTTCTAGTACTGACGGTGGCTACACGCATTAAACTTAATTTGTGACGCACTAACGGGTGTTTTATCTCGAGGACGCTCATAATTTCTTCTCACTGTTCGGTGCGCTTCCAGGCACCTTGATCTATTCGTTATCCATAGGTCGAAAGAGTAACGAAACCTGACTCTAATGTCATGATTTGATGACTGGAACTTGCCCTTTTTCTCTTTGGTCAGTATCGTTTGAGCAGAATTTTCTATTATTCCATTCAAAATGCTTATTTATGAGTAGCCGATAGTGATCACCAGTATGCCTAAGACAGATATTGACCATATTAAAAAAATCTATAGTGAAGCCGACCTTCTCTTCAACGAAGACGCGGTTGAAACTGCTATAAGCAACATGGCCGAAGCGATCACTTCATCCTTAGCCGAGCGAAATCCGGTAGTGTTTACGGTAATGAATGGCGGTCTGGTTATTGGTGGCAAGCTCATCACAAAGTTAGATTTTCCTTTAGAGGCAAGTTACATGCACGCGACTCGCTATCGCAATGGAACATCTGGACACGAGCTAGAATGGAAAGTCGCTCCCATGATCGACTTTAATGGCCGCCCCGTTTTGATTCTTGATGATATTCTCGATGAAGGCCACACATTGGCAGAGATTATCGATTACTGTCATAAAAATGGTGCGACTGAAGTCCACTCTGCGGTACTGGTTAATAAGCTCCATGACCGTAAAGCACGCGAAGATTTGAAGGCTGATTTTGTAGGATTGGAAGTCGAAGATCGGTATATCTTTGGTTACGGCATGGATTACCACGGATACTGGCGCAACGCCCCTGGCATCTTTGCTGTAAAAGGCATGTAACGTCAGAAAAAATACACACCATAAAAAACGGAGCCTAGGGCTCCGTTTTTTTGTTTAGCTCTTAATAAGCTTAAGGGTGTAACTCGTTAAACAAGTCTACAAATTCCTGAGTCAACTTATGCTTAGGCGCATAATGCACTAAAGGTATGGATACGTTGTGCGACTCTCGCATTTTAACGGATGACGATATCTTAGCATTTAGCACCGGCAAATCTTCTGCCTGAAGCTCTGTTACCATTTTTCTTGGTAATGATGCTCTTGGCTGAAACTGATTAACCACAATGCCTTCAACCTCTAAGGCTTCATTGTGATCCATGCGTGTCTCATTCACATTATCCAGTAGTGAATACAGTGCATGACGAGCAAACTCATCACAATCAAACGGGATCAAACAACGTTCAGCAGCCACCAGCGCCGACAATGTAAAGAAGTTAAAAGCCGGCGGAGTATCGATATACACTGCATCGAAATCTTCCAGCTTTTCGAGCGCTTCCTTTAACTTATAGATTTTATGCTTAGTTTCTAGCTTAGTCTGAAGGTCAGCAACATCGGGACTCGCCGGGATAAGAAACAAATTTTCATAAGGTGTTGCATGAATAAATGCTTCTGCTCCCTGAGGCTTTAATTGAAAAGTTAATGTTTGTTCAAAAAAGGCTTTCATGTCCTGCGTTAACTCATCACTCCCAGCACCATAAATATACTGAGTAGAATTACACTGTGGGTCTAGATCAATCACCAACGTTTTCAAACCTTTAGCGGCGCTTATAGCTGCTAAATTGGATGTGATACTGGATTTACCTACACCGCCTTTCTGGTTAAAAACAACGCGTATCATTAACTTTTCCTTATTATTATCCCTGAGACAGCAATTCACGAAGATCAATAATAGCGGCGTTTGCACGTGAAATATAAGACGCCATTACCAATGAATGATTTGCCAGAAACCCAAACTCATTACCATTTAGAATCATTGGACTCCAAATAGCTCCCTGTGTTGACTCAAGCTCACGGACAATCTGCATCAAGCTTACTCGTGCATTTTTCTTATCCAGTGCAGGCCCAAAGTCTTGCTCGATACCTTTCAATAATTGAATAAGTGCCCATGAAGTGCCGCGCGCTTCATAAAATACGTCATCCAGCTCAAACCAAGATGTCTTGATCTCTATATCCTGATCTGAAGAAGTCGATTGCTGAGCCGACTCATCGCCTGCTAAATCAGTATTCAAACGTTTTTGGCCAACACTAGCACTCAAACGCTGAGACAAACTACCTAGGCGGGTACTAACATCACCCAACCAGTTATTTAAGTTATCAGCACGCGCATAGAACTGCGCATCTTGCTGCTGAGGGTCTTGCAAGCGCACGTAATAGCTATTTAAGCCTTTTAGCGCTTTTTTGTACTCAGCTTCTGTTGATGGGAACAACCAACTATTGTTGTTGAAGTTCAACATCGGCTCAGCAGAGGCCAGATCAGTATCTTCTGTTGACTGTGACTGCGAACGGCTGAAGTCTTTACGCATTGCTCTGGCCATATCACGCGCCTGAACCAATACACCAAACTCCCAATTATGCATATTATCCAGCCATACACCTGGAGGTGTTCGGTCATTACTCAGGTAGCCACCTGGTTTTTCTAGCAGCGTTTGCACAATGCTCACCAACGCACCGGTTGTACCCACACCCGTCACTGGATTCTCCGTGCTGATAGCTTGCACTTCTATTGGGTCTGGCTCCCAGCTCCAATAAATCCCTACCGCTCCGGCAATTAAGAGATAAATAACAACGAATGACAAAAAACCTTTGAAAATTCTACCACCGCCAATTTTTGCGCTTAAAGCATCCCAAAAGGCTAACCAGATCTGCTGTAACTTATCCAAAACCACCTCTCATTTAACCTGAAACCGTAATCTTTCTGTGCTGCACCGCACTATTACTCATTTAGACACTATAATCAATAAGGCTAATGAGGTACGAAGGCTCTCTAAACTTAATATTAATACCCCCTGAATTAATCAGGCATTAGCAGTCACTACAAATAAAATAGCGACGAACGTCGTCTAACGGCTGCAATCCTGCAAATAAACAACCAATTTCTGGACAGTCATTCAGCTTTCATGCAAACTACCTAACCAGTTTACAAACATCATGAACTCACTGCAGATAAGGCATTAATCAATGTCCAAATTTCTACTTCTAAACGGCCCTAATCTTAATTTATTGGGCACCCGCGAACCTGAAGTCTATGGTTCAACGACGCTACAAGAAGTAGAGATAGATTTGCGACAGAGAGCATTACTTGCGGGCCATGAGCTTGATTACTTTCAAAGCAATGCCGAATCGGCACTCATTGATAGAATTCATCAAGCTCGCGAAGACAAGGTGGACTTCATCATTATTAATCCGGCCGCCTATACTCATACGAGTGTAGCGATCAGAGATGCGTTATTAGGGGTCGATATCCCTTTTATCGAAGTCCATTTATCAAACGTACATGCTCGTGAAACCTTTCGACACCACTCCTACCTATCAGATGTCGCCAAAGGCGTTATTTGTGGTTTAGGAGTTGATGGCTATAATTATGCGTTGAGTTCTGCAATAAAACTGACAGAAATCACCTGAACCCGAACACAAAGCGAATTTGTATCCCGCTTTATATTGAGAGAATGAGATTAGAATGGACATCCGCAAAGTAAAAAAGCTGATTGAACTTCTGGAAGAATCCGATATTAACGAAATCGAAATCAAAGAAGGCGAAGAGTCGGTACGTATCAGCCGTGCCTCTAGCGTTCAGCCACAATATGCAATGCCTATGGCTCCTCAAGGCTATGCTCCTGCACCTGTAGCAGCTCCTGCTGCACCAGTGGCAGCGGCGCCAACAGAAGCTAAGCCTAATGGCCACGTGGTCTGCTCGCCAATGGTCGGAACTTTCTACCGTTCAGCATCGCCTAGCTCACCTGCGTTCATCGAAGTAGGCCAACATGTTAAAGCCGGTGAAGTTATCTGTATCGTCGAAGCTATGAAAATGATGAATCAGATTGAAGCTGACAAATCAGGTGTTGTTGAAGCTATTTTGATCGAAGATGGCCAGCCAGTAGAGTTTGATCAGCCATTGGTCACTATTGTTTAATTGCCCGAATATAGCTAAAGGAACTTAACCAGATGCTGGAAAAAGTTGTTATTGCCAACCGTGGCGAGATTGCTCTGCGCATTCTGAGAGCCTGTAAAGAGCTCGGCATAAAAACCGTTGCCATCCATTCTCAGCCAGACCGCGACCTTATGCATGTACGACTGGCCGATCAGGCTGTTTGTATTGGCCCTGCGTCCTCAGCAAAGAGCTACCTAAATATCCCTGCAATTATAAGCGCAGCAGAAGTTACTGATGCTACCGCTATCCACCCAGGGTATGGCTTCTTAGCTGAAAACGCTGCATTTGCAGACCAAGTAGAGCAGTCAGGCTTTGTATTTATCGGCCCTACTGGCGATGTTATTCGCAAAATGGGTGACAAAGTTTCTGCCATTGCAGCCATGAGAGAAGCGGGTGTACCTACGGTTCCTGGTTCTGATGGTGCATTGCCAACTGACCCTGACAAGATTCACGCTATTGCTAAACGTATTGGCTACCCAGTCATTATCAAGGCAGCATCAGGCGGCGGTGGTCGCGGCATGCGCGTGGTTCATTCAGAAGCATCACTCATTAGCTCCATTCACGTGACACAATCTGAAGCCGCAGCAGCTTTTGGCGACGCAACTGTTTACATGGAAAAATTCCTTGAAAACCCACGTCACGTGGAGATTCAGGTATTAGCAGACGGCCAAGGCAATGCGATCCACCTTTATGATCGCGACTGCTCAATGCAACGCCGTCATCAAAAAGTTGTTGAAGAAGCACCAGCACCACAAATTGATCCTGAAGCACGTCGTCAGGTTTTACAGTCTTGCGTAGATGCTTGTATCAAGATTGGTTATCGTGGCGCTGGCACTTTTGAGTTCTTATACGAGAACGGTGGTTTTTACTTCATCGAAATGAACACCCGTGTTCAGGTTGAACATCCAGTAACAGAGATGATTACTGGCGTTGATATCGTAAAAGAACAGCTACGCATTGCGGCAGGCCTTCCGCTTTCTTATAAGCAAGAAGATATTGTTGCACGCGGGCATTCATTTGAATGTCGTATCAATGCTGAAGATGCTAAAACATTCTTACCAAGCCCAGGAAAGGTTGTTCATTTTCATGCGCCTGGTGGTAACGGCGTACGTGTTGATTCTCACTTATATGATGGCTACACAGTGCCACCACATTACGATTCACTCATCGCTAAGCTCATAACTTATGGAGAAGACCGCGAAACGGCTCTTACCCGTATGAAAAACGCATTAGATGAAATGCTGGTTGAAGGTATTCGCACCAATATCGGCTTGCATCAAGAGATTGTTCGTGACGCCCACTTTATGGAAGGCGGTATGAATATTCATTATCTTGAAAAGAAACTAGATATGTAAATATCCATTTTCACTTTTAAAGCCCGCACAGCGGGCTTTTTTGTTCTCACAAAGGAATCTTTGAACAAAACTTTACCCTAACCGTTCGACTGAGGATTTTAGATACTATGCCCTGGCTTCAACTCAAAATGGAAATCAAACCCGAATTATCAGAACAATTCGAAGATATTCTCCTGGCTGCAGGATGCGCCGCTGTTACTTACGAAGACAGCGCAGATCAGCCTATTTTTGAGCCAGATTTGGGCACTACTCCTCTATGGCAACACACCACCATTACTGGTTTATTTGCGGCCGAACACGACGTTCAAATAACTGAAGATTTTATTAGACAAGCACATAAGCAAATTTTTGATAACTCGCCCTTCCCTCCTTTCAAAGCTGAAATATTGGAAGACAAAGACTGGGAACGTGAGTGGATGAAAAACTACCATCCCATGCAGTTTGGTAAGCGTTTATGGATATGCCCAAGCTGGAGAGATGTTCCTGACCCTAAAGCAGTCAACCTAATGCTTGACCCAGGATTAGCCTTTGGCACAGGCACACACCCAACTACTGCGCTTTGTCTTGAGTGGCTAGATAGCCAAGAACTTGATAATAAAACGGTCACTGATTACGGCTGTGGTTCAGGCATTTTAGGCATAGCTTCTTTGTTGCTTGGCTCAACCCACGTTACTTCTGTTGATATTGACCCACAAGCATTACAGGCCACTCGCGATAATTTACAGCGTAACAAGCTGCCAAATAAGCTTATGGATGTTTATTTTCCTGAAAATGCACCACAAGTTGAAACCGATGTGCTGGTCGCTAATATTTTAGCAGGACCACTAACCGCATTAGCACCTACGCTAGCTAAACGTGTGCGCCAAGGTGGACTCATCGCATTATCCGGTTTATTAAACCAACAAGCTGAAGAAATTCAAAAAACCTATGGTGAGTGGTTTGATTTAGACCCCGTTTGTGAACGGGAAGAATGGATTCGCATTACCGGCAGGAAGCGATGAATGAAAGCTCTATAAACACTTGCTGTCCAGCCTGCAAAACCCACTTCAACGTTACCACAGGGCAGCTTAAAGTAGCTGCCGGCATGGTGCGTTGCGGCAGCTGCTTGCACGTTTTTAATGCAACACCTATTGACCACATTAGCAAACCATCCGTAGCTAAAACATCTGCACTTAAACCATCGGTAGTAAACCCACCCAAACAAGCCAATGAAACTATCGATCAAAAACCTCATAAAATTGACAGTAACAAAACGCGCACCCAAACAAAAAAGCCAACCCCAACCAGCACTCCCATACAGCCCAAACAATCATTAAGCCAAGGCATACTCCAAAAGGAAAATTCAAAAATAGCAGCATCGCGTACCACATCGCTTAACATTCCCCAGATCGATACTGAGCTACATGAAGAAGTCGTTGTTACAACGCTCTCTCCTTTTCGATATATAACCGACCTCTGCATCGCCGCACTGATTGCGCTCCTCATCAGCCAACTACTTTGGTTCAAACAGGATCAGTGGACCCAAAAAGATTTACTAAGACCTGTTTACAAAACGCTTTATGAGCTTGCTGAGTTACCCTTACCTACTAAAAAAGCGCCTCAACTTATTCTTAATAAAAAACTTATCATCCAACCGCACGAAGAACTGAGTGACGCAATTCGTGTCTCTGTATTGCTTGAAAATACTGCCCATTTTTCGCAACCCTTTCCTACATTACAATTACTCTTTACTGATATAAAAGGCCGCACAACATCTCAGCGCACCTTAGCTGTTGAGGAATATATAAATACCTCTCTATTCCCTGAACGACTAATGCCTAGTGAACAACCCATTCAAATTCAGATCGACCTAATGGCTCCCGGTCGTCGAGCTGTTGGCTACCAGTTGAACCTGCTTTTCAACTAAAACGCTGCTTATTCACAAAAACCAAAATGATCAAAAAATCATCAAAACGTCTTGGAGCCTCAGGCGCAAATGGAGTATCATTACGCCCTTCCCTTGAATAAACATTTCACTGTCCTTTATGGAGAGTGGTTAACTATTGTTTCTGACAACTAAGGCATGTCATGTTCCAAATCGGTCCCTACAACATCGACAGCCAAGTGATCCTTGCTCCTATGGCTGGCGTTACTGACCAACCCTTTCGACAGCTATGCCGCCGCTTAGGTGCAGGTCTTGTTGTATCCGAAATGGTGACCTCTGATACTCGCTTATGGAATAGCCGCAAGTCAGCTCACCGGCTTAACCATGCTGGCGAAGATGAACCTCGTTCGGTACAAATTGCCGGTGGCGACCCTCTGATGATGGCAGAAGCTGCTCGCATGAACGCAGAACGAGGCGCTCAGATTATTGATATCAATATGGGCTGCCCTGCAAAAAAAGTCTGTAATAAAGCGGCAGGATCAGCTTTATTAAAAGATGAACCCCTAGTGCTGTCCATTTTACAAGCAGTCGTCAGCGCGGTAGATATTCCGGTGACTCTTAAAATTCGTACAGGCTGGTCAACTGACCAAAAGAACGCCGAAACAGTCGCTCGTATGGCCGAAGATTCAGGCATTCAAGCACTCGCCATTCATGGAAGAACCAGAGCCTGTGGCTACAAAGGCGAAGCCGAGTACGACACAATAGCGAAAGTCAGAAAAATTATTGAAATACCTCTGTTTGCTAATGGCGACATTTCATCTCCTGAAAAAGCAAAAGAAGTATTAAATCACACCGGCGCAGATGCCGTTATGATTGGCAGAACAGCACAAGGGAACCCATGGATTTTTAAGGAGATCGATCATTATCTCCGCCATAACGAGCGATTAGAGAAGCCTGCATTAAAAGAAGTTCAAGACACTCTTCTTTCGCATGTTGCCGCTTTACATCAATTCTATGGTGAATATTTAGGCGTTAGGATAGCCCGAAAACATGTTGGTTGGTACTTGCATCACCAGCCAAAAGGCGTATCTTTTCGCGCTCACTTCAACCAACTGGAATCAGCAGTCGAACAGGTAGCCGCTATCGAGCAATATTTTAAACTGGCTCATGTGACAATTGCTGCTGCCTGATTCAAGTCAATGGGTATAGGTATATAAGTACTGTGGATATTAAAGAAAACTCAACAATAGCTTTTACCAGAACAACAGGATCTCAGGAAGAGACACAACACCAAACGTTACGCGACAGTGTTCATACATCGCTGGGGCATTACTTTAAACAGTTAGATGGCCAGCCTGTTACTGATGTTTACCAAATGGTATTAGCAGAAATCGAAGCTCCATTATTTGAAACAGTGATGGCATATACCAAAGACAATCAGACCAAAGCCTCCGAGTTACTCGGTCTTAACCGCGGCACTCTACGCAAGAAGCTGAAACAATACGGCTTACTGTAATTTTTTTCATTTCCAACGATAGTGACATTACCAATGGCTGAGCAAAACTACACTCCTATTCGTCGAGCACTTATTAGTGTCTCAGATAAAACCGGAATCATTGAGTTCGCACGTGCGCTACAAGCACAAGGCGTAGAAATTCTTTCAACAGGTGGAACATACAAACTTCTGTGTGATAACCAAATTCCTGCAGTTGAAGTGTCCGACTACACCGGCTTTCCTGAAATGATGGATGGGCGTGTAAAAACTCTGCACCCCAAAGTTCACGGCGGCATTTTAGGTCGTCGCGGTAAAGATGATGCCATCATGAACGAGCACGGTATCAATCCAATTGATATGGTAATCGTCAATCTTTACCCGTTTCAAGAAACCATAGCACGTCCTGATTGCGACCTAGCACTTGCTATCGAGAACATTGATATTGGCGGCCCTACCATGGTTCGCTCTGCTGCTAAAAACCATAAAGATGTTGCTATCGTTGTTAACGCTAATAGCTATGAAGTAGTACTTGAAGAGCTTACTACTAACAAAGGCTTGTCGCACAAGACTCGCTTTGACTTAGCCGTACAAGCATTTGAGCATACTGCTGCATACGATGGCATGATTGCTAATTACCTAGGCGCTATTGTTGAAAGCGACGATATTGAAGATCCTGCCACTTTCCCTAGAACATTTAACACTCAGTTCATTAAAGCGCAGGACATGCGATACGGTGAAAACCCTCACCAGCGCGCAGCCTTCTACGTTGAGAGCAACCCAGTCGAAGCATCTGTAGCCACTGCTCGCCAACTACAAGGTAAAGCACTTTCTTACAATAACGTTGCAGATACTGATGCGGCCTTGGAATGTGTGAAACCATTCCGTGAACCAGCGTGCGTTATTGTTAAACATGCTAACCCTTGCGGTGTTGCTGTTGGTAACGACCTTCTGAGCGCATATAACCTGGCTTTCCAGACAGACCCAACATCTGCATTCGGGGGCATTATTGCCTTCAACCGTGAGCTTGATGCAACCACGGCTCAAGCCATTGTTGATCGTCAGTTTGTAGAAGTGATCATTGCGCCAAAAGTGACACAAGCAGCATCAGATATCATCGCAGCTAAGCCGAATGTTCGCTTATTAGAATGTGGCGAATGGGATTCTGAACGATCACATGGTTTTGACTACAAGCGCGTTAATGGCGGCCTACTCGTCCAAGACCGTGACATGGGTATGGTTAACGCTTCTGAATTAAAAATTGTTACTAAGGTTGCTCCTACTGAACAAGAGATTCGCGACCTACTATTCTGCTGGGAAGTTGCTAAGTTTGTTAAATCAAACGCCATCGTTTACGCCAAAAATGGCCAAACCATCGGCATAGGCGCAGGTCAAATGAGTCGCGTATATAGCGCCAAAATTGCAGGCATTAAAGCAGCAGATGAAGGTTTAGAAGTAAAAGGTTCCGTTATGGCATCTGATGCATTCTTCCCCTTCAGAGACGGCATCGATGCCGCGGCTGCTGCTGGTATTAAAGCGGTTATTCAGCCAGGTGGGTCAATGCGCGACCAAGAAGTTATTGATGCTGCCAATGAAGCTGGCATGGCAATGGTCTTTACTGGCATGCGCCACTTTCGCCATTAATCGTTAACGTCAGTGCAGTTTTCGGGCTGCACAGGACAACAAGAGTAGATTCAGATGAAAGTATTGATTATTGGTTCTGGCGGACGTGAACATGCACTGGCTTGGTCTGCTGCAAAAGACACCCGTGTGAGCGAAATTTTTATTGCTCCAGGTAACGCGGCAACCGCTCTAGAAGACAAAATGAGTAATGTCGCTATTGATGTAATGGACATTGATGGTTTGATCGAATTTGCTAAAAGCAACGCGATTGACCTCACCATTGTTGGCCCTGAAGCACCACTGGTTGCTGGGGTTGTTGATAGTTTCCGTGATGCTGGTTTAGCTATTTTTGGCCCGACAGCAGGCGCAGCTCAACTTGAAGGCTCTAAAGCTTTCACAAAGGACTTTTTAGCACGCCACAGCATCCCTACTGGCTGGTATCAGAACTTTACTGAGATCGAACCTGCTCTTGCTTATGTTCGCGAAAAAGGCGCTCCGATTGTCATTAAAGCTGACGGCTTAGCCGCGGGTAAAGGTGTTATCGTTGCGATGACATTAGATGAAGCAGAAGCCGCTATTCGCGATATGCTAGCCGATAACGTATTCGGCGATGCCGGTAGCCGCGTTGTTATTGAAGAGTTTCTTGATGGTGAGGAAGCCTCTTTCATCGTTATGGTTGATGGCGACAATGTACTTAGTATGGCCACCAGCCAAGACCATAAACGTGTTGGCAATGCTGATACTGGTCCAAACACTGGCGGTATGGGTGCATACTCACCTGCTCCAGTAGTTACGCCGGATATCCATCAACGCGTTATGAATGAAGTGATCATGCCAACAGTTAACGGCATGAAAGCAGAAGACAATGAGTACACAGGGTTTCTTTACGCTGGACTGATGATCATGGCAGACGGCACGCCTAAAGTGATTGAGTACAACTGTCGCTTTGGTGATCCAGAAACTCAACCTATCATGCTTCGATTAAAAAGCAGCATTGTTGAATTATGCCAGGCCGCTTTAGCTAAGAAGCTCGATACAACAACAGCAGACTGGGACCCAAGAAGCGCAGTAGGCGTTGTAATGGCAGCCGGTGGCTACCCTGGTGACTATAAAAAAGGCGACATTATTTCACTACCCTCTTCTACTCCTGAAGGAACGAAAGTATTCCACGCGGGTACTAAAGAAGTTGATGGCAATGTTGTTACAGCAGGCGGGCGTGTACTATGCGTCACAGCATTGGGCGATAGCGTGACACAAGCCCAACAACGCGCTTACCAGCTACTAGAAAAAGTCAGCTGGAAAGATGCTTATTTTAGAACAGATATTGCATACCGGGCTATTGCCAGAGAGCAGTCATAATCTGATCGATTAAAAGCCACTTTCGAGTGGCTTTTTTACAGTTAGTTTTTACTAAATTAACAACCCATTAAGCAAAATTGTCTATACTTTCAGACGCTACGCATAATCTGAATATTCAGGTTATAATTGATACAACATAGGTTATGCCAGTTATTTACATTTTTCGATAATGGCACAAACATCAAGCGATCACTTCAGCGGATTAAGACAGCGATTCATGGATATTAAACTTACACCTATTGCTCTATTTATTGCTGCCACTATGACCACTACTGGTTGCAGCGCAGACAGCCAAGATGCTAGCACCAGTGAATACTGCCGTAACGGTGGCTTTAGCACTGATTACACCTGCGACCAGGATAAGCAGATCCCTGATAGAAAAATGATCGACGTTAAAGCTTTACCATCAACTGATGAAGCCTGGATGGAAGGTAAGCTTGCCGAAATCAAAGCATGGCTTCAGCAAGAACAAGAACCAACAGGTACTGCAAAGAACATATCTAACCCACCCTCTGCCGTCACTCCTCAGGGCATTGCCGTTAGAAACCCATCAGCTACTGACCCTGAGTTGATGCGTATTGAGGCAATGTCGCGAGAGAATAACCATCGCGCTGCGATGTCTGCCGTTAACAGTTTTTTAGCCACTCACCCAGATAGTCTTGAAGGTAAGCTAACAAAGAGCCTCGTATTGAATAATATGGGGCAATTCAAAGAAGCAGAAGCACTGCTAAAAAACACCATTGCCCGCTACCCTAGCTCGCCAGAAGTGTATAACAACTTGGCTGTTCTTTATGCAGGCCAAGGCGACAATGGCCGCGCTATTGAGACATTACTAAAAGCATTCAGCACTCATCCGACATATGCTCAGGTACATCAAAACTTGCGTGAGCTATATGCGACTGTTGCCTCACAAGCTTATAACCGCGCTTTGGATTTAAACGAGAAGAACAGCGCACCTCAATTAGTCATGTTACGACGAACCTCTGGTAACAACACACCGGCTTTAAACTACCAATCCAGCACGATAGTATCTAACGATACATTAGCAGCAATAAAAGCAGTGCCCGCTAACACAGTCGCGCAACCCGCACCGAAAAAACCTGTTGTTGCTACCCCCCCCATCACAAAGCCTGTTGCTAAAAAGCCTGTCGTAGCTAAAGCAATGACCGAAGTACCCAACATTAAAGCCCCCGTCATCGTTGAAGCATCAACGCCAGTTAAACCGATTAATACAAAGCAGTTGGTACAAGAAGCGGTAAGCCACGTTAACAGCTGGGCTTCGGCATGGTCTAAGCAGAATGTATCGGGCTATTTGAACGCTTATACAACTGGTTTTCGCCCTTTAAATGGATTATCAAATAATGCATGGCAAACACAGCGCAACCAACGTTTAACAAAGCCAACATTTATCAAGGTTAAGCTAAATAATATCCGCACTAGCCTCATCAATGCTGACACGGCTAAAGTGACGTTTAAGCAAACATATCAATCCAATACTTTTAAAGACACATCTAAAAAGCAGATCCTGTTAACTCGTGTTAACAACGCATGGCGCATCAAAGAAGAGCGCTCTCTTTAAAGATCACTCTTTTGATAATAGGCGAACCTCTTGATTGGTTTCGCCTATTATTTTCAAGATACCACCCTCTTCTCTTATCGACATCACCTTTAACGTGTCATCTTGATAGCCATCTGAACGATACAGCTGCCAGAATGAAGCACGAAACTCATCCTTAGTTACGCGAACAAGGTCGACAGGCCCAATCTCAATACTAATCCAAGTGGGCTGCTTCAACCTGTCTTGACGCCATAACCTCCATTCATCTGGCAACATGTAACTGTATGCAGAATAGCCTTGTGCGTACATAGAGAAGTACTTATCAATACTTTGCGCCTGCCATGCAGCCGACCACTGCTTTATGAATGAAGAAACTTTCAGAGCTTCATTTTGCGGAATAGGTTCTAGAATAGCCATAGGCTTCTGCTCTTCCAACAGCTTAACACTCTCTATTTCAAGCACCTTTTCAGTCGCTACTTCCTGTACAGGCACAGGTTTATTTTGCGTTGCAGAGAGGACCCCTACTGCAATAGTCGTCACACTAATAAACCATAATACTGAAGCCTTGTAGCGAAAAAGTACTGAAGGCTTATACAGCAACCTAGATGAGCTGCTGGAAGTATGAAGGAGTGACGGATGAGAAAAATCAGGCCCGCCTACACGTTCGTGAACAGCACTTAAGAGTGGTTGACATACTTTAGAATGGAGTTTTTCATCAGATATTTTAAGCAATATACGAATCGCAAACTGCCCTTTCTTTGACAAGGGAGCATACTCTTTTATTTGCATTAGGAGCTCATTTGAAAGAGTCTCCCCATCAACAACTAACCACAACACGCCATCGTTTTCTGCCCATTTTCGCAAACTATGCTGAAGATAAGCATGATCAGTAGTTGAGATACTTAATGTATCGGCTAATAACTCGGCAAAGCAGGAAAACGACTCCGAAGAATACCAATGCTGAACGGTGCACCCAAGCGCACGCTCAAACTCTGCTTGTATATTATCAGCCCTACTACCTGTTAATTGAACAATGCCAAAATCGGGCAGAGCCTGCATCAACCAATGCGCTTTTAAAGCTTCTTTGGTTGATGAATCCTGCGAGTACAAAGGGCTGGAATTAAAAACTAGACCACGTGTCATTCATCTCTCTAAGCACAATGATAATTGAAACAATACGCAGCACTTCTTATGGCTTACCTTTGGAAGGCTTACCTTCGTAAGCGATTTTCCACTGCCCTTCTTCTTTAACCCAATACTGGCGCTTTACAGACTCGCCGGCATAATTATTTGATTCATAATTCTGGTTAAAGGTAGCCACCATCAGGTTAGGGTCATTTGGGTAACGGAAAAGGCTTATGTCCTTCAAATCAACTTTAATAAACTCTTTGCTAGCGTTAATACGTTTCTTATAGTCAGAATACGCTTGGTAGTTACGAACACCATCACTGTATTTTTTAGAGTAATGAGTGATATAGCGACTATGCTCTTGGCTTTCCCAGTCAACACGCCATTGCTCTACATACTGCTGAATTTCATTTTGTTGAGCAATCCAATTTTTTTGATCAATCCATTTAAAGTCACTACCAATCAAAACAGGCGTGTTCTTTATATCAATCAGTTTATCAAGGTCAATAAAGTCTGGATTTGTCAGCGAAATGCAACCTTCACTCGCTTTTGGTGGGCGGCTATACGTATCCACAGGAGACCCATGTACCCATATTCCACTTCCCGTACGCCCCTTGCGTGAATCCCATACGTTTGGGTAATTTATAGGTAATGCTCCAGAGCCATAACGCTCAGGAAGGCGCGAATCAAAAAAACGATTCGTTACAAAATAAACACCAAGCGGTGTTTTTAAATCACCTCTTTTAGTTTTTTCAGTGCCGCCACGCCCATAAGATGCGTAGTAATCTTTTATCAGTGTTGGTACACCTTGGCGATTTTCAAAAACAAATAACCGAGAGAATTTTGTATCAATAGCAATCAGGTATTTTTGATCGTCACTCATTTTTATCAAGCTACTAGGAATCAATCCAACTCTTGGTTTATCTTTATTAATCAATAACCGAGCACGTGCTTCATCAATAAGGCCGTTTATCTCTTTCTTTTTTTGAATTCTTTCACTACCAATTTGCCCCAAAGGGTTAGCTTGAGACGCCATCAAATCAGCGTATACCAACTGCGCCAAACGAAAGTCGGGACGTTTGATCGTCAGCTCTTTAAACTGCGATAACGCTGTATCAAATTGCTGAGAAGCTAGGGACTCCAAGCCTTTTAACAATAGCTCTTCATTACCTTCAGAGATGCCGTAATCCGATGCTGCGTGCAACGGCAAGGAGCTCAATAGAAAAGAGCCGCAAAGAACAGAGTTAAGTACCATTGTTTTAAGCTTGCGCATGAATAACCCGAATCACGTTGAACAAAAATAATTATTAACTCGTAATGTACCACTTATATTCTAGTACAGCCGATCATCTTTACATTTTTATTACTAATAATTGTACTTTATCGACCAGCATACTCAAACATTCAGAGTCTTCAGTTTCTTTTAATTTTCTAAAATTTATTTAAATTTGCTTCAATGCACAATATTTTAGCTAAATATCCCTTATTACAGTGAATTAGCTTATCTAAGCCGCTAATTTGTATATTTTTTGCGACGCAAAATAAACATCAATCTAAAAACATAATAATTAAATACTGGCGGAACTTTCCTGCGAATTGTGCTATCCAGATAATAAGCATTAAAAAAAGCGGATGTATTAAACAACCTGATTTCCACAGTTAACTACAACGGAGGATCCCGTTATGTTTACCCAGATGGAATACGTAGGCACCTCGGATCTGCACTTATATCACGATGCGGCAACTAGCTTACAAGCGATCATTGCCATCCATTCAACGACTCTTGGCCCTGCGATTGGTGGCTGTCGCTTCATTCCGTACTCTAGTAGTGACGATGCAATAAAGGACGCCCTAACTTTAGCCAAAGGAATGAGCTACAAAGCAGCCTTAGCAGGTTTGCCACATGGCGGTGGAAAGTCAGTCATTATGCTTCCCAATAAAGAGTTTGATCGTCAAGCGTTAATGCGCTCATTTGGCCAGTGCATCGAACAACTTCAAGGCCGCTACATCACTGCTATGGATAGCGGCACGTTAACCTCAGATATGGATGCTATTGCACAAAGCACCCACGGGGTGACCTGCACAAACAGTTCAGGTGACCCTTCGCCATACACCGCCCTGGGTGTAATCCAAAGCATGAAAGCTGCAGTCAAATACCTGTTTGGTAAGGGTGATCTAGAGGGCACCCGCGTTTCTATTCAAGGATTGGGGCATGTCGGTATGGCTGTTGCCTCACATTTATCACTTGAAGGCGCGCATCTAACTGTTACCGATATTAATAATAATTTGATAAAAGCTGCCGTTGACGAGTTCCATGCAACCGCAGTAGCCCCTGATGATATATATACCGCCGATGTCGATATTTTCTGCCCTTGTGGTTTAGGTGCAATACTCAATGAAAGAACCATCGGCACAATCAAAGCACAAATTATTGTAGGCTCAGCCAACAACCAGCTAAACAGCCCTAAAGATGGCTATTCACTTCATCAGCGAGACATTCTCTACTTACCTGACTATATCGTTAATAGTGGAGGTCTGATCTTTGTTGCTCTCACTCATGCCGGCGAAAACACGCAAACAATCCACCACCAAGTAACAACAATTGGCACCACGCTGACCGACCTTTTGCTATCGTCTCACTCCAGTTCAATTCCACCTTTCGCCCTAGCCAACCAAAAGGCGGAGGCTATTTTAAACCGTGCAAGTGCTGTGGCAAAAACAGATAAGAGGGCTAACTTATGAGCATTTCCTTTGAAGGACAGATTCCTTTTTATCAATATATGGACGAACAGAGCGAGGTTGTTAATACACTTCCTGAGTGGGCGCTCATTGATGAAACACTGGTACGTTATTACCAACAAATGGTGATTGCTCGACAATTCGATAACAAGGCCATCGCTTTACAACGAACCGGACAGCTCGGCACTTACGCATCCTCTGCAGGCTGTGAAGCCATCGACGTTGTCACTGCGTCTTTGATGAAAAAAGAAGATGTATTGGTGCCTTACTATCGCAACCATGCCATGCAGATGGTCCGAGGCATGAAATTATCAGAGGTTCTACTCTATTGGGGTGGTGATGAAAGAGGCAATAGTTCACCCGCACAGGGAGAAGACTTCCCGAACTGTGTACCCATCGCCACCCAATGCCTTCATGCTTGCGGTGTCGCCAGTGCTATAAAAATCCGCGACCAACAACGTGCAACTGTTTCTATGCTAGGTGATGGCGCCACTTCCAAAGGTGACTTCATGGAAGCATTAAACGTTGCCGGAGTCTGGCAGCTGCCTGTTGTATTTATCATTAATAACAATCAATGGGCGATTTCTGTACCTCGTGCATTACAGTCAATTGCCCCAACGCTTGCCCAAAAGGCGCTCGGAGCGGGCATTCGAGGCGAGCAGGTAGATGGCAATGATGTTATTGCTCTTCACCAAAGTGTGGAGCAAGCATTAATACGAGCACGTGAAGGAAAAGGGCCCACTCTCATCGAAGCGGTTAGTTATCGTTTATCTGATCACACCACCGCTGACGACGCGACCCGTTACCGTCACCCGGACGCGCTGAAAACAGGTTGGGACAAAGAACCTATCAAGCGTTTACGTGATTACTTACATGCTCAAGGATGGTGGAATGAAAGCAATGAAACACAGTGGTTACAACACACCACAACACTCATACAAGAAGCTGTGGATCAGTACTTAGAAACGTCTCCCCAACCTGCAAGTGCAATGTTTGACTATCTATATGCTGAACTACCCTTGCAGCTCAAAAAGCAAAGAGAAATCGCCATTGCTAGAAGCGATAAGGGGGTATCATAATGAGCACTCAACAAGCCATTTGCATGGTAGAAGCCATCAATTTAGCGTTGCATCATGCCATGAGAAATGATGATGACGTGGTATTACTGGGCGAAGATGTCGGTACAAACGGCGGTGTTTTTCGTGCCACTATTGGCCTAAAAGAAAGCTTTGGTATGAAACGCGTGATGGACACACCTCTCGCCGAGAATATGATTGCAGGGTTATCCATAGGTATGGCTGCCCAAGGCTTAAAACCAATAGCAGAAATTCAGTTTCTGGGTTTTATTTTTCCCGCAATGGAACACATCATTTGTCATGCTGCCCGCCTACGCAACAGGACCCGTGGTCGCCTCAGTTGCCCGCTTGTTATTCGTGCACCTTATGGCGGAGGTATTCATGCACCTGAGCACCACTCCGAAAGCACCGAAGCCATCTTTGCACAAATACCAGGCCTAAGAGTTGTCATACCCTCGTCACCACAACGTGCCTATGGATTGCTGTTGTCAGCCATACAAAACCCTGACCCTGTCATATTCCTCGAACCCAAACGTATATACCGAAGTCAGAATCAAATCGTTGAAGATAATGGCCAAGCACTGCCTTTAGATACCTGCTTCACTTTGCGCGAAGGCGCTGATATTAGCTTAATCAGCTGGGGGGCGATGATCAAAGAAACACTAGAAGCGGCAGACCACTTGGCTGATGAAGGCATCCAATGCGAAGTCATCGATGTGGCCTCTATGAACCCACTCGACCGAGAAACCATTTTAGCCTCTGTCGGTAAAACTGGCCGGTGCGTCATTATTCAAGAGGCTCCTTTAAGCTGTTCTGTGGGTTCGGAAATTGCCAGCCTATTAGCAAGCGAGGCACTGATGGATTTACGCGCGCCAGTCGCCCGTGTCGCAGGTTACGACACTGTCATGCCTTATTTTCGACTAGAAGATCAATACATGCCCCTGACAATACAGATTATCGACGCTGCAAAACGCACGATGGAGTTCGCATAATATGAAATACTTTAAATTACCGGACCTAGGCGAAGGACTGCCAGAAGCGGATATTCTCGAATGGCATGTCAGCGAAGGTGACCATGTTGATGAAGATCAGCTATTGGTTTCTGTTGAAACAGCAAAAGCAGTCATTGACGTTCCCTCTCCTCAGACAGGAATCATCGCCCACCTTTTTGGTGCTGAAGGCGATACAGTTCATACAGGAGAGCCTTTGGTCGAGTTTATTAGCGATGATAAGGAAGAAGATGCAGGCACCGTTGTTGGGTCTCTAGTGACCGCAGAGACAGCGAGTCAGGAGGACACCTTTATTATTGGAGCATCGCCCAGCTCTCTTGCTCATAGACAACAACGAGCGACTCCTGCAATACGAGCATTAGCTAATCGCTTAGACATTGATCTTGACACCATTAAAGGCTCAGGCCAACAAGGCACGATAAGTACCCATGATGTTGAGCACGCTGCTCGCTTTAACAAAACTTTTGGTGCACCAGAGCGCTTAAAGGGCGTTCGTAAACATATGGCCATCAACATGAGCCAAGCACACGCCCAAATAGTGCCCGTTTCTCTTTTTGAAGATGCACACATTAGTCACTGGCCGGCTAAAGCGGATATTACGATGCGTCTTATCCAAGCGATTGCTGCTGCGTGCCAGCACGAACCTATTCTTAATAGCTGGTTTGATGGTCAGCAACTGACATTACGCCAGCACCAGCATATTGACCTCGGCGTTGCTGTTGATACAGATAAAGGCCTATTTGTACCGGTGTTAAGGAATATTGCAGGGCGCTCAGAAACAGCACTACGCGAAGGCCTTGACCAATTACGTAGCGATGTACTCGCCAGAACTATTCCTGCAGCAGAGCTACAGGGGGCAACGATTACATTAACCAACTTCGGCACTATGGCTGGCCGGTACGCTACTCCCATCATTGTACCGCCACAGGTGGCTATTATTGGCGCAGGTGTAATCCGAAATGAGGCCGTTGTACGTAACGGAAAGATAGAGATTGGAAAAGTATTACCAATCTCTCTAACTTTTGACCACAGAGTCGCTACAGGGGGCGAAGCAGCTCGTTTTTTAAGTGTTTTCATACGTTCGTTAGAAGATAACTTAAACTAAAATGAAACCAAGAGCTTAGACAAAAGGTCTAAAAATTAGCGAATATAAATGTAAAGTGTGAGCTACACTGAAATTATAGGTGCTTCAAAATAAAGCTTTTCTATTCAGCGCCTTGACCAGCTCGCCAGCAAACATAAAGGTGAATGTAATGGGTATCTTTGAGAATTATAAATCGCGCTATACCGCTACAATACAGGAAGAAATGTCTCTCACGGAGTATCTTGAGCTCTGCAAAACTGACCCTATGACATACGCCAGTGCCGCAGAAAGGATGCTGCAAGCAATAGGGGAGCCTGAGCTAATTGATACCGCAAAAGACCCTCGTCTAAGCCGTATTTTTTCCAATAAGGTAATGAAACTCTATCCAGCATTTCATGAATTTTATGGTACTGAAGACGCCATAGAAAACGTTGTTTCTTACTTCCGCCATGCCGCTCAAGGACTTGAAGAGCGTAAACAGATTCTTTATCTATTAGGCCCTGTGGGTGGCGGTAAATCTTCACTTGCTGAACGTCTGAAACATCTAATGGAAAAGATTCCTTTCTATGCTATCAAAGGATCGCCAGTTTTTGAGTCTCCACTAGGGTTATTCAACCCTGAAGAAGACTCCGTAATTCTTGAAGAAGAGTTTAATATTCCGCACCGCTATTTAAAAGGCATCATGTCGCCCTGGGCAGTAAAACGCTTGCATGAATATGGAGGGGATATATCTAAGTTTAAAGTCGTCAAATTATATCCCTCTATTTTAAACCAGACTGCTATTGCAAAAACCGAACCCGGCGATGAAAACAATCAAGATATTTCCTGTCTTGTCGGTAAGGTTGATATCCGTAAGCTAGAAGAATTTCCACAACATGACCCAGATGCCTATAGCTTCTCGGGTGCGCTTTGCCATGCGAACCAAGGGGTCATGGAGTTTGTTGAGATGTTTAAAGCACCGATAAAAGTGCTTCACCCTCTCTTAACAGCCACTCAAGAAGGTAACTACAATAGTACCGAAGGAATGGGAGCCATCCCTTATGACGGTATTATCCTAGCTCACTCCAATGAGTCCGAGTGGCAGACATTTAAAAACAATAAAACTAACGAGGCCTTTATTGACCGAGTTTATATTGTCAAAGTGCCTTATTGCACACGTATTTCTGAAGAGATAAAAATATACGAGAAGCTCTTAGAAAACAGTTCTTTACACGCAGCGCCTTGCGCTCCAGACACACTAAATATGCTAGCGCAGTTTTCTGTACTATCCCGCATGAAAGAACCAGAAAATTCTAATCTTTATTCAAAAATGCGTGTTTATAACGGTGAAAACCTGAAAGACACTGACCCCAAAGCAAAATCAATGCAGGAATATAAAGACCTTGCCGGTGTTGATGAAGGAATGAAAGGCTTATCTACCCGTTTTGCCTTCAAGATTCTTTCAAAAGTCTTCAACTTTGACCCTTCTGAAGTCGCCGCTAACCCTGTTCATTTAATGTATGTATTAGAACGTGAGATAGAACAGCAACAATTTGCTCCTGAAGTTCAAGAAAAATATATTGGTTTCATAAAAGAATATATTGCACCCAAATATATTGAACTTTTGGGCAAAGAGATTCAAACAGCCTACCTAGAGTCGTATTCTGAGTACGGCCAAAATATTTTTGATCGATACGTCACCTATGCTGATTTCTGGATTCAGGATCAGGAATACCGTGACCCCGAAACTGGCGACATTCTTAACCGTCAGGCCATCAGCGAAGAACTAGAGAAGATTGAGAAACCTGCCGGCATTAGTAATCCAAAAGATTTCCGTCATGAAATTGTTAACTTCGTATTACGTGCTCGTGCCAGCAACGATGGTAACAACCCATCGTGGTCAAGCTATGAAAAAATGCGCTCCGTTATCGAGAAAAAAATGTTCTCCAACACTGAGGACTTACTACCCGTCATCTCTTTCAATGCGAAAGGCTCTAGTGATGAGCAGAATAAGCATGGCGAATTTGTGCAACGGATGACCGAACGAGGCTATACAGAGAAACAAGTACGCTTGTTATCTGAATGGTATATCCGCGTTAGAAAATCCCAGTAACAGAATTCGGTTTCTCGCCGAGAAGGAGTACGGAACATGAGTTACATCATTGATCGCCGTCTCAATAGTAAAAAGAAAAGTGCTGTCAATCGACAGCGCTTTCTTCGCCGATATAAAAAACAGATAAAACACGCTGTTGAAGAATCGATCAAAAAACGTTCTATTCAAGACATGGACCGCGGGGGAGAGATTACAATCCCCCGCAAAGGTACCTCTGAACCCATGCTTCATCATGGCCAAGGAGGTAAACAAACACGCGTCTACCCTGGTAACAAAGAGTTCGACACTGGTGATGAATTTCAACGTCCTCAAGGAGGAGGCGGTGGTGGCGCAGGTCAAGGACAAGCCAGTAATCAAGGTGAAGGAGAAGATGACTTTTCTTTCTCTATCAACCAAGAAGAGTTTCTAGACTTTATGTTTGATGGGTTAGAACTCCCCTACTTGGTAAAAAAACAACTGATGGATACCACACAGTTTGAAACTCACCGAGCAGGATTCACGCAAGCAGGCTCACCAGACAAACTGAACATTGTTCGCTCACTCAGAGCAGCACATGCTCGACGCATTGCCCTTTCGGGTTCTGATAGAGACGAAATAAGAGAATTAAAAAAGCAATTATGGGCGCTGGAAAAAGAATCTATTAGTGATGAGAACAGCCAAAAAATACATGCTTTACAAGAACAGATCAAAACTCTGGACATCAACAAAAAACGCATCCCGTTTATTGATGATTTTGATTTGCGCTACAACAACATTGTAAAAACTCCCGTTCCTTCCAGCAAAGCTGTGATGTTTTGCATCATGGATGTTTCAGGCTCTATGACACAATCTATCAAAGAGATTGCTAAGCGCTTCTTTATTCTTTTATATCTATTTTTAACGCGAAACTACAAACAGATCGAAGTAGTTTTTGTACGACATCACACGCATGCAAAAGAAGTAGATGAAGAAGAGTTTTTCTACTCACGTGAAACCGGCGGTACGATTGTTTCTAGTGCCCTGGAACTCACAGCAGATATTCTTCAAGAGCGCTACCCTCGTAGTGACTGGAATATTTACGTGGCTCAAGCATCTGATGGCGATAACTGGGATGGCGACTCACAACGATGCAGCAAACTTCTTAGCGAAAAAATATTACCGCTGGTTCAGTATTACGCCTACGTAGAAATAACCAATGGGCCACACCAAAACCTGTGGAATGAGTACCAAGAAACCCACCAGCAACACCCTGAACAATTTGCAATGCAACACATCGAAGATGTAGCTGATATCTTTCCCGTTTTCCGTCGACTATTTGAGCGTAAGACTAAGGGGGCCGCATGAAAAAACCGCCTATTTCAACCGGTGCAGAATGGACCTTTGAGCTTATTGAAGCCTACGATCGAGAGATTGGCCGCATTGCAGCGGACTTCGGCTTAGATACCTACCCAAACCAAATTGAAGTGATTACATCTGAGCAGATGATGGACGCCTATGCATCTGTTGGGATGCCCCTTAATTACCATCATTGGTCATACGGTAAACAATTTGTGGAAACAGAACAACGCTATAAACGTGGCCAGATGGGGCTAGCATACGAAATCGTCATCAACTCCAACCCCTGCATCGCTTATTTGATGGAAGAGAACACCATGACCATGCAGGCGCTCGTTATTGCGCACGCCTGTTACGGACATAACTCTTTCTTTAAAGGTAACTATTTATTCCAAACTTGGACAGACGCCTCTGCCATTGTGGACTACCTAGTATTCGCCAAGCGTTATATAGCACAATGCGAGGAGCGTCATGGCATTGATGAAGTAGAATCACTCCTTGATGCCAGCCATGCCTTAATGAATTATGGCGTTAATCGTTACCTGCGCCCAAAACCATTAACAGCTGAAGAAGAAAAAGAGCGCGTCAACGCTCGTGAAGAATATAACCAACGCCATATAAATCAGTTGTGGAATACCATTCCTAAAAAAGATGAAGATGACACAGCCACTCAACAAGCACGTTATCCATCTGAGCCAGAAGAAAACATTCTCTACTTCATCGAAAAAAATGCACCTTTACTCGAACCCTGGCAACGAGAGATTGTGCGCATTGTACGCAAAATCGCACAATACTTTTATCCACAAAAACAAACCCAAGTTATGAATGAAGGCTGGGCCTGTTTTTGGCATCACACACTGCTACACCAGCTATATGATGAAGGCTTGGTAAATGATGGCTTTATGATGGAGTTCCTTCACTCTCATAGTAGTGTGGTCTATCAACCCTCATTTGATAACCCGCACTTCTCCGGTATAAACCCTTATACGCTTGGTTATAATATGATGCAGGATATAAGGCGAATTTGCGAAAAACCAACACCTGAAGACTATGAATGGTTTCCAGACATTGCCGGTAGCAACTGGCAAGAAACACTCGACCATGCCATGCGAAATTTTAAAGATGAAAGCTTCATACAACAATTTTTATCGCCACACCTTATCAGGGAGCTAAAACTTTTTTCCATTGTTGATGATTCAGAGCAACCCGTACTAAAAGTCTCTGCTATTCATAATGAAACGGGTTATCGAAAAATCCGTGAAGAACTTGCAGCGCAATACAACTTAGGAAATAGAGAACCTAACATTCAAATATATGACGTTGATGTACGTGGTAACCGCTCACTCACATTGCGGCACTTCATGCATAATAAACAACCACTCGGAGAAGATACTGAGGAGGTACTAAAGCATATCCATACGCTATGGGGGTTCGATGTTCACCTAGAATCGGTCACGCCCGAAAAAGCAACGGCAGCCAGTTTTCATTGTCCACCAAAAGAGAAGCTTGAGCTCTACTAACCCACCTAGCTATACTCAACCTCTGATGTACTTCCAAACACGGTAGCGGTACTACTGCTACCGCTTACATTAACGTAAAAACAGAGAATAAATAATGGATTGCCTTTTTTGTAAAATAACTAATAAAGAAATTCCTGCGCAAATTATTTATGAAGACGAACACGTTATTGCCTTTAATGATATTAACCCACAAGCTCCAGTGCATTTTTTAGTCATTCCTAAAAAGCATATCAGCACCCTAAATGACATCGAAGAAGGTGATCGTGAGCTGGTCGGGCACATGTTGATGAGCGCAAGTAAAATCGCTAAAGATCAAGGTGTTGCAGAAGACGGATACCGAACTGTCTTTAACTGTAATAGCCATGGCGGACAAACTGTTTATCATATTCACCTACATGTTCTCGCTGGAAAAGCCCTAGGTTGGCCTCCTTATCAAGCAGCCCTAAAACAACCTATTTAAATGTTTTTAAAGGAAAAAATGAACAAAATATGAACAATTCCATTCATATTTCCTTCATTAAAATATGTATAGACTTCTCCTACCCCAAAAATATTAATGCGCAGGGAAGTCTGTCATGAAAAAGCAAATTTTTACTTTCACCGTTTCAGCTCTAGCTATTGCAGTACTATCAGGCTGCTCAGCTACTAACAACTCTGCTCAGATGGATATTAAAGATTCTTCTGAGTACAAATCTCTTCAACAAGAACTAGCTTCTGTCAGAAACGCACAAGGCGATACTTCTCAGCTAGAATCTGAAATTGCACGCCTCACTCGTGAAAGCCAAACAACTAGCTTGCTACCACCAAACCCTAAAGCGGGCGAGTGTTATGCACGCGTTGTTATTCCTGCTAAGTACACTATGGCATCAGAAACTGTTCAGGTTCGTGCAGCAGGCCAGCGTATTGAAACAACAGCGCCTAAATACGGTTATGTTGAGCAGCGTGTTTTAGTAAAAGATGCTTACGAACGTCTTGAAGTTGTCCCAGCTACTTACAGAAATGTAACAGAAACAATTGAAGTTGCTGAAGCATCTGAACAGCTTGTTCGTGTACCTGCAAAATACAAAACAGTAACAGAAAAAATTCTAGTACGCCCTGCGCACACTGAATGGAAGAAAGGCACAGGCCCAATCCAGAAAGTTGATGCTGGGACTGGCGAAATCATGTGTTTAGTTGAAGTACCAGCTGTATACAAAACTGTTACAAAAACAGTCATGATTGCACCTGAATCTGTTAAAACAGTTGCTGTACCTGGTAAAAGCCAGACAATTTCTCGTCGTGTAGTTGACCAGCCTGCCGCAACTCGCAAGATCGTTGTTCCTGCTGTATACAAAACTATTAAGGTTCGTAAACTAACTAAAGCAGCACAGCAAACTGCTATCGCTATTCCTGCTGAGTACAAAACAGTTGAGAAACGTGCAAAAGTTAGTGATGCATACCTAGAGTGGCGCTCTATTCTTTGCGAAACAAACACTCAGCCTAGCCTAATCCGTGATCTTCAGCGTGCTCTAAAAGCTAAAGGTTATAACCCAGGTAGTATCGATGGTGTATTAGGCCGCGGTACAATGGCTGCTGTTAATTCTTACCAAAAAGCTAAAGGCATGGCTTCTGGCCAGCTAACAATCAACACATTGAAATCATTAGGCGTTGCTATCTAAGCACGTTTAACTTCCCTTTTAAGGCCCACATACGTGGGCTTTTTTTATTTATGCCCACTTATACAACCCATCACACGTCACTCTAATATCAGCCCAGCAACTCACTGAATAACCAAGCAGCAATCGTCCACATCATTAGCCCCACCAACGCTTCTACCCAACGCCATATCGAAGGCTTTCCTAACCAAGGAGATAATCCTTTTGCTAATAGTGTTAACAAAACAAACCACGAGAACGAAGCTAATATCGCTCCTATCCAAAAGCTGTACTTTTCACTCCCGACAAATTGATTACCCAAGCTGCCTAGTAGAACGACTGTATCCAAATATACATGTGGGTTTAAACAACTAACGGCCAATGTTGTTATCAGCGCCGATTTCAAGTCCCCTTTTGCTTGGCTTGCAGTTAACGCTACTGGCGACAAAAATGCTCTAAAAGCGAAAAACCCATAGCCAAACAAGAAAATAAAACCTCCTATCTGTATTACGGTAAGAGCATTGGGCCAGTGCTGAATGACAACACCAGCACCCACCATTCCTAGACTAATTAAGATCGCATCAACAAGAAAGCAAGTAGCTGCTACAGGCCAGTGATGCTGGCGCTTTACGCCTTGAGCTAACACAAAAGCATTCTGTGCTCCTAACGCGATGATTAATGCAGCTGCTGCCATATAACCTTTAGCTATGAAAAAAATCATGTTTTTTCCCTGAGTTAAGACTGGTAGATATGGTGCATGAGGAATAGAATTAATAAAAACTAATGATTTTAATATTTAATTAGAAATTCTTATGATTGATTATAAACAGCTTAAAGCGCTTTCTACTGTTATTGAAGAGCAAAACTTCGATAGAGCAGCATTACGTCTTCATATTACACAGTCAGCTGTTTCGCAACGTATCAAACAATTAGAAGAAATGGTTGGGCAAACATTACTCATTCGCTCGCACCCCATCTGCCCTACACAAGCTGGGCAAGCATTGCTAAAGCACTATCGCCAAATAGAAATGCTACAAAATGAAGTGATGTCAGAGCTTAATCCAGTATTACAGTCAGGGCACATTAGATTAGCAATTGCTGTTAATGCTGATAGCCTAGCCACTTGGTTTTTACCCGCTGTTGACTCTATTTTAAAACAACATAATGTTCTATTTGACCTTAAAGTTGACGACCAAGATCAAACCCAACAACTGCTGCGTAGCGGAGAAGTAATGGGATGTATTACCTCTAGCTCATCGCCCTTACAAGGTTGTCACTGTATCCCTTTAGGCGTTGCGGTGTATCGTTGCCTCGCCTCACCTGAATATATCAAACGCTACTTACCCAATGGCTGCAATAGAAGCAGCTTAATACACGCTCCTATTGTCGAATATAATCATAAAGATGCACTGCAACATCGTTATTTAAATCGCTTTTTTGATCTATCACCTGGTGACTACCCTACGCATCGAGTGCCTTCATATAGCGCTTTTATCGATATGATTATTCGAGGGTTTGCAGCAGGCATGATACCTGACCAACAAGCTATTCCTTATATGAAATCAGGCCAACTTATTGATATTAATCCAAGATATTATTTATCTGTGCCACTTTATTGGCATGTCTGGAATCTTAAAACGCCTTTAGAAAACGAACTAACCAGCGCTCTTTTAGATCAAGGAAAAATGGACTTAGAAGCTTTCTCAAAACACCCAGAACTCACATCACCATAATAATCATTAGACTTTATGATATAGGTCACCAAAATATTTGTTGCACCGCGTCATATTCGTGACATTGTACTACACTACAAATACATTCCAGAATTTATAGCACTGGATAATCCTTGAGTTTAGGTAAATTGATCATGATCCTTAAAGAAAAGCCTCCTGTACATAATCAGCTTGAGTTTTTTATTGAAGAGGCCGTTAAAGCTCGCCCCATTCGCACCGCTGTTGTCCACCCTGTAGACCACAATGGTTTGATGGGGGCTATTGAAGCTGCTGAGCACAACTTAATTGTTCCAGTTTTGATCGGTCCTAAAAGTAAGATTTTAGCTGCCGCAGAAAAAGATAATTTGAACATTGCTGATTATGAAATTATCGATGTAGAGCACAGTCACGCCGCTGCAGAAAAGGCATGCGAGCTTGCAAGACAAGCTAACGTCGAAGCTATTATGAAAGGTGACTTAGGTAGCTCAGAACTTATCAGCGCTGTTATTCACAAAACTAAGGGGATTCGTACTGAACGTCGCCTTAGCCATGTTTTTGTCTTTGATATTCCCAATTATCATAAGCCCTTAGTCATTACTGATGCGGCTATTAATGTCGTACCTAACCTAATGACCAAACGCGATATTGTGCAAAACTCTGTCGATTTTTGTCGCGCTCTGGGAATAACAGAACCTAAAGTAGCCCTGTTGGCAGCGGTAGAAAAAGTTAAAGCCTACATGCCAAGCACTATCGATGCAGCATGCCTTTGTAAAATGGCTGACCGTGGACAAATCACCAACGCTCTATTAGATGGGCCATTGGCGTTTGATAATGCAATTTCCTTACAAGCAGCTATCGATAAGCACATCACCTCATCTGTTTCAGGTGATGCTGATATTCTCCTTGCTCCTGACCTAGAATCTGCCAATATGATTGCTAAACAATTAATCTATCTGGCTGATGCAAAGTCAGCAGGTATCGCCTTGGGCGCTAAAGTACCCATTATTTTGACTAGCCGTGCAGAAACTCCTTTAGGTCGTATGGCTTCCTGTGCATTGGCATCACACATGGTTCATCATCCGGTATCGTAAGAATATAATATGCAAACAATTCTGACTATTAACGGCGGCTCCTCTAGTCTCAAGTGCTCCCTCTTCAAATCAGGAGAGCGTCAGGTCACCCCTATTTATCAGTTTAAACTGGGTAATATTATGGGTGAACCTCGCATTACATTAACGGATGGCGCTGGTAATAAAATTACACCTCCAAAAGTTGATTTTAGTAATATAGAGAAAGCCCAACGGCATCAGGCATCACTCAGTACCGTATTAGATTGGCTTGCACAACAGGTCCCCCATTTAAAGCTCACTGCTTTTGGGCACCGTGTTGTACATGGTGGCGAGCACTACAGCGCCCCTGTATTAATTGATAAGCATAAAGTAAATCAGTTAAAAGCTTTTATTCCACTCGCACCCCTACACCAACCTTATAACTTATTACTGATCGAAGCTTGCCACACTCTGGCTCCAGAACTGCCACAAGTAGCCTGTTTCGATACCATGTTTCACGTAGGTCAGCCTGCCGTTGAGCGTCATTATGCGATTCCTCGTAAATTCACACAGGAAGGCATACAACGATACGGTTTTCATGGCTTGTCTTATGAATATATTCAGAAGAATTTGAGTAGCCTTTCTGAAGAGGCAAGAGTAGCCAAAACCATTATCTGTCACCTAGGCGCTGGTGCCAGTATGTGCGCAGTCAAGCAGGGAAAGAGCATCGCCTCAACTATGGGCTTTACTGCTGTTGATGGGTTACCTATGGGTAGCCGGTGCGGAAATCTTGATCCAGGTGTTCTACTGTATTTGCAACGCCATCATCACATGGACACAGATGCACTCGAAAAGATGATCTATCAGGAAAGCGGCTGGTTAGGCGTCTCTGGTGTCTCTTCAGACATGCTAGCCCTACATAATGCTCATACACCTGAAGCAGAAGAAGCTATTGATATGCTGGCTTATCGTATCGCATTAGAACTAGGGCGTCTTTCAGCAGCGTTGGAAGGGCTAGATCAAATCGTCTTTACCGGTGGCGTGGGTGAAAACGATGCGGATTTGCGCAAACGGATTTTAGATCGCAGCCAATGGTTAGGCATTAAGCTAAATGATAAAGCCAATACAGGCAACCTAGCTACGGTTAGCGAAGAGTCCAGTAACGTTGTTGTTAGAGTTATACCGACAAATGAAGAAGCTATGATTGCTATACACACAACAGAAGTGATCGGTAGCTAGACGAATAAAACAGTAGCTCAAAATCAGTCCCCTAGATTAAAGGAGTAATCAGGGGGGCGTTATCAATGCTCGTTACCACCATAAATCCACATTGCTTCTGCCATTCCCGCCTTTTCAAAACCTAAGCTTTTATAAAAGCCGACTGCATCACCATCAGCCGTTAACATTTGCTGATGAAAGCCCGCATACTTTGTTTGCATCGCTTCCATTAATTTACGGCCGACTCCCCGACCGTGGTAAGTAGGATGAACCAACATATGAGGGTAATAAACAACTAAATATCCATCTGAAATAGCATTAGCTAGCCCCACTAACTTACCATCAAGGCGCGCCGTCACTAAAGCATCAGATTTACGTAACGCACGCATCAACAAGTCAGGTTTTTCAGCAGAAGACCAATGATTTTCACAGTACAATTCTAGTACTTCATCTAACCCAATTACATCATCCATACTTATGTTAATCACGTTAACCTATCACTCCTGTAATTCAAGAATACACTCGAGTACATCAGCCAATGCTTTTCCCAGTACCTGGTGCTGGTCCTCGTCAAGATGTATTCCATCCACTCTACTCGCATCTGTTACATCAGCAGAATCATAAAAATAGACCTGCTGTTCTTCAGCAACAGTTTTTAAGGCCTCGGCTAGGCCAACACATTTAAGCTCAGCACCTTCAAACTTTGCAGCAACAGGCCCTTTAGGGGCAAGCATTTTTGGCGGAGCTACCACTAAGATATCAGGTACAAGCATACCGGGCTCTAACGGCGCCTGACGAATGATATTAATTAGCTTCGACATACCCTGCGCAGACATCCAAGCATTATTGGTATGCATAATTTGGAAATCATTTGTTCCCAGCAGCAGCACAACCAGTGATAAAGGAGAACTTATTTCAATAAGCTGGGCTAACCCTTCTGAGCCATCACGGCCTGCTTTAAAAGGGTCACTCCATACCGTGCGGCGACCATTAAGACAGTTTTCGGTTATTCTAACGGTTACTCCGTCACCTTGTAGTTGATTTTCAACCACGCCAGGCCAGCGCCTATCAAAGGACAAACGCTTTCTGCTGTTAGGAATAATTCCCCAAGAAAGAGAGTCGCCATACACTAAAATATGTTTCATCATGTCATCCTTAACAAATTAGCCTGTTCAGAGCCGGTAACGTTGTTTATCGACTATACCTGACGCTGCCTTGCTGCCTCAAATAAACACACGCCGGTTGCCACAGATACATTCAAACTACTGACTTCACCTGCCATTGGGATTTTAACTAAGAAATCACAGCCTTCACACGTCAGCCTGCGCATTCCCTTACCTTCAGCGCCCATAACAAGTGCCATAGGCCCCGTCAGGTTTGCCTGATATACCATCTGCTTAGCTTCACCTGCCGTGCCCGTGATCCAAATACCTCTTTGCTGCAGCTCCTGTAAAGTACGAGCAAGGTTAGTCACTTGAACATAAGGCATTACTTCAGCTGCACCACATGCTACTTTTGAAACAGTCGCATTAAGCGGGGCCGATTTATCTTTAGGAGCGATGACCGCATGTACACCCGCAGCATCCGCTGTGCGTAAACAAGCACCCAAATTATGCGGGTCAGTTACACCATCAAGTACCAGCAGGAAGGGGGCCTCATCTAGCTTATCTAACAATTGATAAAGAAAGCGCTCAGTCTTGGACTCCATAGGCTTACAAAAAGCAATAACACCTTGATGAACACCTCCCTGAGCTAACTCATCGAGCTTAGGTCTTGATACACGCTCGACACTGATATCTCCTGCTTCTTCAAGTAGTTGGTTAAGACGCTCATCTTCGCGCCCTTTAAGCAGCATGATACGCTGAACTCGAAACGCATCATATTTGAGCGTGGTCTTTACCGCATGAAAACCGAATACTAATTCAGACTGCATTATTTTTTCTCATCTGCTTGATTATCTACTTTAAGCCAGTCCGCGGCTTGCTCTTGAACTAAGGTCATTAGGGCTGCAATGAATGCCTGCGAGCTATTTACTGCCGGAATATATTGGTATGACTCTCCGCCCGCCTTGTGAAAAACCTCTTTATTTTCTTCAGCTATCTCTTCTAATGTTTCAAGACAGTCTGCTGTAAAAGCAGGACAAACAACATCAATCGCTTTTACTTGTTTCTGAGCAAGGCTTTCCAAGGTTTTGTCCGTATAAGGCTGTAACCATTGCGCCGGGCCAAAACGCGATTGAAAGGTGGTTACCCACTCGTTTTCAGAAAGCCCTAGTGCTTTCGCTACCAATACAGATGTTTGGTGGCATTGCTGCGGATACGGGTCACCTTTATCGGCGTATTCCTTTGGAATACCATGATAAGACAACATTAACTTATCAGCTGAGTGTGCCGATTGGCGAAATGAGCGAATACTTTGAGCCAAAGAGTTGATGTATGCCGGATGATTATAAAATGACTTCACTATACGAATATCAAGTACTTCACGGCGGCCTAACTGAAACCTAGCCACCTGATCATAAATCGGTGCAGTGGTCGTTGCGGAGTATTGTGGGTACATAGGGATAACTAACACGCGCTGGTAGCCGTGACTGGCCAATGATTCCAAACGATTCTTTAAGCTTGGTGAGCCATAAGTCATTCCCGCAAACACACAAGGCGCTGTTTCATAACGCTGTTGTAAGAGTAATTGCAACTCAGTTACTTGCTCATTCAGGATTTTACGCATTGGGGAATCATCTTCCCATATAGAGCGATATAACTTTGCCACCTTACGTGGTCGTAAATTTAAAATAATAAAGTTAAGAACAGCTAACCATGCAATACGTCTTAAGCCTTTTCCTTCGACAACACGAGAATCAGATAGAAACTCTCGAAGATAACGTTTTACCGCACTCGCTTCTGGTTTATCTGGCGTACCTAGGTTTGTCAGTATGACCGCTGTTTTTATTGAATCCGACATGTGGATTATCTGCTTAAAATGAAAAGCATCTATTATCCAGAAGAAGCGCCCAAAAACCCAGCACTGCTTTCACTGAACAGACTAAAATAAAAAAGCCGCATAAAGCAGCTTTTATATTAAACATTTGTACGCGTATTTAGTACGACTATGCTAGACCTGAAAACACACCGTCACGAATATCATTAACACTACCAACACCAGCAACATAAACATACTTAGGTGCGTTAGCTTCCTTCGCTTCAACCCAGCCTTTGTAGTATGAAATTAATGGTGCTGTCTGGTCATGGTAAATTCGTAGGCGATCACGCACTATGCTTTCAACATCATCAGCACGCTGTACTAGATCTTCACCAGTAACATCATCCTTACCTTCCACTTTTGGAGCGTTAAATACTAGGTGGTAAGTACGACCTGAACCAGGGTGAACACGACGACCGCTCATACGCTTAATGATTTCTTCATCAGCCACATCAATTTCAACAACTGCATCAATCATCACGCCAGCATCTTTCAACGCATCTGCTTGAGGAATAGTACGTGGGAAACCGTCAAACAAGAAACCGTTTTCACAATCCGCTTCGCTAATACGCTCTTTAACTAGCCCAATGATCAGATCATCAGAAACTAGCTCACCAGCATCCATTACTGCTTTGGCTTTAACACCTAAAGGCGTTCCTGCTTTTACAGCCGCCCGCAGCATGTCGCCAGTTGAGATTTGAGGAATACCGTACTTCTCGGTAATGTACTGCGCTTGAGTGCCTTTACCAGCGCCTGGTGCGCCAAGAAGAATAATACGCATTAAGGATGTCCTCTGCTCTAACTATTAAAAATGAATTTTTTAGTGTACTCGATCAAACCATTTATAAGCGGTCTGTTTCGCTCTTTACGTCTTAAACTCAACGCAACTTACACAATATTGGATAAGAACCATACTGGGGCATCTAAATGCCGACAATTCGACATTAGCACTAGCATCGCTTCCAACTAATGGTATAAATCGGCAATTATCTAACTAAAAAGCGTATATATTTCAAATACCGACACGCGAGAGTAAGCCAAAGTTGCCTTTGGCTCAACCCCGCACAAAAATTAACCCGTATTACGCATACCGGCAGATATACCCGCCATTGTTACCATTAAAGCATGCTCAAGACGCTGGTCAGGATGATTTCGATCACGATAAAGCAGTTCAGCCTGCAAAAAATGTAGCGGGTCTATATAAGGGTTTCGAACATCTATTGATTGCTGGATAACGGGGTTAGCCACTAACAAACCTTCACTCTGTTTAATATCCAGTACCTTTTCGACTGCCACATCTAAGCGATGCCGTAGGCTAGAACCTAACACTTTAAGCTCTTCAGAGACTAATCGAGATTCATAATACTCTGTTAATCGCGTATCACTTTTTGCCAATACCATTTCCAGCATATCAACGTAGGAGCGAAAGAATGGCCATTTTTCATACATTTCATGCAGCAAAGGCAATTCATTATTGCGCACAGCCGTATCCAATGCAGTATCTGAACCTAACCACGCGGGCAACATGAGACGAATTTGCGTCCAAGCAAAAATCCATGGAATAGCACGTAAGCTTTCAACGCCACCATCCGCTTTGCGTTTCGCTGGACGAGATCCCAAAGGTAACTTGCTTAACTCCTGTTCCGGGGTTACTGCTCGAAAGTAAGGTACAAACTGCGAATCATGGCGTACTACTGATCGATAAGCTTGCAGGCCCGTTTCTGCCATTTTTTCCATCTGGTCACGCCAAACATTTTTCGGCAACGGTGCAGGAGAAAGCGTTGCAGCCAACACCGCTCCCGTATAAAGCTCCAAATTTCGAACCGCTAATTCTGGTATGCCAAATTTAAAACGAATCATCTCCCCTTGCTCAGTAACACGCAGGCTACGATCTACAGAACCCGGTGGTTGTGCAAGTATCGCGGTGTGACTAGGGCCACCGCCACGCCCAACGGTGCCTCCACGTCCATGAAACAGAGTAAGATGAACATCGTGTTCTTGGCAAAGCTGTGTCAACGCTTCTTGCGCTTTAAATTGTCCCCAGGCCGCTGCCAGTTGCCCTGCATCTTTTGATGAATCAGAGTAACCAATCATGACCTCTTGATGGCCGTGAGTGTATTGTTTGTACCAAGGAACAGATAACAGGGCATCGATACAATCACGTGCGTTATCGAGATCATCCAATGTTTCAAACAGTGGCACTACGCGCATATCATGGCTAATACCCATTTCACGCAGTAACAAAATTACTGACAATACATCCGAAGGCTGGCTTGCCATTGAAATCACATAAGAACCTAACGAAGCAGGATCAGCTTCGGCAACAACTTTACAGCTATCTAAGACTTCACGTACTTCTGGAGATGGCTGCCAGCCGTGAGGAATAAGTGGCCGTTTGCTCTGTAGCTCTTTTAATAGAAATGCCTGCCGCCCTTCTTCTGTCCAATTGTTATATGAACCCAACCCATAAAACTGGGATATCTCTTCAAACACTTGAGCATGACGATCTGAGCTTTGTCGAATATCTAACCTAACAAGCGTCATACCAAAGCAGCCAATACGCCTGATAATATCTTCAAGCGGCCCCTCTGCTATGATATCCATTCCACATTCAACTAAAGAACGGTGGCACAACATTAAGGGATCAAGAAGTTGATCTGATGTGAGCATTGGACAGGTGTCATGACTATCAGCACTGGGTTTGCCTAAGCGCTGCTTTATCCAGTTTTTAGTGCATTCCAAAGAGTCTCTCACTGCACTCAACAAATGACGATAAGGCTCAGCAACATCCCCTACTTGTTCGCGTAACTCTTGATTGCAGTTATGCATTGATAATTCAGCACGCAGGGCATCAATATCTCTTATGTACAGATCAGCAGCCATCCAACGAGATAGCATCAGCACCTCTTCGGTAACAACCGCCGTAACATTAGGGTTACCATCCCGATCGCCTCCCATCCAAGAAGAAAAGCGTACAGGGGAGCAATCCAACGGTAAGCCCTGCCCAAGAATAGCGCGGGTCTGTCCATCTAAGCGCTTTAAAAATGTTGGAACCGCTTCCCATAATGAATTTTCTATAACGGCGAAGCCCCACTTAGCTTCATCTATGGGTGTAGGTCTAATTTTTCGGATTTCATCGGTGTGCCAAATCTGGCTAATCAATTCATTTAAACGATGGTGTTGAGACTCGCCTCGATCGAACCCTTGTAAACAATCAGTTATGGAATCATATTTTTGAATTAAGGTGCGGCGGTTCACTTCAGTAGGATGTGCGGTAAGCACTAAATCTACATGCATTTCTTGTAATGTCTGCAAGATCTGTTTTTTGGGTAGGCCTTCTTTCTTCAACTTTTTCAGCAATTGGACATAAGAGTCAGTCGCTTCTAAGTCGCATATTTCCTGATGCCGACGCACTCTGTGATGCTCTTCAGCGATATTAGCCAAATTAAGGAATTGTGTGAAAGCACGCGCAACAGGGAGCATTTCATCTTCACTCAACCCCTTGAGCTCTGTCAGCAGATTCTCTCTATCACTTTCAGTACCACTACGGCCTGCTTTAGCAAGCTTTCGAACGCGTTCAACTTTCTCAAGAAAGCCTTGGCCGTGATGTTTCTCTATTGTTTGTCCAAGACTGCCGCCCAGCATCCTAACATCATCGCGTAAGGCTTCATGCAGATCATTCATACCTAACTCCTTAGTGAAAATCTAATCACAGTCAACAGAGCATAGGTATTATTTTAGCTTTGCACAAATCAGGCTTTAGTCGTCAGGGGCAAGTTAATAGGAACTGTTTAAATTATCTAACGTCCTGATTGTTATACACTGAGCTAGCGAATAGCGCTCTGCAGCGAATCTAAAGCGGCTCTTGCTAACGTCTCATTCTCATACATAATTGGCACTACAGCGCTCTCAGAAGGCACTAGCTGCAATTCAATACGAAAGTTCTCATCCATTTGAACACCCCTGTCATAAAGAACTTCGCTAGAAGTGATAGCCTCCATCAGGATGACTCGGTAATTATTAGCGCTAACCAAGGCTACGCTCTTATTTGTTCTATTAACCACCAAACGCGGCTCTCCTTTGAGGTCGTCAGTGACATCAAAACCGCTACTTTTTAAAATTCTGAGCTGTTCCTGACCTTTTTGCCAATTCCAGTACCCTAAACCTGCCATCACAATGATAGCCAATACAACCCATGTCATTTTCATAGCCCTTTCTGCTTTGCCTCGTCCCAAAACTGATCAAGTTCATCCAAAGCATACTCATCCCAGCCTTTACCTGAGCTTTCTACACACGCCTCAACATGATTAAAACGCCGCTCAAACTTCTGATTAGTCGAGCGTAGTGCAATTTCAGCCTTAACACCTAGGTGCCGGGCTAAGTTAACCTGAGCAAAAATAACATCACCCATTTCGTCAAGAATCTCAGCCTGGTTACCTTGCTGAATCGCTTCTCGCAGCTCAGCAATTTCTTCCTCTATCTTATCCAATACCAATAATGGATCATTCCAATCAAAACCAACTTGTGAAGCACGCTTTTGAAGCTTATCAGCGCGACTCAACGCCGGCAGCCCTTTGGGAACGTCATCTAAAATACGAGCTTTCTTTTTTCCGATACGCTCTTGCTGCTTAATATGCTCCCACGCTGAATTAACCTCTTCACCTGAAAGCGATATTGCACCGGGCAGTGTTGTTAACTGTCCATCAGGAAACACATGCGGATGACGGCGGATAAGCTTAGTGACGAGCTGATTAACAATCGAGTTAAACTCAAACAAGGACTGCTCTTTACCAAGCTGACTATAAAAGATAACTTGGAATAACAGATCGCCTAATTCATCCTCCAAATGTGCCCAATCTTTGCGTTCAATTGTGTCAGCTACCTCATACGCCTCTTCCAACGTATGAGGAACAATCGAGCCAAAATCTTGCTTAAGATCCCAAGGACAACCATGCTTTGGATCACGAAGCCGTTCCATTAAATAGATCAAATCGGGCAATGTATAAGAGTGACTCATTGAGTGAACCCATTACGTTGACGGTGTACATCAACCACGTTAGGTAGCTGGTTAATTTTATCCATAATACGCCCCAACAATTCCAAACGTGAAATTTCAACAGTAAGCGAAAGGCGTGCAACATTACTGTTTTTATCCGTTAAGGTATTAGCCGATAATATATTAAGATTTTCATTAGCTAATACCATCATAACGTCGTGCAGTAAGCCCGAACGATCATAGGCTTCGATATTAATATCAACTGGGTAGGTCGTTTCATTACCTTCATCCCAATCAACAGCTACCACACGTTCAGCTTCGTTCTCTCGTAGGCTTAGAAGGTTTGTACAATCCTCACGGTGAATTGACACGCCTCTTCCTTGAGTAATAAAACCAACAATCAGATCGCCAGGCACTGGTTTACAGCACGACGCGATAGTCGTTAGCAGGTTACCTACACCGAGAATACGTATTCCTGCTTCAGTTGGTCTCTTCTGTTTTTCTCTAAACGTAGCCGGTAATTCTAAATCTAGTTGTTCATCATGAGAGCTTGTTTCTACCTGCCTCTGTGCTGCATTCAAGATTTGAGATAAACGAATATCTCCTGCACCTAGTGCAGAAAAAACATCTTCTGAAGACTTGTAATTCACTTCCTGAGCAAGGAGTTTCATATCAACTTCATTCATTGAAATAGCCAAACGCTTGAACTCCCGCTCAACCATATGGCGACCCGCTTCCTCATTCTTATCTCTATCTTGCAACTTAAACCAGTGTGCTACTTTAGCGCGTGCTCTGGATGTTGTTAGATAACCAATATTGGTATTCAGCCAGTCTCGTCGTGGTTGCTCCTCTTTACCCGTTAATATCTCTACTTGATCTCCCGTTTTCAAAGGCTTATTCAAGGAAATAATACGGCCATTAACCTTCGCGCCACGACAACGATGCCCTATTTCAGTATGCACCCGATAAGCAAAATCCAAGGGGGTTGAGCCCAATGGCATATCAATAACATGCCCCCCCGGCGTGAACACATAGAGCCGATCTTGAACAACATCTCCACGTAAAATATCACCAAAACCTTCGGTATCACCAAGGTCCTCATGCCACTCTAATACCTGCCTCAGCCAAGCAATCTTATCTTCATAGGCATCACTTTTAGAGTGCGTATCCGTACCTTTATAAAGATGATGAGCACACACGCCTAACTCGGCCTCTTCATGCATCTCTGGGGTGCGAATTTGTATTTCCAGCACCTTGCCTTCTGGTCCAAATACCGCCGTATGCAAAGACCTATAACCATTAGGCTTTGGCGACGCTATATAATCATCAAACTCATGCGGTATATTTCTCCATAAACCATGCACAATACCCAATGCGGTATAACAGTCCCTAATTTCAGGCACTAAGATACGAACAGCACGCACATCATAGACTTGGCTAAACTCAATATTCTTACGCTGCATCTTTCGCCAGATGCTATAGATATGTTTGGCCCGCCCATTTACGTCAGCATCAATTTTCTGAGTACCCAAGTCTCTTTTTAACGTACTCACAACCGTCTCGATGAAGTCTTGGCGATCCAGACGTTTCTCATCAAGAAGCTGAGCTACATGCTTATAATCATTCGGTTTTAAGTAGCGAAAGGAAAGGTCTTCCAATTCCCATTTGATATGCCCAATGCCCAAGCGATGAGCAAGAGGTGCGTAGATATCAAATACCTCACGGGCAACAAGGAAGCGTTTTCTACGTGAGGATTCTTTAACGCCACGAATAGCACTCGTACGTTCGGCAATCTTAATGAGTGCAACGCGCACATCATCAATCATAGCCACCAACATCTTACGCACGGTATCAATTTGGCGCGCATTAGCGCCTAAAACAGTATGCTCTACACGCGGGTTGGCTCGGCTACCAATAGCCGCCATCTGTAGCACACCATGAATTAATGAGCCGATAACTGGCCCAAATTGATTCTTAACGGTATCAAGTTTTAGTTTATCTTCGCGAACACTGCGATACAGAATTGCGGCAATAATGGATTCTTCATCTTGCTGCAGTTCCGCCATAATTTGAGCCATTTCAAGGCCCGCAAGATAACTATTATTGGATGTTACTTCTGCCTGGTCATAAACTTGTTTTGCAATATCACAGGCCAGCCGTACCTGCTCTATATCTTCTATCTCTACTTGCTGCTCCAGACGCCACAGCCACAAATCAAGATCTACAGTCCCATCATCATGAATGGGATGATCATCACGCACTTTAACCATGGCTAATTGCCACTCCTCTAGTCACGACTCTGCCGCTTTGATTGCGGTTCTTTTTTTATTCAACTGTACAGAAAAACAAAACTCGGTAGCACACGGGTTTTCTGTCGCTGTGAAGAGTCGAATATTCTATTCATAAGACATAAAATAATGAGCAAGTTCCATGCTTTTTCAGCTTGCTCTATACACGATAATGAAAAGAGCCGCTGTTGCGGCTCTTTCATTATAGGTTATATGGGGTCAAACACCCCGGTTGACAAGTACCTATCACCACGATCGCAAATTATACAAACAATGACCGAGTTTTCGACCTGCTCGCTGAGCTGTATTGCGCCAGCGACCGCGCCACCAGATGAAACCCCGCAAAAAATACCTTCTTGAGTCGCTAAATCCCGCATAGTGACTTCGGCATCTTGTTGGGAAATATCCAATACTTTATCAACGCGTGTTTCATCATAAATACTAGGTAAATACTCTTTAGGCCAGCGGCGGATACCTGGGATTTGGGAGCCATCTTCAGGCTGCAAACCAACAATATTAACTAAAGGGTTTTTCTCTTTTAAAAAACGTGAGGTACCCATAATTGTGCCAGTGGTACCCATGGAGCTTACAAAGTGAGTAATCCTTCCTTGAGTTTGCTCCCACAGCTCCGGTCCTGTACCGGTGTAATGCGCTACTGGGTTATCCTGATTTGCAAACTGGTCTAACACAGTACCTTGTCCATTTATCTGCATATCCAGAGCAAGATCTCGAGCAAACTCCATACCTTGCTCTTTTGTTACTGATATAAGCTCAGCACCGTATGCTGTCATTGCCGTCTTGCGCTCCATGCTCATATTATCTGGCATGATCAGCACCATTTTATAGCCTTTAATCGCTGCGGCCATAGCCAAAGCAATGCCGGTATTACCCGATGTAGCTTCAATCAGTGTATCACCCGGCTTAATATCGCCGCGCTGCTCTGCTAATTCAATCATACTTAACGCGGGGCGGTCTTTAACCGAGCCTGCTGGATTATTACCTTCCAACTTACAAAGAATCACATTACCACGAGAATTACCGCCAAGGCGCTGCAAACGGACCAACGGGGTTTTTCCTACATAGTCAGCTATTGTGGGAAATTCTGTGCTCATTTAATTTACCTGCCCGCGTCTTAAAACAAAATGGACTAAAAATCCAAGGAATTATTACTTAACATTCTACTAAGGAATAATAAAGCCGGCTAAAACAGGAGTCAAATAATTAGAGGGAAGCAGATACACAAGGAAACAGACTGCTTAAAGCCCAATAAAGAGATTAAGTATGCACTTCTAGTTTATTGAGTGAACGAGAGAGCGAAAAGCCCAACTGCTGACTCAACTCACGCGCCTGTATTTTGAGCTGCTTTACCGACTGAGTATCAAAACTCGTACCCGCGAAAATCAACCAATTACCACTTTGAGTTGCACAACTGCGTATATCAGGAAACAGTTCACGTAACGTATCGATAGTGGCTTCACCTTGATGATCACGCCAGCAATTTAACACCAACCAGCCACCGGGTTTTAATCGATAGTAGCACTCATGTATAAAATCAGGCCGCAGCTGCTGTTCATCCAAACCATCAGCGCCATAAATATCACTAAAAATGATATCTGCTTTTTTACTCTCAACGCATTGCAAAAAGTCTTGTGCATCCATCTGATGCAAAAGCAGCCTTTTACTCCGTGGTAATTGGAAATACTTATAAGCAGCATCTATGACGCCTGCACGCAGCTCAACTACCTCTTGCTTTAACGAGGGGAAATTAAAATGTAGGCAGCTATTCAAACTCCCTGCACCTAACCCAAGACTTATACATCGCTTGGGCTCACAGAATAATAAAACTAACAGCATCGCACGTACATATTCGTGCTGCGGGATATTGGGTTCACTTTTTAGCCAGCAGCTTTGCTCATCAACATCGCCAAAAGAAAGGTAACGCTTATTGCCATCATCTAAGACCCGTATAACACCAAATTCATCGTAGCCACGATAAATCTCTTTTCCGGGAATCGACATGAAACATCCTTAAATAAGTTAAAACGATAAGAAAAATGCTGGGGGGTGTTATTTCAAGAAACGAGCAAATCTGTTTTTGCTGCACAAATCAGATCATTGCGGTGTAAGCCATTAATTTTATGCGTCCACCATGTCACCGTAACTTTCCCCCACTCAGTTAAAATAGCAGGATGGTGTGATTCTGCTTCTGCAAGTTCAGCTATTTTTTGTGAAAACGCCATCGCATCAACAAAGTTGCTAAATGCAAAACTTCGTTCCAACTGAAGAATGTTGTTACGTATTTCTAAACACCACTCAGGGATTTGCAGCATAAACTCTTGCAGCTCTTCTTGCGTAACCAAAGGAGCACCAGAACGACAAGCCTCACAATGTAAACTACTTAGTTTATTCATACCATGCACCCTTAGAGGAAAAAGCTATAAGCTAGCTCTGATTTGCAAACCAAGCTCAGTGCTATAGCCCATGCTCGACTTCTCTATTTTACCCTCAGCGTTAATAATATAGTAAGTAGGAAAAGCCTTGATTTTATAAGCTTGGGCAACCGCAACACCCCCTAATAGCACGGAAACATCGATATCCAGCCCGGTAATAAAATCTAAAACTTCCTGTTCATCACTATAGTCCAAAGCAATAGCAACAACTGGCATCTTTCCTTCAAGGTGAGCAAGGTTGCTCATACTGAATTTACAAATAGAACACCAAGGTGCAAAAAAATAGATTAAGGAACGCTGCTCCTGTAAATAAATTGGGCGCGCGGGAAGAGCAGCTACCGATGACGATGCAAGAGACGATGTATTAACATCATCTATAAACGATAGATGAAGCGGCAACAACTCAAACATTGGAGCCGCTTCTTGTGTCGCTAAAAGATCTCTCTCTTGCCAAAGGGAGATAGCAAAGAAAATGGCGATAGCCACCGGTACCTCTATACTCCAGCGACGTATTTTCTTGATAATTTTACGCCTGACCTTTTAGACTCATTCTTCAGCTTTTTTGTCTGCGCCGCCCAAGACTTCAGCCAAATTACTTTTAGACAACTCACCTTTAAGGTTTCCATCCTCATCAACTACTGGCAGTGAATAATCGGCATCCAATGTTTCTGGAATAACACTCTCTAGCATTGCATCAGGTGAAATACTCGGCAGGTCTTCCCAGACGGTATCGTCCATCTCTTGAGAAGTAGAGGTATCATCACAACACGCCTCAAGTGCGTCTTGAGTAACAACACCTTGGTAACCATCGTCATTGACGTAGTAGCCATAGTCACCTTTGATCGCTTTCATCTGTATAAGCGCTTCTTCAATTGTGTCTGCTGTAATACGTCGAGATGGTGGTTTCATCACGGTTTCAACCGTTAACGCTCTTGCACGGTTTACATCTTTAACAAAAGCTTCTACATAATCATTGGCAGGGTTAAGCAGAATATCATCTGGCGTTCCTTGCTGTACCATTTCGCCATCTTTTAAGATGGCAATACGGTCACCAATACGTAAAGCCTCATCAAGGTCATGCGTAATAAAGATAATAGTTTTGTGCAGTGTATCCTGCAGCTCAATCAACTGATCCTGCATCTCACTACGAATGAGAGGATCTAAAGCAGAAAACGCCTCATCCATTAACAGTATTTCAGCATCTGTACACAAGGCCCTTGCTAGTCCGACACGCTGCTGTTGACCACCAGAGAGCTGCGCAGGGTATTGTGCTTCATAACCCGCCAAACCAACTGTTTCTAGCCATTCTTTAGCTTTAGCAGACCAAACAGCCTTACCCTGCCCTTGAATAGATAAACCATAGCCAACATTTTCGAGCACTGTACGGTGAGGCATCAAGCCAAAGCGTTGAAAGACCATTGACATCTTATGCCTTCTGAAGTGCTCCAACTCTTTGGGCGGTAGCTTCATGACATCAGTGTCTTCAACCTTAATAACACCTTCGGTAGGGTCTATTAAGCGATTAAAGTGACGAATTAATGTCGACTTCCCTGAGCCAGACAGGCCCATAATGACAAAAATTTCACCTTTATTAATCGTTAAATTAATATCCTTTAATCCTAGTGTATGCCCTGTTTCAGCAAGAATATCGTCTTTCGAACGCCCTTCGTGCACCATCGGCATAACTGATTCTGGCTTACTACCAAAAACTTTATAAAGGCCTTCAATCGTAATTAGTGGTTCAGGCATTTTCTATACCTTGCATATGTCGTTGGGTTCGTTTTGCATAAGCTTGTGAAACACGGTCAAAAATAATAGCAAGTGCAACAATTGCCAGACCATTAAACAAACCTAACGTGAAATATTGATTGGTAATCGACTTCAATACAGGCTGTCCTAATCCTTTGACACCAATCATTGACGCAATAACAACCATAGAAAGCGCCATCATAATTGTCTGATTAATACCCGCCATAATCGTAGGCATAGCTAAGGGTAGCTGAACACCAAATAGTCGTTGAGTTGGGTTTGCACCATACGCGGTAGCAGCTTCCATTACCTCAGAGTCGACTAAACGTATTCCAAGGTTAGTTAAACGAATTACGGGAGGAATTGCATAAATAATAACCGCTATAACACCCGGTATTTTTCCGATTCCCAGCAGCATAACCACAGGTATCAAGTATACGAAAGCTGGCATCGTCTGCATGATATCGAGCAAAGGCGTAATAACGCTACGCGCTTTATCTGAACGCGCCATTACAATCCCAATAGGGATCCCTAAACCAATCGCCATTAGGGTACAGACCGTGATGATACTCAAGGTCCTCATGGTGTTATCCCACATCCCGAAATAACCAATAGCCAAGAATGAAACAACTACGCCTAAAGATAGCTTCCATGAACGGCTGACTAGATAAACCAACGCAGCCACTGCAACAATGACAATAAACCAAGGTGTCGTCAGCAATAATTTTTCAAACCAAACAAGAAAGGTCAGTAAAGGATCAAAAACAGACTCTATAACCTCTCCGTATTCTCTTGAGAATTCACGATAAGCTGAATCGAGCCCTTTGCGAATTTCAAGAAGGTCTACACGGTCCATCTGGGGGAATTTTGTTAACCATGACGACTCAGCCATGTGGGCACCTCGGGGTTTCAAGCAGGAAGGAAAAAGGCCAGCAAAAGCTGGCCTGAATTTTCAGTATTACAGGTTATCTAGTGCTTTTTGTACTTTTACAGCTACATCTGCAGAAACCCATTTCGTCCAATCACTTTTGTTATTGGTTAGGTAATACTCCATCGCCACATCACCATCAGCTTGGTTGTCTTCCATCCAAGCAAGTAGCTCGTTCATTTTGTCGTTCTTAAATGAACGCTTAGATAAGTAATCATAAGCGGCAGGAGACTTAGCTGCAAAATCCTCTGTCGTTACAGTTTGTACTAGCGAAGGTGGATACATGGTTACTTTTGGCTCAAGACAATCAATATTTGATGAACAGTTAATAAACTCTTCTTTATCAACACCTGATCCAAAGTCAACTTTAACCATTTTGTACTTACCAAGCACGGCGGTAGGCGCCCAGTAGTATCCAAACCATGGTTCCTGTCGTGCGTACGCCTTAGCGATCGAACCTGATAAACCAGCACCCGAACCTGGATCAATCAGATCAAACCCTGCATCTTTAAGTTTTAGAGCGGTAAATATATTCCCTGAAGAAATCTGACAATTCCACCCTGCTGGGCAGCCATAAAAAGCTGATTGCTCGGGATCTTCCGGATGCTTAAACATCGCGGCATTTTTAAGAACGCCTTCAATCGTCGCTAAGCTCGGGTCTTTATCCACCATATACTGTGGAACCCAAAAACCCTCTTCGCCACCATCAGATAAAGAATTACCAGCGAAACGTAAACGTTTCTCAGCGACACCTTTATCTAAAGCATCTTTCATTGCATTGCTCCACATTTCAGGAGCGATATCTGGTTCACCTTTTTCGATCATGGCTGTACCTGTTGGCATCGTATCGCCAGGAACAAGCTCAGCTTCACAGCCATATCCATTTTCAAGAATAAAACGGTCAATATTGGCGATCAAACTGGCAGAGCTCCAGTTCATGTCTGCAATAGTGACTTTTCCACAATTTGTATCAGCTTGCGCAAAAGCACTCGCAAGCAACAGCGGCACTGCCATTAACATCGGCTTCATTGATTTCATATATTTATTATTTCCTGAATTTGACCTCTAAGACAATATACTTTACACCTCTAATGATTACATCTCAAATTATTATTCTTGTCATAACCTAGCATTTTTATATAATGCAACCTCTGAGTTCTTGGAATTAACTATGAACACCACCCCGTACTGGCAAGAAGTCCTCGTATCGCTTCGCAGGATTATTCGCGCCACTGACATGCAGTCTAAACGCATCATGAAAACCTGCGGATTAACTATTCCTCAGGTCATGGTATTGCGCGCTATTGCTACACTAGGCGACGTTACTGTTAAAAGAATTTCTGATGATGTTTCGCTAAGCCAAGCGACAGTTACAACGATTCTTAATCGTCTTGAAGACCGCAAGTTCGTTGAACGTGTAAGAAGCATAAAAGATAGACGAATTGTAAACGCCCGGCTAACAGAATCAGGCAAAGCAACACTGACATCAGCTCCGCCTCTTCTGCACGAAGAGTTTATAAATCGCTTTGAAAGCTTGGATGATCAAGGAAAGATTAAAATTCTCTCTTCCTTGCAACAGGTAGCAACAATGATGGATGCAGAATCTATCGATGCTGCGCCCCTACTTGATATAGCAGCTCCGGCAAAAGATTCTATTCCAGAAGAAAAGTAAGGTAGCTTTAAGCGGACTCGGCTACTGCAAAAGCGACTACGTAATCTTGCTCATCACTATAGGAAATATGCATAGTCGCAATACCTTGGCGCTTTGCATGCTCTTGAGCTCCCGCTGACAGCGTAACTTCAGGCTTACCTAGTTCATTGTTAGTAATTTCAATATGCTGCCAACTAACACCACGCCCTATACCGGTACCTAAAGCCTTTACTATGGCCTCTTTTGCTGCAAAACGCTTTGCAAAAAAGCGCTCACCAACACCTGACTTCTTATAAGAGTCTAATTCGACTGGCGTTAATACCCGCTTAGCCAAGCCCGGCGTACGCTTAAGCGCATTTCGGGCTCGCTCAAGTTGCAAGATATCGGTACCTATACCGCGAATCATTTTACTAATATCATTTAAGTAAGGCATCTCGCTGATGCTGCACACGCGCTTGCGTGCTTTGCATTAACTTACGCATTTCAGATACGGCTTCTTTTAAACCGACGAAAACAGCTCGAGCTATAATCCCATGCCCTATATTGAGCTCATTAAGCTGAGGGATCTCAGCAATCTGCTCAACATTATGATAATGCAAACCATGACCTGCATTTACAATTAAGCCCTTCTCGTAAGCATAAGCGGCTGCTTTTTGAATACGCTCAAGCTCCAATCTCTGAATTTGTGGGTTATCAGCATCAGCATAAGCACCCGTATGTAGTTCAATCACAGGAGCGCCACAAGCTATCGTCGCATCAATCTGAGCATTGTCAGGATCAATAAAAAGTGAAACTTCAATTTGATTAGCCGCTAAGCGCTGTGTCGCTGATTTGATTTTTTCTAACTGCCCTACAACATCCAAACCACCTTCAGTCGTTAGCTCTTCACGTTTTTCTGGCACTAAGCAGCAGTGCGATGGCTTTACTTCAGATGCGATAGCAATCATCTCTTCCGTCACAGCCATTTCAAAATTCATACGCGTTTGCAGCGTATCTTTGAGCATGTAGATATCACGATCCTGAATGTGGCGTCTATCTTCGCGCAAATGAACGGTAATACCATCTGCACCGGCTTCTTCTGCTAAGGCTGCAGCCAATACGGTATCGGGGTAACGTGTCCCTCTTGCTTGTCGAAGGGTCGCCACATGATCAATATTTATACCTAAAAGCAAACGGCTTGGCTCAACCACAATTTATCCTCATTATTTCTTAAAGAGTGTTCGGCTATGTAAAGGCCGACCCGCGAGTAAATGATCTATAGCTAAACGCATCAAGCGTTTAGCTGATTGCCGAACTTCAGGCTCATCATAACAATCCTCATCAATAGCCAGAAGATCTTTTCCATGAAAACAGCGGTTACGATCGCCTTCAGCTATTTTTTTAACTACTTTAAACTGCCATGTAGTCACATCAAACAAGTAAATCTGGTCAGAAAAAACAGCAGCCATAGATAACCCATAACCTGTTTCTGCTAATAAACGATGTTCAAAAGTACGTAAAGCACCTTCAATATCTTGACCTGAAACTAACTCATTTAGAACATACTGGTAATAAACATAAAGACGGGGATGGGAATCGAAAGGCAATAATAGACGCTGCATCATTTCATTGACATACATGCCGCACATCAAAGCACTACCCTGAAGTATCCCATTCATACCGACAGGTTCTGCTTGTGTCAGTGTTTTAAGCTCCTGTCGCCCACGCAAAGCAATTTGAAGAGGGACAAAAGGTTGCAAAACACCGCGTAATTTAGAGCCTGGGCGGCGTGCTCCTTTTACAACAGCACTAATTCGCCCCTGCTCCAACGTAAAAAGATCTACTAAAGCACTCGTTTCAAGGTAGGGGCGAGAATGAAGTACATAGGCCGCTTGTGCATCAACCTTGTGATTCATTATTCGCCATGGTCATACCCAAGACTACGTAACGCGCGCTCATCATCCGCCCAACCACGACGAACTTTCACCCAGAGTTTCAACATAACTTTACAGTCGAACAAGCTTTCAATATCAAGACGAGCATCTCGGCCGATCGTTTTCATTCGATCACCCTTATCACCTATGATGATCTTCTTCTGGCCATCTCTCTCAACCAAAACAAGCGCGCTAATCGTTAATAAAGAACCGTCATGCTCAAATTGTTCTATTTCAACAGTAGCACCATAAGGTACTTCATCACCTACATTACGCATCAGTTTTTCACGAACAATCTCAGCGACCATAAAACGAGAACTACGATTAGTTAACTGGTCTTCAGGGTAGTGATGCGTACCTTCAGGCATATAGCTGCAGATAATTTTTTCAAGCTTATCTACATTCGTACCGCTTTTTGCCGATATAGGGATGATATCAGCAAAGCTCATTTTTTCAGATAAAGCACCCAACTGAGGTAGCAAAGAAGATTTATCAGCAAGTTGATCTACTTTGTTAACGACTAAGACAACAGGGCATTTTGCATGCTTAACCTTATCAAGTACGATCTGATCTTCTTCAGTCCAAGCCGTTCTATCAACGAGAAACAACACTAAATCAACACCACGCAACGCTTCTGACGCCGTCTTATTCATATAGCGATTGAGCGCTTTATTCTGCTCTTTGTGTAGACCCGGTGTGTCAACAAACATAATCTGCAGATCATCAATAGTCTTGATACCGAGTATTTGATGACGGGTTGTCTGAGGTTTTTTCGAGGTAATACTAAGCTTTTGACCTAGCATAAAGTTCATCAGTGTTGATTTCCCCATATTAGGGCGACCAACAATCGCAACAAAACCACAGCGTTGCTCATCAGCACTATCATTTTCAGGCTGAATCCAGCTTTGCATATCTTCACTCATTTTGTCACCTCTTCTAGTTGAAGAAGTGCTGACTTAGCAGCTTCTTGCTCTGCTTGTCGGCGACTATTCCCCACACCTTCAGTTGGATTTTCCAGCGGCTCTATATTACAAAGAATATAAAAAGTTTGCGCATGAGCTTCACCATCAACACTGGTCAATTGGTAATCAGGCAAGGGCAAACGCCGAGACTGCAGATATTCCTGCAAGCGTGTTTTTGAATCCTTAAGCGCTTCATCAATATCAAGTTTATTTAAGCGCTCTTCGAACCAGCCTAAAATAAACCCCCGAACAATTTCAAGGTCGCTATCTAAGTAAATAGCGCCAATCAAAGCTTCTACGCCATCAGCTAAAATAGAATCACGACGAAAGCCACCGCTTTTCAACTCACCAGGGCCAAGGCGCAAATAATCGCCAAGCTTAAGCTCACGAGCAATTTCAGCAAGTGTTTCACCCTTTACCATACTGGCGCGCAAACGGCTTAACTGCCCTTCACGTGCATTGGGAAAGCGCTGAAAAAGATCGTCTGCTATGACAAAATTCACAATCGAGTCGCCAAGAAATTCAAGGCGTTCATTGTTCTTTTTTCCACAGCTTCTATGTGTTAACGCTAACTCACAATAAGCTATATCGTTAAATGTGTAACCGAGTCGGCGTGTAAGGTCTGGTATTGGCTTAATCAAGGTATTACTGCTTCATAAGATTCAGAGAATTTAACAACGGCATCAACATTAAAGAACATTGGTAGCCTAGTCTCATACTGTAAATTAAAGGTTAAGACGCCTTTATCATTAACAATGGTTAATGCTTCTTGCGTTGGCAAACTGACTTGATTGATATACAAGCGTTTATTAACATCGCTTTTAATGGTCGCTATCGGCTTACGCAACACATCATAGTCCTGTGTAATATTTTCAACCACAGACTTAATTGTCATATGGTCCAGATAAGGTTGGTAGATTTTGAATGCTGTTGCCAACAAACTACCCGCCATCATCAGTACTATTAACATACCAAAAAACGACGCACCTTTTTCTTGTTTACACATTATGTCCACCATTTCATCGGATATTAACGGATAGCACGCATTGCCGTAACATCAGGAACACTGAAGAAAGTAGGCCAATGCATCCAAACAGCGAAGGCTTTACCTACCAATAACTCATCTGGGACAAAGCCCCAATAACGGCTGTCATTGCTGTTATCTCGGTTATCTCCCATCACAAAATATTGGCCTTTAGGAACCGTCCATTCACCACTTCTGTTCGGTGCTTTGATATCAGTATAGATTTCATGAGCAACATCGCCCAATTTTTCATTATAAAGTAGGATTTCAGGTGCCCTAGGTGGTAATTGAGCCAATAGATCTTGCACTTGAGGCTCACCATTTACATAAATGACCTTATCTTTGTAGCGAATAATGTCACCTGGCAAACCAACAACGCGCTTAATGTAATTAACGGCAGGATCATTCGGATATTTAAAAACAACAACATCACCACGAACAGGATCATTGATAGGAACAACTTTTGCGTTTACTACTGGCAAACGCAAACCATAGTGGTATTTATTCACAAGAATAAAATCACCAATTTGCAGCGTTGGTAGCATTGAGCCTGAAGGGATTTGAAATGGTTCTACCAAAAATGACCTAACCACCAAAACAACAGCAAGTACAGGAAACATTGATTTAGAAAAATCAGCCCACCATGACATCCTAGTCACGGTTTCTTTCACATCTTCAGGCAATTCTTCGCCAGCCGCTTGCTCTGCAGCTAACAAAGTAGACTTCCTACCTCCGGCAAACAGTAATGTATCTAACAGCCATAAAACGCCTGTCACAAAAGTGGCCAACACCAAAATTAGCGCAAAATCAAAATTCATGGTTCTTCCTTAACTATCCATTTTCAATACAGCGAGGAATGCTTCCTGTGGAATATCCACACTACCAACCCGCTTCATGCGCTTTTTACCTTCTTTCTGTTTCTGCAGAAGCTTCTTCTTACGACTCACATCACCGCCATAGCATTTTGCGATAACGTTCTTACGTAGTGCTTTAACAGAAGTTCGAGCTATGATCTTCCCACCTAGTGCAGCTTGAATAGCCACATCAAACATTTGCCGAGGTATAAGCTCTTTCATTTTTTCGCATAATATACGGCCTCGGTACTGTGCATTGTCTTTATGTAGTATCAACGCCAAAGCATCAACTTTTTCACTATTGATTAGTACATCCATACGCACCAAGCCGGCGGGCTCAAAGCGAATGAAGTTGTATTCAAGAGAAGCATATCCACGACTCACTGACTTCAAGCGATCAAAGAAGTCCAAAACCACTTCAGCCATCGGAAGCTCATAAGTTACTTGAACTTGTTGACCAATAAATTGTAGGTTTTTTTGAACACCACGTTTCTCTACACACAGGCCAATCACCTGACCAAGATAGGTGCTAGGCACCAGAATATTAGCTAGAACAATGGGTTCACGCATTTCTTGAACACGTGCAGGGTCTGGTAACTTAGACGGACTATCAATGTGTATAACATCGCCAGTATTCAGCACTATTTCATAGATAACAGTCGGAGCAGTCGTAATTAAATCTAGGTCGTATTCACGCTCCAGGCGCTCTTGAATAATCTCCATATGAAGCATTCCAAGAAAACCACACCTAAAACCAAAACCTAATGCATCTGATGTTTCCGGTTCAAAAAATAGAGAAGCATCGTTCAAAGTTAACTTATCAAGCGCATCTCTGAAATCTTCATAATCATCCGAGCTTGTTGGAAAAAGCCCAGCATATACCTGTGGTTGTACTTTCTTAAATCCAGGCAACACAGATACATCAGGTGTTTTTACATGAGTGATTGTGTCACCAACTGGAGCACCATGAATATCTTTAATTCCCGCTACAACATAACCAACTTCACCCGCTTTGAGCACACCTGTTTCTTTACGTTTAGGTGTAAAAATACCAACAGAGTCAACTTGCTGAGTTTGCCCTGTGGATTTAAGCAGGATTTTATCTTTTTTCCGCAAGGTTCCATTTTTCACACGCACCAACGAGACAACACCTAAGTAATTATCAAACCATGAGTCAATAATGAGAGCCTGAAGAGGCGCATCAGGATCGCCTTCAGGGGCTGGAATAGTTTGTACTAATGCTTCAAGTACATCATCAATACCCATGCCACTTTTAGCAGAGCACGCAATAGCATCGGTGGCATCAATACCAATAACTTCTTCAATCTCATGACGAACACGTTCCGGTTCAGCCTGAGGCAGATCCATCTTGTTCAAGATAGGCAACACTTCTAGACCTTGCTCTAATGCGGTGTAGCAATTTGCAACGGACTGAGCTTCAACCCCTTGAGCTGCATCTACAACTAGAAGAGCACCTTCACAAGCCGCTAGTGAACGCGACACTTCATACGAGAAATCGACGTGCCCTGGCGTGTCAATGAAATTCAATTGATAAGTGATACCATCTTTAGCCGTATAATCTAAGGTTACACTTTGCGCTTTGATAGTAATGCCGCGCTCTTTTTCCAGCTCCATTGAGTCAAGAACTTGCGCAGCCATCTCTCGTGATGATAAACCACCGCATGTTTGGATGAAGCGGTCAGCTAAGGTGGATTTACCATGATCAATATGGGCAATAATAGAAAAATTGCGAATGTGCTCAGTGTTACTCACGATATATAATTCTCAGGCGCTTGAAACGATTAGCGAAACTTGCAAAAAAGGCGCAAGTTTAACGTATTTATGGAGTTTCGGCTATCTTAACAGCCCGAATAGTGCAATCACACTGGATACAAAAACACCCCATCCGGGGTGTTTTCTAGTGAATTTATTTTTCCTCAGTGCTTACCCAGCTTGAGAGGTATAAACAAAGGACTCCCCCTACGAACAATTCTCATGGGAACAGAGCGTCCCTCAGGCAAATCATTCACCAATGACACGAAATGTTTGACAGATTTAACACGCTTACCGTTTAGAATTGTAATAATATCACCAGCAACAAGTCCCGCGTTAGCGCCTGCTCCGTTCAAAACCTTATCTATGGTAATACCATTTCGAATATTCCATTTATTTTTTTGCTGTTCGGTTAGCTCAGTAACGACCACATTTAAACGATTACTTTCAGGCTCAGAAGAAATACGGTTAGAAGCTTTTAACGGTGCTTCGCCATCAGATAAAGTGCCAATTTTTGCAGGTATTGTTTTACTCTTACCAGCCCTGATAATGCCTAGTTTCACGTTACTTCCTGGCACAACCCTTCCCACTTGATGAGGCAGATCAGAAGATAAGTTAATCACTTTGCCGTTAAATTTCAGAATAATATCGCCATCCTGTAAACCAGCAGCTTCGGCGGGACTTCCGGGAAGCACTTTAGCCACTAGCGCCCCTGCGGGCTTATCTAATCCAAAAGACTCAGCCAAATCTTTATTCACTTCTTGAATCACAACCCCTAACCAACCTCTTGTGACAAAACCATCTGATTTCAGCTGCGTTGAAACATTCATCGCAACATCAATAGGAATAGCAAAAGACAGCCCCATAAACCCACCAGAACGTGTATATATCTGTGAGTTAATACCAACTACCTCACCTTCCAGATTAAACAAAGGGCCTCCAGAATTGCCTGGGTTAATAGCTACATCGGTTTGAATAAACGGTACATAAGTTTCATTTTCTAATGCCCGGCCTGTCGCACTTACTATTCCGGCTGTTACTGTGTGGTCAAAACCAAAAGGAGAGCCTATAGCTAACACCCATTCCCCTGCTTCCAGTTTTGACGAGTCCCCAAACTTAGCAACAGGTAGGTTTTTTGCGTCAATCTTCAGTAGAGCCACATCAGAGCGCTCATCAGAACCAACAACTTCGGCTTCTAATTCACGACGATCATTGAGTCTTACAAGAACTTGATCAGCCCCTTTAATCACATGATGGTTCGTCAAGATGTATCCATCGGTACTGATAATAAAACCAGAACCTAGGGATTGCGGTGCTTTTTGGGAGGGAGAATCAGGCGCTTGATTAGGGTTTGGAAAGCGAAAGAAGTGACGAAATATTTCAGGAATCTCCTCGCCATTAGGCCCTTGAAAATCAAAGCCAGGCACTCCTTGTCGCTGCCTTTTTTGTATAGTGCTGATATTAACGACGGCTGGAGCGGCCTTCTTTACCAAGTTTTTAAAATCAGGTAATTCAGCCTGTACTGGCGTTATAACGAACGATAATAAAAAAAAAGACGCGATAACAAAACGTTTCATGACTCTACTACCCTTGTATCATTAAGCAATATTCGAAGCAAAACGGGCTTATACTGACAACTTTTTTCAAGTTGCCGCCCCAACAGCCGAGCTCCCACAAAACCAACAACAAGACCTGCGAATGAAAAAACGATGGTCGACATCTCGGTGCCAATCCAAAGATTCGCCAAGCCTCCCAATAGCAGCATCGTAACCAACGGTAATAAATACATTAAAGCTGATGCTTTTAAAAAGCTGCCTTCATCAATCCCGACAACAACTTTATCGCCAGCACCGACATTAAGACCATTAGGATTATCTATTTCTAACTGTGTCATCTTAGAAGATGCCCACTCTGAAATAGCTTTTTGACCGCAGCTATTTCGTGCCTGACATTGTCCGCAAGCCGAGCTTCGAAAAGACTCTATTAACACTCGGCCTGCCGTTATACTTACAACCGTTGCATTCTCTTCAATCATAATTACCGTACAGCTTTCACTGACTCAGCAATACGATCAGCTATCATCAGTGGAACATCTCCTACAACAGTAATAAAACCTTCAGCCTTGACTCGCCCTACAGCAACGATGTTATTTGTTTGCACAACGCCTGCCGGCACACTTTGACGCCCAAGCGGCTCAACACTTATTGAAACTGAATGCTTTCCATCAGAAAAAACCATCACTTCTGCATGCGGCATAACTTCATGGCGCACTTGTGAAAAACCTTCTGGCAACCAGTTCGTTTGCCATGCAGGCTGACTTGAACTCAGCAAATGACGATGTTGGTCGATGTAGCGGTTAAGTCCTTGCGAAAGTCTTATAACTTCTGGTTCACCACCACCAACGGCCGCACTTTGTTGCCTAGGGTAATTACTACTATATTGAGCCCTAACAAAATCTTTTGAAGCTTGTATACTAGGAATGGTATAGGCCTGTCGCAGTGAAGTATCTACGGCTCCATCTGGCATAAATTGCTGCCCACCTAAAATAACAACCGCAGTCACTGAGGCTGCCATTGCCATACTGGCGACAGGCTTCCACCAAGCATGAGGCGTACTCTGTTCTTCAACGTCAGGGGCGTCCAAATCTAGCTGAAGGTTTTCACCTTCTATAGCTGCACCTACTCTTGAAACTAGATCAACGCTTATAGTTTCATTAGAGAGTTTTTCACCATGCATCATTTGCTGTGCAAGATGGTAACGCTGCCACTTACCCAAAGAGGGCCCATTAGTAGGAGTTTGCCCATCTTGGATTCGGGCCAGCATTCGACGTAATTCAAAAGACGATACTTCGCCATCCATTGCCGCCGAAAGCGACTCGCAAGACTCATCGCTCATTTTATTACCCTCATCATTTGAACACCATGTATAAGCACCCGACACATCAATCCATCAGCGGCGCTATCTCTTTATCAATTGCTTCTCTTGCTCTAAAGATACGAGACCGAACGGTACCCACAGGGCAATCCATAACAGTCGCAATATCTTCGTAGCTCATACCGTCAAACTCACGCAATGTTAAAGCTGCACGTAAATCTTGAGGCAGTTGGTCCAACGCTTTTTTAAGAACAGACTCTAACTCGTCTCTAAATAGACTGTTTTCAGGGTTCTCAAGTTCCCTTAATTCATCACCACCATCAAAATACTCGGCATCAGCGACATCTACGTCTACATCAGGCGTTCTTCGGCTTCTTGAAACCAAATGATTTTTTGCAGTATTGATGGCAATCCTATACAGCCAGGTATAAAAAGCACTGTCACCCCTGAAACGCGGCAACGCACGATAAGCTTTAATAAAAGCTTCTTGTGCTATATCCATAGCCTCATGATGGTCGTAAACATACCGACTAACTAAGCCAATTATTTTATGTTGATACTTACCAACCAAAAGATCAAAGGCGCGCTTATCTCCGGCCTGAACTCTCTCCACAAGCTGCTGGTCAATATCCGTCTGGCTTTCACTCGACACTACAAATCCTTATCACCAATAAGAACAAAATCCTACCCGAAAACTACGGACACTAAAACAGCTCAGTATGTAACTGGACATCGTTTAAATGCAACCTAATGACACTTTAAACGTTCAACAATATGACTTTGCAGATAATGAAAAGTTCATAAAAAAAACATCAGATAAAATATATGACGAATTCATAAAGAAAGCGGCATAATAGGCTGCTCGATTAATCGGTGTGAATGTGATCAGCATGCAACAAGAATTTGATGTCCTTATAATCGGAAGTGGCGCTGCAGGTTTATCTTTAGCTTTACGTTTAGCGGATACAGCCAAAGTAGCCGTACTTAGCAAAGGTAACTTAACGAGCGGATCTACATGGTTAGCACAAGGTGGTATAGCAGCAGTTCTCGATGAGAGTGACCTTATCCAAGACCATGTATCCGACACTCTTACGGCCGGGGCTCACTTGAGCCACAATGATGCTGTTGAGTTCACTGTCAAAAACGGAAAGCGATCAATCGAGTGGCTAGTCAACCAAGGCGTCCCCTTCACCAGAGATGGGCCAAGTTACCACCTAACAAAAGAAGGTGGGCACTCTCACAGGCGAATCATTCATGCTGCTGACGCAACGGGAAGAGCGGTTCAAGAAACACTAGTCAAACGAGCTCAGGAACACGAGTCAATTCATCTATTTGAGTACTGCACTGCCGTAGATTTAATTACTAGACGTAAACTAAAGCATGCGCACAACCGCTGTTTAGGAGCCTACGTTCTGGATTCGTCCACTGGGCATGTCAATGTATTCCAAGCAAAATATGTTGTTTTAGCGACAGGAGGAGCATCAAAAGCTTATTTATATACCAGTAATTCTGATGGCTCTAGCGGGGATGGGATAGCTATGGCTTGGCGCTCAGGCTGCCGAGTTGCCAATATGGAATTCAACCAATTTCATCCGACTTGCTTATACCATCCCCAAGCAAAATCTTTTCTTATTACCGAAGCTGTTCGCGGGGAAGGAGGAAAACTCTTATTACCTGATGGAACCCCCTTCATGGAGCAGTTCGACGAACGTGCAGAGCTAGCTCCGCGCGACATCGTAGCCAGAGCAATTGATCATGAAATGAAACGCCTCGGCTCAGATTGCTTATACCTTGATATATCCCACAAGCCCCAAGCATTCCTTCTTGAGCATTTCCCCACCATTTATGAGCGCTGTTTAAAATTAGGCATTGATATATCCAAGGCCCCTATCCCTGTAGTACCTGCCGCTCACTATACCTGTGGAGGCGTAATGACTAATCAACAAGGACACACGGACTTAAATGCACTTTACGCCATTGGGGAAACATCTTTCACTGGGTTACATGGGGCCAATAGATTAGCGTCAAACTCATTACTTGAGTGCTTAGTTTTTGCTGAGTCAGCAGCTACTGACATACTAGCTAGGCTAGATGAAAAACTTGAAGCCGTGGATATACCTGACTGGGATGAGTCACAAGTAACCGACTCAGATGAAGATGTTATTATTTCACACAACTGGGACGAACTCAGACGATTCATGTGGGACTATGTAGGAATAGTCAGAACGAATAAAAGACTCCGAAGAGCTAAACACCGCGTCGACCTATTACAGCAGGAAATCACTGAATACTATTCCAATTATAAAATCAGTAAAGACCTATTAGAGCTTCGCAACCTAGCATCCGTATCTGATTTAATTATACGCTCTGCCGCACTTCGCAAGGAAAGCCGCGGCTTACATTACACTTTGGATTATCCGAATCAAGGGCCTGAAGCACGAGACACCATACTTACGCCCATTAACTTTGAATGGCCTCAGTAACAGCTAAAGGCATCTTTCCTAAACGCAACGCAACCCTCAAACGCCTGTATTCATTCTTCGATACTGAGTCTGGAAAAACACATACAAATATAGACTTTCCAGACACAGGCTTTACCTTAAAGAAACATAGCCCTGGAAGCAGGTGAATTTTTTCTATTCGCTCGCCCACTACCCACCCCCTGCTTTTACACAACAGGCTCATCGAAGAACGATCTAAATCCCACACTACTTGTAGAACAGACCGCTTTGGAAATAGCAGAGATAACGTTAAAGCAGCCCAAACCCCTAGCATAGAAACCTGCAATATCCCGATGGCACCGGAGTAGAGTAGGGCAAGCAATGCAACTACGCTACAGAGGCCACAAAAGTAATTAAAGCTTCGTGACGGCATAATATCTAAACTAAGAGGGCTGAACACGATCTAAAATAATACGTACAATTCGATGTAAACCAGGGTCACTTGGAACCTCTCTTTCCATCAACCACAAAAATAAATCTTGATCCTCGCAGGCTAACAACCTCACAAAATGATCTTTATCTTCTTCAGATAAATTCCGAAATGCGTCTTTGACAAACGGAACAAATAAAACATCAAGTTCTAACATACCGCGACGGCTTTGCCAGGCTAAACGGCGAATATCTTCTTCAGAATACATAACGGCTCAAATCTATCTATTTAGGGTGTGGCTATTTAACACCAATATAAAATACTTAAATAGTCTGTTTCGTCATTTTCTACAATTTTGTCATTACATATTCACATAACCATTCTGAAAAATGACCAGAATTAAACCGCCTACAGAACATCATCGCCCCCTATTCTCAACTCGTAGACATAAAAAAACCCTGATCACGAAGTGATCAGGGTTCTCTATTAAAAGCTTGGCGATGACCTACTCTCACATGGGGAGACCCCACACTACCATCGGCGCTAAAACGTTTCACTTCTGAGTTCGGGATGGGATCAGGTGGTTCCATTTCGCTATGGTCGCCAAGCATAAACTGTCACAACATGGATTCGATGAATTTCTGTGTCTTTGTCTGTTTAACAAGCGCTAGTCTGTAATCTTATCTGTTACTACATGCTTCCCACACGCCTTTG
>NZ_AUGR01000022.1 GCF_000422765.1 Neptunomonas japonica DSM 18939 | reverse complement strand
TCATCTTCAAGCTCCCTCTCTAGGCGCTTAATTTTCTGGGCTGGCGTTTCTTTGCTTTGGGGTGATTTAGTCATAATTCTATGCGTTGGCTGGGACCAATCTAGCTTGCCGTGCTTTCTTAACCAAGTCAGAACGGTAGATCGCCCTTGAATACCATATATCTTTTGAGCTTGTTTATAGGTCATGTCGCCTTTTTCAACAGCATCTACAACCTGCAATTTAAAGCCCATTGTGTAATCGCACTGACTGCGCTTATGATGCGTGGGGGTTGATGTGTCCATAATAGGTCCTCAATATGTAAACCTATTTCAGGACGGGACATTGTAAATAAAAAGGCCAATAGCATTGTTATTGGCCTTTTTGCATATGCTTTTTATCGTTCTTCCGGGTGGACCTCTTCAGGTGTCTCTTGCATCGCAATGAACTCGATCAACTGATCAATTTCTCTTTCATTGAAAACAGGAATGCCGTGACGCTGGAGTTCTGACGCAGTGACGCCACTGCCCGGCGTTAATGTATCATTAAATTTACCGTTGTAGGTTTCGCGGTTACCACAAGACGGGCTTCTGCTTTTAAGTAGGGCGCAACATGCTCCTGTTTCTTTTGCCTTTTCAACGGCTAGTTCTGCTCCATGTAAAAACTGAGGGGTTACATCTTCTCCCTCAATATTAACAACCATTACTGGGTGACGAGATGTTATTTCTGCAGGTAAACGAGGGGTAGGTAATCCGCCAGCTACCTCTGGACAAAAATGAACAATGCGTCCTTCATCTTGCCACTGTTGAATCTGAGGGTGTTCGAGCAAGCTGTCTTGGCCATCGTATCTAACTTTGTGACCTAAAAAGCAGGCACTCACGAGTATTTTTTTCATTCTTATAAGGTTCTCGAGTTTGTCTGCGCGCATTTTAACGACTCTAGCTAATAGTTCAATGTTATAAGCATATAAAACTGCTCTTTATCAAAGAAGAGTTAGATTATCTCCATTCTTTAGTATTACAGCGCGGAATTTTTATATCTATCTGATTTTTAAAGATATTTATATTTATCTTTACGTAAAGGTAAGGGAAAGTGCGAATAGTTCTTTACGTTTATAGTAATAGGCGATATAAAATTACGGGTTAACACCTAAAGGAAGATACGCATTTTGTCTTCAGTAGTGCTAATACCATTGGAAGCAAGCTCTGTATCCAATGATAACAATAATAACGAATAGCCACGGGGGGGAAGTTACTCCGTGAGGCATTCATTGTCCTAGGATAGGTATTAGTTTGACTCGACCATTAGAAGGATTAAAAATACTCGATTTTTCAACCTTGTTACCAGGGCCATATGCCACTATGTTGATCGCTGACATGGGTGCTGATGTTTTGCGTATCGAGTCGCCGTCACGCCCAGATTTGGTTCGGTTAATGGAGCCTCAAATCGGAGGGCAGTCAGCCGCGTTTGAGTATCTAAATCGTGGTAAACGTTCTTTAGCGATGAATCTTAAAAAAGCTCAAAGTCTTGAGATTATTCATGCATTGCTAGCCGATCACGATATTGTTGTTGAACAGTTTCGCCCGGGTGTTATGTCTCGTCTAGGCTTAGGGTATGAGCAGCTCTCAAAGATAAACCCGAGCGTTATTTATTGTTCAATTACGGGCTATGGGCAGTCCGGACCATATCGAGACCGCGCTGGTCACGATATTAACTACCTTGCATTGAGCGGTATCGCGGCATCATCGGGTAAAAAAGCTATTGGGCCACTGTTATCGGGAGTCCAAATTGCCGATGTAGCGGCAGGATCACAACCGGCAGTTATGGCTATTCTTGCTGCCGTGATTCAGCGTTTAAGCACGGGTAAAGGACAACATATTGATATCGCCATGAGTGATCAGTGCATGGCGTTACAGCCTCTCATGATGCCCAGTGTTATCAACGGGCAAGCGCCTATTAATGCTGAAGATCATTTTCTTAACGGTGCTGGTTTATATGATTACTACGCGACAGCCGATAATCGTTATATGGCAGTCGGCAGTTTAGAACCTCAGTTTCGAAAAGCACTTGTTCAAGCGCTAGGCCACCCCGAGTGGATGAGCAGCGGTGACGCTTTCTTAAAAGAACAGCTTAGCGAAACTTTTGCTCAAGAATCCCAAGCTTTTTGGAGTGAGCGCTTTGCTAATATAGATGCTTGTGTTGAGCCCGTATTAGCTATGGACGAAGCATTAATTCACCCCCATGCAGTGGCTCGAGAACTCATGAGTGAAAACCCCTCTGGTGTTAAGCAGATTAAGCCGACGCCTTCGTTAGCTGGCATGAATACTCGTTCGGTTCAGTCAGCCCCTTTGTGTGGCCAAAACAATCAAGAAATTCTCCTCGACTTAGGTTTTACGGGCGAGCAGATAGAGGCGTTTGATGCTGAAGGTATATTTATATAAACGCTATGGGGTATGGCAGCAGGCTTTCAGATGAATGATAAGAAGAGAAGATAAAATGCGCAGCAAGGAATATCAGTCATTTTATGAAAAATGTACACCTGCATTAATTGAAGAGCAGCTTATTGGCAGTCTCAAGGACGGTTTTAATGTATGTGAAGAAATATGTGATCGCTGGGCAACGACAGAACGTGTTGGTTTGTTTTATGAAGGAGTGGAGCGGCCTGCAAGTCGGTATGCTTATGCAGAGTTACAAGAAAAATCAGCTCGGTTTGCCAACTTCTTGCATTCAAAAGGCATAGGTAAAGGCGATCGTGTGGCTGCATTGTTGCCGCGCACACCCGATTTAATGATTGTTATTCTAGGTACATTGCGCGTGGGCGCTGTTTACCAGCCTCTTTTTACTGCATTTACCTCAGGCGCCATCGCTTATCGTTTGGATATGGCGAATACAAAACTGATCGTTACGGATGAGAATAATCGTCACAAGTTAGACGCCATTAAAGCATGTCCGACGATTGTGATAGCTGATTTGATGTCCGGTCAAAGTGCTACGGTAGATAGCAGTGATTTATCATTAACTGATGAGCTAGCTCGGCAATTAAGTCAATTTGAGCCTGTACGTATTGGAGCAAATCAACCTTTTTTGCAGATGTTTACCTCTGGCACTGTAGGAAAAGCCAAAGGTGTCGCTGTACCTGTACGAGCCATTTTGTCTTTTTATGTGTATATGAAGCATGCTATTGGTTTGCGTCCTGACGATGTGTATTGGAATGTAGCTGATCCTGGTTGGGCCTATGGTTTGTACTATGCGGTTATTGGGCCATTATTACTTGGTAATGGTACACACTTTAATGAAAATGAATTTACTTCTGAATCTACTTACCAGATGGTCCGAAAATACGGCATTACTAACTTAGCGGCGTCTCCCACGGCTTATCGTATGCTGATGGCCAATGATAATGAACTAACAGAAAGTAATGCATTAGGGCTTAGAGTTGCGAGTAGTGCGGGCGAACCGTTAAATCCTGCGATTATCAGCTGGGCAAAACGTCGCTTGGGGTGTCTAGTTATGGATCACTACGGGCAGACCGAAACGGGAATGACATGCTGTAATTACAATGATCTTGAGCAATCCAGCGTACGAATCGGCTCTATGGGTTTTTCTCTTCCTGGCCACCGTGTAGTTGTTTTAAATACTCAGTATGAAGAAGTTAATAAAGATGAGTTTGGTCAACTTGCGGTTGATGTCGAAAACTCTCCGCTTTTCTTTTTTCATGGTTATACATGGGATGAAAAAGATCCGTTCAAAGGACGTTATTATCTAACAGGTGATGTGGCGGTTAGTCACGGCGATGGCAGCTATTCGTTTATTGGCCGTGACGATGACATTATAACAACGGCTGGCTACCGTGTTGGTCCGACCAACATAGAGAGTACGTTGCTTGAGCATGAGGCGGTTGCTGAATCAGGTGTCGTAGGTAAACCTAACGCCTCTTATGGCGCTATTATCAAAGCTTATGTTGTGCTTAAACCAGGTTTTAGTTCCTCGTTAGAACTTGAAGATGATCTAAAACACAGAATATGCGAGCGTTTATCGTCTCACGATTCGCCTTGTGAAATTGAATTCATCAATGAGCTTCCTAAAACCGCCAGCGGAAAAATTCAACGCTTCATTCTGCGTCACCAAGCACGTGACGAAGTTTAGTTTCAATTGACTACCAAATCTGGAGACCAATATGAGTGCCTCTTTTGTCGAAGCAAAACGCGTTTTTGAAAGCGCCCCTTTTATTGCATCCTTAGGTTGCCATCTAGATACACTCGAAAGCGGGATTTGTCATAGTCATATTATGTTGGAAGAAAAGCACCAGCAACAAGATGGTTATGTGCATGCAGGTGTGCAAGCAACGTTAGCGGATCATTCCGCTGGGGCAGCCGCCGTCACTTTGATAGAAGAGGGGCAACGTGTACTTACTGCTGAGTTTAAAATTAACTTATTACGCGCAGCAAAAGGTGATCAGTTGATCTGTCATAGTAGCGTTTTAAAACCCGGCAGAATGTTAATTATTGCAGAATCAGAAATATACACCAAGCCAGCTGGGAGCGCTCAATACGATGACAGTACTCTTGTTTTAGTGGCTAAAGCGACAGTCACATTAGCTGTAACTAATAAAAACAAATAAACAGCGGAGAGTTTTTATGACACAAGTAATGAATTTTGATGAGATGCAAGCATTCTTAGCTGAGCAGTTTCCGCAGGGTAATCAGTATGGTGTGCTTGAGAGTTTAGGCGATGGTTGGGCAGAGATGCGCTTACCGATCGATGATCAACACTTAAGGCCCGGCGGAACTGTCTCTGGTCCTGCCATGATGGCTTTAGCTGATGTGGCTATGTATGCCGCACTACTCAGTAAAATAGGACCGGTTGCATTGGCGGTAACGATTAATCTGAATATTAATTTTCTGCGTCGTCCCAAAGCTGATATGGATATTATTGCACGGGCTGAAACATTGAAAGTGGGTAAGCGCCTTGGTGTAGGGGAAGTGTATATTACCTCTCGTGGCGAAACAGACCCTGTTGCGCATGTCACGCTGACTTATTCGATCCCGGAGCAATAGGATGAACGTCTTTTGGAATAATCGGCTGGTGGATATGGGTCATGGAATGACTCTTTCTATACGCATGGGTAAGCATGCACAGCAAAGTACCCAACGGCCTGTGTTAGTACTCCTGCATGAGGCACTTGGTTGTATTGCTATGTGGAAAGATATACCCGAGCAACTCGCTGCTAAAACTGGCTGCGATGTTGTGGTATATGAGCGACAAGGTTATGGCTTGTCTTCTGAAATAACATTACCCAGAGATGATGATTACCTTGTTGAAGAGGGTGAGATATGGTTGCCTCGCCTAATAGATAAACTTGGGCTAAACAAAGTAATTCTTATTGGTCATAGTGATGGGGGCTCAGTTGCTTTAATTGGTGCAGCTACGTTAGCGAGTAAAGTAACAGGTGTAATTACAGAAGCGGCGCACATATATATTGATCACCTAACGACAGCAGGTATAAAAGAGGCCGTTGAACGCTATCAAGACACTAATTTGAAAGACAAGCTGGCTAGGTATCATGGTGAGCGGACCGATCTGTTGTTTAGGGCTTGGCATGAAACATGGCTACGTGAACGCAAATCCCCTATGAACCTACGTCCTTGGTTGCCTCGTATAGAGTGTCCGGCACTGATCATTCAAGGACAGGATGATTGCTACGGAGTAAGGGAGCAGGTCACAGATATTTGTACAGGAATTGGGGCGCGAGCAGAGCCGCTTTTCTTGCCTAAGTGTGGCCATGTCCCACACTTTGAGGCAAGAGAAAGTTTGATTTCAGCCGTCGCTCGTTTTGTTGATAGCAACAGTTAAGTGATATTAAGGCGGTTAGCTTGCTGAACGAGATCAGGCAAGCTAGCCGCTCGCATCTTGCTCATGACGCGTGCCCGATGCACTTCAACGGTTTTAGGACTTATGCCTAAGGTTTCAGCAATTTCACGGTTTGATTTGCCACTTACCACCAGTGACATTACCTCTTTTTCTCGCTTACTCAAAGAGTCGTAGTTGCTGCGTGATTGAGCACGGGCACTGTTGCTTTTAAACATTTCAGTGGCGCGTTGTAAGCCAAGCTCTACCAATCGTAGTAAAACTTCATCATCAAATGGTTTTTCAATAAAGTCTAGAGCACCATTCTTCATAGCATTTACTGCCATAGGAATGTCGCCATGCCCACTGATAACAATGATGGGGAGCTTGATATCTCTTTCAATCATGATCTGTTGAAGAGCTAAACCGTTTATTTCGGGCATGCGAACATCAAGCAGCATACAACCCATATCACCGTTGTAGCGATTCAAAAAATCTTGAGCAGAATCAAAGCCAATTACATGGAAGTTATCTGATTCAAGTAACCACTTCATCGAATCTCTGAAATCATTATCATCATCGACAATAAATACAGTACCGCTTGCTCTTTGTGTCATTAACTTGTCCTTACCGGAACTTTAAAATGAAATTGAGTGCCGTTCTTACCATCGCTCTCAGCCCATAGCTGTCCGCCATGGGTTTCAATTATCGTTTGTGAAATGGCTAAGCCCATACCTAAACCCGTAGATTTAGAGGTAATGAAAGGCTCAAAAAGTGTATCGAGTCCTTCGGATGAAATCCCATTTCCTTCATCTTGAACCGAGATGCAAATATATCCGCTTGCGAGCCTCGTGGTAATAATGACGGGTCGGTACGTTTTTTCACATTCGCTATAAGCTTCGATAGCGTTACGTACCAAGTTTAATAATACCTGTTCAATCTGGATTTTGTCAGCTAGTAGCTGAGGATCACAGGGGTCTAATTCAAAATTAAAGGTAATATTATGATCGGTAGCTTCTTGATTCAAAAAGCCGATAACATCAACACAAGAATCATTAATGAAGAACTCAACTCGCTGGAAGTCTGTTCGTTTTACAAAGCTGCGCATGCGCTTAACAATTTCAGCTGCACGTTTAGCTTGTTTGGTGATGAGCTGCATTGAGTGTGCAATCTGTGGAAGATTTGATTCAGCAGAGCCTTCTTCAAGACGTCTTAAACTTCCTCGACAGTAATTCAAGATAGCCGCTAATGGCTGGTTGATCTCATGGGCGAGCCCTGTGGCCATTTCACCAACAGATAGCAAACGAGACATATGAGCCATTTCTAGTTGCTGTCGTTTTGCGTTTTCTTCTGCCCTGTGTTTAAGCGTGATATCACGGCCAATAATTGAGTAATACTCAACCTGCATATTTTCTGTGTGGTTGCGGTGAGCAATAACTTCTCGAATCTCTGCAATTCTATTGTGGTTTTCAGGCATTTTTATAGGAACACTACCGTACCAAGTGCCATGTTGTGCTGCATGATTTAGTGCATCCTGCACTAGTGTTTTAAAAATCTTATCTTCAAAAATCTGATCAAGGTAAAACACGACGAGATTTTCTTTTTCGCTGCCTAGGGTGCGATATGCTGATTCATTCAAGTAGGTGAGCTGCATCGACTCGTGGTTGCAAAACATGATTAAGTCGCTTGAAGCCTCTACCACACGAGCCAGACGGCGAATCGCCTTTTGTGCCATTTCGCGCTCTGTAACATCACGTGATACACAGATGATCTCTACGGGAACTCCTTCATCATCCCTTATTGTTCGGCTGGTAGTTTCTAGCCAGATGTAATGTCCATCTTTATGTCGGTATCGATAAGTATTTGTATACATACCGCGTCGATAGTGAACAGTTTTAGCTCTTTTTAATAAGTTATCAGCATCATCAGGATGGAAAAGATCATAACCATTCATGCCGATGATTTCGTCGACCGTATACCCTAAAACCCTTTCAACTGCGGGGTTTACATCGATATATACCCATTCCGACGTGGCGGAATGGCGTGAAATCATGTCAGTAGATTGTTCAGCAAGTAGGCGATATCTGTCTGCTTCTTCGCGATATTTTCTAAGGTCATCTGCGATGCTTTCGTGCATATTTGTCTCTTGGCTCGTATATGCTGCGTATTATCCCCAATATAGTATGACTTTAGGCTAGGTTGTGTAATAAGGGAAATTGCGTATCATTACGCGGAAGTAGGGGTTTTTGCTTATTTTCAGGCGTTTTAAATGCATTGGTATAGCGCTAAACCTTTAGGTTTTATAACTCATAGTGAGTAAAGGGAATATAATGTCACACAATAATCACAATCCTTATATTATGGGTCTTGATAAGAATGAAGCTAATTATTCTGCATTAAGTCCTTTGTCTTTTATTCAGCGCTCCGCCAGCGTGTATCCAAATCACGTGGCGGTGGTGCATCAAGATACGCGTCGTACGTGGTCACAAACTTACAAGCGGACACTTAAGCTTGCCAGCGCACTGACAAAAAATGGAATTAATAAAGGTGACACTGTTGCTTTTATGGCGCCGAATATTCCTGAATTATTTGAAGCGCATTTTGGCGTTCCAATGGCTGGTGCCGTTTTAAATGCATTAAATACTCGTCTAGATGCAGAGGCGCTTGCTTTTATTCTTCAGCATGGCGAAGCAAAAATTGTTTTTGTTGATCGTGAATTTTCTGAAGTCATTTCACGTGCCGTTAAGATGATTCAACATAAGCCGCTAGTTATTGATATTGATGACTTGTACTACGAAGGTGGTGAGCTAATCGGTACAATGGATTATGAAGCGTTTATCGCACAAGGTGATGAAGACTTCAGTTGGTCGTTACCTGAAGATGAGTGGGATGCGATCACTCTAAATTACACATCAGGTACAACAGGTAACCCTAAAGGTGTTGTTTATCATCACCGTGGTGCTTACTTGAATGCTGTCAGCAATCTTATTTCTTGGAATATGGGATCACATCCTTCATACCTATGGACACTGCCGATGTTTCATTGCAACGGCTGGTGCTTCCCGTGGAGTCTTGCTGCTTGTGCCGGTATTAATGTGTGTCTGCGCCATGTTCGTGCTGATGATATTTATAATGCGATACGTGATGACAAAGTGAACCATTTCTGCGGTGCGCCAATTGTATTGAACATGCTAAACAATGCGCCAGATGATTTGAAAGCAGGCATTAATCACGAAGTAAAAGTAATGACGGCGGGTGCACCGCCTCCAGCGTCTGTTATTCAAGGCATGGAAGAGATGGGTTTTAACGTGACCCATGTATATGGCCTTACTGAAACCTATGGTCCATCTGTTGTTTGTGCATGGCATGATGAGTGGGATGAGAAAACCATAGAAGAGAAATCTCGCTTGAAGTCACGTCAAGGCGTTAAGGTGCCGATGCAGGAAGGCTTGATGGTTGCTCACCCTGAAACACTTGAGCCAGTACCGCAAGATGGAACGACCATCGGTGAGGTCTTCATGCGTGGTAACTTGGTGATGAAAGGCTATCTGAAAAACCCAACAACAACCGATGAAGCTTTTGACGGTGGTTGGCTGCACTCGGGTGACCTAGCGGTATGGCATGCCGACGGTTACATTGATATTAAAGATCGCTCTAAAGATATCATTATTTCCGGTGGAGAAAATATCTCCAGTGTCGAAGTAGAAGATGTGCTGTATCGTCATCGCTCTATTATGGAAGCGGCTGTGGTTGCTCAGCAGGATGAGAAGTGGGGCGAAGTACCGTGTGCTTTTGTTAAAGTTAAAGAAGGCGAAGAGATTACGGCTGAAGAGGTGATTGCTTTCTGTCGTGACAATATGGCGCGCTTTAAAGCACCTAAAAAGATTGTCTTTGGTGATCTACCAAAAACATCTACGGGTAAAATTCAGAAGTTCTTACTTCGTGATCAAGCGAATGAAAAATAATTTTTGATGCGAATCAAAAACGACCTACGGGTCGTTTTTTTTGGTTTACAATTAATAAAGTCATAGTGGATGTGAATATGGGCTCATTGGGTGAGTTACATTTAGTTTTCAATTAGGAGTGGTCTTTTTGCTTACCGAGAGTTCTCTAGATGCTTTAAGGTCTCTACATAACCCTATTTGGGTCTACGATGTAGAGCTTTTTAAAATTCGTTGGGCAAACGACCAGGCATTGCTTTTTTGGGAGGCTGATTCCGAAGAAGAGTTATATCATCGCGATTTTAAGAAAAATATGTCAGAAGCAATTTATACGCTTCTTAGCAACAATCTTGTTGAATACCGCCATGGCCATGAGCACACGCAATGGTGGACACTATTCCCTAAAAATAAACGTAAAGAAATCTACTGCCATTATTCAGGAATAGAGCTCAGTGATGGTCGTATGGCTATGCTGGCACAAGTGGTTGTGACAAGAGAGTTGTTAGAAACAGAACTCTCTTTGCATTTATCAACGACCACGGTGTCTTTATGGGGAGCGCAAGGTCAGCTTAAAAGTGCTAACCCTATGTTTGTAGACCTATACGGTGAATCATTAAGCCAATTCGCTGAGTTGTTTTTCTCAAAGCGACAAGCCGATGAGGTTTGGAACAAAGCCTTTGATAATAATGAATTTGAGGTAGAGATTTTCTTACCAACGCCGTTAGGTGAGCAGTGGCATTATCTTCATTTAAGGGTTAATCAAACTGTACATGGTGATGTGCTGGTTGTACGTCAGTTTGATGTGACCGAACGCAAGCAGCGGGAATTACATCACAAGTATTTGGCGATTGTTGATCCTCTTACACAACTAAAAAACAGATACGGCGTTTTGCAGCAGCTTGAAGGTTTTGCAGCGAAAGGTTTGCCATTTAGCTTGTTCTTTATTGATTTAGATAACTTTAAAACGATTAATGATTATTATGGTCATGAACAGGGTGACAAGCTATTACGTGCTTTGGCAGATAGACTTAGGTTTCGATTTTCACGCTCTTTGAGCATCGCCCGCCTGGGAGGAGATGAGTTTTTGCTGGTCGATGCCTGTGACGTAGAATTAGAGCAAGTGGCCAATCAGCTTATTAATGCTGTGTCAGAACCCTTTAACTTAGAAGTGCTGGGTGACCTGCGAATAACGGCCAGTATCGGTATTGCAAATTTCCCGTCAGATGGCGAGAGTGTTGATGCTATTTTAAGGCATGCCGATGCCGCTATGTATGAAGCTAAAGGGCGTGGGAAAAGCACATTTGTTTACTTTTCTAAAAATATATCTAACGGCATTAAACGACGTCATCAAATGCGCCAGTTGCTTGGAAAAGCCATCTCTCAACATGAGTTTCAGATAGCTTATTTGCCTGTAGTTGATACCCAAACACAAATGCTTTTTGGTGTTGAGGCTCAATTGCAGTGGAACAGTCCAGAGCTTGGGGTTATTAAGCCCTTAGAGTTTATGCCTGTCGCTGAAGAAAACGGGATGACATCTTCACTTGAGTATTATGCTCTAGAGAAGTCTTGCCAGCAGACGGAAGAATGGATAAACATTACTCATGGCGATTTTGATGCCTTAATATTAATGATAGATATTTCGGTCAGGCAGTTGAGTTGCCATCGATTTATTTCATCAATTAGAGCATTGTTGAAAGCAAATCGTATGGACCCTCAGCGTGTAATGCTTCAAGTGACTGGCTCGCAGCATTTAGATAATGAACTTGCTATCAAGGGCTTGATACAACTGCATGAAATGGGTTTGAAAATTGCGCTTTGTGGCTTCGCTTCAAACAATACCTCATTTACTTTATTGCACCGCTTATCACTAACGCATCTAAAATTAGATGCAAAAATTATTGCGGAAATAGAAAGAGGGACTGGTCCTATTGTTAAGGCGTTGCTATCTATGGCGAAGAGCATGGAAATAAAAGTGCTAGCAGAAGGTGTAGCACGACAAGAGCAGCTAGATATCTTAAATGAACTGGGTTGTTTTATCTGCCAGGGGGGGATGTTTGGAAACTTTAAAGAGACCAAGAATTTAAAATTACCTGGCCTCGTCTAGCAGTCTAATTATTCAGCTGTTTCACGACGGTCAACCATGAAAATGGCTGTTCCAGTTGCTACCAGCTTATCACCAACATGCACATCAGTTTTGGCAGTTACACGGCGGCGTTTTTCATCAATTTCGGTGATTGTTAGCGTTGCTTTGGCAGTATCGCCAATAAATACTGGCGCACGAAATTTAATTTGCTGGTCGATGTAGATAGCACCTGGGCCAGGTAAGCGCGTACCCGCTACTGTAGAAATAAGAGCAGCACTAAACATGCCGTGGACGATTCTCTTTCCAAAAGGTGTCGTTTTTGCGTATTCGTCATTGATATGAATAGGGTTGTTATCACCTGAAATGCCAGCAAACATATATACGTCTGATTCAGAAATAGTTTTGGCATAAAAATCGTTCATACCCACTTCCAAGTCTTCCAGATAGTAACCGTGAAGTTCCTGCATGCTTTGTCTCCTATAAAAAATGGTTAACTCTAAATTATTCATCTAATCCAAAGTATTAGGGGAAATCATTAGTGATTTAAAATTCTATGATAGAATAAGTGAATTCCCTGATTGATGCGAGTCTGATGTATCAATCATTTGGTCTCCTAACTTGGCTACAGAGAGAAGATGACACATGGCTGATTATAAAGCGCCGGTAAAAGACATGCAGTTTATTCTGGAAAATATTTCCCGCATGCCGCAATTAGCACAACTTGCTACTTTTGAAGATGCTACACCCGATATGATCAGCGCGATTCTTGAAGAAGCGGGGCGTGTATCTGCAGAAGTTATCGCACCGACCAACGTTGTTGGGGATGAACAGGGTGTTAAGCTCGAAAATGGGACTGTAAAAATCCCTGATGGTTTTGCACAAGCTTACCAGCAATACGCTGAAGGTGGTTGGGGCTCTCTGCAGTTTGATCCTGAGTATGGCGGACAAGGATTACCATATTCGTTATCGACCTCTGTCATGGAGATGTGGCAATCAGCCAATATGTCGTGGGGACTATGTCCTCTATTGAGCCAAGGTGCTGTTGAGGCTCTGTATTTGAACGGCAGTGATGAGTTAAAGAATGCGTACTTGCCTAATATGGTCAGCGGTGAGTGGACTGGTACCATGAACCTGACTGAGCCAGGTGCAGGTTCTGATCTATCAGTGATTCGTAGTAAGGCTGTGCCTGAGGGCGATCATTATTTAATCAGTGGTCAGAAAATTTTCATCACATGGGGTGACCATGAGATGGCGGATAACATTATTCATCTAGTGTTAGCCCGTCTTCCTGATGCACCCGCCGGTGTGCGTGGTATTTCATTGTTCTTGGTGCCTAAGTTTTTAGTGAGTGAAAACGGTGAATTAGGTGAGCGCAATGATGTTGAAGTCGCTTCTTTGGAGCACAAGCTAGGTATTCACGCGAGTGCAACCTGTGTTATGGCATTTGGTGAGAATGCCGGGGCAGTAGGTTACCTAATAGGCCAGGAAGGCAAAGGTTTAGCCTGTATGTTCACTATGATGAACAACGCGCGTTTGGCTGTTGGCCTACAAGGTGTAGCAATCTCTGAGCGAGCTTATCAGCAAGCGCTTTGGTATGCCGGTGATCGTACTCAGGGCAAAGCAGTAGGTTTTAAAGAAGAAGGTCCGATCCTGCGCCACGCCGACATCCGCCGTATGCTAATGACGATGAAGTCATTCACTGAAGCGGGTCGTGCATTGGCCTATGATGCATGCGGCAGTTTAGACTTTGCACATGCTTTAGAAGATAAAGAGTTAGCTGGTAAAGAAAAAGCACGAGCGGCATATTTAACGCCTATCGTAAAAGGCTGGTGTACAGAAGTGGCTCAAGAAGTCACATCTTTGGGTGTTCAGATCCATGGCGGTATGGGCTTTATAGAGGAGACAGGTGCCGCGCAGCATTTTCGTGATGCACGTATCCTTCCTATCTATGAAGGTACTAATAGTATTCAGGCGCTCGATCTTGTTGGCCGTAAAACGCTGTCGGATAATGGTGTTGCAGCAGAGTCCGTCATGGAAGAAATATCAGTTGCTTTAGCACAAGCGTCTGAATCAGCACGCTTTAAAGAAGCCGCCGGTAAAATGCAAAGCGCTTTAGATGTGGCGAAGAGTGTAACGGCGCAATTATTATCAGAGTCTGCTGATAATGAGTACTTCTCAGGAGCAGTGGCTTATAACTACATGATGATGATGGGTACATTGTGTGGTGGCTGGCAGTTATTGCGTAGTGGGGTGGCAGCTGAAGACAAGCAGGCTCAAGGTGATAGTGATCCTTATCTTGAAGCGAAGCAGCTGACGGCTTTGTTTTATGTGGATCAGGTGTTGCCGCGTTATTTAAGCTATTCTGCTGTCGTGACAACAGGAAGCGACTCGATCATGGCCTTTACAGATGAGCATTTGGAAGCGGCTTTTAGTTAAGCGTTATGCCCCTGATGTAATATAGCAAAACACCCGCCCTTGCGGGTGTTTTGCTATCCAATACCCCTAAAATCGGGTAAGGTATCGGCCAGAATATTTCCAATAAATTGAATGAGATTATTGCCAGCCATGATCATTACACCAAAAATCCGTGGTTTTATTTGTACCACTTCTCACCCTACGGGTTGTGCTCATAATGTGCGTGAACAGATTGAGTATGTTAAGAACAAAGGTCAGATAAAGAACGGCCCTAAACGTGTTTTGGTTGTCGGTTCTTCCAGCGGTTATGGGATGTCTTCTCGTATTGAAGCTGCGTTTGGTTCTGGTGCTTCTACAATCGGTGTTTTTTTCGAAAAGCCAGCAACAGAGAAAAAGACAGGAACAGCGGGCTGGTACAACGCTGCTGCTTTTGAGCAGCAAGCACGCGAAGCCGGTTTGTATTCAAAGAGCATCAACGGCGACGCGTTTTCTCATGATGCAAAACAAAAAGCTATCGAGTTAATCAAAGAAGATCTTGGTCAGATAGACCTGATTGTTTACTCACTTGCTTCACCCGTACGTAAAATGCCTGAAACCGGAGAGGTTGTCCGTTCTGTGCTTAAGCCAATTGGGGAGCCATATAGATCTACAGCGATTGATACTAATAAAGATATTATTATCAATGCTGAGATTGAACCTGCCAATGAAGAAGAGATTGCCAATACCGTTACTGTAATGGGCGGAGAAGATTGGGAGCTTTGGGTTCATGCCTTAAATGATGCTGGTGTATTAGCACAAGGCTGTAAAACAGTTGCTTATAGCTATATAGGGACTGAAATTACATGGCCTATCTATTGGGATGGCGCGCTGGGTAAAGCTAAGCAAGACCTTGATCGCGCTGCGGGCGAGCTAAATACGCTCTTATCTGCGAATGGCGGACAAGCTAATGTTGGTGTGCTGAAGTCTGTAGTCACTCAAGCAAGTTCTGCTATTCCCGTGATGCCTTTGTACCTGTCCATGGTATTTAAAATCATGAAAGAAAAAGGCATTCATGAAGGATGTATGGACCAAGTCGATCGCTTATTCCGTACGGGCTTGTATGGCGATACAGGTTTAATTGATGATGCAAATCGTTTTCGTATGGATGATTGGGAATTGCGTGATGATGTTCAGGATCACTGTAAAGATCTATGGAAAGCGATCACTACAGAAAACCTTTTCGATCTAACAGATTATGCTGCTTATAAAACTGAGTTCTTGAAACTCTTTGGTTTTACGGTTGAAACTGTTGATTACGATGCGGATGTAAATCCAATGGTCGATTTTGATGTTATTGATTTGTAATAGCTTTCAAGATTAAATAAAACCCTGCTTAATGCAGGGTTTTTTATTGCGCTCAAAAAAATTTAGGTTATATTGTTTCTAAACAACTCAAAAGGAAAGGGTTAACTGGATGCTAAGGATAGTGTGTGCTTTTATATTTTCTCTACTCATCGTCGGCTGCCAAACGACATCAAATTTACCGGCTAAGACATCTACTAGCGGTACTGAAATAACGACACTTGATAACACTTCTTGGATTGTTCAATCCGTCGCAGGGCGTGGCCTGATGGAGTATCTTTCGTTAACACTTAACTTTAAGAGTGATAGTGAAGTTGAAGGTTTCTCTGGTTGCAATCGATTTAAAGGCCAGTATGAAATTATTAACTCTCGGCTTGAAATAGGGCCATTGGCATCAACTCGAAAGTACTGTTCAAAAGTAATAATGTATCAAGAACATTTATTATTAAATGAGTTGTCCCAGCCACTGACTTTATCCCAGATGGATAATAGGGTTATTCAGTTGATTAATAATAAAAGTGAAGTAACCCGCTTGATGATGCAATAATTTCATCTGGATTTGTTTTATATCGCTAGGCTGGGTGAAAGATTTCTGGGAGAATAACGGGTTAACCCAACAAGATTTATATTATTCCATGATAAGAACAGCCCCCGACCTTTTTTCGCATACACCTTATTGGGCCGAATGCTTCGGTTCAGCGCCTTTTTTTCCAACAACCCGTCAAGAAATGGAAACACTGGGGTGGGATAGCTGTGATGTTATTTTAATCACAGGCGATGCCTATGTTGACCATCCAAGCTTTGGCATGGCTGTTATGGGTCGTGTATTAGAAGCTCAAGGCTTTCGTGTCGGTATTATAGCGCAACCAGACTGGCGTTCGACTGATGCATTTAATGAGCTTGGTAAGCCTAATCTTTATTTTGGTGTTACTGCTGGAAACATGGATTCCATGATCAACCGTTATACGGCTGATCTGCGCACCCGCCATGATGATGCTTACACGCCTAATGGTGATGAAGGTAAGCGTCCCGACCGGGCAGTTATCGTTTATTCACAGCGTTGCCGTGAATTATATAAAGATGTTCCTCTTGTTATTGGTGGTATAGAAGCCAGCTTGCGACGTATTGCTCAGTACGACTACTGGAGCAATAAAGTGCGTCGTTCGGTTCTAATAGACTCCGGCGCTGATATTCTTTTGTACGGAAATGCTGAGCGTGCAATTGTCGACTTGACTCATCGTTTGGCTAAGGGTGAAGCCGTACAAGATATCAATGACTTACGTGGTACTGTGGTTGTTCGTGAGTTCGTACCTGCTGGTTATACTGAAGTTGATTCAACACGTGTTGATTGGCCAGGGCATATTGATAAAATTACAAACCCTTATGAATATATTCCTGAGCCATCAAAATGTGCTTCCGATAAGGCCAAGAGTGACCCGCAAGAAGTCATGCCTCTGCGAATAATCCCTGAGCCATTGAAGGGCAAGCAAAGACTTGATGGTAATAACACGTATATTCGTTTGCCTTCACTAGAAAAAGTTGCCAAAGACCCTGTGCTGTATGCACATGCTTCTCGAATTTTGCATCTGGAATCCAATCCACATAATGCTAAGGCGTTAGTGCAGCGTGATGGTAAACGTGAGATATGGGCTAACCCTCCACCGATTCCATTAGCAACATCAGAAATGGATGCGGTGTTTGGCTTACCGTATCAACGTATCCCGCACCCTAAGTATGGTGATCAAAAAATTCCTGCTTACGATATGATCCGTTTCTCGGTTAATATCATGCGTGGTTGTTTTGGTGGTTGTACATTCTGTTCAATTACCGAGCATGAAGGGCGCGTCATTCAGAGCCGCTCGCAAGAATCTGTGATTAAAGAGATCGAAGATATTCGTGACAAAGTTCCAGGCTTTACTGGAATGATCTCTGACTTGGGTGGCCCTACATCTAACATGTATCACCTTAACTGTAATGATGATGAAATCCAGGCATCTTGCCGTAAGTTGTCATGTGTTTACCCAGTAATATGTAAAAACCTCAAGACTGACCACAGCGAGACAACGCAGCTTTATAGAAAGGCTCGTGCACTTGATGGTGTTCATACCGTGGCTATCGCATCTGGACTGCGTTACGACCTCGCAGTAGAAGATCCTGAGTACGTTAAAGAGCTAGTGACGCATCATGTTGGTGGTTACCTTAAAATTGCCCCAGAGCATAGCGAAGAGGGCACGCTATCCAAGATGATGAAGCCGGGTATGGGAACTTATGACCGGTTTAAGCAGATGTTCGAAAAGTACTCCAAAGAAGCAGGAAAAAAACAGTATTTGATCCCATACTTCATTGCAGCACACCCAGGGTGTGAAGATGAAGATATGCTTAATCTTGCGTTATGGCTCAAAGAGCATAAATTCCGTGTAGATCAGGTGCAGACTTTTTATCCATCGCCAATGGCGTTAGCAACGGCTATGTATCACTCGGGCCGTAACCCATTGAAGAAAGTAAGCTATAAAAGTGAAAAGCTTTACATTCCTCGTGAATTAGAACAGCGTCGTTCGCAAAAATCTCTGCTACGTTATCATGATGCTGACAATTGGCCACGTTTACGTGAAGTGTTAGAGAACATGGGCCGTGGTGACTTAATCGGTAGTGCTGATTGGCAACTTGTGCCAGCAGAAGAGAAGATACGCAATATACGTGCGGCAGCAGCGCATAAAAATAGTCCTAAAGCTAAAAAAGGAGTTGCAGACGCGAAGTTGGTACTTGCCAATCGACCTACGGCTGCAGCACGTAAAAAAGCAGCAGGCAAGTCAGCGAAAAAAGGAAAGCAGCAGCGTAGTGTAAAACGCGGTTAGGTAAAGCATTGCAGTGCATACGAAGGGGATTGTTGATTATATTAACAATCTCCTTTTTTATGGCTTCAGGTTTTTCTTTGAACACTGCCTACTTACTTTTGGAAAGCTTTAACTAATGCATCAATAAATAACCTGACCTTTGCTGAAAGGTGTTTTCGATGTGGGTACAGCGCATAAACGCCTGTGCTTTCTGGTTCGTGCTCCTTAAATAACCTAATTAAGCGTCCTTGTTTTACCTCTTTTTGCACCACAAAGGAGGGAAGTAAACTAATGCCTTGTCCATTGAGCACCAGCTCACTAACAGCGCGTGCGCTATTGATATTTATTTGGCTGTGAATAGGAATGGCTATCGACTGCTCCCCTCTACCAAAGATCCAGCGGTCTTTATGTTTGTAATTGCTATCGAAAATACACTGATGCTGAGATAGTGATTCTAGCGTGAGTGGTATATCCGTATTAGCTACATAATCGGGGCTTGCGCAAAGCATCATCTGCATGTCGGTTAGTTTTCTTACCACAAGTGATGAGTCCGGTAATGCGCCAATACGAATGGCCAGATCAACACCTTCCTCTACTAAGTCGACGAAGCGGTCTGCTAACTCTAACTTGATAGTGACGTCAGGATAAAGACGTGTGAACTCAGTGATAATTGGCATTAGGGTGAGTTCAGAGAACGACATAGGCGCATTAATACGCAGTGTGCCTTCCGGTTGGTTATGCTCTGAGCGAAGGGCGGACTCTATCTCATCAATTTCCTGCAACACACTAATGCAGCGTTCATAATAAGCTTTGCCACAGTCGGTCACACTCATGCGGCGAGTCGTGCGGTTGAGTAAGCGTACTCCTAAAGATGATTCTAGGGCGCCCACATATTTACTGATGAGCGCCTTAGAAAGCCGCATCCTGATTGCGGCTTGTGTGAAACTTTCGGCTTCTACCACGGCGACAAATGCACGCATGCAATCAAGCTTATCCATTACTGTCTACATTTTGTTGATAATTATTCAATATTTTATAGTATTGTTTAAGTAATGGCGATTGGCTGATAATAACGACATCTTATATTGAGGGGTTATGTCATGTTAATCGACGGGCAATGGGCAGAAGATTTCCAACCAGTTCAGAAAGAAGATACTAAAGGTGGCTTTGTGCGCCAGCCCTCGCAATTTCGTAATTGGATAACCCCAACAGGTGATGCTGGTCCAACAGGAAGTGCTGGTTTTAAAGCCGAGGCGGGCCGTTATCATTTGTATGTTGCTTACATCTGTCCATGGGCAAGTCGCACGCTGATGGCTCGTAAACTAAAGAAGCTGGAAGGCATTGTTTCGGTTTCAATTTTAAATCCAAAATTAACAGATAAAGTTTGGGCATTTGATGGGTATCCAGGGGCTGAACCCGATATATTGTTTGATGATGATTATCTATATCAAACCTACTTGCGTGCTGAGAAGCATTACACCGGTCGTATTACCGTCCCTGTGTTATGGGATAAACATCAAAGCACCATAGTAAGCAACGAATCCTCAGAAATAATCCGTATGTTAAACAGTGGCTTTGGTGACCTTGCTGATAACAGTATTGATCTCTATCCGGTACTATTGCGTGACGAGATTGAGCAGGTGAATGAGCGTCTCTACCATAGTTTTAACAATGGAGTGTATCGTGCGGGCTTTGCTACTAGCCAAGAAGCTTATGAGGAGGCATGTATAGAAGTGTTTGCTTCACTGGAGTACATAGAAGCACGCTTAGCAACGCAGCCTTACATTGCTAGCAATGTGCTGACAGAGGCAGATATAAGATTGTTCGTGACCTTAATTCGTTTTGATCTTGCATACCATGGGTTATTCAAAACTAACTTAAAACAGATAAAAGATTACCCGTTTACTTATGCCTATATGCTTAAGGTATACCGCTTACCGGGGATCGCAGAGACCGTAAATATTGATCATATAAAAGCGGGTTATTACTCAATAAAAGCGTTGAACCCAACAGGCATTGTTCCATTGGGTTTAGGTAATATCATTTAAGATACATTAAGTAAGGAAAACCATGAATCAGCCATCACTATTTTTAAGTCACGGTGCACCTGATGTTTTGTTAAGTAATGATTCAGTGCTGCCATTTTTTGCACAATTAGGTGAAGCACAGCCGACGCCAGCCGCTATCGTTATTATTTCAGCTCATTGGATAGCAGAACCTATTGAGGTTAGCGTTATCAATGAGTATCAAACTATTTATGACTTTTCCGGGTTTTCTAATGAACTCTATGATCTCAAATACCCCGCTAAAGGTGATATAAGGTTAGCTCATCAGATAATAGAGTTACTAAGTCGTAAAGGCATTAGTAGTGAGGAAAATACCACACGAGGGCTGGATCATGGTGCCTGGATTCCATTGAGAGCTGTTTATCCTAAAGCTGAGATACCCGTGGTTGCAGTGTCATTGCCACATACGCTTGAAGCATGTGCTGAGCTAGGTGAGGCCTTACAAGAGTTGCGCCAGCAAAATGTATTGATAATAGGCTCCGGTGGCAGCGTGCATAACTTGTCTGCTATTAACCGTTCAAACCACACAGATGAGTGGGCGTTATCTTTCTCGAATTGGCTGAGTGGCGTTGTGGCAATAGGTGATATAAGCCTGTTAATAGATAGCACAAAATATCCTGCTGAATTCACATTAGCACATCCTAGCGTAGAGCATTTGGCTCCCTTGTTTGTTTCATTAGCGGCAGGAGGAGGCCGGGCAGGTAAGTTAATTTATGATGGGTACATGTATGGTAATATTGGTATGGCTTGCTACCAATTTGATTGAACACAAGTGGCTGTGTTTGTATTAATAACACGTCTTGTAATTACGATTGTTCCTGATAGTTTCTCGTTAAACTATCAGGGCTGACTGTTTACTGCTTGTTTGGTTTGAGTGATATTTCACCCACTTCTTTTACATGTATATCGGGAGTGAATGTCCCAAGGTCCAGTTTTGCATTCATCTCATATGCTACTTGGTCTTGGTTTTTTTGCATTAATGATGCAAGAAGTCGTACGCTGTTAATTAAGTTAGCTGTAGCGCTTAATGTAATATCTCCATCCCCGTAAGCTGCAATTTCAGGCATTTTGTTTGAGACTCCGTTTAGTATCTGTTTCCCTTCTATATTGACCGTATAAGCAACGCCGCGTAGAGGCAAAGAAACACTGTTGGGATTAACGACATGTAGGCTGATTTCAAATTTTGGAGCAATACCTTCGCTGGGTACAATTTTCACTGAATTAACCGTGACACTAGGGTCTTCGAAATCTAATGGTTTCAACGTTGCGCATCCCTGAAGCAACAGCAGCATGATTGTTAAATAAAAAGTTGAATAGAGGGGGCGCATTTAAGCTCTCCGAACGTGAGGTGAAAAATCATTCTATTTAGCGAAGGGAGTACATTAGCTTAACCGCCTTGCTTAATCTATTGAGATTTAGCTTATGCTGTAAGAATCTAACTTCTTGCGAGCACCTTTGCTTCTCGACGTTAAGTGTCGATATGTTGAGTTACAGAATCAGTTATAATGGCGAAAATTTTTGTTAAAGAGAGCCAAGATGCAATCTTGTTATGATGTCGTCATTGTCGGTGGTGGTATGGTGGGTGGTACATTAGCTTGTGCTTTGGGTAATACATCCCTAAAAGTTGCTGTAATTGAAAATCAACTTCCTGCTCCGTTTGAGTCCGCACAAGAGCATGATCTACGTGTATCTGCATTAAGCATCGCTTCAGAAAACATCCTCAAATCTATTGGAAGTTGGCAAGGAATTCTTGATAGGCGTAGCTGTCCTTACCGGCGCATGAAGGTATGGGAAGCGAGTGAAGAGCATGCTGCTACCTTGTTTGATTCTCTTAATCTGCAGTATGACCATTTAGGTCATATCGTTGAAAATCGTATTATTCAATTAGCATTGATAGACCAGATGAAAGCGCTGAATAATGTAGAGCTAATAACGCCTGCTAAAACAAAACGAATTGATTACTCGCCAGGCTCAAGCATTATCGAACTCGATGATGGTCGCCAACTAGTTGCACGGCTCATTGTTGCAGCTGATGGCGGTGAGTCGCGTGTGCGGCAAACCGTAGGTATCGGTGTGCAAAAGTGGGATTATGAGCAGCAAGCATTGGTTGCTTCAGTGACGACGACATACCCACAACAAGATATCACTTGGCAGCAATTTACCCCGACCGGTCCATTAGCCTTTTTACCACTGAGCGGGCAAAGAGCATCGCTGGTATGGTACAACACGCCGGCTGAAGTAAAGCGTTTAATGAGCTGCTCTGAAGAGCAATTCATGGCAGAACTGGTAAATGAATTCCCCGAAGCGTTAGGCTCGATTGATAGCTTGCTTGGTCGAGGTAGCTTTCCTCTGCGTCGCCAGCATGCACAGCAGTACGTAAAAGAGGGTGTTGCGCTTGTGGGTGATGCGGCTCATATGATCCATCCGTTGGCAGGCCAAGGTGTTAACATTGGTTTGTTAGATGCGGCGGCTTTAGCTGAAGTGCTTATTAATGCCGAAGCAGCAGGTGAGGAGATATCATCACTAGCTGTGTTGTCAGATTACGAAAAACATAGACGTCGCCATAACTTTGTCATGATGCAAGCGATGGATCTGTTTTACCGCGTGTTTAGTAATGATGTATTACCGCTGAAGCTTCTAAGAAATGTAGGGCTTAGTGTTGCGGGAAAAGCATTTCCGCTAAAGAGAAAAGTAATGGCATTCGCTATGGGCTTGGAAGGAGATCTCCCTACGTTAGCAAAATAAGTAATTAAATTGATTATTTCAGACACAAAAAAGCCGCTTTAAAAAGCGGCTTTTTCAAACACAGTTTAGGAGGCCCACAGACCGCCTAAGTATGTTTAATTAAGATGCAGTAGCAGCTTTACGAGTAGTTTTAGCAGGTGCTTTAGCAGCAGGTGCAGCAGCCACTTCTGGAGTGAAAGCTTTAGCCGCTTCAGTCATTTGCTCTTGAGCTGTTTGCATAAACTTAGTCATTTCAGCCATTGCTGGAACTTCAGTCATTTTTTCCTGAGCAGACTGCATGAACTTAGTGATTTCAGCCATAGCTGGAACTTCAGTCATTTTTTCTTGAGCAGTCTGGATGAATTTAGTTACGTCAGCCATAGCTGGAACTTCAGACATGTCAGAAACACCTTTTTCTACGATGTCAGTCAGCTGTTCTTTAGCTGCAGTCAAAGTAGCGATCTCTTGCTCAGCAACGTTAGTCAGCTTAGCTTCTAGGTCTTTAAAGTATTTAACCTGAAGTTCGATAGCTGCTTTAGGCTCTTTAGTTTCGCTCAAAGCTTTCATCTGAGCTACACCAGCGTTGAACAGATCAGTAACGTATGCAGTCTGAAGAGAGATCAATTTCTCAGCAGTAGATTTGTTGATTTCAGCCATATCAGTTACAGGCTTCATTTTGTTCTGAACGTCTTTCATCATATCTTCGTACATTTTTTAATCCTCGGTTAGCAGCAGTGTTCTTTTGTTGCGATGCAACATATGGGTTAATATTAGTGATTGAATATTTATCTGTCAATCATTTTTGTGCAGTGCAATAAAAAATTTTGACGTTACTCATGTAAATACTAATTAATTGTATTTTAGACGTTTATCAATGAGTCTCGTGTTCATTAAAAGAAACTGATGTGTATTTTAAGCAACAGTTTCTAGTCTATTATTAAGAAAATATGTATGTAGCAGGTGGTGTTTGGTTAAATCTAATACGCAAAGTCCACTTTTGCCGTTACAATTCCCTAATGCATGGCACAATAGTGTGCTTAGTGCCTGTTACAGATTGATGAATATAAGGAAAGTGAATTTCTATGCCTGCAGCAAATGCTCATACCAGCTTTGAATTTATCCGTTCAGAAAAAATAGAATCGCTTAATGTCCATGTAGAGGAATACAGGCATAAAGTTACGGGTGCCATGCACTTTCATATTGCAGCGGACCAAGATGAAAATGTATTTTTGGTTGCTTTCAGAACTGTGCCGATGGATTCAAAAGGTGTCGCGCATATTTTGGAGCATACAGCGCTTTGTGGTAGTGAACATTACCCGGTGCGAGATCCTTTCTTTATGATGACGCGCCGTTCTCTTAATACCTTCATGAACGCGTTTACTAGCTCCGATTGGACCGCGTACCCATTTGCCAGCCAAAATCGTAAAGACTTCTTTAATCTACTTGATGTCTATCTGGATGCTACTTTCTACTCTCGCCTTGATCCGTTGGATTTTGCACAAGAAGGGCATCGTGTTGAGTTTGAAGAACCGAATAACCCAGAGTCCCCACTGGTATATAAAGGTGTTGTACTTAATGAAATGAAAGGTGCGATGAGTTCGCCTGTGTCTACTTTATGGCAAACCGCGACTAAGTATCTATTTCCAACCGTGACTTACCATTTTAACAGTGGTGGAGATCCGGACAGTATTACGGACCTTTCTTACGATGAGCTATTGGCGTTTTACCGTACGCATTATCATCCGAGCAATGCCGTCTTTATGACCTTTGGTAATATACCGGCAAAAGAACTACAAGCACGTTTTGAAGAGCAAGCACTCAGTAATTTTGAGAAGCTGGATATTAATATCGAAGTGCCAGACGAAAAGCACATCTTCTCACCGGTAAAGGTGGAAGAAGCCTATGCGCTTGATGAAGACGACGTGTCAGGAAAAACTCACCATGTAATGTCATGGTTGCTTGGGCAGTCAATTGACCTTAAAGAGCAACTTAAAGCGCACTTGTTATCTCGTGTGTTATTAGACAACAGTGCTTCTCCTTTGCGTTATGCGTTGGAATCATCAGAGCTTGGCAGTGCGCCTTCACCATTGTGTGGCTTAGAAGACTCAAACCGCCAGATGTCGTTCATGTGTGGGTTGGAAGGCAGTGAACCTGAAAGTGCAGAAGCATTTGAACAACTTATTTTAGAAACGTTACAACGTGTTGCAAAAGAGGGTGTGCCACAATCTATGGTTGAAGCACAACTGCATCAGTTAGAACTTGGCCAACGTGAAATCAGTGGTGATGGTTATCCTTATGGTTTGAGTCTTATCATGGCATCTGTGTCATCTGCCATTCATCGCGGTGACCCGATAGCGTTATTGAACCTTGATCCTGTACTGGATGAGTTACGAGAACTCATTAAGGATACTGACTTTATTCCTTCAATGATTCGCGAACTACTCTTAGATAATACGCACCGTGTACGTTTGACCTTACGCCCTGATAATAAAATGACAGAGCGTAAAGACAAAGATGAAAAAGCTAAGCTTGCAGTCATCAAAGCGGGTTTATCACAAGAGCAAACACAGTTTGTGATTGACCAGGCGGCTGCACTTGAAGCACGCCAGATGCAACTAGATGATGAATCGATCTTACCTAAAGTGACGCTGCAAGATGTGCCTGCACAGATGCACATACCTATGAGTGAGCAACAAACCCTGGCAGGGCAAACGTTTGATTGGTATGGCCAAGGCACAAACGGTTTGGTTTATCAGCAGGTTATTATTGACCTACCTGAGCTCAGTGATGCTGAATTACAAATCATGCCGCTGTTTAGCCACTGCATGACAGAGCTTGGTTGTGCAGATAGAAGCTATCAAGAGAACCAGCAATATCATGTGCAAGTTTCAGGTGGTGTAAGTGCGTATACCACAATGCGTGGCGCAACGGATGACGAGCAAAACGTTAGCGGTTACTTTGTCGTATCGGGTAAGTCGTTACTGCATAACCAAGAAGCGCTGACCAAATTGCTGCATGAAACATTAAATGAAGCGCGTTTTGATGAAACTACTCGCTTACGTGAGATAGTTTCTCAACAGCGTAGCCGAAAAGAGCAAAGCATCACAGGGCAAGGTCATAGCCTTGCAATTATGGCTGCCGCCGCACAGCTAAGCCCAGTTGCATGCGTAGACCAAAAGTCACGTGGGCTAGAAAGCATTCGTTTTGTTAAAGCACTGGATAAGCAGCTAGATGACTCTGCTGCACTACAGGCTTTGTCTGCAAAATTGGTTGCTATGCATGAGAAAATTAAACAAGCGCCGCGTCGTTTCTTATTGATAGGCGAGCCGGAGCAGAAAGACTCCCTAGCCGCTTCTATGAACCAGCAATGGGGAGCATCACAAGGAGCGACCACTTCTAGCTTGGCTCTTACACCGACGCGTGAAATTGTTAAGCAACTTTGGACGACCAGTACTCAGGTTAGCTTTTGTGCTAAAGCCTATCCTACCGTACCTGTTGATCATGAAGATTCAGCTGCATTGACTATATTGGGTGACTTCTTACGAAATGGATTCTTGCATCGTGCGATACGCGAACAAGGTGGTGCCTATGGCTCGGGAGCAGGTCAAGACAGTGGCGAAGCCGTGTTTCGTTTCTTCTCTTACCGTGATCCTCGCTTAACAGAAACGCTGGATGATTTCGACGAGTCGGTTACTTGGTTATTGGGAAATGACCATGATGAAGCCAAGCTTGAAGAGGCAATTCTGGGTGTGGTTAGCTCTATTGATAAACCAGGCTCGCCAGCAGGTGAAGCCAAAGGCGCATACCATAGTTCACTCTTTGGGCGTACACCGGAACATCGCAAAGCATTCCGTCAGCGCATTTTAAATGTGAAAACGGATGACCTTAAACGTGTTGCCGCAAAATACCTTAAGCCAGAGTTGGCCAGTATTGCTGCAGTGACCAGTGTAGAAAAAGCCAAAGGATTGGACGATCAGTTTGAAGTGATCGCGCTGTAATAAATTGACTTAAGGAAAGGCTATTTGAGCACCCGCAAGGGTGCTCTTCTCGTTATGACTAATAATTTTACTGATAATTCCATTTATAAAGGTGCTTTACTGATTCTACTGTCTGAGCTGTTTTTGGTTTTTTCAGGCATGGTCATAAAGCAAATTAGCGGTGAACTACCTACCGAAATCATCGTATTTATACGTAACCTATTTGGCTTAATGTTACTGATGCCTTGGTTGCTTAAAAATGGCACCAAAGCGATTCGTACAAACTTGCTGCGTTTCCATTTTATGCGGGCGGCCGTTGGTGTCACCGCGATGAGCTGTTTGTATTATTCTTGGGGGCACTTGCCCTTAGCTCAAGCAGCACTGCTTAAACAAACCGCACCGTTTTTTATGCCTTTGATAGCGCTTTATTGGCTAGGTGAAAATATCAGCGGGCGTGCCAAGCTTGCAATACTGGTCGGTTTTGTGGGGGTTTACATTGTTCTTAATCCACACGAGGGCAGCTTGAATTTTGCTGTTATCATCGCAGTAGTTGGAGCTATGCTAGGCGCGTTAGCTAAAGTGACTATTCGACGTATGGTGGGCACTGAAAGCCCGCAACGCATTGTGTTCTACTTTGCTTTTTTCAGTGCATTGTTATCCGCCATACCAGCACTACTGGTATGGCAAATGCCAACAACCTTACAATTTAGTTGGTTGCTACTGCTGGCCTCTACATCCACTGTGGCACAGCTTTTATTAAGCAAAGGCTATAGTTATGCACCTGCGGGGCAACTAGGGCCATTTACTTATGGATCGGTTGCTTTTGCTGCATTGTTTGGCTGGTGGATTTGGGCCGAGAGCCTAGGTTGGAATACCTGGGTTGGTATGGTGCTTATTACTCTGGCGGGATTGATGGCAATGCTGAAGAAAAGAGACTCTGTTAGGGGGGGTAAGAACTAGTCCGCTTATTCGAGCGCGAATAATAACTACTGAATCGCTGTAAGGAAATATGCCTTGAAATACTTAATTTTTCTATCGCTGTTGATTACCCATTATGCAATGGCAGACGTCGATTTAGTAAAGGTTGATAAATCTGCACAAAAGATGTTCTTGATCTCAGGTGGTAAAGTTGTCAGGGAGTATCAAGTGGCCTTTGGAGCAAATCCCAAAGGTCATAAACAACAGGAAGGCGATCAGAAAACGCCGGAAGGTGTTTATACATTAGATTATAAAAAAGAAGACTCATCATTCTACCGTGCTATGCATATTAGCTATCCGAACCAAGTGGATACAAACAGAGCGACTGAAAAAGGATTTTCAGCAGGAGGTTTTATTATGGTGCATGGGCAACGTAATTGGCTTGGTTGGGCTTCTTTTATTACTCAGCAATTTAATTGGACAAATGGTTGTATAGCGCTAACTAATGCTGAAATAGATGAGTTTCTAAAGCTGGTCAATGTAGGTACTAAAATTCGCATTGAATGGTAGTTAATCTCGTTTTATTCATTACTCTATACGCTTTTTAAAGCGCTCTGTTAGGTCGAACATATCTTCTAGTTCACGCATACGTTCGGCTGTTTGCGTCCAAAGCTTTTCTTCTAGCGCGACTACAATAGCTTCTGCAAAAAACAAGGTAACAACACCTGAATCCCAACCAGATTTACCTTCAATGCGGATGGGTAACGTGTGGATTGCTTCGCTGGCAATGGGGGAGAGCCACTGGTCAGTAAAGAGGATTATCTTCGCGCCTCGTGCGTTAGCTAGGCGGCTAATGGTAATTAGATCTTGCTCATAACGGCGTACATCAAACACGATAAGAACATCGTTTGGTTTGATTTTTAGCAAGTGGTGTGGCCACAAGGCAACAGCTTCAGGAAAGATGTAAACATTTTCACGTATGACTTCTAAATGCGTATTCATATAGCGCGCAAAGGCGCTGGTGATACGCCCTCCAACAATATGCAGAGCTTTATCTTGCTCTGCTAGCAAATCAATAATGGCGTCAAACTGCTCATGGCTAACTTGATTCAGGCTGTGCCGTAAATTAGTCGTGACGGTGTCAGCCACTCTATTAAGTACATGGCTTTCTGGTGCATCTGCCGCCCATTTGTCGTGCTTGGTGATGGGGTCAGAAAGCGTTTGCTGTAGTTCGTCTTTTAACTCTTTTTGGAACGTCGTAAAGCTTGAGTAGCCAATTTTTTTGAGCGTGCGCATTACGGTAGGTGTTGATACACCGCAGTTTTCTGAGAGCTCAGTAATAGACACCATGCCAGCCATCGGGTAATTGGCGAGTAGGTGGTTAACAATTTTTATCTCTGCTGGGCTGAACCTATTTAACTGGGATCGGATAAGTTCAGCAATGGTATGGCTGTTGTCTGGCTTTGTTGAAATATCGCTCATAAGTAGTACGCCCAGTTATCAATAACTCTGTAATAGGTTTGTAATGTACATTACATAAAAAAATTGACAAGTAAAAAATGTAATGTATAAATGTTTACATCGGTTGTTTCAGTGTTGAGCCAACATTTAGTTGTAATCCAACAAGCCTTCGAAACGAAAGATTAGAAAACATCGTGAAGTTCGCAATACAAAAAAAATAATCTCATGTTGCTGAGGACTGAAAATGAATAAGAATAAACGCGATTTTATGAAGAAAGCCGTTGTCGGTGGAGCAGCTGCTGCGACACTGGGTGCAACTGCACCTTATGTTCATGCCAAAAAAGCTCCGATTAAATGGCGTTTACAAACGTATGCAGGTGCAGCGCTAGGTGCTCATGTTATCAAGCCAGCAGTAGATGCATTTAACATTGCCGCTAATGGCGAGATGGAAATCGAACTCTATTACGCAGATCAGCTAGTGCCTACTCCTGAGCTATTTCGTGCTTTGCAAAATGGCACAATCGATGCCGTACAGAGTGATGATGACTCGATGGGCGCGCCAGTAGATATTTCTGTATTTGGTGGGTACTTCCCGTTCGCTACCCGTTATAGCCTTGATGTTCCTGTTCTGTTTGAGCAATACGGCTTAAAAGAGATCTGGGAAGAAGCATATGACGAAGTCGGTGTTAAATGGTTGAGCGCAGGTGCATGGGATCCATGCCATTTTGCAACAAAAGATCCCATCAATAGCCTTGCTGATCTTAAAGGTAAGCGCGTCTTTACTTTCCCTACGGCGGGCCGTTTCCTTAATCGCTTTGGTGTTATTCCAGTGACATTGCCATGGGAAGATATTGAAGTTGCACTGCAAACAGGTGAGCTTGATGGTATCGCTTGGTCGGGTATTACTGAGGATTACACCGTAGGTTGGGCCGATGCAACCAACTACTTCTTAACGAATAACATTTCAGGCGCGTGGAGTGGTTCTTTCTTCGCCAATAATGATTCATGGAATGAACTCCCCGAGCATCTACAACAACTGTGGCGTTTGTGCATGGACAGCTCACACTATTACCGTCAGCACTGGTATTGGGGTGGTGAAGCTACATTGCGTACCGAAGGTACTAAGATGAAGCTTACAACTATTCCTGATGCAGAGTGGGACACGGTTGAAGCTGAAGCGCACAAGTTCTGGGATGAAATTGCTGAAACAAGCCCGCGTACCAAGAAGGTTGTCGAGATCTTCAAGAAGTATAACGACGTAATGAATAAAGCGGGTCGTCCGTACCGCTATAGCTAAACCTAAACCTTCTGTGTTGTTTGTTTTAGATCCTCTTTTGCCGACCGGCAGAAGAGGGCTTCTCAGTTCTATTCTAGGTACGTAATTGTGTATAACGCGATTCAAGCCTACGTACGGTTTATCTATAAATTTAATCGTACGGTTGGCATATTTGCCATGTACTTGGTGCTAGTGTTGATGGGCATTTTGTTGTTCTCATCTATCTCCAAAGGCGTGGGGTCACCGCAGATGTGGGTGATCGAAATGGCGCAGTTTACTATGGCTGCTTACTATCTTCTGGGCGGTGGTTATTCCATGCAGATGGATGCCCACGTACGCATGGATGTTTTTTACGGTAACTGGTCTGCAAAACGACAGGCGATTACTGATGCTTTTACGGTACTTTGTTTACTGACTTATTTAGGCATGCTGTTGTTTGGGGCACTATCGAGCACAATTTACGCTGTTGAGTATGGGCAGAAAAACTATTCCTCATGGGCTCCGCCACTGGCGCCTATAAAAATCATTATGACGACGGGTATTTCCTTAATGTTATTGCAGGTGTTGGCCACCTTTGCTCAGAACGTAGCTGATGCAATAGGTAAGCCCTTTGATGTTGAACAGCACCCTGAGGAAACATCCGTATGAGTTATGAAATGATCGCGTTACTGATGTTTTCATCATTAATGCTCATGCTATTAACAGGGCAACGTGTCTTTGGTGCGGTTGGTTTTGTTGCTGTGGTTGCTTCGCTGGCATTGTGGGGTGACGGTGGTTCAGAAATGGCATTTAACGCCACGATGAAGCTGATGAACTGGTATCCGTTATTAACACTACCGCTGTTCGTTTTTATGGGCTATATGCTTTCAGAGTCCGGTGTGGCCGGAGACCTTTATCGCATGCTACATGTGTGGATGGGCTCTCTGAAAGGAGGCTTAGGCATAGGTACGATTGTGTTGATGGTTGCTATCTCAGCCATGAATGGTTTGAGTGTCGCGGGTATGGCGATCGGTACCAGCATTGCGTTACCAGAAATGCTCAAGCGTGGTTACGACAAACGGATGGTGACCGGTGTTATTCAGGCGGGTAGCTCGCTTGGTATTCTCGTACCTCCCAGTATCGTTTTAGTCCTGTACGGCATGATTGCCAGACAACCCGTTAGCCAGTTGTGGTTAGCAGGGGCTGTTCCTGGTTTGATTTTAGCCGTGATGTTTATTGCTTATATTGTGATTCGTTGCCATCTGCAGCCTGAGCTTGGTCCGCCGTTGCCTAAAGCAGAGCGTGACCTCATTACCCGTAAAGAAAAGTACATGTTGTTGGGCGCAGGTGTCTTACCGCTATTTGTAATCTTTTCAGTGATTGGCTTGTTCTTGATGGGCTACACCAGCCTAGTTGAGTGTTCAGCCGTTGGTGCATTTGTCGCTATGTTGGCTGCGCTGGTTAAGGGTCGTCTGAACTTTAGTTTGATTCATGTAACGCTACGTAAAACCTTAGGTGTTAGCTGTATGTTTATGTGGATCATTATGGCCGCGCTGTGTTTTGGTGCCGTGTTTGATGGTCTGGGAGCAGTTAATGCAATTGAAGCGTTGTTCATGGATGAGTGGGGCCTAAGTCCTTGGCAAATACTAGTGATGATGCAGTTGTCATACATCATTATGGGTATGTTTTTGGATGATACTGCGATGTTAGTAATAGTTGCGCCACTGTATATCCCGCTGATCATAGCGCTGGAATTCAACCCGATTTGGTACGGCGTGCTCTATACCGTGACTTGTCAGATTGCTTATATGACACCGCCATTTGGCTACAACCTCTTTCTCATGCGAGCTATGGCTCCCAAGGAAATAGGCTTAATAGATATCTATAAATCGATAACGCCATTTGTTGCCATCATGGTATTTGCACTGATGTTGTTCATGGCCTTCCCACAGATATCGTTATGGTTGCCTGAGCTAGTTTTCGGTACGAAATAAGGACGTTCAGAATAATAGTAGGAGTATGACTACTGTGATGATGCAAGGTTTAGAACAGTCGTCGGCAGAATTAGTTAATCCTTTGGGAAAATCAGATGTATTGCTGGTGTGTGAGCATGCCAGTCATTACATCCCAGATAGCTTTTCCAATTTAGGGTTAAGCCAAGCCGAACGGCTCAGTCATATAGGATGGGATATTGGCGCAGCCGACATGGCGAAAAAGTTAAGTAGCCAGCTGGATGCGAGTTTGGTTTTACAGCGTTATTCACGCTTGCTGTATGACTGTAATCGCCCGCCTTGTGAAGCGAGTGCTGTGCCACCTTTAAGTGAAGTCACCGAGATTCCGGGCAATAAAGACCTCACAGCAGAACAACGCAATTACCGGATAGAACGTATCTATGAGCCGTTTCATCAAGAAATTGCAGCACAAATAGCAATACGTAAGGCGGCAGGTCGAGCAACCATACTGGTTACTATTCATAGTTTTACTCCTGTATTTATGGGGCAAAACAGAGCAGTACAGCTAGGTGTTATTTGCCATGAAAATAATAGTTTTGCTCATGATTTTTACCAGAGCGCCAGTAAACGAAGTCGCTTTGACATTCGCATGAATGAGCCTTATGGGCCATCAGACCCGGTGTTACATATGGTGACTCGTCACGGTGATGAGCAGCAAATACCGAATATAATGCTAGAAGTGCGTAATGATTTGATTGTTGATGATGTAGGGCAGCAAGAGTGGGCAAAATTAGTAGCTGATACGTTGAATAGCCTTACTTAGCTCATAACCCAATAAGAATTTAGCCGATTTTAAGAGGAAACCTGATGAACGCTATGCTGACGCTGGAAGAATTAAAACAAGAATTTGCGACAGGAAGCATCGATACGGTATTAGCCTGTATGGTTGATATGCAAGGGCGCCTGATGGGAAAGCGCTTTCATGCTGATTACTTTATTAATCATGCAGTAGAAGAAACGCATTCCTGTAATTACCTGCTGGCAACTGATCTAGAGATGGAAACTGTAGAAGGTTACAAGTCTACAAGCTGGGAAGCTGGGTACGGTGATTATGTGATGAAACCAGACATGAGCACACTTCGCCGCGTGCCATGGTTAGAAGGTACCGCATTAGTATTATGCGATGTGTTAGATCACCATCACAACCCAATTTCTCACTCGCCACGCGCTATATTGCGTAAGCAAATCGAGCGGTTAAGTGCGATGGGTATCCAGCCTATGATGGCGACCGAACTAGAGTTTTTCCTATTTGATCAGAGTTACGCTCAAGCGTGCGAGTCTGGCTATCGTGATATGAAGCTAGCAAGTGCTTACAACGAGGATTATCACATCTTCCAAACGACCAAGGAAGAATCGGTTATCCGGGCTATGCGTAATGGTATATACGGTGCTGGTATTGCCGTGGAATGCTCTAAAGGTGAGGCATCTGCTGGTCAGGAAGAGATCAACATAAAATACGACAAAGCGCTCACAACCGCAGATCAACACTCTATTGTTAAAAATGGCTGTAAAGAGATCGCCTGGGCACACGGTAAAGCCATAACCTTTATGGCCAAGTGGCACAACGATGCTGCTGGCAGCTCTTCCCATGTGCATCAATCTATGTGGAGCCTAGACGGAAAACCGTTGTTTTTGGATGAAAGCCGTCCTCATGGCATGTCTGAACTGATGTGCCACTATCTGGCAGGTTTGTTGGCACATGCGGATGATGTGACTTGTCTGTTAGCGCCGTATATAAACTCATATAAGCGTTTCCAAGAAGGTACGTTTGCCCCGACAAAAGCCGTGTGGAGTTTAGATAACCGTACAGCAGGTTTCAGACTTTGTGGCGAAGGAACAAAGGCGATTCGTATTGAGTGTCGCATTGGCGGCGCTGATTTAAATCCGTATCTTGCACTGGCGGGGCAGCTGGCATCAGGCATAGCAGGCATTGAGCAAAAGCTAGCACTAGAGCCTGAGTTTGTCGGTGATGCTTACGCAGGTGAAAATGCCAGGCAGGTACCAAATACGCTTAGGGCCGCGACAGAAAAAATGGATGCTTCAACCATGCTACGTGAAGCCTTTGGTGATGATGTTGTCGACCATTATGTACATGCCGCACGCTGGGAACAGAAAGAGCATGACAAGCGCGTAACCGATTGGGAAGTAGCACGTGGTTTTGAGCGCGCTTAGTAATGCCCGCAATAAAAACAATGCTGAGCAACGCCGTTATAAACACGCCACTATAAAAACAGCGCCAGAAAAAATACACTGAGTATAGAGCACAATAAAATGAGACAAAGCCATGAGTAAAATCCAATGTATTTCGCCAGTTGATGGCAGTGTGTATGCAGAGCGCCCTATAGCCGATGCAGAACAAGTTGCTGCACTATTTGCTCGCAGTAAAGCAGCACAGCATAGTTGGGCGCAGTTAACTGTTGCACAGCGTTGTAAGTTTTGTAGTGCAGCAGTCGATGCCATGGTGAATATGAAAGAGCGCATAGCGCAAGAGTTAGCATGGCAAATGGGGCGGCCTATAAGCCAGGGGGCTGGTGAAGTTGGCGGCTTGGAAGAGCGTGCCCGTCATATGATCTCCATTGCTGAAGCCTCGTTGCAACCACTAGATCCTGGTGAAAAGCCGGGGTTTGTACGCAAAATAAGCCACGAGCCATTGGGTGTGATTATGACGATTGCACCATGGAACTTCCCCTTTATGACAGCACTAAACTCTGTGATTCCTGCCTTATTAGCGGGTAATGCTGTTGTGCTAAAACATGCAGCTAATACCTTATTGGTGGCTGAGCGTATACAAGATGCCTTTGACCAAGCAGGCCTGCCTGAAGGCGTGTTCCAACATATTGTATTGGATCACTCCACTACCAGTGAGTTGATTGGCTCTGGTAATGTCGACATGGTGTGCTTCACCGGCTCCGTTGGTGGTGGTAAAGCAATGGAGCAGGCAGCAGCAGGGCAATTTATTCCACTGGGTTTGGAGTTAGGTGGAAAAGACCCTGCTTATGTACGGGCAGATTGTAACCTCCCCTATACGATTGAGAATTTAGCAGATGGTGCTTTCTTTAACAGTGGACAGTCATGCTGCAGCATAGAGCGTATCTATGTTCACGAGAGCATTCATGATGAGTTTGTCAAAGGTTTAGCCGCAGCAGGACAAGCTTATGTGTTGGGCAACCCTCTAGAAACAACCACGAACCTTGGCCCCATGATTAAACCTGCAGCCGCTGATTTTGTGCGCAACCAAGTGGCTGATGCGATAACAGCCGGAGCTAAAACCCACGTAGATACCAGTAAGTTTACGCTGGATCAGCCGGGTTCTGCGTATATGGCACCACAAGTGTTATCTGATGTAACACACGAGATGTCTATCATGATGGATGAAAGCTTTGGCCCGGTGGTAGGTGTGATTAAAGTATCCAGTGACGACGAAGCCATAGCGTTGATGAATGACTCTGACTTTGGCCTAACGGCAGGTATCTGGACAGAAGACCTAAGCGCAGCAGAGCGTATAGCGCCGCAGTTAGAAACCGGCACAGTATTTATGAATCGTTGTGATTATTTAGACCCAGCATTAGCGTGGACCGGTGTTAAGGATACCGGGCGTGGTTGCTCGTTATCGGCGATGGGCTTTGATGCACTAACACGCCCAAAAAGCTTTCACTTTAAAACATCCACCGATTAATGATTGCGCTGATGTGAGGAAGATAAGCAATGAAATCCTATGATTACATCATTGTTGGTGCCGGCTCATCTGGTTGCGTCGTAGCAAACCGGCTCAGTGCTGATCCATCGATTACTGTTTGTTTGATCGAAGCGGGCGGCAGTGGAAAAAGTCCTTTGGTATCGATCCCGGCCGGCATCTTTGGCCTCTATGGGAATAAAACATACGACTACACCTTTGAAGGGACTCCACAGCGCCACCTATATAACCGCACCATGATGGTTAACCGGGGTAAAGCACTTGGTGGTTCAAGTGCGATAAATAGCATGGTGTACATTCGCGGTAATCAGAATGATTATAACGGCTGGGCTAAGCTAGGCTGTGAAGGTTGGGCATACGCTGATGTTTTACCTATTTTCAAGAAAATGGAAGCCAATCAAAATGCTCAAAAGGCTGAGTATCACGGTTATAACGGTGAGTTGAGTGTAACTAAGCCACAGGACCCCAACCCTGCGTGTAAGGTTTTTGTTAAAGCAGGCGCCGCCGCAGGATTACCCGAAAACACCGACTTTAATAGCGAAACGCAGCTGGGTTTGGGTATATATGATGTAAAGCAAAACAACGGCGAACGTGTGAGTAGCTATAGTGCATTTGTGAAGCCAGTATTATCACGGCCAAACCTCACAGTAATGACTCACACCGAAGTCGTGGCGTTACAAATTGGTGACGATACAGTAATAGGTTTAGAGGTAGAAGAAAACGGTGCCCCGCAACAACTACGCTGTAACAAAGAAGTTGTTCTTTGTGCAGGCACTATTCTTTCACCACGGATTTTATTGGCGTCTGGCATTGGTGATAAAGCGGCATTAAATGAGCTAGGCATAGAGTGCAAACTGCACCTTCCTGGGGTGGGTGAAAACCTGCAAGACCATGTTGATAGCATGGTGACGGTTCGCTCATCAAAATCCCAAACGATTGGTATCTCCTTAGGGACATTGTTACCGCATATTATCCCTGCACCGTTTAAGTACTGGTTAGCGCGCAAAGGTTGGTGGACCACCAATTACGTAGAAGCAGGTGGTTTTGCAAAAACAAAATTAGCAAACGCTGCTGAACCAGGTTCTGCTGATGCAGACCCAGATGTGCAGTTTCACTTTACTCCTTTGTTTCGTAGCCATCGTGGTAAAAAGTTTGAGCTTGGCCATGGTTATTCGGTATTTACCTGTGTGCTGCGCCCACGAAGCGCTGGCAGCGTAAAATTAGCCAATGATGGAACCACACGAAATGTGTTGATCGATCATAACTTCTTCGCTGATGAGCGCGACCAAAAGGTATTAATAGAAGGGGTAAAAAAAGCCCGCGAAATTCTAGCGTCACCAGAGTTTGATCATCTACGTGGTGAAGAGATGGCTCCCGGTAAAGATGTGCAAACAGACGAGCAAATACTCGAATACCTACGCAACACAACAACAACTGTGTATCACCCCGTAGGTACCTGCAAAATGGGTATTGATGAGATGGCAGTAGTTGACCCTGCAACACTTAAAGTTAAAGGGGTGCGTAACCTGCGAGTAATGGATGCATCCGTGATGCCAACGTTAATAAGCGGGAATACATCCGCACCTTCAATGATGATCGCTGAGAAAGGCGCCCAGATGATCTTGGCAGAGCAGGCTGGTTAGTCACTGAGAAAAGGGTATGGAATGAGCCTTCATTACTTAGTGGTGAGGGCATCTTTGTATGGGGTACGTAATTTTCTGTTCATTATGTTGTATAGAAAGGCAAAAAGAAGAGGGATCTATTAATAATACAGCTATCAACCTTTGACGTTCTATACATCGAGTTTCGATATTTTTATTATAGATTTATATAAGGGAAAGCGATAAGAATACGAATCACTATAACTATTAGTTCGATGCTATGCTTTTCTAAGAATTATAGCATCGAACGTTAATTATCAAAGATCCCAGAAAAGAGGTCCTTGAAAGATAACAAAAAAAAATCAGTTACCCTTTTTCATTGTTTTTATCAGCCTTGGATATGATTGCAGTATATGCAACAAGTTCTTCGATTGTTCTTCCATCATCTAACATTTTCCTAATATCGTTACCTATATCGCGTGCTTTTAGACCTAAGTTAATGGTTCTCATAGTTAACGTTTCAATGTCCACCGGCTGATTGTTTTCAACACACTTATTAGGGTTTTGACTTGTTAGGAGGTCTTGCTGTGTATCTTGAAGGCTGTTTGTATCTTTTGGGTTATCTTTGATAGGGGTATCTTTAAGGTAAACGTATTTTGGATTGACGATACTGCCATTAATTTCTGGTAATTTTTCTTTAATTCTAATTAAACACGTTTGACCATACGAAGTTTGTATCCATAACCAGCGCAAACTTTCTTTTTTCCCAATAATAAGAGGTTTTCCGATCGACCTTGAAACCCCAAGCCCCTTAATCATATATTTATCATTTAAACCATCTAAAGCATCTGAGAGGCGTTTAGGGGCTTGCCAGCCAAAAAGGTCAGGATAAGAAAATTCTGAGTCTGTTGTTCCACTATTCAAATCTCCAATTCTCATAGCTTCTTTTTCTATATACTTTTGATCAATAAGCTTTTCGTTAGGAAGGTTTTCAGATAGCGCTCCTAAAATTGCTCCGGCAATAGTTGCGATAGTGTCCGTATCGCTCCCTAGCTGATTAACTGCAGTGAGCATTGCTTCTTGAGGGGTATCTATGAATAGTAATGATAAAAATGATGCTAGTAAGGCCGTTTTAGTTCCCGAGCCTCTCTGTTTTGGGTCATATCCACCTAATAGATCTAAAGCTGAAATGTACTGATGATATGGAGTACAACTCTGGTTGTAAGACGTCTCTAAAAGTCTTATATCATCTAGAATTTCTATAATTGTCTCTTTAACGGCCTCTTTAAAAGTTTTCCCAGTTTGGGATTCCCATGTAGGTTTCCAAAATGTAGCAATCTGCATATCATCTTCAATAATATCAGGAACAATTATTAAATTTTTAGCAATTTTATACCAATCATCAATGCTCGGAACTACCTTGTGGTTAAATACATGAAGAAGAAAAAGAGCATGAAAACAGGCACCTAAAATTCCTCTGGGGTGTCCATGAGTGCAAATACTATTTCTAAAAACATCTAATAGCACACCTTCGACATCTGAGTTTAAATTCCCCCATACATGCGGCTGAATTCGCATGACGGCACCATTGCCTCCTGATTGAAAGTAATCTAGGTTTTTATCTCTATAAAAATTTGAAAACCAATTAATGTCGTTTCTTATTAAATTTGAAGCAGCGGCTTTTGTTCCTCGACCTGCCCCTAAACAGTACGATAGCCATACTGGGAGTTCTATCTTCGCAAAAGCTTCAACGTCAAAGTACCCATCTGCGTTAATAGCTCTAGAGGTCGCTAAGCGTAATTGAGTGTCATCGGAATATATTCCTGCAGGAAAATCTACAAAGGTTCCACTTAACCCGCCTATTTTTCGAGTCCAATTTGTTAGTTCTCTGATTTCTAACGAGCCTGCTCTATGTTTCAGACCTTTTTTATCTGTCAGTTCAGTAATAAAGCCTAAAGCATCACCATAGGCTGACCAAATCGCAGATCTTACAATGCTTTCTTTAATAGACACCTAATTTTACTCACTTAAAAAATGTGGGGTCGACTTCTACTTGAATATGACTATGCCCAAAACTACTTGTTATGCCACAAATGTCATCCGCATCATCATCTGTTCGCACTATAATCCTTTCAATATAATCAATTGAAATTTGTTCAGGATATAATACTTCTGCTTGTATATCAGTAGGCATGTTTTCTGGATCTGACCTAGATCTATCTATAACAGAGGTGTACCTACTTCTAATGGGTGAGCCAAACATGGCTGAGAGCCCCTCCGAGCCTTCAGCTCGTTTAACACTTGATTTGTAAATATTGTTAGTTGTGGTAAAAATAACTCCTTCATCTTCCAGTATAGAAGGTGAAAAACATATAGCACACCACTTGATATCATCGTGCCATTCACTGCAATAACTAAAAAAAATTGTGTTCATCTTGGTAATTGACAAGCTGATATAGTTTACCCAGTTTGGGTCTGATCTATATTTTGAATTTTTCTTTAGTATGAACTCTAAATATTGGTCGTTGTTTAGAAGGTTTCTTGCTTTAAGATGACGAGTAGCAAGAATACCAATCAGTCCTTTATTCGTCGAGAAATGAACAACTTCTTTGATGTTTCTGGAGGATACAACTTCACTAATTGTCATAGTGTATGTACCTGATAAGTGGCTGGATTGAAAAGGGCTATGATCTCGGACTTATCGTCAGGTTTATAGCCTATTATCACGGTTTTCTTAGCTCGTCCCACACCCATAGCTAGCAATTTTCTTGATTGTATAAGCCTCTGATCTGAATGGTCTTCCAATATGGCAGGCATACATTCGTTACTTAATCCTAGAATTATTACATGATCAAATTCCAAGCCTTTTGATGAATGGAGTGTACTAAGTGCAATATTTTCTTCCCCTTCAGGCCAGTCTTCTAATCGAGTTATATCAATATAATTAAGATTTGAAGCTTTCAGCTTTATTTCAAGATGTTTAAACCACCCTCTACCTTTAGGGTGCAAAAACGCAACGGACTCACAGCTAAGATCAACATCATGCTTAATAAAGTTGATCGCATATTCAACCTGATTATTAAAACGACCTTCAATTAAAATAGGTTGACTACCTTCATTTGCAGCAGAGTTGAAATCTGGAATCGTAAAATCAGAATCTGTTGGTATTCCTTCAACTAATGATGAAGCAAAAGCCGCTATTTGTTTGGTATTTCTATAATTTCTGCCTAGCCTGAATGAATTGTTAGGCATTATCGTTATGCCTGTTTCAGCCCAAGTAAAGCCTCGTGCGTATATTCTTTGTGCAGTGTCGACTATAAAGGTCAAAGAGCTAATCTCAGCTACGTGATTTTTTACAGCGCGGATTTGGTTTGCTGTAAAATCTTGAACTTCATCACAAATAATAATGTCATAGTTTTGTGGTTCTACCTCGGATATAACCCGCATGGAAACTTGGTTCCAGTCTAGCTGGTTAGTGTCTGCCAACCAATTGATATAAGGCTTTACTACCTTTTCAATAATCTGTTCTCTAAGCCCTCTTTCTACTCGGGGAGTAATACCCCTACCATCTCTTCGCGCTGTAATATAATCATCTAAATTATTTAAAGGGAACCTACCAAGTAAATACTCTACTTCATCAGCAATAAATGCTGTGTCAAGGGCTATTGATGCTCAAATTGCAAAGCCTTTGAGAGCAGCCGTTCTTGATTGATCGTTACAAATGGATAGGGGAAGTAGTAGCTTATATGCCCACTTAGCAAAGGTTGATACTGTAATGTGTACTTTCTCTCCCTCATTGACCTGATGGTCAACTAGCTCTTGAATATAACATCTAAGAGTTCTATTATACGTTAGAACTAAAATTTTGACGGGTTGAGGCTGTGTTTGCCTCCTACGCCTATTTAAAAAAACACCTATCAAAGACCTTAACCGTAACAAAGCTGTTGTGGTTTTTCCACTACCCGCAGCGCCACGAATTACTTCTATACCAGGCTTGTTACGAGAAACAATACTTAGCTGCTCCGCTGTAGGAGCAACATCCCTTAGACATCTCATAAATCAACTTCCTTTGACTCATAATTAGCATATCCCTATATTATACTTGCAACGAAGTAATGTTTGATAAGTATAATAATAAATAGTCACTTAAACTTGACACATATCTAGATGATAGTGATTTCTAGATTTTATTTTCTAGGAAAGGTGTTAGTCTCAGTCCTTTAATTAAAATAATTACTAGATTAAGATATCTAAATTACAAAGGAAATGTAGTACTGAAAACAGTCATGTCTAATAATTTTATCGATACGCTTTCGTAGCCATTTATTGCTTGTTAATTTTTTGTTTCTAAGAGTTTAATGGAAGGAGGTGTTAGTGTGATTATTTTTCTTGTCTGAGTCATAAAGCATTTCAATTAATCGTAATAATTTCTAATAACAGGTCATCTCTGTTACTTATAACTTAAGTTATTTAAACAACCTGAATTAATCATTCAGCGTTGTTGTGTTTTATCTACAGCGTATATTTCTTTTTGTTATTTCTATAAAAGAGTTACAGTATTAAAATAAAAAAATTCGGAGGTGCGAACAGCAACGAATAATTTCTATTGATTAGCCTCATCAATAAGGTAAACGATATTTGCCAGCAAAAGTGACTATGTACACGTACTAGTACATGGCTCGCTATTATTTATGCCTTTCGCGTGCAATGGTACAGCTATAGTCGTTAAGTAGGCCCTTGTCATTCGTTGGTAGTTAACATCTAATAACGGCGTAAATCGCTATGAATGGTAACCCTCTTGTAAAGGGGGCTTTATTTCATGATTTCACTCTTAGCGAACATACGCAAGGCGTTGCTACCGCACAATTTACTCACAGACCTCTGTATCTATGTTCTCACTTACAGTGCTTATAAGGATTTCCTATGAATGTTGATAAAGCTAAAAAACGCATTGCGAAGCAGGTCAAGAAGGGCTTTAAAGGCTATCCCAAAATCACACTATCGTACTTTGGTGATAGTGCGGATTGTGCAACTGAGGTGGTTGTTCAGTTTGCCCAGAGCGAAAACGAAGAAGTCCAAGAGCAACGGTTTGCGAGTGAAACGGATGCTAGGGAAAATGAGGTTCTTCAATCCGCTTTGCTCAAAATTATCGAACGTGCAGATGCTAATTCTGTAATGGAAATTGAAGGCGTACAAATTAAAAAGACGGCGTGATATGAAAGTATATTTTTCACATGGGAAAGAGAGTGGCCCTTGGGGCAGTAAAATCAATAGACTCGCCAGCATTGCTAAAGAACATGATTGCAGTGTTGAGAGTATCGACTACTCAGATATATTAGACCCTGATCTTAGGGTTGAGCGTCTCATAAGCGTATTGAAAGATGAAGAAGATGAATTCTTGCTAGTGGGCTCAAGCATGGGAGGATACGTTTCTGTGGTTGCTGCAGAACAAGTCGATACAAAAGGGGTGTTTTTATTAGCGCCCGCTTTATTTGTGTCAGGTTACAAAAAGCAAAGCTATGAGAGTAAAGCTTACATAGAAGTTGTTCATGGTTGGTCTGATGATGTTATTTCATCAGAAAGCTCCATTAAATTTGCAAAAAAAATGAACTGCTCATTACATTTAATTGCTGGGGATCATCGACTTAACTCCTCTATTGAGGTTGTCGAAAAGCTGTTTTCGCAGTTTCTTATTTCTCGCACAGGCAGGCTGTCGTTATAAGTAATGATATTAAGAAGAGTTTTGTCTTCTTTGTGTTATTTATTTTTAAAGGGTCGTTAAGTAGAGGCTTTCTTTAAGGCGTTTAAATGTTGTGTTGTTCTGAGTGCTTAGTGACGATCAAACGTCACTTTTTTACAGAACAGGCTCAGGTAGTTTTTGGTGAGTGGGGGATTATTGTATTAGTTGGCAGTTCTAAATATTTCAATCCATCTTCTTTGGGTGAAAGCAGGTGAGCTATTAGGTAGAGTTTCAAGCAGCAAATGCTATGAGAGGTCTTTAAATTATTTCTATGCGAGCTGTTTGCTAGGAGTGTCTGGCTGGTTAATAGTTGATAATCAGATTTGGTCCCAATTTGTCTAGCGTCTGCTTGATTACTATTTATGAGGATATTGTATATTGACTAGAAGGAGATCTTTTAAATAAGGACGTTATCACATAACGATGCGATCTCAATAGGTGATTATGGTGCAGGAGGCGAGGGGATGATACTTGGGTTAGCAGCACTCATTAACTGCCCAACTGGCGTGCATATTATTCCGACGGGATTTCCTTTTATGTTGTCTATTAGTCTATTAATCGAGTGCGCATAGCCAAGGTTCGCGGGTGCTGGCCAAAAGCTGAACAAAAATGTTACAACTTTGAGCTGTTTTGTTATTGTGAGAGTGGCTGTAATACAACCAAAATAAGTATATCTACTTATTCTTTGTTGAACGATGTGCTTAGTTAGTAAAGCACGTCGCTTTTATAAGGACAGAATAAAAACAACAGGTCTGGATAATGAAAACTAAAATACTCGCTCCCTCGCAGAATGCTCACCCATCTCCGTTACTGATTAAAAGTTTGCTGCTGTCTGGTCAGCGTTACGAACCTAATCACGAAATTGTCTATAGTGATGTTTTACGTTACGACTATAAAACGCTCAACCAGCGTATCTGTAAGTTGGCCAATGTCTTAACAGAAGCAGGGGTGCAGGCAGGCGATACGGTGGCGGTGATGGATTGGGATAGTCACCGTTATTTAGAAGCTTATTTTGCAGTGCCTATGATTGGCGCTGTACTGCATCATGTGAATGTACGTTTGAGTCTTGATCAGATTATCTACACGATGGACCATGCTGAAGATAACTATGTGCTGGTACATGATGACTTTCTGATTCTAGCTGAGCAGTTTGGCGAGCAAATCCCAAGTGTGCGTGGTTACGTGCAGTTATCAGATAATGCAAGTGCTGCACAAACGAGTTTAAATACCTTGGGTGAGTATGAGGCCCTAGTGGCTAACGCATCTGATCAGTATGATTTCCCAGATTTTGATGAGAATTCAATAGCGACTACCTTTTATACCACCGGAACTACCGGCAACCCGAAAGGCGTTTACTTTTCACACCGTCAATTAGTGCTGCATACATTGAATATGGCAGCAACGTTAGGCTGCTACGAAGGCCAGCCTTTGTTACGCTCAAACGATGTCTATATGCCGATGACGCCGATGTTTCATGTGCATGCATGGGGCGTTCCTTATACGGCAACCATGTTAGGTATTAAGCAGGTTTACCCAGGCCGTTACGAGCCAAATAAGCTGGTTGAGTTGTTTGCCAAAGAGAAAGTGACTTTCTCGCATGGTGTGCCCACAGTGTTGCAGATGATTCTTGATAGTGATGCGGCTAAAACTACCGACTTAACAGGCTGGAAGATGCTTACCGGTGGTAGCGCACCCACTTTAGGTATGGCTAAGCATATGGCTGAACGCGGCATTCAATTTTATACCGCGTATGGTATGTCTGAAACCTGCCCATTATTAACGGCTACCTACTTACATCATGATGACCTTGCTCAGCCGATGGAAGAGCAAATGTCAGAGAGGATTAAAACGGGTATGCCGGTTGGTTTGGTTGATCTACGCATTGTTGACCCAGCAGGTAAGCCCGTTATCCATGACGGAGAGGCTATGGGCGAAGTGGTGGTACGTGCGCCGTGGTTGACACAAGGCTATTACAAAGAGCCCGAAAAAAGTGATGAGCTTTGGGAGAACGGTTGGTTACATACCGGTGATGTCGCATCGATCTCACCCGATGGTACGTTAGAGATTAAAGATCGCATTAAAGATGTGATTAAAACCGGCGGTGAGTGGATCTCTTCTCTAGAGCTGGAAAACTTGATTAGCCAGAATGAGTCGGTAAATCAGGTGGCAGTGGTCGGCGTGCCAGATGAACGCTGGGGTGAGCGGCCATTTGCGATGATTGTTCCTGCTGATGATAGTTCGATTGATGCAGATGATATTAAGCAGCACCTACAGCAATATGTGGCGAGTGGCCAGATTGCTAAGTGGGCTATTCCTGAGCGAGTCAGCATTGTTGAAGAAATACCTAAAACCAGTGTTGGTAAGATCAATAAAAAATTGATTCGCGATCAAGTGGATAACTAATGCCCTAAAAGCCACTTCTTAAATGCAGTGGCTCGGACTTAATCTAGCACTGGGAAATATCAGTGCTAGATTAAATCTGGCGGTTTTAGAGTCGAGGCCCTATTTAGCCCCAAACTGAAAATTACTACCTTATAATAAACGTGTGACTATTACTGAGAGATGTAGGTCGGACTCTGCTCAGGCAAAATACATCGTTATAACAACATGCTTCTCGCTTGGAACAACGGCTGGGGATCGGTGAACCGCCCCTAATCCGTCATTGGCAAACCAGTCATCGCCTTTTAACAGCACAATATCACCCTCGCTTACTTGCTGAATGCTGGCCGCATGAGTGAATAATCCCGACTTCTTGTCACTTAACCCCTTGTTACCTGCACCGAGCTTACTGCGCTCTGTATCGCAATTTTGGAGCCATTCCGTTCCTTGCCCATGATAAGTGGTGACCAGATGACAACCTAGTTTATCTGTATGGAAGCGGGGGAACATCGCACGATCAAGCACTTGTGACCTTAAACCAACCTCATCAAGGTCAAACAAGCAGCTATACATTTCTAATAATAAAATAAGATCTTCTATAAATGAGTGCTGTCCTGCCAAGTCCGGTAATGAGGATTTGATCGACTGCATTGGCGTCTTATAGCTGATAACCGAGCGTAGGTTAAAGCTTGGGTAGTCTTTGGCAATAATTGGTGACTTCATCAGGCAACGACCGCTGAAATATGACTAAGTGTATTATTTCTTCATAGATAGTTGTCATCACTACAGGGGAGCCCCCTGTAGTGTAGTTATTATTACTCTGGTGACTCTTTAAATTAACATTACTTTCTACTTGTTCTGTCACACCTAAAACAATCACCTATTTCAATAAAATTAAAAACTAATTATAATGTTATAACATAACATTTGAGTTTAGAGGTTTGGTAATGAAAAGAAAAGCGATGGTATTGGCTTCGGCTATGCTTTGCTCGCAGGCAAGTAGTGTTCATGCACTTGAGGTAGGTGTAATTTTGGATGCTTATCACAAATCAGAAACTACGGCTCTAGGGGGGCGTACTGAAGGTTTTGGCTCGAGTCATAGCGAATTAAGCCTATCGCAGGATGTTGCTGATCTTGCAACAGCACACATGGCTTTGGTCGGTGAATGGAATGAGGAGGAGAGTGATCTTCAGCTGGAAGAAGCTTACCTTCAATCTACAGCGCTACCAGGCGGTTTTAATGTTACAGCTGGGCGCTTTTTGGCAGACATCGGTTACCTTAATTCTACTCACAGCCATTCCGACAACTTCAGCGAAAGACCTTTGCTATACAGAGCCTTTTTAGGTGGACATTACTTTGATGATGGTATCGGTGTGAGTTGGCTGGCACCTACAGATCGATATTGGCGCTTGAGTGCAGGTGCTTTTACGGGTGATGAGTTGGGTGAAGAAAATTCAGTATCAAGCATTGGTACTTGGACGCTATCGACTGAGTTTGGTGACGATATTGGTAATAACGCTCGCTGGCAGATGGGATTAAGCTACCTACGTAATAGAACTCAAGAATCGGGTCATCATGAGGATGAAGAGGGCGATGAGCATGAGGAACACGAACATGAAGGACACGTTCATGGTGCTGACTACCAAGGGAAAACGCTTTACTTGGCAGACCTAGTTTGGAAGTGGGCTCCCCAAGGAAATAATCGCCAAAAGCAAGTTAAGCTAGCGGCTGAATATGCCCATGTTGATGACGTATATGGTGCAGAATTTGACCATTACGATGGCTGGTACTTGTCAGGGGTTTATCAGTTTGATGAAAAGTGGTCGACTGGTATTCGACACGGTCGTGTAAACTTGGCAGAAGAGCACGAGCATGAAGGGGAGCATGAATGGGAAGCAAGCCATTTAACTGAAACAAGCGTCATGTTGAGCTGGATGCCTACTCATACACAAAGGCTACGCCTGGAGTATAAACATCAGGATGCTAATCATATGGAAGGGGCTGACAACGCTATCACACTGCATTACCAAATTGGATTCGGTGCACATGCTGCGCATAGCTTCTAAGTTATTTGCCCTAAGTTTGCTTGCGCTGGTTAATACCGCGCAAGCTTTAACCATTTTCACCTGCGAACCAGAATGGGCTGCACTCAGTGAGGAGTTAGCGCCCGGAGCCAAAGTCTTTAGTGCTACTCATGTCTATCAGGACCCGCACTATATTGAAGCACGTCCCAGCTTGATCTCAAAGTTAGCGAAAGCTGATTTAGTTATCTGTAGCGGGGCGGGGCTGGAATCTGGTTGGCTTCCCGCATTACAAAAGCGTGCAGCTAACCGAAAGGTTATTGATGGTGCCGATGGCATGCTTTACCTGTCTCAATATATTAAGACGATAGATCAACATGAAACTGAATTCTTTAGTACCAAGCATGTTCATCCAGAAGGTAACCCTCATTTTCATCTAGATCCTGACCGGGTATTGAAATTGGCCTTGGTGATTAGTCAGCGTTTACAGCGCATTGACTCTGATTCTCAGCAGTTATATCAGCAGGCGTTTGAACAATGGCAAAAGCACTGGCAGAAATCGATGGAACAGTGGCAACAGCAAGCAATGACGTTAATAGGTCAGCCTGTGGTTGTGCAACATACCAGCTTTAGTTATCTGATTAAGTGGGCAGGCATGGATGCTATTGCCGATTTGGAGCCAGAACCGGGTGTGCCACCAACGATGGCGCATGCACAATCCTTGATTGACGATGCTCGTCAAGAACAACCCGTTGCTATTATTACCAATTGGTATCAGAACGATCGAGCAGCGCGCTGGATGTCTGATAAAACAGGGGTTAAACACCTAAACCTACCTGCAACAGTGGATCTGAAAGGGGATATTAATAACCTCCAACGTCTATTTGATTACCTTCTTATTCAGCTACAGGAAGTTCAGTAGTGCAGATGCTCGAAATAGGGTTGCCCGTATTGGTAGCCGGTTTATTGATTTTGGCAAGCCACATTCCGCTGGGTTATCAAGTGCTAAAACGAGGGATCGTTTTTATAGATCTAGCGATTGCTCAAGTGGCTGCATTAGGAACAGTGCTAGTCAGTCAGGTGCATTGGCACGATAATAACCAATGGCTTATACAGGGTATTGCAGTATTGTTTGCTTTGTTAGGAGTTGGGTTAGTCGCCTGGATTAATAGAAGCTTTCCCGAGTGGCGTGAGGCATTTATAGGCTTAATATACGTCACTGCTGCTTCAGCATTAGTATTATTGGTGGCGGGGCAGCCAAAGGGTGGCCAACTGTTAACTCGTACGTTAAGTGGAGATATTCTCTGGTTGAGCTGGCAAGACCTTACGCTACTCGCTCTGGTTGCAGTAGGTGTGCAGTTACTTGCCCATATCTGGCCGGAAAAATTAGAGCGCTTTTTCTATCTCGTTTTTGCGGTCACAATCACCCTTTCTGTTGTTAAAGCGGGAATCTATCTGGTGTTTGTTTGCCTGATAGCGCCAGCTCTGGCGTCTATTGTGCACAACAGGTCAAAAGCTTGGTCGTACTTAGTTGGATCTATGGGCTTTGTTGTGGGGTTAACCGCTGCTTGGCTCTACGACCTTCCTGCAGCGGCTTGCGTTGTTGTTAGCGTCATTTTATCCCTTCTTATTGCGCTGGGTTTACAGCAGCGGTTTGGTCGAATGGAGGCAGTTACCCAGACACCATCTTGATTAACAGCTCGTTTCAAAAAATTACAATGTTACCCTTCACTCAAGCGCGTTTTACGCGCTTGTTTTTTTATCAGCCTTGATAAAAATCATAGATGAATAGAGCGTGGTTTATCGTTAAATTTATTCATGACTTTTGATGTTGACCCCGCCGGTTCATCTCCCTAGAATGCACACAGTTTTTGGTAGTCTTGTTGCAAAGCAGGATTTTAAACGGGAAGTTGGTGCGTACTGTTTTTAACAGGCAAAGCCTACACTGCCCCCGCAACGGTAATCGAGTTAAGACATTACAAAAGCCACTGTGTCATACATGGGAAGGCGTAATGTTGGGGTGACTATCCTCTCGTAAGTCCGGAGACCGGCCTCAAACACTATTCAGTCGGCATAGCGGAGGGCTAATGCAGCGGCAGCACATCCCTACAGTTTTAGTTCTAGCATGTTAGCTAGTTCATGCCTTTCGGTTATTGTGTTTCTGTTCATTCCTGTTCGCTAGTGCCATTAATTTTATTGGCGTGCGGCGGGCACGTACAGGACACCATCTGACCCATGAAAAAATTTTCCAACACCGTTTTAGCAACGGCGTGCTGTTATTCCTCTTTGGTTGCAGCCCAAACAACCAATCTTAACGAAGTACTGGTAACAGCTTCTCGTACTGCTCAGTCTGTTGATGAAACGCTGGCTTCAGTCACCTTGATCACACGTAAAGATATTGTGCGTTCACAAGCCATTACTGTGGCTGACATATTACAAAAAACGCCAGGTGTAATGATCACCAACAGTGGCGGCATTGGTAAATCGAGTAGTATTTACCTGCGAGGCACATCGACAAAAAACTCATTGATTTTGATCGATGGTATCCGTGTTGGTTCAGCTACGCTAGGGCAAGTAAGTGTTGAAGAACTTAACCTGAGCCAGGTTGAGCGTATTGAAATTGTTCGTGGACCACGTTCATCTTTGTATGGTTCGGATGCTGCCGGTGGCGTTATCCAAATTTTCACACGTCGTGGTGCAGGTAAGCTAACCCCTTCTTTTACTCTTTCAGCAGGCTCAGACGGTACATCTTTAGCTGAAGTCGGTTTTCAGGGTGGTGATCAAAACCGTTGGTTCAATGTCACTGCATCAGGCATTACGACTGATGGATTTGATTCAAAAACTACGGGCGATATCGATGGTGATGGTTATCACAACCAAGGCTTACAGCTAAGACTGGGGCAGCGCTTTGATGGCGGGCATGAGCTTGAAGGTTTCTTTTCTATCACCGATTCTGAAAATAAATACGATGGATTTAGTACTGACCGTGATGACACTCTAACTAAAGTAATGGGTGCACGTAGCACTATTGCTGTATCTGATATGTGGCTTGTTAACGTGTCTGGAGGGCGAAGCTGGAACAAGAAAAAATCCTTTTCAGGTAACACATTTAAAAGTCGCTTTGAGACAGTGCGCGACTCTTTCACTATTCAAAACGATGTGCTGATAGGTGATGAAAATCAGCTCATCTTTGGTGTGGATTATCTAAATGATCAAATTGTATCCAGTAACACTTTTGATGAAAAAGAGCGTTATAACTGGGCGGGCTTTGCTCAATATCAATTAGCGTTAGGTGTGTCTGATTTGCAGTTCAGTATTCGTAGAGATGAGAACGAGCAATTTGGTTCTCACACGACAGGCGGGGTAGCTTGGGGAATTCCGTTCAATGATAGCCTTAAACTTGTGGCCTCTTATGGTACTGCTTTCAAAGCGCCTTCGTTTAATGATTTATATTATCCTTTGGATGCTAGAGGGAACCAAGGGAATGCTGACCTTGTACCAGAAGAATCAGACACCTTTGAGTTGAGCTTGAGAGGAAAGCATCAGGGCGTGAAGTGGCAAGCTTCGCTTTATCAAACAACCTTTAAAGATATGATTGCGTGGGCTCCTACACCGAGTGTTTTATATCCTTTTAGATGGTTGCCTAGCAATATCAATTCAGCACGTATCCGCGGATTAGAACTCAGTGCTGATTATCAATGGCAGCAATGGTTGCTGAGCGGTAATCTTTCATTTCTTGACCCTGAAGTCCGTTCAGGTGCTAATAAAGGAAATCGTCTACAGCGTCGTGCTGACAGGATTATAAATATTAATCTTGATCGTGATTTTGGCGCACTGACTTTAGGTGCAACATTACATGCTGAAGGTCGTCGTTATACCAGCGATAGTAATACAAGCTCTTTAGAAGGCTTTGGTACTGTTGATCTGCGTGCCGCGTACCAGTTAGCACCGGCATGGCAAGTACGCGCCAAGCTAAGCAACTTACTCGATAAGCAGTACCAAACAATTAGTGGTTATAACCAGGCGGGTTCAACTGCCTTGTTTACACTGGCTTATCAACCTTAATAATTCGTGTTGATAAATGTATTTAATTACATAGACTTAACATCATTAGTTCAACTTACTTAAGAGATATCTATCATGATGAATATTCAACCACGATCACAATTGATGATCGGTGCATTTTTGATTTTGCTGATGGCGGTGACCCGTGGTCATCATTTCGCATCCATCGATCATTTGCCGAGTGCTTCTTGGGCTGTGTTTTTTCTGGCAGGTATTTTTCTTAAACCGTTATGGTCTTTTCCGTTGCTGATTTTGGAGGCGTTTCTTCTTGATTTTGCGGCGATCACTTTTGGTGGCGTTAGTTCGTTTTGCGTAACCCCCACTTACATTATGTTGGTTCCGGCTTACGCTTCTATGTGGTGGGCAGGGCGCTGGTATGCCAAACGCCACCAAGAACAGTGGAGCAGTTTACTAACTCTGTTTAGTAGTTTGATACTGGGGACTGCTGTTTGCCAGATTATATCCAGTGGTAGTTTCTACTTTTATTCTGGTCGATATACAGACCCGAATATGGGTGAAATGATTAACCGCTTAATTAAGTACTCACCTGCGCATTTTGAATCAGTATTTTTCTATGTAGGTTGTGCCATTACTGCTTACTTGTTCCTGGGCTGGTTTAATAGAACTCGTCACTCTGGAGCTGAAACACTATGAGTGATAAACACTTATCAGAATCATCTGAGCTAACGGATGAGCAGCAGCGAGAAGCGCGTTACCTCGCACGTATGAAACGCAAAAAAGAGATAATAGACCAGTCTATTGCTCGTGCTGATCAAGACCGCGGGGTATGTCTTGTTCATACTGGTAATGGTAAAGGCAAGAGTAGCTCTGCCTTTGGTATGGTTGCACGCGCGTTAGGCCATGATATGCAGGTTGGTGTTGTGCAATTTATTAAAGGTGCTTTCAGTACAGGCGAAGAAGCGTTTTTTAGGCGCTTCCCAGAAGTACAGTATTACGTAATGGGTGAAGGCTTCACCTGGGAAACACAAGATAAAGAACGTGATATTGCAGCCGCAACTAAAGCATGGAAGCAGTCTGAAGAGCTTCTCAATGATGAGAACATTGCCTTAGTTGTACTTGATGAGCTGAACATTGCGCTTAAATACAAATATGTTGATTTACAAGCGGTTATTAAGGCAGTTGAAAGCCGCCCTGTGAATCAGCATGTGGTTATTACAGGCCGTGGTGCACCGCAAGAGTTAATAGATATTGCTGATACCGTAACTGAGATGCAGGTTGTAAAGCATGCTTATCAGGCAGGTATTAAGGCGCAAAAAGGTGTTGAACTGTGAGTGATGCAATATCATGCCCTGCGTTATTTATCAGCGCACCCGCGTCAGGCCAAGGAAAGACCACAGTCACGGCGGCATTAGCGCGATTGCACAGTAATGCTGGACGTAAAGTCGTAGTTTTTAAAACGGGGCCTGATTTTCTTGATCCTATGATTTTAGAAATTGCCTCCGGCGAGCCTGTCAATGCACTCGATTTATGGATGGTAGGCGAAAAGCGAAGCCGCGCTTTGTTACACGATGCAGCAAAACGTGCCGATCTGATATTAATTGAAGGTGTCATGGGCTTGTTTGATGGTAAGCCTTCAGGTGCTGATTTAGCTCGCTTGTTTGGTGTACCTGTATTAGCTGTCATCGATGGTTCGGCAATGGCACAAACCTTTGCCGCTATTGCTCATGGTTTGGCGACATTTCAAGGTGACTTACCGTTTTCTGGTGTATTAGCGAACCGTCTTGGTAGCGATCGTCATGCTGAGATATTGCGTGATAGCTTGCCTGAGTCTATTCGCTGGTATGGTGGTATCAAACGATCTAAAGATGTTGAGCTTCCAAGCAGACACTTAGGTCTACTGCAAAGCAGTGAAATTAATGATCTTGATGATCGTCTAAATACAGCAGCACAAATGATCTCAACAACAGGGGCAAGTGAGTTGCCACCTGCGGTATGCTTTGAAGCAAACCCACTGCCTACAGACACCGAAAATAATGACGTTTTACCAAGTGAGTTAAGCCCTGCTTTAGCCGGTATTCGTATTGGTATCGCAAGAGATGAAGCATTTTCGTTTATCTACCCAGCGAATATCACATTGTTAAGGCAATTGGGCGCACAGGTGGTGTTCTTCTCACCATTGCAGGATCAGGTTTTGCCCGATGTGGATAGTGTCTATTTACCTGGGGGCTACCCTGAGTTATTTACACAAAAACTTGCTGCTAATGATGCAATGAAAAAAGCCATTAAAGCGCATGTAGATGCAAATAAGCCTCTGGTTGCTGAGTGTGGTGGTATGATCTATCTTGCACAGTCCCTCACTGATCTTAACGGCAATACTGAACCCATGCTGGGTCTGCTTAAAGGGAAGGTAACAATGCAGCCTCGCTTAACCGCTCTGGCTATGCAAAGTGTTGCATTACCCGAGGGTATACTGCGGGGACATACTTACCACCATTCCTCTTTTGAAACTGATGAAATAGCAGATTATCAGGGTTTATGCCCTAATTACGCTCGTACATCTGAAGCTGTGTATAGAAAAGGAAATTTATACGCTAGTTATATTCATCATTATTTCCCATCAGCAGTGGATGCTTGTATTGCTCTTTTTAAGCCTGAATGATCAGCGCAACCATCTTACTCGGTGTGTTAATCGATTGGTTAGTAGGGGAGCCTAAGCGTTGGCATCCTCTCGTTGGTTTTGGTTGGATCGCGAAAAAAGTGGAATGCATATTCAACTTACAAAAAGCTCACTCACAAAAGCTTCGCTCGCTTGAGGTAAACTCAAATGAGCTTTTAGAAGGGCTTTCAACTGAGCTGTTAGTAGATGCATCGATAATAAAATCATCATTAATAAAGCTTCGATTGTTAGGAGCTTTAGCCGTTGCTCTTGTATGTTTGCCTCTTCCGCTTCTTTTGCATTACTGGTTGTCTAGTGAGTGGGAGTCATTCGTCTTAAATAGTCTGCTAAACGCGCTTCTTTTGTACCTTGCATTAGGGCATCGTAGCTTATGGGATCACATTCAACCGATTGCAGACGCTTTATTTCGTCAAGACGATGCCAGTGCTCGCCACCACACAGCGATGATAGTTAGCCGCGACCCTGAAGCACTTAATATTGAAGTTTCTGCAATTGAATCAGTTCTGGAAAATGGCAGCGATGCGATTTTTGGTGCCATTTTTTGGTTTGTTATTGCCGGTGGTGCAGGTGCTATATTTTATCGTTTAGTGAACACCTTAGATGCTATGTGGGGCTATCGCACTGAACGTTATTGCCATTTTGGCTATGTCGCTGCAAAGTTAGATGATCTTCTTAATTATTTACCCGCACGCTGTACAGCGTTGAGCTATGCCATTTTATCTAATACTAGGAAAGCTCTGATGTGCTGGAAAAACCAAGCATCCGCGCATGCTAGTCCTAATGGCGGGCCAGTCATTGCAGCTGGGGCCGGTGGCTTAGGAGTATTGCTGGGTGGCCCTACACGTTATCACGGTGTTTGGCATGATAAGCCAGTGCTAGGTACTGGAGAACTTCCCAAAGCAGTAGATCTACAGCGTGCTATGCGATTAGTTTCACATAGCTTAATACTGTGGATCTGTTTGATCGGCATTGCAGAGTTTGTATGGTTTTTCTTTATTAATATTGGGGGTAAACTATGAGTGAAGTTACTCTCACTAGTAACCCAAATCCACCGTTTCATGGTGGGCGTTTACATCATGCAGCACAGCAGTTTGATATTCCTATTGATAGCTGGATTGATCTATCTACCGGCATTAACCCGCACAGTTATCCGTTACCACTAGTCCCTCAAGACGTGTGGCAAAAGTTACCCGACGCAGATGACAACCTTTTAAGCCTGGCAGCTGGCTATTATGGATCAACACATCTGCTTGCCGTTGTTGGCAGCCAGGCTGCTATTGAGGCTCTGCCAAAGCTGAGGCCTCATTCACGTGTGGGGATCTTATCACCTGCGTATGCTGAATATGCTTACCAATGGAAACGCCAAGGGCATGATGTTCAAGAGCTTAGTATTGACGAACTAGACGCTAAGATTGCTCGCTTAGATGTAGTGGTTGTTATTCGTCCGAATAATCCGACAACAGAGCTTTTATCGCAAACACACTTAAAGCGCTGGTTAGACCTACTTCAGAAAAAAAGTGGTTGGTTGGTTCTTGATGAAGCCTTCATTGATGCGATGCCTAACAGTGCTGAGTTATCAATGATTACTCCAGCCCCCCTACATGGGCTAATTGTATTGCGCTCTGTTGGTAAATTTTTTGGTTTAGCGGGTATTCGTTTAGGGTTTGTGTGGGCAGAATCTACTTTGTTATCTGCTTTAGCGGCACAACTAACAACGTGGTCTGTATCCAGTGTGGCTCGCTGGGCGGGAGCTGTTGCGCTACAAGATGATAATTGGCATTCATTGATGCGACAGCGTTTAGCAAAAGACAGCCAGCAGCTTTGTACTCTGCTAGCTAAGTATGACTTTGAATTTGTATCAACACCTCTCTTTTGTACTGTGCAATTATCGACTGTCCAGAGGCAAGCTGCTTTTTGTGCTTATCAGTACTTTGCAGAGCACGGTATTCTTATTCGTAATTTTGAACATTTACAGGCATTTCGTTTAGGTCTTCCTAAAAACGATATGGCATGGCGGCAGCTTGAAAAGGCGTTAAGTGAGTTAAAGACATGAAAAGCATTGGCACATTGATGGTTCAGGGGACAACTTCTGATGCCGGTAAAAGTACCTTAGTGGCAGGTCTATGCCGTGTGTTGTGGCGGAAAGGCTTATCGGTAGCACCTTTTAAACCTCAGAATATGGCGTTAAATAGTGCGGTAACAGCCGATGGTGGAGAGATTGGTCGTGCTCAGGCTGTGCAGGCATACGCGTGTGGCTTAACGCCGCACATTGATATGAACCCTGTTTTGTTAAAGCCTAATAGCGACACTGGTGCACAGGTGATTATTCATGGCAAACCTCTGAGTAACATGGAAGCGACGGTTTATCATGATTATAAGCAGGTGGCTTGGAATGCAGTTGAGTTATCTCATCAGCGCCTTCGTGCTGTATACGACTATGTTATCGTAGAAGGTGCAGGTTCACCTGCTGAAATTAATTTACGTGAAAATGACATTGCCAATATGGGCTTTGCTGAGCGTGAGGATTGCCCGGTCATTATTATTGCTGATATCGACAAGGGCGGTGTATTCGCGCATCTTGTCGGCACCTTAGCGCTGTTATCAGCACCTGAACAAGCCAGGGTAAAAGGTTTTATTATTAACCGCTTTAGAGGTGATATCGCATTACTGCAGTCAGGGCTTGATTGGTTGGAGGATTACACGGGTAAGCCTGTGCTGGGTGTCCTTCCTTATTTGCATGGGTTCCATCTTGAGGCAGAAGATGCAGTTGCATTACAGCAGCCTGAGTATTCAGAACAAGCATTGCATGTGGTTGTTCCTGTGCTACCTCATATTAGCAATCATACTGATTTTGACCCATTGCGCTTGCACCCATCCGTTAAGTTAACTTACGTTGGGCCTGATCAGCCAATGCCAGCGGCTGATCTTATCATTTTACCCGGTTCAAAGTCCGTGCGCAGTGATTTGGAGTGGTTGCGAAAGCAAGGTTGGAATCTACAAATCAGTAAGCATCTTCGCTATGGCGGCAAAGTATTAGGTGTGTGTGGTGGCTTTCAAATGCTGGGTCATACTATCGATGACCCTCATGCTATCGAAGGTGAGGCGGGTTGCTCACAAGGGTTAGATTTACTTGCAATGGATACTTGCCTTAATCCTGAAAAGCACTTATCTAATCAAGCCGGTACTTTTTGTCTTGATGCTAAAGAGGCTGTTGCTGTTGCTGGCTATGAGATTCATTGCGGAATTTCAACCGGTGAGGCGCTGTCTACTCCATTGATACATTTCTCTGATGGTAAGCCTGAAGGCGCTGTTTCTTGTGATGGTCACATTGCTGGAACTTACCTTCATGGTTTATTTGAATCCTCAGAGGTTGTGAATCAAGTGCTGCAATGGGCAGGTCTAAAAACGGTTGCTTCTTTTGACTATAACCAACGTAAAGATATTGATCTGGATAGGTTAGCTGACTCAATTGAAGAGCATCTGGATATGGATACTATTCATCATTTATTAAATGACTCTTTTGTTCAGGAGAGTGCTGAGTGATTCATTTTATTATTGGCGGTGCACGTTCAGGAAAAAGTAGTTACGCAGAAAGTTTAGCTAAAAATAGCGGTTCAGATGTCATTTATATAGCAACGGCACAAGCCTATGACGATGAGATGCAAGAGCGTATACAGCAGCATAAACACCAGCGTCCGAGTCAGTGGAGTACCTTTGAAGAGCCAATAGAGATAAGTGATGTTATTAATAATAAAAGCTCTTCAACTAATTGTTTATTAATAGATTGTTTGACGTTATGGGTTACAAATTTGCTATGTGAGAACAAAAGCATAGACGATTGCAAGCAACAGTTAATTGATGCTTTAAGTAATGCAAAAGGTGACATCATATTAGTGAGTAATGAAACGGGTATGGGAGTCGTACCTATGGGCAAGTTGACGCGCCGTTATTGTGACGAAGCCGGCTGGTTGCATCAGGAAATTGCAGCATTGGCGGACCAAGTTGTTTTAATGGTTGCAGGTATCCCTGTCATTATTAAACCTATATCTAGTAATCATCAACACAAATCATAGTGCATTTAATTTAAAGGCAGACCGTATATGAATAGTGATTCTTCATCCGTTGCATGGCTACACTCGCCTATAAAACCATTAGATAGTATGACGATGTATGCAGCTATGGAGCATCAAAAACAGCTCACTAAGCCTGCTGGATCTTTAGGTAAATTGGAAAGCATTGCTATTCGTTTAGCGGCAATGCAAGGCGTGTTATTTCCGACGGCTGACCATGTTTCTATTGCCATCTTTGCAGCAGATCACGGTATTGCAGAAGAGGGGGTGTCGGTATTTCCTCAGTCAGTTACTGCCGAAATGGTTAAAAACTTTTCTCATGGCGGTGCCGCTATCTGTGTAGCGGCACGTTTTTTAAATGCGCCTATGACCGTGTACAATCTGGGCACTGTGTCACCCACTGAGGGTTTGGCTAATGTTGTCAATTGCACGATTGCTCCTCAGACTGCTAGCTTTCTACATCATTCCGCTATGACTGAAGAGCAGCTTGCACAAGCTATAAATACTGGACGACAAGCCGTGTTAACGTCGTCAGAGAAGCAGCTAAAACAAGGTCATAAACTTGATCTATTTATTGCGGGAGAGATGGGCATTGCCAATACAACATCGGCGACTGCCATTGCTGCTGTGCTGCTTAATACAGCCCCTGACAAACTAGCAGGACCTGGTACTGGATTAGATGCTAAAGGTGTCTCTCATAAGGCAGTGATTATCGCAAAAGCACTGCAAACACATGAAAAAGCTCTGGCTAATAGTTGGACAGATCCACTAATTGCACTGCAGTTATTAGGTGGTTTTGAAATTGCTGCGCTTACAGGAGCTTATCTTACTTGTGCGCAAGAAGGCGTGCCTGCTGTTGTTGATGGTTTCATCTGTACAGTGGCAGCCTTGATGGCGTCTCGTATTAATCCTGAGGTGTCTGATTGGCTCATCTTATCTCATAATTCAGCTGAACCCGCCTATGCCTTATTGCTAGAAGGTTTTGCAGCTCAGGTGCCGTTATTGAATCTTGAGTTGCGCTTAGGGGAAGGTAGCGGTGCTGCTATTGCTGTTCCACTTATAAGGCTTGCTTGTTCTTTGCATCATGAAATGTCTACATTTGAAGAAGCGGCGGTGTCTTCTTCGACAGTAACATCTGTCGAAGTAGCGCTGTAAGATGAAGCAGCACTGTAATAGCAAGCAACCGTTGATTATTGATGCATTACGACACGGAGAGACAGTACAAGGCCAATGCTATCTTGGACGCACCGATGCAGAGCTAACGGATCATGGGTGGCAGCAAATGCACGCTACTATGCAGAATATCAATGTGGATGATTATGATGCCATCATTACTTCTCCATTAGTTCGTTGCCAGGCGTTTGCTGAGCGTTGGGTTGGATCACAAGAGTCAGGTACTGAATTACTAACCACCGATCCATTCATTCAAGAATACGATTTTGGTCTGTGGGATGGTATGACGGCAGTAGATATCATGTCGCATTGGCCTGATGAGTTAGCTGACTTTTGGCGTGATCCAGAGCAGTTTCCTCCTCCTCAAGGGGAGCTAATAACTGAATTTTTTAAACGCTTACAAGTTTTTGTAAATACCAAAATAGCCAGTGAACATAGCAAGGTACTTTTAATTACACATGGTGGTGTGATCAAAGCATTGACGTGTTTGAATGAGGGACGACCTGCATCTAGAATGTTTGGTGTTGAGGCTAAACACGGCGAATTACATCGACTTGCGTGGCAGCGTGTATGAAGATTTTTTTCTCTGAGCAGTGGCAGGCTCTGTGCGTAGCAATACAGTTTTTGACGCAGCTTCCTATTAGATTACGTTCCTATCCTGACTCTCGCGTACAGGCGCTTTCACTACTCTACTATCCACTCGTGGGTGCTGTAATTGGTGGCATTTTGTATGTGCTAAGTTGGTTACTTAACGAGCAATCACTTCATTTGCAAGCATCACTTGTGTTGATCAGCTGGGTGGTGCTTACGGGAGGCTTACACCTGGATGGATTAGCTGACAGTGCAGACGGTTGGATGGGTGGTTTAGGTGACCCTGAGTGTACGTTACGCATTATGAAAGACCCTTGTTCTGGGGCGATAGGCGTTCTGTCCTTAATACTATTACTTCTACTGAAGTGGTCAGCACTCATAACATTACTCGGAACAGCCACGCTGCTTCCCATATTACTTGCTCCGGTGTTTGCCCGACTGGGGGCTATAATCTTACTTGCCTGCACGCCTTATGTACGAGCGCAGGGAATAGCCTCTTCCATGGTAGCAGTAATGCCGCGGCAAGGTATTTATGTATTGGGGTTCTTAGGAACGGTACTGTTAGCATGGTTTAGTTTTGCGTCGTTGTTGGTAATCGTCGTTGTGTTTTGGGTCGTACGAAGAATGATGCTAACGCGCTTAAAAGGCACCACGGGTGATACCGCTGGTGCCCTCATTGAGTTGCTGGAAGTAACCTTATTGGCAGTGGCAAGCATCATCTTGGAAATCTGATATTTGAGCATTTTTGAGTAATTCAGCCATAATTATTTCTGGCTTGAATTGTTGGCTGCGCAGCAGTGCTGCATCTTGCATTTTTATCTGCTTATCTGGGTGACGGCAATGTTCAATCATCGTTGCAGCCATTTCATGTGAATTCTCTACAAGGTAGCCACTTACCTTATCTTCGATAATATCTTTTGGGCCTTTGCAGTGGTAAGCAGCAACAGGTAAGCCACAACTCAGGGCTTCTAATACAACACAACCAAAAGTATCAAAACGTGATGGTAGTAGCAGCAAATCTGCACGCTGATACAATGCAGGCAAATCAGTCTTATCAACCCAGTCTAAAAAACTTGCTTCAGGTAGGACTATCTGTAACTGCTTTGCTGCGGGTCCTGTACCTGCAATCCATAATTCTGCATGTGGAATCTTCGACTTTACAGCCGAAAATATGCTGGGTAAGTCAAATACACCTTTCTCATCACTGAGGCGCCCTACGTACAAAAAAATCGGGTTCAATTGGTTATTATGCAAGGAGTTTTTACTACAGAGGTTTTCATTATGAATCCCTTTGTCGTATGGCGTTTCTTGGTTGCGGTAAATATCTGCAACCCAATGTTGAGTAAGGAAAACTTTTTCTGTATCTATCCCCATTTCAGAGCTGGTTAACCAGTCTCGGTGATCATTGTTTAGTGTATAGATGCCTTCAAACTGCAGGTAAAAAGCGCGGAGTAAACGGCGTATTCTATCTGTTTCATGGCCATTTAAATTCATGGTTTGTTGGACGAACTCCATCCAGTCGGTATGCATAAAAAAGAATGCGGGTACCGAGAATGCTTTTTTAAGATAGAGGGCGATTGCGCCCATTAGCATCTCTGTTGAACAAATAATTCTGTCATAACTTCCTTGCTCAAAAATACGCTGAACCTTGATTATATCGGGGACATTAAACTCTTGCTCACCTAAGCTTGAGATTTGGAATTGTTGTACCGGTTCAACAACAATAAGGTGTTCTTCAGATGTAAGAGTGGGATGGCATGTCAGAATGTCTATTGGATAATTGTGTTTCTGGATTTCTGATAATGTACTTTGTAAGGCAGAAGATACGCCATTGTTGTCACTAAAAGTGTCCGTTAACCACAGTATTTTTTGTGGGTGCTGTCCTTTATCTAAGTGATCAGCCAGTTCATTTAGAAAGGGCCTATTACTGTAAATGACCTGACTTGCCACAAAGGACGCTCCTGCAATTACCAGTGATGCAAGTGCCGGAAAGGTTAGTTGATCCAGTATTTTTGCAAGATTTAAGGATGTCATGTGGTCGCTACCAGCTGTTAGCTCTTGTGCTTTATCTCCTGCAAACAGTGCCCGTAACTGGGTGGGTATTTCAAACTTACGAATAAGCTCATCCGTATTTAACTCAAAATCACCGAACCCCGGTCGATTGTCTTTTTTAGCTAATGTTAAGTGCTGGTTTAAGCGCGAGAAAAAGATACTCGTGACTACGTTATAAATTTCAGGAATACCTGTGCGAATAGTGTTCAGGAAGTTATCTGGGTCTTTGCGTTGGGTACGAGCGATTTCTTTAACAACTTTTAAGGTCGGGCGAAACTCTTTGGTAACACCAATACTGGTTAATAGAGAGGGCTTAGTTCCAGAAAGCGCTTCATGGAATGTTTTAAGAAAGGTGAGAGTGTATTTGTGTCGTTTGAGTTCTTGCATGGCGTTACTCACGCCAAGGCATAGCACCTTGTCTTGTAATGACCCTTTATGAAGTAATAGGCGCAACAATCCAGGGTCTTCCATGTGAATGGCGACTTGTGAAAAATAGTCGAGGAAAGTTACAGTTAACTTTTCTTCTTTGCCCACTTCGCCATATGGTGCTGTTCTTCCATCACGTATTGCTTCGAGTACTAACTCAGAGCGCCTTGTGCTTTTTAGTCTATTGGCTAAGTCAGGAATGTGCGCCAAGGTTCCAGTGCGCCCTGCAAAAATCCCATTGTGATCATCAGAACCGCCAGTTAATGACTTGTTGTAAGGGTCAGAACAAAAATCATACGGGTTTAAATTGTGTGTATGCGCATAAGCATTGATTTTGTCGGGAGTAAGGCTCTCAACCCAATGACGTGTCAGCTGGTTTTGCCAATAGCCCCGTTGCCCATTAAGTACTTCAAAGCGTTGGAACATAACTGCGAATTTTTCAAGTATTGAGATATCAGGGCGCTGTTTATGCGTATAGAAAAACAATGGGTGAGGTAATACGGTAGGAATATCGTTTTCTAAAGTGTATCGGGTAAAGTCTAAAATATTATGACGTAAACTATTAAGCTCTCGTTCTTGGCTTGGCGTAAACCCATATGTCAGTACATGGATACTGAGCTGCGAATCAGGAAAGTGACACGTAAACTCTGCACCTACTAATACATCATACCCCATATCAAGGAGCTGCCAGCAAGAGCGTGCATTATTATGGTTAGTTACTGTAATAAGATCTGTGCCGTTTCGTTCAAGAGTTTTAATCAGATCTTTTGTTTTAAGCCAAGTTTCAGGTAAGCGTAATAACCGCCCCCATAGCTCATCAGGTACATCACTATTTTTATCATGGCAGTGAATATCGACTTTGAGTGTTTCGTTACTAGGAAAACGCTGTTTTTGCTTATTTAAAAAGGCGTCATAATCTGTGTGCAAGCGAGAGTGAAAATCTGATTCAATAATCATAGTGACGTTCTCGTGTAGATATTCATTGTATTGTTCAATTCGGCGTCAATAGCTCGTTGTTAGATCTAGATAGTCCTAGCCTCTGAGATAGTGAAGTAGGAAGTATAAAAGACGTTGTTTTAAGAAATGTGACAGAAGCTGATTTATGTCAATTAACCGAGTTCTTCAGTTGGTTATTATGTGGGTTATCTTACATAAATAATTAGGTAATAGTGATGAGTACATGTTGTGGTTCTTGCGGTGGTCAGAGTGCAGAAGAAATTAAGCAGCAAGAGCAAGCTGATGCTGAAAAGCGTAAAAAGGCTAGCGAAGAAAAGAAGGATGAAAAGTAGTTAGCGTGTGAGAATACACATTGATTACAGTTGGCCAGATCCATTGATTCTGGCTAACTGTAAGTACTACTTTGTTGTGATCAGTTTTTAGTACGAAATAATGAATATAGTGTCGCTTGATCTAGCAGTCCATTAACCTTTAGATTTTTACTTGATTGATACTTCTCAATGGCAGCACGAGTTTGTGGGCCATATGCTCCATCAGGTTTCCCTTTGAAGTAATCCTCATCATAGAGCTTTTTCTGCGCTCGAATTACTGTAGCAAGATAAACTCGTACTTTACCGTGTTCCGTTTCTAAGTCGATCGGCGGAGAGGGTTTTGTAAGCCTATCAGCTCTGAGCGCATCAACCATGGTTAAGACAGCTACACCATAAGTATGTGATGGGTTTTTAGTACAATAAGTGTGTAAATAGTTTGTTAACGTTTCTAAGTTTTCCCATGGTGCAAGATCAAATGTCTCTTTGGAATAGCGGTTTTCACCTGTTAAATACCCGTAAGCCCAGCCGCCGTACATAAACGCGCTAGTTGATCCCGTTTCTTTCATATCATTTACAAATCGACTACAGACGAAGTTACCAACACCTTTGATTGAAAACTGATTGTTGTCTAGGGCCGCTGCTGTGATATTTGTTGATGTTAAAGCTAAATAAATAGATGCCAATGCAGCAATACGGAATGTAGTCATTAGTTACTCCATTAATAATGATTTTACTGTTTAAATCAGTGAAACTAATTATAGTAATTATTAGCGTATATTTTAGTTTTTTTTCATAAAAAAAGCGGGGCATGTTAGCCCCGCTTTTTTATATGGTACAAAAAGGCATTACACGCTTTTTTTAACTCGACGAGCAGTCAGTAATCCACCTAAACCAAGCCCAAGTAGCCACAAAGTGCCTGGTAATGGCACACCAGAAGGAGGAGTTGAAGTCACCTCAATTGATGTCATTAATAGAGTGGCAGCTGTTCCATCCCAATCTAGGAAAGTAGGGAAGGCCGTTGAGAAAGCAGGGTCTGCAGCATCAAGTGGAGATATTCCCGTAATGGAGAAGCTGGTTACACCAGGTCCAAAGCTATAAAGCTCGCCACCGTCAAAGTCGCACTCTACTTCAATTCCATTAACAACAATACACATGTCAACAAATCCGATAGGAGCGCCAACCTCTGTAAACTCACCACCACCCACTAGCTCGTAAACAAAACCATCAACAAACGGTGGATCAAACCAGCGACGAGGAGTGGGGGCAGTAAAGGTAAACGCGCCTGGAGCTGGAACGAATGGTAAAATTGGATTGTCTTGATTTGTTCCAATTTCTACGCCACCCACACCACCAAAGGCGAATAGGAATGTTGCAGGAGTACCGTCTGGGTTACCTGCTCCGCTAGAGCCTCCTACGAATTCACTCTCATCACCGTCACCGAATCCGCCATCGCCTAATTCACTGTCTCCATCTGGGTTAGACTGACCAAGAGAGTAAACTTGCGAACCTAAAATATCGACAGCTGCTAGAGCTTCAGCTTCGCTACCGTGGGCGCCATAAAAAATATTAAAGCTAAAGCTTTCACCTGCAGCAAGGTCACCAAATGCAAAGTCAAATAGAGCACCATGATCTGCTGCGCCATTATCAACAAAGTCAGTATTTGCTGGGGCGGTGATTGTTCCTCCGCCAAATGTGCCGGGTACATTTAGTGGATCTACATCAAAGAACCCATCGTCACCAGAAAAGCGTACGTTACCACCGTTGGCTTCTGAATTAGCTTCAACGCCCTGAATAGTTACATATTCATTAAACTCTGTAGGTGGGATATCCCAATCCATAGCACGTCGATACACTAAATCGGTAAGTGTAAATGCTTCATTATTTGTAATGGTCACGTTGCCCTGAAAAACCCCTGGAGCAAGCGAAACACCGTAAGCATGTGTGATTGAAACATCTGCGCCTGCCATTTGAACTACAGATGTTGCGCTATTAGGTGTAGCGCCAAAGGTACCGCTAGCTATCCCGCCAGAACCACCGTTATCTACACTGGCATAAGCTGAAATGCGACCAGCACCAGTTCCTACTGCAACTCCCCAACCCTCGCATTCACAGCCCGGGGAGGTTCCATCATTGAAAGCCCCACCAGGGAATTTATAAGCAAGACCTGTAGGACCTGCATTGGCTGTTTCAAAACCATCATCCCAACCAAATTCATCTGAGCTTGGTGTGAAATTAAGGTGCCCGAAATTATTAACACCCAGTGCTACATTAGCTGTAGCGGCGTTGTTCCCTTGATCAAAAATAACAGCACCTGCATATGCAGATCCTGAAGAGGCCATACCAGCGCTTATTGCAATCGCAAGTACGCTACGCTTGACGTTTATAATTTGAAACATACATGTTTCTCCCTGTGTTTAGCTTTTTCTATTAAAAACTTAAGAAGATCAGTGTCTTAAGTTATTCAGTCTTAATAACGTTACAAAAGCATTTTATATGCCATGTTTTTTCATACATTTGTTTAATTTCTTAAATAACAAGTAGTTAGGTTGCTAATAATAATTTTTGGTTATTTTTTTTTTAAAAACCGAATATGAATTTAAAATTAATGTAAAAAAAAATGACACTCAGTAAAAATATAAAACGATACAGTTGTTATGTTCGTCTACCGTAAAGGGACGCTCATGTCGTTGCTAATATTGTTAGCGGCGGCTAAGCTCGGCTCATTGTCAAAACTGTCTGTATTGTTAGTGAAATGGGATGTATCAACTAGGTAGGCTATTGATTTGAAAAAAATTGCAATTTTTGTCGATGTTCAAAATATCTATTACACAACACGGCAAGCGTATGATCGTCAGTTTAATTACCGTAAGTTGTGGCAGCGTATCAGTGAGCAAGGTGAAATAGTGTCGGCTACGGCTTATGCGATTCATCGTGCTGATGATAAGCAGCATAAATTTCAGAGCGCACTTAAACATATGGGTTTTACGGTAAAACTGAAGCCCTTTATTCAGCGAAGCGATGGTTCAGCTAAGGGCGATTGGGATGTTGGCATTGCTATTGATGTAATGGATGTTGCTAAAGAGGTTGATACAGTTGTTTTGCTTTCTGGTGACGGAGACTTTGACCTGCTGTTAGATAAAGTACGAAAAGATTATAACGTCACAGCAGAGGTCTATGGTGTTCCATCGCTAACGGCTAACTCTTTAGTTGAGGCCGCATCTGTTTTTCATCCGATTAGAGATGATCTTTTACTGTGATTGCTCTTTGAAAAATTAGCCAGGTCTTCAACGCTGGCTAATTTTCTATTCTTACTGAACACTATTCATTCAGCACTAGCATTACCTTATTTATCTGATTCATCAGAGATATTAAAACGATCAGGATCGTTTGTAATATCAACGTCCACGTTAGCAGATGGAATTTTAAAGTCGTACACACGCTGCCAACCTTCGCTTTCTGGCGGGCGTTCCCAAACAGTTCCAGCATTATAAGTAAGTAAATCAGTTAACGAAGGGTCCATAGACGACAGTTTCTGCAAAGGAACCGGTAGCATGTTAGCCAATTCGTTAGCGGCGTACTCTTGTGTTTCATATCCCGTATATAGGCGCCATCCGGTATCGTTAAGATGCTCTGGTACTGTTTTATACATGAAGCGAATAGGTAAGTTTTCATCAAACGTCAACTTAGATACCAGCGCTAAAAATCCATTTTTTGTCTGGTTAGTTTCAGCGTCTTCAGAAATAGGGGTGTCTACTGTGGGTGTCTTCATAGCAAAATCCAACGAAATTTAAACGAACGATATTGTATAGTAAATCGAAGAACTTGAGGACTAAAACACTCGCACTGTTCTCTATATCTAATAAAGCTGGATGCGATGTTAAAAAAATATCGCTATTATCTTGTATCGTTTGAAAAAGTCATCAGGTATCAATATAGATGTTAGATAAAATTCTACTAATCGAAGATGATGAAAAGCTGACTCAGCTTCTTAGCTTATACCTTAGCCGCAATGGCTTTGAGGTGGCATTTGGGCATAGAGGTGATGAAGCTATAGCACTTTTGGAACAAGTACAGCCTGATTTGCTTATCCTTGATCTTATGTTACCGGGAATGGATGGCTTGAGTGTATGCCGTGAGGTTAGAGGTATTTTTAACGGAAAAATACTGATTCTTACTGCGAGCGATGATGATATGGACCAGGTAGCAGCGTTGGAGATGGGAGCTGATGATTTCGTCTGTAAGCCTTTACAACCTAGGGTGCTGTTAGCACGTATCCGTATGCTGTTGCGTCGCCAACCAGGAACCATTAATAACCCAGCAGTACCTCCGAGCAGACAAGCTACGCCATTGATAACCGCAGAGCATCAGTTGCATTTAGGGCAGTTGTCACTCAATCAACTGACTCAACGCTGCTATCTGGTGGGTGAGTTTGTAAACCTAACACCCGGTGAGTTTGATCTTTTATGGCTGCTGGCTTCACATGCCGATGAAACGTTGTCCCGCGATACGTTGGTAAAGTCGACCCGTGGTATTGACTACGATGGAGTAGATCGAACCATCGATAATAAGATTGCCATTCTTCGCAAGAAATTGAACGATGACTCAACGCTGCCTTCACGAATTATTACGGTCAGAGGCAAGGGCTACATGCTAGTTTCAGATCAATGGAGCTGATCCATACATTTCCATACACTCCTGTGGGTGATGCCATTACCTTGTCTATGTAAGAATAAGTTAACACTACCAGTACAAATGGGATTTACTGCTTATGGCTCGCCTCTTCATCACCCTCTATATGGGTATTATTGCAGCGCTGATTGGGTTTTTGGTGCTAATTGAAGTCTTTACTACACAGTTATTTTATGACTTTGAAGAGGAAGCTCTGCGTAGCTACATTCAGCTTTTCGAAGAGGTATATGAGCTATCAGGCGAACAGCAAATGGAAGCATCAATGCATCGAACCGCAAAGTTGGAAAATCAATTACTGACTGTAGTTACGGATGCTAGCATACTTGAACGCCCCGAAATTAAAAACATGCCGAGCTCAAGCATACTTAATAAAAGCCTTGAACCCGGTATTGATGATGACGATGTTATTTATATGCGTCTTAGTGTTAACGACAAAATTTACCGCAGTACTAATGATACCTCTTCTGATTTTTCTAAGGCAGTTAAGACACTAGAACGAGTATATACCTTAGGTTTTTTCCTTGTTACTGCTTTCACGCTTGCCGTTTGGATTTACCTCTTACAACGCAAGCTTAAAATGCTAGAAATGTCAGCTATGGCTATTGCAGAAGGAAATTTTTCTGTTAGGGCACCGATGTCACCTAAACATAGAGTAGGGAGGTTAAATGGCTCATTCAATCAAATGGCTGAGCGCATAGAGCTGCTTATTGCCAGCCATAAACGTTTAACAAATGCTGTAGCGCATGAATTAAGAACCCCCATCTTTCGCTTACGCTGTCAGTTAACCATGCTAGAAGAGGATATAAAAACGCCTGAACATCAGCCTTTTTTGCATGGAATGGAAGAGGATCTAACAGAGTTAGACCAGCTAGTTGAAGAGTTGCTCACCTATGCCAAGATGCAAAGGTCTGGAATTCTAGGAGATTTTAGTACTCAGTCTTTCCCTCGATGGTTACTAAACCAACAACCAATATTACAGCGCAGTTGTATGAAAAGCCTTCAGATTTTTCCTGGCAAGCCTGTTGATATACAGTTTGATAGCCGCTTACTTCTTCGAGCACTTAGCAATCTGATTAGAAATGCGGATATACACGCTAATGCTCAAATCGAGCTCCACTCTTTTATTGAGAATGACCGCCTAGTGATCTGTGTTGATGATGACGGGCAGGGCGTACCTAAAAATGAGTGTGGACGTATTTTTGAGCCTTTTGAGCGACTTGATACGGCTCGAGCCAATAATACCGGCGGGCATGGATTAGGGTTGTCTATTGTCAAGGAGATCATGGAAATACACCAGGGAGAGGTGAAGGTTTCTGCGTCTCCATTAGGTGGTGCGCGTTTTGCGCTTTATCTTCCTATAAGCCTGTTTTAGCAGACGTTATCAATACAATCCTATACATACTTGCACTATTGTCCGGATAGTTGGACCTTAATAATAGGCCTCATGAATTTTAAATACACATGAGGCTATACCAATGAATAAAACCACACTTATTGCTACCACTGTCATGTTACTAGGTGCCACGCTTACGGTTAATGCTGGAGATTTTACAGTAGGTGCCGGTGGTGCTTCTTTTAAAACTCCGTATAAAGGCTTTAAAGATAACAGTGGTCCTTTTTTCTTTGTAGAGTATGAAGGTGAAGGCTTTTCTGTTGGATCTTCAGGTGCGCATTATCGTTTCTTAGGAAATGATGATACGCCTTTAAGCCTTTATGCCACGTTGACTTCAGTTGGGTCGGATTTTAAAAGCAAAGATTCTAGGTTCTTCGCCGGCATGAAAGACCGCGATATGAGTGTTGACCTAGGTATCTCGGCTGTTTATAGAGTAGGTGATGCAGGAGAGTTATCGGCCTCTTTGCTTCATGATGTTGCAGGTGCTTATAAAGGCTTCTTTGCAGAAGTTAGTTATAGCCATGCTATAGAGCTAGGTAGCTTTGCTGTTTTATCTCCATCTGCAGGTTTGAGCTTTCTAAGTAAAGACTATGTTGATTATTACTATGGTGTACGTGCAAACGAGGCTACAGCGGCACGTGCTGCATATAAAGGTGAGGCAACAGTCACACCTTATGTAGGTTATGACGTCATAGTTCCAGTCTCTGACAAATGGAATCTATTTCACTCAACCAGTTATTCTTGGTTAGGAAGCAAGATAAAAAAATCCTCTATTGTTGATCGCGACAATGCGTGGGCTACGACTTTGGGCGTTGCTTACACCTTTTAAATAGCACTTTTATTCTAAGGGCCAATAAGGCCCTTTTCTGTCTTTTGTTATGGGTTGAGGTGTTAGATGAAGCGATCAAAACAACTTGCTGTCAGTTTGTTTATATTGGTTTGTGTTTGGGTATTAACCGGTAGTGTCCAATCGAGTCATGAGGTTTTCGATAAAGAAGTATCTAGCACTCCAGCCACGAACCCAAAAGTTGTTGTGAAAAAAAGCCTTTCAAGCGCCAAGCTTATTCATAAAGTGCTCACACTAACGGGACATGTAGAACCTTACCGGATGGTCACATTACGAGCAGAAACGTCAGGCAAGGTAGTTTCTACCTCAGTAGAGCGAGGCCAGCGCGTTAAAGTAGATCAGCTATTGATTACATTATCGATGAATGATCGAGAAGCGAAGCTTAAGCAAGCTAAAACAGCACTACAGCAAAGAAAAAGTGATTTTATTGCTAATAAAAAATTGCAAAACAAAGGCCTGCGTGCAAAAAATACAGTCCTGAATCATGCAGCTTTAGTCACAACAGCCGAAGCGGAATTAGCGCAAATACAGGAAGATATTCTATATACGCAAATACAGGCGCCTTTTGCCGGAATATTAGATCAGCGTCCTTTGGAGGTGGGTGACTTTGTTGATCGTGCAGATAAAGCAGCAGTGCTGATTGATGATAGCTATGTACTTATTAACGTACAAATCCCGCAGCATCATTTAGCCAGTATTCAGCAGGGGCAGAAAGTTACTGCACGCTTGATCACCGACGTAGAGGTGACAGGTTATGTCTCATATATTGCTAGTTTGGCCAACGCAGAAACCCGAAGTTTTACTGTCGAGATACAAGTGCCTAATCCAGAACAAAAGTCTTGGTTAGGTTTAAGTAGCCATGTGGAGTTTCCTCTAACACAACATAGTGTACACCTCATCTCTCCTGCATTATTAAATCTTGATTACCAGGGCGAGTTATATGTAAAAACCTTAGGAGAAGGCTACAGGGTTGATGCGTATCCGGTTTCTATTATTCGCCATGAAACGAAAGGCGTTTGGGTGTCTGGTTTACCTGAATATGTAAATTTGCTGGTTCAAGGGCAGGGGTACTATCAGAAGGGCGAATACTTAGACAATAACCTTGTGCAGGCAGTCGCTGTGTCAGAACAGGGTCAGGAACAGTCGTTATGATTGATTTTTTGATGGGACGAAATCGCACGGTCTTATTACTGTTAGCTTTTCTTATGATTGCAGGTACGGCAGCTTTCATAGCGATTCCTAAAGAGTCTGACCCAGATATACCTATTCCATTTATTTATGTTTCGATGATCCATGAAGGAATATCACCTGAAGATGCAGAGCGTTTGTTGATTCAGCCCATGGAAAAAGAGCTAAGAAACATAACAGGACTTAAGGAGATGAAGTCCAAGGCTTTAGCAGGTTATGCCTCCGTTATTTTAGAATTTGAGGCAGGCTTTGATGCTAAACAAGCACTATTAGATGTGCGATCACAAGTCGAACTAGCAAAAAGAGAGCTGCCTACGACAACAGAGAGCCCTTCGGTAAATGAAATTAATACAGCTCTCTTTCCTGTAATGACGTTAAGTATCTCAGCTGCTTTCGATGAGCGTCAACTCATTGGTATAGCAAGACAGCTAAAGCGTGAAATAGTCGCCTTGCCCAATGTCCTTTCAGTAGAAATTGGAGGAGATAGAGAAGAAGTCCTAGAGGTCGAAATTGACCCTGTTTTGTTAGATGGTTATCAAATAGATTTCCAAACAGTGATGGATGTCGTAAGTCGGAATAATTTATTGGTCACCGCGGGAGCTTTGGATACAGGGGCTGGTAGGATGATTTTCAAAGTACCGGGGGTGATAGACGAACTGAATGATATTCTTCAGCTTCCGATTAAAGTAAATGGTTCAACAGTGGTCACCTTTGCTGATATAGCAAGGTTACGCAGTACGTTTAAAGATCCAGAAGGTTTTGCCAGAGTGGATGGGAAACCTGCTATTTCGTTAGAAATATCTAAGCGCTCCGGTGCTAATATCATTGAAACAGTCACTCAAGTCCAAGCAGTAGTGGCTGCGGCTAAGCAGGTGATGCCTAAACAGGTAGATATTACCTATATCCTTGATCAGTCAGCTCAGGTCAGCACGTTATTATGGGATTTACTTAATAACATACTCAGCGCTATGGTTATTGTGATGATAATCATCATTGCAGTTTTAGGCTTACGTTCTGCGCTGTTAGTAGGCTTGGCAATTCCGGGGTCATTTTTAATAGGAATTTTACTGATATTCAGTCTTAACATAACCATGAATATCGTCGTATTGTTTAGTCTGATTCTTGTCGTTGGTATGTTAGTCGATGCGGCGATTGTTGTTGTAGAGATGGCAGATACCCGCCTAAAAGCAGGTGATAATGGGTATGAAGCATTTAGTTATGCTGCTCGGCAGATGGCTTGGCCGATTATTGCATCCACACTGACGACTTTAGCGGTGTTCATACCGTTAGCATTCTGGCCTGGTACGGTAGGTGAGTTTATGAAGTACTTACCCATCACCGTTGTTGTGTGTTTATTAGCTTCACTTTGTATGGCGCTAATATTCTTACCGGTGCTCGGTTACATGTTTAATCGCTCACGAACATCTAAAAAGGTGGAGCAAGACAGATCTTTGAGCATAGGCTCAAAGGCGTATATGTCATTACTAAAATCCTTAGTTAAGCATCCGGGCAAAACGTTAGTAGCGACATTAACTTGTGTATTTTCTGTTTATGCTTTGTATGGTTTATATGGTGTTGGGATTGAGTTTTTTCCAGATACTGAACCAGAAACTGCCATGATTCAGGTACATGCCCGCGGGGACTTATCAGTTATCGAAAAAGATAAGCTACTAAGACAAGTCGAAAATCGCATGATAGGAATGGATGACCTTAGACCTGTTTACGCTCGCTCTTTTGCGCAATCAGATAGTGATGGAAAAGAGGATTTGATTGGTGTTGTGCAGTTTCGTTTTACAGATTGGCATCAGCGAAGCCCTGCAAAAACAATATTAAGAGATATTCAACAACGTACGACCGGTATACCTGGGTTGTACTTGGATATCGTTGAAGAGGAAGGAGGCCCTTCAGGCGGAAAGCCAATAGAGATAGAGGTCAGTGGTCTACAACAAGATTTATCAGCGGCGGTTGAGCTTATCCGCGACTTGATGATAGAGATAAAGGGTTTTAACAACGTTGAAGATAACCGACCTTTACCAGGCATTGAGTGGCTCATCTCAGTGAACCGACAAGAGGCTGCGCGCTATGGCGCTGATATAGCCTCAATTGGAAATGCTGTTCAAATGGTAACAGCGGGTATCAATTTGACAAAATATCGACCGAACAATGCTTATGATGAAATTGATGTTCGTGCTCGGTTCCCGCAGGTAGACCGAACACTGCAGCAATTAGAGAACCTTAGAATAAAAACGGCTAAGGGTATGATACCTGTTAAGAATTTTGTTGAAATAATTCCATCACACAAAACTAATATTATTCAGCGCGTCGATGGTAGGCAGGTAGCGACTTTGAAGTCAGATATTCTTGATGGATTATTAGTGGATGCGCAGTTAAAAAAGTTGCAAAAAGGTATTTCTGAGCTGGATTTTCCTGCAAGCGTCGCGCTCACTTTTAAAGGTGAGGATGCAGATCAGCAGGAAAGTATGGCGTTTCTATTGAAGGCTTTTTTAGTTGCTCTTTTTATAATGCTGTTAATTTTGGTAACGCAGTTTAATAGCGTTTATCAAAGCCTATTAGTGCTGAGTGCAATCATTTTTTCAACCGCTGGCGTTATGTTGGGTTTGTTTATAACACACCAACCTTTTGGCATTGTTATGGGAGGCATAGGCGTTATCGCGCTTGCTGGTATTGTGGTTAATAACAATATTATTCTTATTGATGCTTACAACCGAAAAAGGGAGCAAGGGGTTTGTGCTATAGAAGCGGCTATCGCAACCGGGTCAGAGAGATTGAGGCCTGTATTGCTGACATCGGTTACGACCATTACAGGACTAATTCCGATGGCATACGGTTTGAATTTAGATTTAATCAACCGGCAGATAGGTATTGGTGCGCCTTCATCGCAAATGTGGACGCAGCTGGCCAGTACAATTGCTGGTGGTTTAAGCTTTGCCACTTTGCTGACGTTGTTTCTTACACCGTGCATGTTGGTGATGGGAGATCGATATTTATCTAAAACCGCTTAGCGTCTAGTGTGATAACAAAACAAAAAAGCCCGTCATAAGACGGGCTTTTTATTGTCAGCTGTAATTAAGCTTGAACTGTAGGAATAACAGTTGCCGCTTTAGCTGTGTAGTTTTCGATTTGATCGAAGTTCAAGTAACGGTATACATCTTCAGCCATTGGGTCTAGCTTAGCTGTATATTCCATATACTCTGCAACAGTAGGGATCCTACCGATAAGGGCAGCAACAGCAGCCAATTCAGCAGAAGACAGGTAAACATCAGCACCTGTACCCAAACGGTTAGGGAAGTTACGCGTTGACGTAGAAACAACGGTTGATTTGTCTGCTACGCGTGCTTGGTTACCCATGCACAATGAACAACCCGGCATTTCCATGCGAGCACCGGCTTTACCGAAGATGTTGTAGTAACCTTCTTCAGTTAGCTGTGCGGCATCCATTTTCGTTGGCGGTGCAATCCACATGCGTGTTGGTAGTGAAGTACCAGCAGCATCTAGAAGCTTACCAGCAGCACGGAAGTGACCAATGTTTGTCATACAAGAACCGATGAATACTTCATCAATTTTTGTACCAGCAACTTCAGACAATACTTTCACATCATCAGGGTCGTTAGGGCAAGCCAAGATAGGCTCTTTAACATCAGCCAGATCAATTTCGATCACTGCAGCGTATTCAGCATCAGCATCAGCTGTCATCAAGTCTGGGTTAGCTAGCCATTCTTGCATGCCAGCGATACGACGTTCGATTGTACGTACATCACCGTAACCTTCAGAAATCATCCACTTCAACATTGTGATGTTGGAGTTTAGATATTCTCGGATTGGCGCCTCATCTAGTTTGATAGAGCAGGCAGCAGCAGAACGCTCAGCAGCCGAGTCAGACAATTCGAAAGCCTGCTCAACTTTAAGGTCTGGTAAACCTTCAATCTCAAGGATACGGCCAGAGAAGATGTTTTTCTTACCGGCTTTAGCAACCGTCATCAATCCAGCTTTGATTGCGTACAAAGGAATAGCGTTAACTAGGTCACGTAGAGTGATACCAGGTTGAAGCTTGTCACCTTTAAAACGAACCAATACTGACTCAGGCATATCTAGTGGCATTACGCCAGTAGCGGCAGCAAAGGCAACTAGACCAGAACCCGCTGGAAAAGAGATACCGATTGGGAAACGCGTATGAGAGTCACCACCTGTACCGACAGTATCAGGAAGCAGCATACGGTTTAACCAAGAATGGATTACACCGTCACCAGGGCGTAGTGAAACACCACCACGGTTCATGATGAAGTCTGGCAATGTATGGTGAGTCTGAACATCAACAGGTTTAGGGTACGCTGCTGTATGACAGAAAGACTGCATTGTCAGATCAGCAGAGAAGCCTAGGCAAGCCAAGTCTTTAAGCTCATCACGAGTCATAGGGCCAGTCGTATCCTGAGAGCCTACAGTCGTCATTTTTGGTTCACAGTAAGTGCCAGGAAGAACACCGGCTACGCCGCATGCTTTACCTACCATTTTCTGAGCATGAGTATAGCTCTTGCCGCTATCTGCAGGCTGATCTGGTTTGCGGAATAGGTCCGTAGGCGCAAGCCCTAACGCTGTGCGCGCTTTATCAGTAAGACCACGACCAATGATCAGAGGAATACGGCCGCCAGCACGCACTTCATCAAGAAGAACCTGAGTTTTTAGGCCGAATGTGCAAAGTTCTTCGCCAGTTTCAGCGTTTTTAGCAACACCTTCATATGGATAAACGTCAATAACGTCACCCATATTCATTTTTTCTACATCCATCTCGATAGGTAAAGCACCGGCATCTTCCATTGTGTTAAAGAAGATAGGAGCAATTTTACCACCGAAGCAGTAGCCGCCAGCACGCTTGTTAGGAACGTTCGGGATATCATCACCGAAGAACCACAATACGGAGTTAGTAGCAGACTTACGTGAAGAACCTGTACCTACTACATCACCAACATATGCAACAGGGTGGCCTTTAGCTTTGATTTCTTCGATTTGCTTAAGTGGACCTACAGAACCGTCAACATCTGGGTTAATTCCATCACGTGACATTTTCAGCATTGCATTAGCATGTACTGGGATATCAGGACGTGTAAATGCATCGGGAGCAGGCGACAGGTCATCCGTATTAGTTTCACCAGTTACTTTGAAAACAGTAACTGTGATCTTCTCTGCCAATTCTGGTTTAGACGTAAACCACTCAGCATTAGCCCATGACTCAAGAACTTGTTGAGCGTGAGCATTACCAGCTTCTGCTTTTTCTTGCACATCATGAAATGCATCAAATACAAGTAATGTCCGCGATAGTGCAGTAGCAGCAGTAGGTGCTAGTGCGTCGTCATCTAGGCAGTCAATTAGTGGTTGAATGTTGTAACCACCTAACATAGTACCTAGTAATTGAGTTGCTTGAACTTTATCAACTAGAGGGGAACTTGCTTCACCTTTAGTAACAGCAGCAAGAAAACCTGCTTTTACATAAGCGGCTTGGTCAACACCGGCTGGAACACGGTCTGTTAACAGGTTTAACAAAAATTCTTCTTCACCTGCAGGTGGGTTTTTCAGTAGTTCAACCAGCGCAGCTGTTTGGTCAGCGTCTAATGGTTTTGCTGGTACGCCTTCAGCGGCGCGTTCTTCTACGTGTTTACGATAAGCTTCTAGCACGATTTAGCCCTCATCAATTATTCCCACCGTTCTTTACTCATCACACCGGAGATCGATGTTACGTAAAGTTTAGTCTCGTTATTAATCTGCGTGAGGATTCTAACTTATAGACGCCTTAAAGTTAAGTTTGTAGACAATTCAGAGCGTTAGACTTTGTGCCTAAGTTGCTGCATGATCCGCTCTACTATTTTGAATTTTATGAAAAATAGGCATTTCTCAATTGAAACATGCATTATTATACTATGCTGTTATGTAGCTTATACGGTTAACAATCTGACGGTTAATATTAAGAATTATTCAATTATGCTAGTTCAGGAAAATAAAAAGGTTAGTTCTCCCATTTGGATGGCACTATCTGATTGGGATATTAACGCAGAGCTTGATAGCGACTTGGCTGAAAATATTCAGGCCGCTTTTGAGTCTATGGATCAAAAAAGCTTGATTTATAAAGGTTCTTTAGCAAAATTGAATTTAGAGTATGCAACTCGTGCAGTTGCATCGCAGCCCATGGAATTAATGACGCACGTGAAGCGCTTTTATTTGGCGATGCTGTGTAAGTCAGAAAAGAAGGTATTAGGTGCATTAATAGATCTGCTTATTATCTTACGCTACCGAGGTAACCCTCTACTGCTTCGGCTTATTAAAGAAGCTGAGACTATTCTTGGCGCTTCGCTTTGTGGAACCTTAAAGACAATTGCAGAAGATAAGACTGCAAATGGAATACTTAAACTGGATGTTTCAGGGTCTGTCTTGATCAATGGGTGTAGCTTGCCGGCAACATACCAAAAGAGGGATAAGTCATAAATGGCTGCTAACAACGGAAGTTACTTAAATGTATTACTAGCGGGCTTTGAAGGTAGCACGCTGCATACCTTAGAGTATTTTTTTCAATCACAGCGTGGCGGCAAAAAATTCAAACTTGTGGACTCCATTCTGCGCGCAGATTGGGTAATCTATAACGCTGATCAGCCCCAACCCAAAGATTTATTACAAGACCACCTTGAAAATAAAATAGGTTTGCCAGCAATTGTTATCTCTATTAAAGAACTGCAATGGAATAACAGTGTTACCTTATGTAAACCTTTTAGTGTGAAAGATTTAGAGAGCTCAATTACACAGCTCTTTAATGACGTTATAAATGCTCGTAAAAGTGAAATAAAACCAATTGTTATTGAAAAACCTTCACCAATAACATCATCATTGATAGCAGAGCCAGCAGAGCCAGCAGAGCCAGCAGAGCCAGCAGAGCCAGCAGAGCCAGCAGAGCCAGCAGAGCCAGCAGAGCCAGCAGAGCCAGCAG
>NZ_AUGR01000021.1 GCF_000422765.1 Neptunomonas japonica DSM 18939 | reverse complement strand
GGAATGCTAGCACTTGGTGCTCCAAACCTTACTGATAATACTTGGCTATACGGCGGTTCTTTTGAAGACATCGCTCATACCATTCGTTCTGGACGCAATGGTGTAATGCCTGCTCATAAAGACCTGCTAAGCCAAGATAAAGTGCAGCTAATTACAGCTTACGTGTATAGCTTGTCTAACAAGTAATTGACAGCTATCAATAAAAGGGCGATGTGAAGAAATTCATATCGCCTTTTTTTTGTAGACGACATTATAATATGCAACTTCTCTAATGGATAAGTTGGCCCAGTAGGCTAATACCCAACAATTAAGTTTGCGAGCAAAGACATGAACCAGATACCTGTAAAAGATGTCACGCCAAAAGAAAGCGGCAAAAAAGAGACCTACGAGCTCTACGCAAACCGTGAACATATTCATGTAAAGTTCTACAAAGGGGTCTTCAAAAATTTTCGTGTAATTTCCGGCTCAATAATGTTGCTTATGTTTTATGCATTCCCGCTAATTGAGTGGAACGGAAGACAAGCTATTCTCTTTGATCTACCCAGTCGCCAATTTCATATATTTGGTATGACCTTTTGGCCTCAAGATTTCATGCTTCTGTCTTGGCTATTAATTATTCTCGCATTTACACTTTTCTTTGTGACTGTATTTGCCGGGCGTCTCTGGTGCGGCTACGCCTGTCCTCAGTTTGTCTGGACTTGGCTATTTATTTGGGCTGAGCGTGTCGCGGAAGGCGATCGCAACCAACGCATGAAGCTCGACAAAGCGCCGTGGAGTGCCACAAAATTCCGTAAAAGAACGATTAAACATGCGTTATGGTTATTTATAGCCATTACCTCAGCAATAGCGTTTGTCGGCTACTTCTCCCCTATTCGTCAATTGGTTAGCGATTTGGCCTCTTTCTCACTCGGCCCTTGGGAGATGTGGTGGATTGGTTTTATTGCGGTGGCCACCTATGCCAATGCTGGCTGGCTTCGTGAGCAAGTATGCATTTACATGTGTCCATACGCACGCTTTCAGAGTGTAATGTTTGACCAAGATACTCTTGTTATTTCATATGATGAAAAACGTGGAGAGAGCCGAGGTAAACGTAAAAAGAATACCGATTACAAAGCAGAAGGCATGGGCGACTGTATTGATTGCGGCTTCTGCGTCAATGTTTGCCCAGTAGGTATTGATATACGAGATGGCTTACAATACGAATGCGTAGCTTGTGGTGCGTGTGTTGATGCTTGTGATGACATCATGGATCGCATGGGATATGAGAAAGGCTTAGTACGCTACACAACAGAGCACCAGTTAGAGGGTAACAAAACTCACCTCTTGCGACCTCGCCTGATAGGTTATTTGTTAGTACTCATAGCGATGTGTATCGCCTTTGGCTACACCGTCTTCAGCCGAGTTCCTCTTGAAGTAGACATTTTACGAGATCGCGGACAACTCTATAATGAAACATCTAATGGCCTAATTGAGAACGTTTATAAGCTTAAACTAGCCAATAAAGAGCAGCAAGATCATGACTATAGAATAAGTGTTACTGGTGTTGAAGGAATGCAACTAATTTCAGAACCGGTAGTCACTATCAAAGCGGGCGAACTGCTTGATTACAATATTCGTATTCATTTGAACAAGGAAGACATAAAACGCCCTAACTATGATATCCAGATTAAAGTTGAAGCACTGGATGACAGTAGCATATCTATTACTGAAGAAAATCGCTTCATTGGCCCTGCGCCGCGTCGATAACCGACCTGCGCATTAAATTAGGTTACAATAGCTGCTTTCTGCAAAGACAGCAGCTATTTTTATGACAGAAACAAATATGACCGAAGATGAGATTCAAGCAGCAAAACCTTGGTACAAACAACCTTGGCTCCTTTTTATTCTGACGCCTATATTCGCCGTAGTGTTCTATGGTTTTGGCTTTCTTTATCTGTCTATCGTTACAATGGACGGCGTTGTAAAAGATGATTACTACCGCATAGCCAAAGGCTATGAACTCAACACTGAAAAAAATCAAAATGCAATTGATCAAAACATAGTTGCAGAGCTTAATTTGGACGATGTAACCGGTGATATCATGGTCAAACTAAATGGCCAACTAACGAATATTCCTGAGTTCCTTACATTAGATATTGTCCACCCTACTCACCAAAAATACGACCAGGAAATCACTCTTAAAGCGATTGGTTCCCAACAACTGTATTCCGGATCATTGGCCAACCCACTCAAAGGAAAACGTTATCTTTTCCTATTCCCTGCGGATGAAAACTGGCATCTTCGCAAAGAGATTCTGCCACCTTATGAACAACGCAGCTTTGAACTAAAGCCAAATTTATAAGGCACGTAGTATGAGTAGTAGTCTTAATAGTCAGCACAGCCCTGTGACATGCTTTCATTGCGGCCAAGACGTACCCAAAGGCGTACAGTTTATGGCCAATATTAAAGGCACTGCACAACCTATGTGCTGCCCCGGATGCAAAGCAGTTGCAGAAACCATTGTTTCTAGTGGGCTTGAGCACTACTACAAATACCGTCAGGGCGATTCGATGCTCACACCAGACCTCTCTGGTACCGAGCTCCCTAGCACGCTCCAGGACGAGCTAAAACTCTATGACAACGCTTCGATTCAACAAAATTTTGTCGTCACGCTAGAAGACGATATTAAAGAAGCAACTCTAGTCATTGAAGGCATAACATGTGCGGCCTGCGTCTGGTTGCTAGAGCACCATTTGGTAAAACAAGCGGGTATTGAGCAAGCGTCAGTCAATCTCACTAACCACAGAGCTCGTATCCGCTGGCATGATAGCGACATCACATTAAGCAGCATCATGGCTGCGATATATCACATTGGGTATCAAGGCCACCCTTACCACCCTGATAAAGAAGAACAATTACTTGAACTTGAAAAAAAGCGCTCTTTTCGCCGCTTAGGAATAGCTGGACTCGGCATGATGCAGGTGATGATGATGTCTATTGCCTTGTATGCTGGAGCATTACAAGGCATTGAAGAGAAGTTTGAAATCTTTATCCGCTGGACAAGCCTGATCATTACCACACCAATACTGCTGTACTCTGCCAGACCCTTTTTTACGGCTGCATTACGTGACATCAGAGCACATCACCTCAGTATGGATGTTCCCGTATCTATCGCCATAGGAGGAGCTTACCTAGCGAGCGCCTGGGCAACCTATACTCAAAGCGGAGAAGTTTATTTCGACTCTGTTACCATGTTTACTTTCTTTTTATTGATCGGTCGCTATCTAGAAATGCAGGCAAGACACAGGACCGGACGAGCAGGCAATGCCTTATTAAACCTAATCCCCGCCAGTGCAATAAAACTAGTAGACGAGCAAGAAATACTGATCCCAGCCAGTGATCTCAGCATTGATGATATTGTTCTGGTTAAACCCGGCCATACTATACCTGCAGATGGCATTATTGTAGCGGGCTATTCCTCAGTGGATGAATCAGCCCTAACCGGTGAATACCTTCCCATTAACAAAACACTAAATGATCATGTTGTCGGTGGAACCATTAATGTAGAGAGCCCCCTTCAGCTGAGAATCACAGAAGTGGGAGCCGCTACAAAACTATCTGCTATCGTCAGGCTACTCGACAGAGCACATGAAGAAAAACCCGCTGTAGCTAAAACTGCCGATAAGGTCGCTAGTTATTTTGTCGCCGCCGTTCTAATAACAGCGGTTGTTGTTAGCCTTATTTGGTGGCAAATCGACCCTCAGAATGCTTTTTGGATTACTCTTTCAGTACTGGTTGTTACTTGCCCTTGCGCACTTTCATTAGCCACCCCTACCGCGCTCACAGCAGCAACTGGCACACTTAGACAACACGGACTACTAATTACCCGCGGCCATGTACTAGAAAGCCTAGCGACGGCAACACATATCATTTTCGATAAAACAGGCACGCTCACCGAAGGTAATTTATCGCTTAAAAGTACACATTTATGCGACAAGGTAGATGCACAAACTGCGCTGGAAATTGCCGCCGCATTAGAAGCTCACTCAGAACACCCTATTGCTAAAGCATTTCGCAAATATCAACGCCAAACAGCTGACTCACTCCACGTAGAACTAGGCCAAGGCTTAGAAGGGAGTATTGATAACATCGTTTACCGTATTGGTAAACCTGAATTTGCATCTGCACTATGCCAACAACAACTAACCTATAGGGACGCTCCGGATCACAATGGCCAATGGCTACTACTTTGTAACGCCCAAACACCGCTCGCATGGTTCTGCTTAAACGACCAAATTCGCAAAGGCACCCAGCAAACACTGACCACTCTGAAACGCCTCGGTCTTAACATTCAAATGCTGACAGGTGACAACTCTGCCGCAGTCCAGGAAGTCGCTACAGAGCTCAACATAGACAAAATCATTGCTAACACTTCGCCTAAAGAAAAACTCGCCTATATTCAAGAGCTGCAAAGCCAAGGTGCTAAAGTCGTCATGATTGGCGACGGCATTAACGACATCCCCGTACTCGCAGGTGCTCAGACATCCATCGCTATGGGAAGCGCTACAGATCTTGCCAAAACTAATGCCGATGCAGTGCTAATCAGTAGTGATATTGAGCGCCTAACAGACGCGATTCTTCTGTCACGAAAAACTCAGTTTATTATTCGCCAAAACCTGAGCTGGGCACTGCTGTATAACCTAATTGCCTTACCATTAGCTGCTATGGGATTCATAGCCCCCTACATGGCTGCGATTGGCATGTCGGTCAGCTCCCTAATTGTTGTTGGCAATGCGCTTCGTCTGACTAAACTTGTTCATCGTAATCCTGTAAAATAGCCACTTCAATTTTCGAGATAATTCTCCATGGAAATTCTTTTTGTATTAATACCCATAGCTATCATCTTACTAGGATTCGCCATTTGGGCTTTTTTCTGGAGTGTAAACACGGGTCAGTTTGATGACCTTGAATCGCCGGCCCATAGCATATTATTTGATGACGATGATGATCTGATTCCAGACGATGCCAAGCAAGGAAAGGCAAACTCCTCACGTGACTGAGTCTCTCTCTATATCGACAGCTATTTTACTTGGGTTGCTCGGTAGTGCTCACTGCGTAGGTATGTGTGGCGGCATCGCGGCCACCATTGCCCTAGGACAAAAGCACAGCCGAATTCCAAACCTTATAGGCTACAACTTCGGCAGACTAATCAGCTACGCTATAGCAGGAGCATTAGTAGGCTCCCTTGGAATATTTATAAAGGATAGCACTCTTGCCATTGCCCTTCGCGCCATTGCTGGCTTGTTGCTCATCACAATGGGCTTATATGTTGCCCAATGGTGGAAAGGCCTAACTCATGTTGAAAAACTAGGCACCAAGCTATGGTCTCTCATTCGGCCCGCCGCCAGTAAACTACTCCCCGTAAAAAATATAAAGCAAGCGTTATTACTCGGCTTTTTTTGGGGCTGGCTGCCATGCGGGCTTATTTACAGCACCCTTATATGGGCTGCAACAGCGCAGGATCCTATCCAAAGCGCCAGCCTAATGTTCGCTTTTGGTATTGGCACATTACCCGCCATGCTTAGTACCGGAATGCTCGCCAAACAGATGCAAACTCTACTAGCCAACCGTAATGTGCAACACATTGCGGGCCTGATGATTATTCTTTTTGGCTTATATACCATTCCATTTAATGGAATCATTGGTATTTGATACGCGTCAAATTATTATCTATTCCAAATGTTATACTGCAGCGCTTAATATTATGAGGAATTTATCGTGAGCCTGGACAAAACCATTTCATGGGACCTGGATCTAATTAAACGTTATGATTTATCGGGCCCTCGATACACCTCATACCCGACAGCCATTCAATTTGACACCTCCCTTTCAGAAGAACAACTTGTACTAAACGGGCAAACAACTACTGATAAGACAGCACCCTTATCACTTTATGTGCACATACCTTTTTGTGCTCATGTATGTTACTTCTGCGCCTGCAATAAAGTTATTAGCCGCAACCGAAAGAAAGCCCAGCCTTATTTAGACACCTTGTATAAAGAAATTGAGCAAGCAGCAAAATGGTATAGCGACGGCCGAATTGTTAACCAATTACATTGGGGCGGCGGCACACCTACTTTCATCAGCGATGAACAAATGACTGAGCTTATGAACAAGCTCAAACAAGAATTTAATTTACTTGATGATGATAGTGGTGATTACTCCATCGAAATAGACCCACGTGAAGCGTCATTAGAAACAATGCGCACGCTCAGAAAAGAGGGTTTCAACCGAATTAGCTTAGGTGTTCAGGATGTAAATCCGGTTGTTCAGGAAGCAGTTAATCGCATTCAGCCTACCGAACAAACGGCAGCAGTACTTACGGCCGCACGAGACCTTGGCTTCAAATCGATCAACATGGATCTCATATACGGGCTGCCACATCAAACATTTGAAAGCTTCAACGCCACCCTTGATACTGTCATTGACATGAGCCCCGATCGTTTGTCCGTGTTTAATTATGCCCATATGCCCGATCGCTTCCGCTCGCAAAAGCACATTAATGCAGAGGATCTACCAAGCCCTGAAACAAAATTAGCCATTCTCGAGTCCACTATTAATAAGTTACTCGATGCAGGTTATGTCTATATTGGCATGGATCACTTTGCAAAACCTGACGATGAACTGGCGCTTGCTCAAGAGAGTGGACACCTTCATCGCAACTTCCAAGGCTACACTACCCACTCAGACTGTGATTTAGTTGCTATGGGCGTCTCAGCCATTAGTCAAATAGGAGATGTTTATTATCAAAATGAGCATGATATTAATGCCTACTCTAAAGCAGTTGATACACGCGCAAGCGCTATCCGACGCGGTGTACAATTGAGCACAGACGACCAAATCCGTCGTGCCGTAATTACACAATTAATTTGCCATTTCGAACTAGACCCAAAACCCATCGAAAAGCTGTTTGGCATTGACTTTAAAGAGTATTTTTCACAAGAGCAAACCGAGTTACAACACTTCGTTCAGGATGGTTTAATCGAGCTAGACGAGCAGCGAATTACTGTAACCGCATCTGGTCGCTTGTTAATCAGACGCATCTGTATGGCCTTTGATCGTTACATCCCCAAACAGCAAGCCACACAAGGTTTTTCCCGTATCATATAATAGATGCTTCACGCCTCCCTCTAAATGTTACATAATTAACGGCTGAGTAGCCTCTCATTATGTAACAAACACAGGAATTGGCCATGAGCGATATAAAAAAGGAAGGGAAACTGCATAGCCTGCAGCAAGCTCATTGTAATACATGCAGCTTAAGCTCACTTTGCCTTCCCGTGTCATTAAACAACACGGAGATGGATAGCCTTGATAATATTATTGAGAAAAGCCGACCACTAAAAAAAGGAGATCACCTTTTTCATCAGGGTGACAACTTCGAATCGGTTTTTGCTATTCGTGCAGGCAGCGTTAAAAGCTACACTATTACCAATGAAGGCGAAGAGCAGATCACAGGCTTTTACTTTCCAGGGGAGCTGGTTGGTTTAAGCGGTTATGATAATCAACACTACCCGGTTTCCACTAAAATAATGGAAACCACAACGGTATGTGAAATCCCTTTTGATAATCTAGATACACTTTGTGGACAGCTTCCAGAGCTGCGACGTCAAGTGATGCGAACCATGAGCAAAGAGATCAGAGACGATCAACAAATGATGCTTCTCCTCTCAAAAAAGAACGCTGAAGAGCGCGTTGCGACCTTCCTCATTAAACTCTCTCAACGCTTCCAAGCACGTGGTTACTCTGCACACAAATTCAGACTATCCATGTCGCGCAATGAAATAGGTAATTACTTAGGATTAGCGGTAGAAACAGTAAGCCGTATTTTTACTCGCTTTCAAAAGAACAATCTAATTCAAGTCGATGGTAAAGAGTTAGACTTACTAGATTTAGATAGCCTATACGAAGTTTCAGGTGAGTGTCACGGCAAAGACACTCCTACAGAAGTAGATGTACAGCAGCTTTCTATATAGGTTATAAATCCAGTAGATAAAAAAACGCCGTCCAATTAACTGAACGGCGCTAAAAATAGTTGCACAAAGAAGTAGCCATCTCTATGTGTAACCCAACACAGTGATTAAACCGTATATTCTTTTTGTAAACATTGAGCCATATCAAGCGTTAACGTTCCGGCTTAATTGAGGAGCCATTAGTACATGTCTTACGACGAATTTTATGTCAAGTCAGTTATCCGATCGTTACCTGACTGGCCAGAGCCTGGCGTAGTCTTTCGCGACATCACGCCTATTTTCAAAGACCCCAAAGCATTACGCATGGTTGCTGACGCGTTTATTCAGCGATATATGGATTCAGAGCTAACACACATTGCTTGCATTGACGCCCGAGGCTTTCTTATTGCATCAATCATGGCCTACCAAATGCAGAAGCCTTTAGTGCTGGTTCGCAAGAAAGGGAAACTGCCAGGTGAAACCGTACACCAAGAATATAAGCTTGAGTATGGTACGGCGGCCGTTGAAATGCAGATAGACTCGGTAGGCCCTGGTGACCGAGTACTAGTATTCGATGACCTTATTGCAACCGGTGGGACTATTCTTGCTGCCTGTACCCTGATAAAAAAATTAGGTGCAGAAGTAATAGAAAGCGCTGCATTAGTTGATCTTCCTGACTTAAACGGCTCTATCCGTATTCAAGAAGCAGGTATTCCTGTTTACACCATGCTGGCCTACGAAGGTCTGTAGCCTAAATTAGAGACCTCTGTTATTGTAGGCTTTCATATAAGCTTATAACAATAATAGAGGTTCGTATGTATAAAACCCTTCTCAACTCCGCCGCCCTTTTACTGTTCACTGCGCAGCCTCTGTTTGCACAAGAAGTCACTACTAAATACGAAGACCTAACACTAAATGCTCAGATGCAATTAGCAGAAGGAAGCACCCTGGCCGATGGTATTATCCTCATTACACACGGCACACTGGCACACAACAAAATGGAGCTAGTTGAGACGTTGCAATTATTACTAAGCGATTCAGGCCTTAACTCTTTGGCTATTAATTTAAGCTTAGGTATTAGCGACAGACACGGCATGTATGATTGCCAAGTACCTCATCAACACAAACATACAGATGCTCTTAATGAAATAAGCGTGTGGGCACAATGGCTTAAAAACCAAGGCGCACAAAACCTTGTGTTAATGGGCCACTCTCGCGGAGGAAACCAAACAGCATGGTTCACAACCAATAACCCCACACAACTTAAAGCCCAGATATTACTCGCACCCGCCACATGGACTGAAGAAGGCGACAATAGTAATTATCAACAACGCTACTCACAATCACTTTCAAGCGTGTTATTACAAGCAGAGAAAACCGACAAAAACACTTGGCTTGAAGATACAAACTTCATTTATTGCGCCAATAGCCAGGTCAAAGCCGAATCATTTCTTAATTACTATCAAGCTGATGAGCGCTTCAACACGCCTTTTCTCTTGAACGATATCAACACACCAACGCTAGTTATCAGCGCATCAGAAGACAAAACCGTTTCTGATCTCCCCAAAATGATGAGCCAGGTTTCAAATTCGAAAGTAGAACACAGCATTATTGAAGGAGCAGATCATTACTTTAGAGACCTTTATGCTGACGAAGTAGTAGAATTAGTTGTTGATTTTTTGGAAAAACAAGAATGAAGATACAAGTACGCTTTCATAGCATTATCGCTCTCATCATTAGCACTGTGCTTACATCAGCACATGCACAAGGCCTACCCAGTGCTAACAATTTTTTTGAAGATGCGAAACAACAAGGTGATAATCGTGTATCCATAGTGATGGTAAGCCAGCGTGATTGCAGCTATTGCGAACTGATTCATAATGACTTTCTCGACCCTATGCATCAGGGCGGCCGGTATAAAGATAAAGCGCTCTTTAGAGAGCTGAAAATTGACTCAAGCGATGCCATTACTGATTTTAATGGAAAGAAGATCACTGCAAAGCGCTTTGCAAAACGCTACCATGCAAGCCTAACACCTACTCTGCTGTTCCTTGATCGCAAAGGTCAAGCACTCGTGCCCAACATGGTTGGCGTAAACACACCCGAGTTCTACGGCTACTATCTAGATCAATCGATAGACAAAGCCATTTCTTTACTTAAAAAATCAGCCAAATAAACATACCTACTTACATATAAGCTTTGTGATTTTAGACGCATCACGTGTTTTCATTAAGCCGTGATCAGCTGGCGGCCTCAAGTAAAAGGAGCGACTATAAACATAATCACCTCGAGCGTCATAACCGATACATTTAACACGCTGGCTACGAAGTACGGGATCAAACACCACTTTCAACTTATTGCGTGAGTACCTCTCCATCCGCGGCATACCATACCCTCTTTGACTCGCCACTTGCTCCTGACGCTGCCTAAACATCGCTTCCTTTTCGGCTGTTCCTCGTGCAGTATCCGCTTGGAGCTTACGCACTTCTTGGCTTTGATAGCGTAATATACAGCGGTCTCTATCACCTTTATTGCTAATCGCATTACAAACAGCCGGAGTAATACCCTCAGCATAGGAGGTTACAGGGGATGCCATCACAACAAAGGCAAAATAAAAACTTATCACACAGGACTTCATAAAACAGTGCAAAGCAGCCTCCCAAACGATGATTTCAGACGCATTAATCCTAGCAAAGATTTTATAAATCGGGGCAGCCAAGTACAAAAAAACTATTAACAGCCTACTTGCCTAAGTTTTCACTCCTAATACGGTTCACTGTATACTTTTAAAGTGCACCCACTTATAAACCACTAGCGAAAGTCATATCTAGCTTCTATGTTAACACTGCCTATTCATGCGATTATTCCTGACTTAATTACTGCACTAGATGCTGAGCACGAAGCGGTGCTAGAAGCACCACCTGGCGCCGGAAAAACCACCGCTGTTCCATTAGCATTATTAAACCAGCCATGGCTAGTTAACCGAAAAATCATCATGTTAGAACCTCGCCGTTTGGCAGCACGCGCTGCTGCAGAACGCATGGCGATGTCGCTAGGCGAGGCCGTCGGAGAAACCGTCGGTTATCGCGTCCGTATGGATACCAAGGTCAGTCATAAAACCCGAATAGAGGTCGTCACAGAAGGCATTCTCACACGAATGCTACAAACTGACCCCAGCTTGGATGATACTGGTCTAGTAATCTTTGACGAATTTCATGAACGCAGCCTAGATGCAGACTTAGGCCTTGCTTTAATCTTGCAAGGCCGTAGCTTATTCCGCGACGATGATCCCTTAAAGTTACTCGTCATGTCAGCCACACTAGACAGCACGGCTATAGCAGACCTCTTAGGTGATGCTCCGGTTGTTAAAAGCCAAGGCCGCAGCTTCCCGGTAGAGCTAATTTATGGCGCGCCATGGAAACATAGAGAACGAATAGAGCCTCGCATTGTAGCAACCATAAAAACAGCACTTAACGAACAACCCGGCAGCCTACTGGTATTTCTTCCCGGGCAGTCCGAAATACGCCGCGTTGAAAAACAATTATATGAAGCCCTTGATAATATAGATAAACAAGAACTGCTGATCACTCCCCTTTATGGCGATTTAAGCCTAGAGCAACAACGCAAAGCGATTATTCCTGCGCCAAATGGTCAGCGTAAAATTGTACTAGCAACCGCCATTGCAGAAACGAGTCTGACTATTGATGGCGTTACTGTCGTTATAGACAGTGGGCTCAGCCGACAAGCAAGTTATGACCCAAATACAGGAATGACTCGTTTACAAACCCGTCGACTATCTCGTGCAGCGAGTACACAAAGATCAGGACGTGCTGGAAGAACGGCACCAGGTGTCTGCTATAGGCTGTGGTCAATAGAACAACAAGCGCAACTATCCCCTTTTAGAGCACCAGAAATCCAACAAGCCGATTTGGCGCCGCTCATACTACAACTGTATCGCTGGGGATGTAATGACCCTAGTGAACTCGCATGGCTAGATACTCCAAGCCTAGCCTCTTGCCAGCAAGCACGCGAGTTACTGTGCCAATTAGGCGCTCTTGAATTCACTGACAATAGATACTATTTAAGCAAACAAGGCGAACAGATGGCTAGCCTGCCAGTTCACCCACGCTTGGCACATATGATGCTCACTGCTAGCTTGTATCAACTGGAATACCAAGCATGTGAACTAGCTGCATTGCTTTCGGAGCGCGATCCATTAGATACACGTCAAGCCGATTTACAAATGCGTCTTGATTGGCTTCGAGAGCCTAAAAAATGCCATCCATCACAACAAGGCCAGCTCTATCGCATAAAGCAACAGTGTCAACGCTACTATACACTTTGCCAACAACTCCCTGCTAACAGACAAAACCAACAACAGGCGATTGGCACTATTAATAGCGAAGACCAAATCGGCCTATTAATAGCCAGTGCTTGGCCAGATCGCATTGCTAAACGAACCGGTGAGCAACCACGATTCCAATTAGCAAACGGAAGAGCAGCCAGCGTGAGTGAAAACGACTATCTAAGCAAATCAAAGTGGATAGCAGTCGCACAGCTTGGCAGCCAAGAAGGCAGATCAAACGACGCTATTTGGTTAGCAGCACCCTTTAATCCATCTCTTTTTGAAGGGCCTCTTATCCATATGCTAGAACAGCGTAATTTTGTTGAATGGAATGACAAACAGCAGAAACTCATTGCAGAAGAGCAGCACTGCTGTGGAGCTATCATCATCAAACGTCAGCCATTAAAAACACTTTCTGACGATGCGCGAGCTCAGGCTTTACTTGGACTTGTCAAAAACAAAGGGCTTTCGATTTTCTCCCATACAAAAGCACTCACACAATGGCGCCAACGAGTCACTTTTTTGTACCAAGCATACGAAAACCAAAATGCTAAAAACCCTTGGCCAGACCTATCGGACACCGCATTACTGGCCGCACTGGATAACTGGCTAACTCCCTATCTAGGTAAAGTTAGCCACATTAATCATTTTGCAAAATTGGATTTACATAGCATTTTACAAAATTTGCTCCCTTGGCCATTACCGCAGCAGCTTAACGAACTCGCACCTGAGCGCATTGCTGTACCTTCAGGTTCTAAAATACACATTGATTATAGCCAAACCCCGCCGATACTAGGTGTTAAGCTTCAAGAAATGTTTGGCTCCACATCAACGCCAACCATTGCCAACAATGTCAAACTCAAAGTCCACTTACTTTCACCGGCAGGCCACCCGTTACAAGTCACACAAGATCTGGGGAATTTCTGGGAGCACGTATACCCTCAAGTTAAAAAAGAAATGAAGGGGCGATACCCCAAACACCCCTGGCCTGATGACCCCTCTAGCGCTATGGCTACTCACAAAACCAAGCGCCACCTAAAAAGCCCCCATTAAGTTAGGGGCTCGCTAAGTATGCTCTACAACAAATATTTACCTTGTTGTGATTTTACCCTGTCACTCAAGGTAATTTCCCTCTAAGCTAGCAGCGATTTTAATTTTCTTATATTGGAAGCTTTATGTGGTTCAAAAATTTCGTCTTTTACCGGTTTACAGAGCAACAAGATTACACACAGGAACAGCTGGAAGCCGCTTTCTCTGAACACTTATTTGAACCATGTCGTAGCCAAGAGCTCAGCCGCTACGGCTGGGTTGCTCCACACTCAGCACTTGATGAGCAAACCGTGTTTGCTTCATCTGGGGCATACTTGATTACCGCACAAAAAGAAGAAAAACTATTACCCGCTAATGTAATTAAAAGAAACTTGAATGAACGTGTTGGGGTGATTGAGCGTGAGCAGGCACGCAAGGTATATCGTAAAGAACAGCTTCAATTGAAAGATGAAATCATTATTGATTTGTTACCTCGCGCGTTTAGCCGATTCTCACAAACCAGCGCGCTTGTTTTACCGCGCGCCGGTTTTATTGTTGTCGATAGCTCAAGTCATAAAGGTGCGGAAGAGTTACTCAATCTATTACGCAACAGCCTAACCACATTGCCTGTCGCATTGCCGGATACTGTGCACTCACCTGGCGTGGTTATGTCTGAGTGGCTGCAACAGTCAAGTTCATTCCCGGCCTTTACCTGCTTAGATGAATGTGAGTTGAAAGACCAAACAGAAGAAGGCGGTGTTATTCGCATTAAGGGGCATGACCTGCATAGCAGCGAAGTCATTGCCCACTTAGAAACCGGAAAGCAAGTGACCAAGCTGGCCTTGCAGTGGGATGAAACGCTTAGCTTTATTTTACAAGATGATTTATTGATCAAGCGCGTAAAACCAACAGACGAATTAACACAAACGCTCAATGAAGAATCATCAGAAGACCCTCTGGTAAGGTTAGACAGTGATGTGGCTCGTTTAGCACTAGAGTGCCAGCGACTCTTTCCGCAAATTTTGGAAGCTTTCGGCGGCCAGGTACAACGTTAATTGAAAACAAAAAGGGCTTATTTATAATAAGCCCTTTTTTATGCTCACATACAGTAGATGCACTAAGCTTTTAACACTCGCTTTACTCAGTCGCCTCTCCCACTACCGATAGCCCTAAGCTAGTCCAGGCCTGCATACCACCACGATAATATTTAATTTTCTCTGCAGGATAACCGTGCTCAAGCATTGCTCTGACCATTGATGGTGTTTGTCCACACCAGTAACCATTACAGAACATTGCTAAGGTTTTTGCTTTCGTAAAATCATAGCCGCCATCAGACTGTTTTAACGCGCCAAAATCATCCATCGCCCAATCTGTATCATCGGCATCATCCATCATTGTGTAGGGATAACTGACAGCACCCGGAATCGTCAAACGCTGGTGCCAACCAATCGTCCGCGTATCAACGATCAAAATACTTTTATCTTTTTGAGCATCGATCATGTATTGCACAAATTCACGCTCGGCGATCGTTTCTACATCATAAGGCTCAAAAGGATGCATCGCTTGCGGCATACCACGAAAAGTAGTGGCATATAGATCAGTAATTAGATTTTCTGGATTCTGATTACGTTTAATCTCAACCATCGCACCATCGTGCATCACTTCGAAAGAGAAGAGGCCCGGTGCAATCATGGCTTTAGGTTTATCTTTCGCAAATACTAATGGCGAAGCCGTTAACAGACTGACTAACGCAACCGATGAAATCGTTTTAATAAACATAAGCAACCTATCTTTTTATTATAAGAACTTTTTGTTTTAGAGGAAGTTAATTTAGTACATCACAATTTATACACCACACCTATCATTTCTTCTACAGCAACAGATACAACTTAGGGATAACGAATGAAGTGATAATGACTTGATATGATTTTCATCCTCTGTAAAATTTACCCGTTCTAGGAAATACCTGTCATGCACTTAGTCGTTTCGATTATCTGATCAAATAGCTTATCAACCAGCTCTAAGCTCCTCTTAACTTCCTTCTTAATAGGGTTAACAATACAAAAATGTATAGCGTAAAAGAGATGTTCTACACATTGCAGGGCGAAGGCGCTCATGCAGGCCGGCCCGCAGTATTTTGCCGCTTTAGTGGCTGTAACTTATGGTCCGGGCGCGAACAAGATAGAGCGACTGCGATATGTAATTTTTGTGATACTGACTTTATCGGTACTGATGGTCAAAACGGTGGAAAATTCGCAACAGCACAAGCACTGGCCACTGCAATTATGAGCTTTTGGCCTACGCCAGAAGGTAAGCCTTATGTTGTTTTTACCGGAGGTGAGCCCGCATTACAGCTAACACAAGAACTCGTCAGTGCAGTGCATAATAGCGGTTTTGAGATAGCAGTAGAGACCAATGGCACCAAACCACTGCCCAATGATATCGATTGGATTTGCGTTAGCCCCAAAGCTTCTGCACCACTCGTTATTGAGAAAGGTCATGAATTAAAACTTGTCTACCCTCAGCACGATGCAATGCCTGAAAGGTTCACTGGGTTAGAATTTGATAACTTTTACTTGCAACCATTAGACAGTGAGAACCCAAACGAAAATACACAACACGTTATTGAGTACTGCTTAAGACACCCTCGCTGGAAGATGAGCCTGCAAACTCACAAGATTGTCGGCATAGATTAATGAGTAGCGATATCAGAAGAGAACCAATTAAAGCGCTCCATTAAAGCTCTAGATGTGTTTTAACCGCTTCAGATTCTTTCCATTGCCAATGACGACAAATAATAATCAAAATAGCAGGCACTTGCATCAGTACACCATATAACAACACAACGCCGGACATTTCGGTGTTGTGCAACACTGCCCCAGTTATCATTAAAGCTAATCCTGCGTTTTGAATACCGGTCTCAATAGCCAGCGTGAGCCCCTGCTTTACAGGTAAACGAAAAAGCTTACCAGCCCACCAGCCTGTCAACATAGCAGCCAATGATAACAATAAAACCACAGGGCCAACTTGCACTAGCATACTTGATAACTTGTCTTTATTGCCCGCCACTATTCCCACCACCACTACAAGCATAAATAGCAAAGAGCACCACTTCACTAACGGCTGCAATTTAGCAGAAAAACGCGGAGCTTTATGGGTCAACCACATGCCCAAAACAACCGGCAGTAATGTGATAGCCAGTAATTTAAAAACGGTCTGCACAATAGGGAAAGCAATCGTAGCATCCAGTGAAAGCCAGTGAGAAACAGCCATATAAGACAGCAACGGTAAGGTAAAAGGAGTAACTATACTCGCTATCACCGTTAAACTGACTGACAACGCCGTATCAGCTCTACTTAAATAACTGATCATATTAGAGGTCGCACCACCTGGTGCGAATGTCAATATCATTATACCCACGGCATAGGCTGGAGGGACATTTAATAAAGTGACAACACTATATCCCAATAGTGGTAAAGCGATTAATTGCAAAATGCTACCCAGCACAACGGCAAGAGGTCTAGACTTTAAATCCAAAAAATTAGAAACAGTCAGCGACAAACCAATACCCAACATAATAAAAAACAAAGCTAGGGGTAAAACCACCTGTGTTAGCGCTGTATTTTCCATCTAAATGTCAATCCTATTTGGCACATAAAAATGCAGTCTAATTTCTTCTGTAAGACGAAACAACCCATCAATGCAGCCCCCAATCCTACGTCCTATACGGGCTAGAGCAAGGTACACACACATCTTGTGGATAACCCTGTGGATTCTGTAAGAAAAACGTCTTACAGAGCCCATTTCATGAGCTTCTACTCACATTGATCATTTTTTAACCAGTAGTATTTATTCTTAATTATCAATTAGTTACATATTCATTTACAGATTATATTCAGCCTGATTAATAAATACCCTATTGAAATAGATAATTTTAATATTTTTTCATGTCAAGCCAAATTTAATGAAATAAATATCTTTTTTAAGCCTTTTAACTGGCTCGATTCTCTTCGTAAGGTTAACATGCCGATGGATTCAAATGATCGGCTAATAACATGTCTATGTCTGCAAATAGAAACAAAGAAGCTCAAAAAGTTACTATCATCGGCGCTATTCTTGATGCCATACTCGGTTTTGCCAAAATTATTGTCGGAGTCGCCTCCAATTCCAACGCGCTGATAGCTGATGGGATTCACTCTTTCTCAGATCTGTTGACCGATTTTATGGTTGTTATTATCTTCCACTTCTCTCATGAGGAGCCAGATGAAGAGCACCCATGGGGGCATGCACGTTTTGAGACAATAGGTACTGTTTTTCTTGGCTGCGTTCTTATAGCAGTAGCAGGAGCGATGGCATTTGATAGTATTCGTGAATTTTGGACGTCTACATCGGTTCCCACACCAGGCTGGCCTGCCTTATTAGTTGCTTTTCTATCCATTGCCAGCAAAGAGTGGATTTACCGCTATACACTCGCAGCAGGAAAAAGGCTCAAATCAGATCTATTAATAGCCAATGCATGGCATAGTCGAACTGACTCGTTTTCATCAATTGTTGTTCTATTTGGTATTCTTGGTGCAATGGCAGGCTATGCATGGCTTGATATATTAGCGGCAGTCATCGTTGCTGCTTTTGTTGGCAAGATTGGCTGGGACCTTACATGGAACAGCATTAAAGAGTTAGTAGATACCGCCTTACCTGAAGAGCGCGTAAAGGAGCTTAAAGAAGTAGTCGAAGAAGTAGACGGGATTACCAACGTACATCATTTCAAAAGCCGTAATATGGGTAGCAAGAGCCTACTAGAGATGCATATTCAGGTAGCTCCTTATTGCAGCGCGTCCGAAGGGCACTGGATTGGTGATACCGCCGTTATAAAACTACTGCAACGTTTTGATGATATTGGCCATGTTATCTTCCACATCGACACTTATGACGATGAAGAAGAGAGCTTCTGCCGTGTTTTGCCTTTAAGAAAAGAGATAGAAGAAGCGCTTTCGGAACAAATGAGCATTTATGCGCCTGATATAAAGAACTATCATGTAACATTGCACTACTTACACGACTTAATAGAGATTGAACTCAAGCTTGAAGATTTTCTAAAAGATAGTGAACTACCACTACTTATTTCAACGCTAAGCACTCAGCTTAATCAGTCTATGCAAACACTTCCATGGTTTTCAAAGCTCACCATCTGGAGCCGCTAATAATATAGATGCAGCTTCAAGGGCCGCTTCCCTACTAGGGAAGTGGTATTGCTCTGGAATTAATGTGGCGACTTTCATACGTTGTAAAATCATTTCCACCTCAGGCTTAGCACCTACTATCAGTACATTTTGAGTGGCAAGATGCGAGTCTAAAATAACTTCCTCTAAAGCCATAGCCGTGGATACATCAATATGCGGAACGTTACTAAAGTCCAGCAATAGCACTTCATGATTTGTACAAGCCATGAGCTTATTTGATATGCCTTTAGCAGCAGCATAGCTTAGCGGCCCGTTCAATTGATACAGTAAAATTCGGCCTGCCCCATTCATTAAGATATCACTCTCATGATCACTCAAAAAATGATGATCTTCTTTATGATCCTGAACAATACGAACTGATTCTAACTGAGTCTCTGTTAAACGCCTTACGGTATAAATATTGGCAAGAAAAACACCAACAGCCACTGCCGTAATCAAATCAACGAATACTGTTAACCCCCACACAGATACCATCAAAAAAATAACAAACAAAGGTGCCTGATGTACTCGCATCAAAAAACGCCAATCAATAATATCGATACCGACCTTAATCAATAAACCTGCCAAGACGGCTAATGGTATGTGGGCAGCAAAGGAGCCTGCACCCAAAACAATCATCAGTAAAATCACAGCATGAACACAACCTGATATAGGCGTTCGCCCTCCTGCACGTATATTAACAACTGTTCGCATAGTTGCACCCGCACCTGGCAAGCCGCCAAAGAAACCTGCAACGACATTACCAATACCTTGCCCTATCAGTTCACGGTCAGACTTATGCTGAGTACGCGTCATATTATCCGCAACTAATGAGGTTAATAATGAATCAATGGATCCTAAAGTTGCGAGCATTAGAGCTGAAATAACCATATCTTTTACCAAGTTCAACTCAAACTCAGGCCAATGCATAGAAGGTAAACCGGTTGGAATTTCACCGATAACATCCACGCCAACAAATACAAAAGATAAAAAGGTGCCTATTACCATTGCTAACAATGCTGGGGGTGTATATTTCCCAAGAGCTTTTGGACAAAAGAAAACAATACCTAATGTTAGCAGTCCTAATATCAGAGCATTTGGGTTCAGTGACTGGACAATCGCTGGTAGCTGCAGGACAACGCTTAATACATCAGCCCCGCTGGAGGCACCTAGCAATGGAGGTAACTGCAATAAAATAATGATTGTTCCGATACCGGTCATAAAGCCTGAAATAACCGGAAACGGCATTAAGGTAATGAACTGCCCTAAGCGGAAAACGCCAAATAATATTTGAAATGCTCCACCTAACATCACCACAGTGAAGGCCATCGCAGGCCCGCTCACTGGATCAAGTGCAACAAAATGAGTAAAAATTCCTGCCATAACGACAGTCATAGGTCCGGTTGGGCCCGATACTTGTGAGGGAGTGCCGCCAAATAGAGCAGCGAATAAACCTACAAAAATTGCACCATACATACCCGCAACCGGGCCAGCCCCCGAAGAAACACCAAACGCTAATGCTAAAGGTAAGGCTACAATTGCTGCCGTTAAACCGCCAAAAAGATCCCCTTTAAGGTTATTAAAATCTAGACCGTTGAACCACTGCATATGCATCATTCCATGCGTTAGTATTAAAAATAATCTGTACCCTTCATTTATTGTCGTCAAGTAGCTTTTAGTAGACATTCAAAGACTTAGAAAGTATTAATCAAAAAATTCAGCAGTGTTCATCCATCATTTATAAAATGAACTATACTCATAAAATCATAAAGTTTAGTGGAAGTAGGCCGACAGTTTACTGATGTAAATGTAATCACAGCTTTATCTTAAACAAGCGTTTAACTCACCATTAAAAGCCGCTATATTATGTAGCGTTTTTGATATTAAGCTGTACAAAAATCATGTTTGTAATGCTGAGCTTCCATAGTTTAGATAAGCGAAGGGAATGTATGAAATTTGCCGAAAATTCAACACAATCTGCCGAGTATTTGCGTCAAGCCATACCGTTAATGGTGAAGTACAATATTCCTCCCAACCCTCTAAACTATGCCCTTTGGTATACTTATGTATCTAATAAAATCCCTAATTTAAACTATAAAATTGACCAGACACTAGATACCTATGGAACTTGCCCAACTCTCTTAGGAGAGCAACTATTTCGCGAACATGTTATCAGTGATGAAATCACTGATTCAGAAGAGGCGCAAAACCAGATAATCGCACTAACCAACACGCTTAATACACAAGTTGATCATGCAGCGAAACACACTTCTGATTTTGGCACAGTACTTGAGGATAGCCTTAGAGGCTTAAGTGAAACTGAAAATCAAGACAAAGAAATAACCAGCATCATTAACCGTTTGGCTGAAAATACAGCCTCTATTAGTGAATCAACAAATCTGTTTCAAAAACAAATTGCAGAAGCCCAAGCTGAAATAGTCTCGCTTAAAAAAGAGCTACAAAAAACAAAACAAGACGCTCGTGTTGACCCTCTAACAGGCTTGTTTAACCGGCGCGTATTTGACTCAGAGCTAGAGCAGATCATTGGCGCACCTACGCACGCTGAAGCCACCTTGATAATGATAGATATCGATCACTTCAAAAAATTCAATGATGAGTATGGCCATTTAATGGGCGATAAAGTCCTTCAGTATTTTGGAAAGCTACTCAAAACTGAATGCCAGAAACCGATTCTACCAGTTCGTTTTGGGGGTGAGGAGTTTGCAATTCTCATGATTGGAAAGCACAAGAATGATGGTGCTAAGCTTGCAGAAAATTTACGCCAGAAAATACAAGCAATTAGAATAAAACAGAAAAAATCAGGCAAGGTTATTAGCTCAATCACTGCTTCTTTTGGTATAAGCCAGCGCCTACCAGAAGAAACTGCTGAACAAATGGTTGATAGAGCTGACAAGGCCCTTTACCATGCAAAAGCCAGTGGCAGAAACCAAGTGCAAACAGCGTCATAAGGCAGATAGAACTAACTAAAAGAAGCCGTGAATGTATAAGCGCAGAAACTATCTGCGCTTTTTAGTTTAAATTTCTGCAATTCGATATAAGACTGCATCGTGATAACCCGTAATAACAGGTATAACTCCAGCCAGCTCTTTATCTAGTTCAGCGTCTCCAGTATCGACAATCAAGGGGCGACCACCTAGCTCAGCAAGTTTTGTCTTAGTAGCAATTACTATCATATTATCCTTGCCTACTCGCTTAATAAGCTCAGGACTCAACTGCTGATTACCACGCCCAAGAATATGCCCTTGGCCACCAATAATAGTAATAATTATCTTAGTACTAGTGCCCGCTGTATTTGCAAGCAGCTCTTGCGCCGTACAATCACTGGCTAGCAATTTTTGATCTTCGATCAGGTCTACTCCCAATAAAGTATTAGGTAGCCCCAACTCTTGCATGACAGCCTGAACTGTCGTCCCTGACCCTATAATGTAACGAGTATCAGGCTCCATTCGCTCAATCAGATCAGCAGCTATATCTGTTAAAACAAGCTCTTCTATTTCTTTACCGCCACTTTTTACATTTTGTAAGTAACGGTGTTCCTGCGGAACAAGTAACTCGCCATAGTATTTAGCACGCACTCTACCTTCGCGAAACTGTGCTTCATCAATATCCCGAACTTCTTGATCACCCAAGGTCACCAACTCTCCCCTCACCAGCATCGCAACAACTTCTCCTGCAGCCTTAGGGGTTACAGCATACACACCAGAGTGAATTTTAACGCCAGCAGGGATGCCCAAAACAGGGAACTGGTCAGGTAAGGCATGGCAAATATTACGGGCAGTCCCGTCACCACCAGTAAACATAATCAGATCAACGCCCTCTTGATACATTGCCAATGCGGCATTCTCGGTATCTTGTGCCGTAGTGTGACCTGCTTGAATACTGCCAATAACGAAAGGTTCAAACCCAGCAGACCTGGCTGCGTCTTCTCCCATCTCACCCGGATATGTAACCAACTCAACGGCTAACCCCGATAGTACCGACAGTGCCGTCAGCGCGCGTAGCTGAGCTTTAGGTTCTGCACCCAGTTCCAATGCTTTACGAGCCGTCTCAGCACCATCACTTCCTTTTAAAGCAACGCTACCACCGACCCCTGCCAAAGGATTAATTATCAATCCTAACCTGAAGACTCGTAATTTATTATTCGTCATTGAGATAGCCTAACTCTGCTAGAAATTGTTGGTAGACAAATGCCGTAACCAGTAAATGGGTATCTTCTTCCAAGTCATCAAATTCCATACCATGGAGTACGACACCTGCTTCAATATTTTGAATACTGCGTAATATCGTCGGTAGCAAAATAACTTGGTCAAGACCACCCACTTGAAAACGTAATGTAAGAAAATACTTATCATTGACTTGCCCAAGTGCGCTAGGAGCATCAACTGCAATACCATGAGCGCTCATATCTTGGCTATGTAGCACTCGGGGCATACCAAACTTTACACTTTTAGCTTCATCTTGATGGTCAATTGAGATAGCTAAATTAACAGGGATTCGCTGGTGTTTTCGGACTTGATGATATTCAACTGTATCTGGATACCCTAAATGCCAATGAGGGTAAGGGGAAGGATTAGCTTTTAATAACCGACTTACAAACGCACAACGCCTATTACCTGCCATTAATGTTGCAGTTAACCGTGCACCTTCAAGGTTCAGCGTGTTAACACTGCCCTGGGGAGCAGACACGATCACGCTGCCATTTTCTTTAAAACCTAATAGCTTCAAAGCAAAACGTTTACGCGGACTTTGAAACTGAATAGAAACAGTCTCACCTATGGCAGGCATTAAATCTTTTAATGACTTTTCTATTTGTTGAATATTAGTCGTCGGGAGCATTTATACCTCTGTATCAATAAGCCTAGCTTACGTTAAATCAATCGTAAATCCGAGGTTTTTCAATACATTAGCTTTATCTACATCACTCACTCCAAGCACATGCAATGATGAAAATTCACGCCGTATCGGGTAATTTTTACGTAACAAATCAAATAACTTAGACTGGCTTTTTTCGAACAGCGTTTTACGTAAAGCACGGTCATCACGATACGGGTCATAAACAAGATTCATCAAATCATGGATAGCCACATCGTTGTTCACTGCTACCTTATGAATTAAAGCTTGCGGCAAATAGTGCGACAACGGCTGAGGCTGAGGAACCCCAAATACCTCACTAAAACGACACCTTAACATATGTGTTCCACGCAATTTTCCATCATAACTGTACCCTGCTATATGAGGCGTAGCGACCATCGCTTTATCAACCAATAAAGGGTCCAGTTGTGGCTCGTGTTCCCACACATCTAGCACGAGTGTTAAATCATCTCGCTGCTCCATACACGCGAGCAGTGCTGAATTATCAATAACAGGCCCTCTGCCAGCATTAATCAATAATACATTTGGCTTTAAAGCTAGCAACTCTTTCTCTGCCAATAAGTGATGCGTTGGATATTCACCACTCTTCACTAATGGTGTGTGTAAACAAAGGATATCAGCCTCTTGAATAACGGTATTTAAATCAACAAAACCGCTCTCACCTCGCTGCTCACGAGGCGGGTCGTTAATCAGCAAAGAAACGCCGAGCGAACGTAAACGTTCATAAAGGCGCCCACCAACATTACCAACGCCAATAATTCCTACGGTTAAATCCTTTAGCTCAGCCTGACGCTCAAATAAGGTGTTATAAATAATGCTCAAGACGTATTCAACAACAGCATCAGCATTGCAGCCTGGGGCATTAAAAAAAGGAATATCTCTGCTTTTTAAATATGCTTGGTCAATATGATCAACACCAATGGTCGTTGTACCCACCATTTTAAGCTGTGATGCACAGCTTAATAGTGTTGCATTTACCTGCGTAATCGATCGCACTAAAAGCACATCAGCACCTTCTAGTTGCTCAGCTCTTAGCTCCCTTCCGGCAACTCTGTGCAACTCAATTTGCATACCTGTATCAGAACCAAACATAGACTCAAGGGCCGGAATATTCTCATCGGCCACTATTTTTACAATGTTCTTTGACAACTTACACTCCTACGCTTTACAAATGCTGCAGATTAAGGCTCAATTCGCGCCATTATAAATCCTCAGACAATTTATTACATAACCCATTAAATGGTACAGCCCCCTTGATCGTACACTGGCGTAAAAATCAAGAGTATATCGTGATACGACTCTACCAAGACCTAGTCGGCGATTGGATAGTTTCTCAGAGCCGCGGGCGCCTTCAATCAACCATCAAACAAGAATACATACGCTCTATTCTTACTTCATACTCTGAAGCACGCTCGCTTGTGCTTACGCTTAATAAACAACAGCGTAAGCTAGGCTATAAAACAATGGGAATTACTGAAAAGCAGCTAGGTTTTCAGTTCGATTAAACACCTACCTAAAACACACTCCGCATTACCATTAATACAGTAATTATTTACCCTTATTCGTAGATTCCTGCTTCACTCTCTTTTATAGTCTCTTCATAGTGATACAAATATTCGGCACTTTTCAAGAGAGATGTAATATGAGCAATATTGATTTTGGCCCTATGCCTGATAAAGATGGTTTTTTTGGACAATACGGTGGCCAGATAATTCCTCCTGAGCTCAAATCCATTATGGACGAAATAGACCAAGCATACGAAGAAATCAGGAAGCTCCCAGAGTTCCAGCAAGAACTTGAAATGCTACTTACCGACTACGTAGGCCGACCAAGCCCTTTGTATTTTGCTCGCCGTCTTTCAGACAAGATTGGCGGCGCCAGAATCTTTCTCAAACGCGAAGACTTAAACCATACGGGTGCGCACAAAATTAACCACTGCCTTGGCGAAGCACTACTCGCAAAGTATATGGGTAAAACCAAAGTCATTGCAGAAACAGGGGCAGGTCAGCATGGAGTTGCCTTAGCAACAGCCTGTGCATTAGTCGGTATTCCCTGTGAAATCCATATGGGTCAGGTTGATATTGAAAAAGAACACCCAAATGTCACCAAAATGAAAATCTTGGGTTGCACACTTATCCCTGTAACACGTGGCACAGCAACACTAAAAGATGCTGTTGATAGCGCCTTTGAAGAGTACCTTAAAGATCCGGTTAACTTCATATATGCCATTGGCTCAGTCGTTGGCCCTCACCCTTTCCCTAAAATGGTACGTGATTTTCAGAGCGTCATTGGTCGTGAAGCGCGCGAGCAGTTTTTAGCAAAAGAAAAGCAACTGCCAAACTTCATCACTGCTTGTGTCGGTGGTGGCTCTAACGCTATGGGATTATTTACAGAATTTTTGAATGATGAAAGCGTAAACATTGTCGGCGTAGAACCGTCAGGTAAAGGCTTAGATACACCGCATCATTCAGCTACCATGACTAAAGGCTCTCCCGGTGAGATTCATGGCTTTAAATGTTATGTATTGCAAGACAACAACGGCCAGCCTCTGCCTGTTCACTCAATTGCTTCAGGCCTAGATTATCCAGGTGTTGGACCGCAGCACTGCCATCTGAAAGATCTTGAGCGCGTTCAATACGATGTAGCAAGTGATGAAGAATGCCTTGATGCTTTTATGATGCTATCGCGGGTTGAAGGCATTATCCCGGCATTAGAGAGCGCGCATGCTGTTGCTTGGGCTATTCGCAAAGCTGCCACACTGACACCTGAACAGACAATTTTAGTGAATCTTTCAGGTCGTGGCGATAAAGATGCCGACTACGTCGCGGAGATGCTGGGGCTGTAAACTCTGAAATAAATAGAAAGGATTAGATTATCTATCAATTAATGACTGATTTATAAGAAACCTAATTCTTTCTATTCTGCTAAAGCACCTCTTAAAGCCTACGTTATTTCGTACAATAAAAAGTATAAATTTTCTCAATGTTTATCGGCCCCTATAAATTGATCGGACTCGATCAATCGAGCATGTACTTAAAATGACAGTAACAACCAACAAAGAAAGCTCACTATTCAATCCGATACTCATTGCTGGCTGCATCATACTACTCGTTAGCTTCTCTATTCGCGCCTCGTTTGGCCTATTTCAGATACCTATTGCAACAGAGTTCAATTGGCTTAGAGCAGACTTCTCTTTTGCTATTGCAATACAGAATTTGTTTTGGGGAATTGGGCAACCATTATTTAGCGCTTTTGCTGAAAAGTATGGTGACAAGAAAGCTATTGTGGCTGGTGTAGCATGCTATGTAACCGGGTTGGTATTATCAGCATTTGCGATTACACCTGGCCAACACCAATTACTTGAAGCACTTGTCGGATTTGGTATTGCCGGAACGGGGTTTGGCGTTATTCTCGCTATTGTTGGTCGAGCAGTATCTGATAAACACCGCTCTTTAGCGTTAGGCATTACTACCGCAGCAGGTTCTGCAGGGCAAATTGTCGGCCCGCCTATAACGCAGTATTTATTACAGCAAATGCCTTGGCAATCAGTTTTCATAGCCCTTGCAGGTTTTGTTCTCGTGTCTCTAGTTGCTCTATTTTTTATGCGTATTCCTGCACCGCCTACCAAGCAGCAAAGCGATGAAAAAATGAGCAGGGTAATTATGCAGGCGGTTAAAGATCCCTCCTTTGCATTTATTTTTATTGGTTTCTTTTCCTGCGGCTACCAATTGGCTTTTATTACAGCACATTTCCCAGCATTTATTACGGAGATGTGTAGTGTCGTTACCCCCGACAGCGTCCTTCAATCATTAGGGGTTTCTTCTACATCAACCCTCGGCGCTATTGCTATAGCCCTGATAGGTGTATCAAATATTGTAGGGACCATACTGGCAGGTTGGCTCGGCAGTAAATACTCACGCAAGTATTTATTATCAGGCATCTATTTGATGCGCACCATCGTTGCTGCTGTCTTCATTCTCAACCCCGTCACTCCAGAATCGGTAGTACTTTTTTCTATCTTAATGGGCGCCCTATGGCTAGCAACAGTTCCACTTACATCAGGTCTTGTTGCTCAGATTTACGGGGTACGTTACATGGGCACACTATACGGCTTGGTATTTTTCTCACATCAACTAGGCGGTTTCATTGGCGTATGGCTTGGTGGAGCAATGTTTGACTTATACGGTAATTACACTCTAGTTTGGTGGGTTGGCATTGGCGTCGGTGCTCTTTCAGCATTAGTCCACTTACCAATCCAAGAGCGCCCTTGGGCTGAACGGCAGCCTCAATTTGCAGCATCTTAAACAAATTTTCACTGAAAAATGGATAGCGTTCTCTGATACTATCGAACCCTATTCATTCAATAGGATTATCTTTGTATGACGGCTACAACAGTAAACATAATCGCGGCTTATGCGAAAATTGATCAAGATAATAGTGAGCAACTTCAACAAGAAATTGCGCGCTATCAATCTTCTGTAGACGCCATTGCAGCACTAGGCATAACGCCAACACAACTCATCATTGAGCCTCTATCGACTGATTGGCACAGTGAACTGCAGCCTAATCACTTTCGTAGCGGTTGTGCTCCGATCATGGCACTGGAACATGCGCAACAGTTAATAGGACAAGGACATCAGGCCGTCATCATTGGTGGTGATGATGCAGTAAAAAGCGGCTACCAGCGTGAAGAACGTCACCAGCTGATGTCTGTTTATGCTGATGACTACTCCATTGCCCAGTTATATAACGACCTTGCTGATGAGTTCATAAAATACCACAAGATTAGTGATACAAAATTTCTTGAGCTTGCTGAGGCATTATTTACTAACCACAGTCGCAGCCATTACATTGCTAAACAAGAACATCGTGCTCATTTCCCTACCCCGGATATTAAATGGTTTAACCATGTCACTAAGCTATTTCGCGGTGTTGATTGCGCTAATCCTTTGGTGGATTTCTCCGGCCGTTTATTACTGTGTAGCGAATCACTAACCCAACAACTCAATGTTGACCAGGATCTGCGTGTTCGCGTTGCGGGAGTTGGTTTGGGCCTACTTGATATTGACGAAGCACAACAACTTCCCCTCATTGCTCGATATGAACATTTATCTCACGCCTATCAGCAAGCGTGTCTACAAGCAGATATTGATCTTAATACGCTCATTGCTGAAGACAAAGTGCTCATGGAAATTTATACCTGTTACCCAATAGTACCTCTGGCATTTCTTGTGAGCAGTGGATTGATAAAATCGCTGAATGAAGCTCCTGAGTTTATAAGCCAACATTTAATGACTATTACCGGTGGTATGAACTTAGCACGAGCGCCTTGGAACAACCCTGCACTTAACGGGTTAATTGAGATGTATCACTTGTTAAATTCAAACGCTGCTTCCCCTTCGGGAAAAAATCAATACGGCTTAGTACATGGTAATGGAGGCCTAGGCTATCGTCAGGGAATCGCAATACTAGAATCTGGATGAGATCTAAAGTCTTTGACAGACTGATACAAAATAACTCGTGAAGCTTAAACTTGCTCCTTTGCACATTTAAACTAGACTTAAATCAATAGGTTTGGATTAGGCACGGGGACAATTATTTTGAAACTACTTCCACTAATCATAATGCTTTCTAGTGTTTTAACACTATCGGCGTTTGCTAGCGAAGCCGATTCCGTTTTAAACACTTCTTCTAATGAAACTGCCTCTTGTAAGCTAATCCGAGCCAGTGGTAATGCTGAATACCCACCTTACCTATGGCACTCGGATAAGTCAGTTTATTTACATGGCGCTATTGCTATGCTTTTGAAAGAGTTATCACAAGAGATAAATACAGAGATTGAACTAGTTTACAGCGGCCCTTGGGGACGCGTACAAGAAGATGTTGCAGCAGGTCGAATTGATATGATAGCTGGAGCTTTTTTTACACTGCCGCGAACCCATTACATGGATTACATCTACCCAGATATGATGCTCACTAAAACTGCTGTCTGGATGAACACCAAAAACCCATTCCCATACACACAATGGAAAGATCTAAAAAGCTACCATGGGGTCACTGTTATCAATAACAGTTTTGGTCAAGAATTTGATGAATACGCTAAGCAACAGCTCAATATTGAAGAAGTAGCAAGCCTTGACCAAGGACTTCGTATGCTTAGTGCCAACCGAGTCGATTACCTTATTTATGAAGAAAACCCAGGAAAAGCTTACGCACAGAAACTGAGTGTTAACAACCTACAAACCATGCCCATAGAGATCACCCGCCAAAAGCTTTATCTAACAATGTCCAAAAAATCTCCATGCAACTCACCTAGCCTGAGAGCTAAAATATCAAAGACTTTAAATAAATTTATACAAGAAAATAGAGCTGAGGTTTTATTAAAGCGTGCTCATGCACTCTGGGCCAATAAGCAACAAACGCCATAATTCCCACTTATTGGAATATGTATGAGATTAAAGCCAAATGACACGGTAAACTCTCGATTTTTATTAAAAATACTACCTGCTTTCTTTTTAGTATCATTATTTTTTTTGGTTACACTGTCTTATTTTGAACTCAACAATGCAAAAAAATCCCACAATCAGCTAGTCCAAGAAAAAACTGATAACCTAGCTCGATTACTAACTGAGCCCGTATGGCAACTTTCCACTAAATTATCTGTAAATATTCTAAAAACGACATTAGATGCTTCTGATATTATTTGTATCAAACTTGAGCAAGACTCAGATATAACACCATTAATTATGGAAGGAGAATGCAACGACCTATCTTCAGAAGAAGTATTAGAATTTAACAGCCCCATTATTTATCTTGATTTGCGTAATACGAGTAGAAGTCTAGGGATAGTGTATCTTTATACAAAAAATGCTACGCAATGGAGCAGCATAACCAAACAGCTAATAACATTAACAGCGCTATCCCTAACACTCTTCATCACACTAATCATTATTACCTCTGTTGCCTTTCGCAGCACAATCATTACTCCTTTATCACGTGTTTCTAAATCGTTGAAGTATTATCGACAAACAGGTCAACGAGTCCCAGTTAACTGGGACTCGACCGACGAACTTGGTCAGTTAATTAGTAATTATAACCGTAACTTAGCCAGGCAAACCGAGATAGAAGCCGATTTAAAAGAAGCACATTTGAAAACAGAAAATGCTTTATCCAGCCTTAAGGAGGCACAAACCAACCTGATTCATTCTGAAAAAATGGCTTCGCTTGGTAGCTTAGTCGCTGGTATAGCGCATGAAATTAATACCCCACTAGGCAATAGCCTCACAGTAGCCACCACTGTTTCAGACATCACTCGTAACATCAGCAAAGATATTGAATCAGGCGCCCTAACAAAGAGCGCACTGGATAGCTTTATCGAGTCCATTACTGAAGCATCCACCATCTTGGAACGAAACTTAGAAACAGCGGCCAAACAAATACGAAACTTTAAAAACGTGGCGGTTGATCAGACTAGCGAAAAACGTCGTAAATTTGATCTGAAGCAGGTCATCGACGAGATAATCTACACACTAAACCCTCTAATTAAGCACACTCCCTTTGACATAGAAGTATCTGTACCACCTGATATCAGTCTAGATAGCTACCCAGGACCACTAGGGCAGATCATTACCAACTGTTTTAACAATACGTTATTGCATGGCTTCGAAGGAAAAAGTAGCGGCTTAATCCGTATAGAAGCAAACCTTATTAATGAGAAGTACTTATCACTTATCATTTCCGATAATGGCAATGGAATGTCTCCAGCAGAGTGCGAGAAAGCCTTCGACCCGTTTTTTACAACGAAGTTAGGATATGGAGGTTCCGGCTTAGGGCTAAATCTAGTCTATAATTTAACAACAACCATTCTCGGTGGAACTGTTGATATTAATAGTAAAATAAATATGGGTGTAACACTGAATTTCAAGCTTCCCATTAGCGCACCTGGTGCACACAGAACTCAAGGCTATGTATAGGTATGCGGACTCCGGAAAATAACGATCTGATAGCATTTGCTAATGAAGCAGTTTCAGCTGATTCTACTTCAAGACACGATCATTGGCGTATTCTCATTGTGGATGACGAACCCGAAGTTCATGACGCAACGCGCTTTGCGCTGAAAGATCTACTAATTCTAGGCAAACCGCTTGATATCACCAGCGCATATACAGCTGAAGAAGCTAGAGCATGCTTAGAACAGAACGAGAAATTCGCCTGTATTTTGCTCGATGTTGTCATGGAAACCCCAGATGCAGGGCTACTACTGGTCGGGTTTATTCGAAATACTCTTAAAGAAGATACAACACGTATTATTCTTAGAACTGGGCAACCAGGTTACGCACCTGAAATTGCCGTTATTGAAAAATATGACATTAATGATTACAAATCTAAAGATGAATTAACCCGCAATCACCTAATTACAGCGCTTACCTCCTCTATTCGCTCCTTTCAACAAATAAAGACCATTAAAGCCAATAAAACAGGTCTTGCAATGATCATTGATGGAGCACCTAACCTTTTTCGTGAAAGAGCTGTTGGTTCATTTGCAAAAGGAGTATTGCTACAGCTGTGCAGTTTATTGCAGATAGAAAACAATGGCTTTTTATGTTGTCATGAAGATACCGACACGCACACCATTAAAGTCCTTGCTGCTTTCGGGAGCTACTCGTTATTACACGGGGAAACGATCAATGCATATGAGCATACTGAATTAAATAAAGAAATAATGCATGTACTCAACACTAAACAACACCTGTTTAGTGACCATCATGTCATGCTGTATATGCAGTCTCCCCACTCAGATACACTCATAGTACGTGTTGAAACCACACGCTTACTGACTGAAATAGACTTACATCTACTCGAATTATTTTCTGTGAGTATTTCCGTTGGCTTTGATAACGCCCGTCTTTTTGAAAAAATGGAAGAGTTAGCTTATATAGACACACTAACAAAATTACCTAACAGGACGGGTCTAATTTTCCAGCTAGAAAAACAGATTCAGACGCAGTCTAGTTTCACTTTGCTGCTCGCTGATATAGATACGTTTCAGACTGTCAACGATGGATTAGGTTACCAAATTGGCGACCTAACACTCACTGCAATGGCTCAACACTTAAAAACGTTATTTGGGCCGACGTGTTTATTAGGTAGAATATCAGCTGATACCTTTTGTATAGATATACCCTCCACTGATAAAAAACTCATAGCTGAGAAACTAGAAGAGTTAGAAGCCTCTCTTGAGCATAGCTTCTCTATCCAAGGTTACGAAATCCCTTTAAGTCTTACCATTGGCATAGCAACCTTCCCACAACATGGAAAAAATGCAGCCACTCTATTACAAAATGCCAGTATTGCACTTAAATATGCTAAAAAGAAACACCGTGCGGGATACTCAGAGTTTGGGCATGAATTTGAACAGGAGCTCCAACAACGCTTACATATGGCTGCCGAACTTAGACATTGCGTAGAACGTAATGAACTGCATCTAATGTATCAGGCACAAATTTGCCTTAAAACAAAGAAAATACTTGGTGCAGAAGCGCTCGTTCGCTGGACGCACCAAGGAATTACCATTCCTCCTAATGACTTTATTTCAACAGCAGAGTCTTCAGGTTATATCGTAAAGATGGGCTACTGGATTCTTGAAGAAGCCTGCCGACAACAAGTACAGTGGAAAACAGAATTAAACTATGAAAGTGCTATTGCCGTGAATGTTTCTATAAGGCAGCTAAAAGACCCGCAATTCTTAAACCGTACTGATCAAATTTTAGCAAAGACTGGTATCAATCCAAACTCATTAGAACTCGAAATTACCGAATCGATGATGATGGAAGATAGCAACGCATTACACGCTGTGCTTAACGACATCAGAAAGCGTGGTATTCAAGTAGCATTAGACGATTTCGGTACTGGCTATTCATCTCTTAGTTACCTTCAACAGCTACCAATCGATCGCCTTAAAATTGATCAATCATTTATTAGTAAAATAACTCAAAGTAGCCAAGATAGTGCCATAACTGCACTCATGATTAGTATCGGAGAGTTGCTTAATCTTAAAGTTATTGCAGAAGGTGTTGAAACCTACGAGCAGCAAGAAGAGCTGATAAAACTTGGCTGCTGCGAAGCCCAAGGGTATTTATACTCAAAACCTGTATCAAAAACTGAATTTAAAGAACTGCTGGTTTTGATGAACAAATAGCTACCAACTCTACTGTTTGCTCATCTCAGGTATTAATAACTCACGGAATGGCGCGCTGGTAACGCTTATGCAAAATACCGACGCGCTTAACATACGCTTGTGTTTCGGCGTAAGGTGGAATGCCACTGTATTTTCTAACCGCTCCAGGTCCTGCATTGTAAGCTGCCGTAGCACGAGAAACATCTCCTTGGTACATAGCAAGCAATACCCCTAAGTACTTAACTCCTCCTTGGATATTCTGCGCTGCATCCAAAGCGTTACTTACACCTAATTCCTTAGCGGTAGCAGGCATCAATTGCATTAGCCCCTGCGCTCCCTGGCTTGAGACCGCCAGAGAATTAAAAAAGGACTCTGCATGCATAACCGCACGTACTAGTGCAGGATCAACCGCATATTTTTTTGCACTTTGACTAACATCAACAGTATACGAAGTAAGGTTCAATGGCGTGTTGTGCCAATTAACACTAGAACTTGGATTACAGGCAAAGCATGCAAACTTGAGCGTCGCAAACTGCGTTCCCTTTTTAGGCTTTTTATCCGAAAATGTCAGAACTCCGTTCGACTCACGGTACTTGTATATAGATTCATAAGTATTCTTTTTACGAGAGCGACTTTTACTTATGCTCCCCGTACTTCTCGACTGCCCGCTAGAGATATTAGTATATTCAATAACACCATCAGCACGCACAATTTTACGAATGCCCTCCACCGCCACTGCATGAACGGGAAGCATTAAGCATGTCATTAACACTGCGCTAGTCATCTGCTTATTCAATCAATGATCCCTGAAATATACCGATCGCTAAAAAACTATCTAGATTAAATATAGTCACAAATAATTGATTCAGCGACCTAACAACAATAGAAAAGTCATATCAATCACTAATACCCCTAGCTCACACCTTTAGCGCAGTTTCACACTTGATTTCACGCAATGCAAAGTTTGAATTCACTTGCGATATGCCTTCTAATGGGAATACTTTATCGTTTAAAAATTGATCGTATGCTTTGATATCCGAAACCATAACACGCAATACAAAATCCGCATTGCCAGCAACCGCATAGCACTGCAGTACTTCTTCACAAACCGTCATCGCCTCTTCAAACGCTTTTGTATGAATAACTGAGTGGCGTAACAGTGACACCATCACCAACACACATAACCCTTGTTGCACTATGTCAGCATCTACCAGCGCCGCATACTTACGAATAGCTTTTGATTCTTCTAATGCCTTGACCCGGCGCCAACAGGCAGCAGCAGACAAACCGACCTCGCCTGCTAGATGCTGATTACTGATTCGTCCGTCCTGCTGAAGAACCCTCAAAATATGCCTATCAAAAGAATCCATATAATAAAACTCACAAAATAAGAAATAATCAATCTACTTTAACAATAAAATAGAAAGAATATTTCATATTATTGCAATTTTACAGATTAATAAGAAAGCACCTTTCTAAAAAAACCACCTAAACTGGTTAAATAATCAACAATAAAAGCAGCCATTACTATGACAAGTCCAACACCCACATCTGTCGCACCTGTATCTATAGCATCAAGTACAGATTCCAGCACAGCTACAGCAATACCTGATCAGCTAGATAACTACGCTCTTAATGACCGCTATACACGTACTCAGGGGCGAGTGTTTCTAACCGGCACTCAAGCACTCGTTCGCATTCCATTAGTACAAGCTCAGTTGGATAAAAAAAATGGTTTAAATACCGGTGGCTTTATCAGTGGCTATAGAGGCTCACCTTTAGGTGGTTACGATCAGGCGCTATGGGCTGCTAAGCCATTATTGAAACAACACAAGGTTGAGTTCATTCCTGCTATCAATGAGGATCTAGCCGCGACGCTTGTTCTAGGCACCCAACAAGTTGAAACAGACCCAGACAAAAATGTCGATGGTGTATTTTCCATTTGGTACGGAAAAGGTCCCGGTGTTGATAGAGCTGGCGATGCGCTAAAACACGGTAATACTTATGGAAGCTCCCCTCATGGTGGTGTTTTAGTCATTGCTGGTGATGATCACGGTTGTGTCTCATCTTCTATGCCACACCAGTCCGACGTTGCTTTTATGGCGTGGTTTATGCCAACTATTAACCCTGCTAGCATTGCCGAATATGAAGAGTTTGGTTTATGGGGATACGCACTATCGCGCTTTTCAGGCATGTGGGTGGGCTTTAAAGCTATCTCAGAAACCGTAGAAAGCGCTTGTAGTGTTGAGTTAAAAGCCCTCCCTACATTTAAAATCCCAGACGATTTCACGCCACCCACTCAAGGCTTACATTATCGCTGGCCTGACCTTCCTGGCCCACAGCTAGAAACACGCATTGAACACAAGCTTGCAGCCGTTCAAGCATTTGCTAGAGCCAACCCCATTGATAAAAAAATCATTACCTCTGCCAACCCTAAATTTGGCATTGTTAGTACCGGCAAAGCACATCTAGATTTAATGGAAGCGCTTGAGTTACTAAGCCTATCTGAACAAGCATTGTCTGATGTGGGCATTGAAATTTTTAAAGTCGGGCTAGTATGGCCACTCGAAAAAAATGGCATGTTGAACTTTGTTCATGGCAAGCAAGAGATCCTTGTTATCGAAGAAAAACGTGGCATTATTGAAAGCCAAATCAAAGAAGCAATGTCTGAACCTGACCACCCTGGGGAAGTATTAGTTACCGGCAAACAAGATGAAAACGGCCAGCCATTGATTCCTTACGTTGGTGAACTTAGTCCCTCTATGCTTGCCTCTTTTCTGGCAGCACGTTTACAACGTTTATTTGGATTTACCTTTGCCGATGAACTTGAGCAGATTAAAGAATCAGGCGTCACCGTAAAAGACCCCGGTGGTGTACGGCGTATGCCCTACTTCTGCTCTGGATGCCCACACAACCGTTCAACAAAAGTACCTGAAGGGAGCAAAGCACTCGCCGGTATTGGTTGTCATTTTATGGCTTCGTGGATGGGCCGCGATACAGAGTCCCTCATCCAAATGGGTGGTGAAGGTGTTAACTGGGCAAGCAAATCTCGCTTTACCGGTAATGGCCATATTTTTCAGAACCTAGGTGAGGGTACTTACTTTCACTCAGGCTCTATGGCTATTCGCCAGTCAATTGCTGCCGGCTCCAATATCACTTACAAAATTCTATTCAATGATGCTGTTGCCATGACGGGCGGACAGCCGGTCGATGGACAAATCACCGTTCCAGCCATTGCACAACAAGTTCATTCAGAAGGCGCTAAACGTGTTGTAGTACTCAGCGATGAACCCGAGAAATATAACGGCCATGAAGGTGAGTTTCCAAAATCGACCCGCTTTTTTCACCGCGATGAGCTGGATACCGTCCAGCGTGAGTTGCGCGAAATAAAAGGCGTGACTGTTCTTATTTATGACCAAACCTGTGCGGCCGAAAAGCGACGTCGTCGTAAGCGTGGCCAGTTCCCTGACCCCGCTAAACGCATCATGATTAATCACCATGTCTGTGAAAGCTGTGGCGACTGCTCTGTGCAATCAAATTGCTTATCCATCGTTCCCCGTAGCACCAAGATGGGGATTAAACGCCAGATAGACCAGTCTTCATGTAATAAAGATTTCAGCTGCGTTAATGGCTTCTGTCCAAGCTTTGTTACTATTGAAGGCGGCCTGCTGCGTAAACCCACAGGCCTCAGTGTTGATGCTGTCACCGAGCAGCTCAGCAAAATATCCGCGCCACTCATTCCACCGCTGAGTGGAACCTATGACTTACTCGTCAGTGGCGTAGGTGGTACAGGTGTTGTGACGGTAGGTGCGCTAATCACTATGGCAGCGCACCTTGAAGGCAAAGGCTCAAGCGTACTCGACTTTATGGGTTTCGCTCAAAAAGGAGGGGCCGTACTCAGTTATGTACGCCTAGCGCCTTCACCTGAGAATATTCATCAAGTGCGAACCGATCACGGCCGTGCTGATGCGCTTATCGCCTGCGACATGGTGGTAGCGTCTTCAGCCAAAGCACTGGACGTATTACGTCACAGCCATACCAAAGCGGTTGTTAACCTTGCAGAAATGGCTACGGCTGATCACGTACTTTATCGCGATGCCGATATTGAAAGTAGTAAACGTGTAAATTTACTCGCTGATGCCGTAGGTGACGCTCAGTTCTCCACATTAGATGCCAATAACTTAGCACTGCATTTATTAGGCGATACGGTTTTTTCAAATGTAATGATGCTTGGTTACGCATGGCAAAAAGGCCTTATTCCTATCTCTCAAACAGCACTCATTCGTGCAATTGAGCTCAACGCCGTGGCTGTTGAGAAGAACAAAACCGCCTTCAACTGGGGACGTTTAGCTGCCACAATGCCTGACTATGTAACTCAAGCAGCAAACCCGAAACCCAACCTAGCAGATGAAACGCTTGATCAGAAAATCGAACGTTTAAAAAACACACTGATAGGCTACCAAAACAAAGCGCTTGCGGATGAGTACTTACAATACGTAAACAGTATTCGTACACTCGACAACCAACTTTGCGACCAACAAGACACCAACAAAGAGCAGCTTACTAATATTGTCGCCACACAGCTATACCGCTTAATGGCAACCAAAGACGAATACGAAGTGGCTCGTTTATATACCGATACCGACTTCCTTAAAGAAGTAGCTGATACTTTTGAAGGCGACTATAAAATCAATTTCAACTTCGCTCCGCCCATTTTAGGTGGCAAAGTTCTCAATGGACGACCTGTTAAACGAAAATTTGGCCCTTGGGTGTTGAAATCCTTACGAATGCTCGCCAAAATGCGCGGCATACGCCACTCGATACTCGATCCGTTTCGCTTTTCTGCTGACCGAAAGCTGGACAGGCAGCTGTTAGCCAGCTACAAACAAGTGATAGCAACGCTACAAAGCGGAACTACACTGCATAATTACGATATCGCACTACGACTTGCCAACCTTCCAAAAGAGGTTCGCGGTTACGGCCCGGTTCGAGAAACAGCAGCTGAAAAAGCTGAAAAACAGTTAAATACATTGATGGCACAGTACCAACAAGCCACAGAAGGCGCAGGAGAATAGCCATGTTCGAACATCTGCAAGCGCTACCCGCAGACCCTATTTTAAACCTGATGGTGCAGCACCGTCAGGATAACAACCCACGCAAAGTAGACCTAGGCGTGGGGGTTTATAAAGACGAGCAAGGCCATACAGCTATTATGCAAGCCGTCACGGCGGCTGAAACACACTTGCTCGCAACAGAAACCACCAAAACTTACATCGGCCCTACCGGTGCTGAAGGTTTTAATTACCACATTAGCCGCTTACTGCTGGGTGATGATCATAGCGCTATAAAAGATCAGCGCATCACCGTTGCACAAACACCAGGAGGGTGTGGTGCACTACGGATGGCTGCTGAATTTACGGCAAAATGTGCGTCAGGAACAACGGTCTGGGTCAGCGACCCCACATGGGCAAATCACATTCCATTGCTAAAAGGTGCCGGATTAAACATCACTGAATACCCGTATTATGATGGCGAGACAAAAGGTATTCGGTTTGATGCTATGTGTAGTGCATTAGAAACGGCTAAAGCAGGTGATCTTGTCCTACTACACGGCTGCTGCCATAACCCAAGCGGGGCTGACCTTTCCACAGCACAGTGGGATACGATTGCAGAACTACTGATTCGCAAAAACTTGATTCCTTTTGTAGATATTGCATATCAGGGTTTAGGTGACGGCTTAGCTGAAGATGCTTATGGTGTTCGCTTATTGGCAGATAAAGCACCTGAAATGTTGATCGCTAGTTCATGCTCAAAAAACTTTGGCCTGTACCGCGAACGCACCGGCTCAGTTATGGTTATTGCACCTAACCAGAAACAAGCAGCTATTACAGCGAGTAACCTCTTCAGCATTATCCGTGGTCACTACTCAATGCCACCAGCACATGGCGCTGCTATTGTCGAAACCATATTAGGCAATGCAGAACTGACAAAAAGCTGGGACGACGAACTAACACTTATGCGCAACCGTATTCTACAACTTCGCCACCAGCTGGCAAACGAAATTGCAGCAACAGGATGCACACAGGACTTTAGCTTTATACCGCAACAGAAAGGCATGTTTTCTTTCTTGGGTATTAACAAACAGCAAGTGGCTCGATTACGTGATGAGTACTCGATCTATATGGTGGACTCAAGCCGTATCAATATCGCAGGGCTTTCGGCGCACAACCTAAGCTATGTGGCACAGTCGTTAAGCAGTGTATTAAAAGACTAAAAGCTTTTAATGAAACAAATAAGCATCAACCACTTTACAGGTCGATGCTTATTTAACTGCGAGGCTAAAAGTTAGTTAACCAATTGTTAAATAGCAACCGAACCGTAACTCGGCTCTGTTTGCGCATGCAATAGAGCCGTTGCTGATCTGATTCCTGCTGCAATAGTGATCTCTTGATCTATTAGAGGCTCACGTAACACGTTAGAGCGTGCCGTATCTGACCAGATACCTTTACGCTCGTCACGTGGAGAAATACCTATATGCTTGCGATAGCAGCGGCTAAAGTGCGGCGTGGACACAAATCCACACGCGGCTGAAATCTCAACAATAGACAAGCTAGATTGCTTCAGTAATTGCCTTGCACGATCTAAACGCAGTTTCAAATAGTAACGGGAAGGCGAGCAGTCCAGATGTTTTAAAAACATTCTTTCTAGCTGGCGGCGAGATACCGACACAAAGCTGGCTAGCTCATCCAACTCAATGGGCTCTTCAAGATTAGCTTCCATCAATTCTATAATATCAACTAACTTCGGCATCGGCTGGCCATTGGTATGCAGCTGGCGTAATGACACGCGCTGCTGATCAAACTCACCACGTACTCGATCGCAGATAAACATATCCGATACGGCACTGGATAACTTACCACCATACTGAAGCGCAATATAATTCAAAAACATATCCATAGGCGTCGTGCCCCCAGATGATGTCATGCGGTTTCTATCTATACTGTACAAGCGGTTATTGCAGCGCACTTTAGGGTAATGCTCTTGCAAAGAAGCCAAACATTCCCAATGAATGCTGCTCTCATGGTCATCTAACAAGCCGGCATGCGCTAGTGCATAAGCGCCTGTACAGATACCACCTAATGTATAGTTCTTGCGGCCCAACATACGCAACCAACTTACCTGCTTGTGCGTAAAACTGCGGGTTATATCAACACCACCCGCTACAATCACAATATCTAATGCGGGAGCATTTTGTATAGAAAAATCAGGTGTGAACGAGAGTCCATCACTGGCTTTAACCAAACAGCCATCTTCTGAAATTAATTGCCAACTAAAAAGCTCTTCACCCGACAATTGATTAGCCATCCTTAGCGTCTCTATCGCCGACGATAAAGCAATCATAGTAAAGTTATCTAGCAGTAAGAAGCCAACACGAGTTAGTTTTTTGTTTTTGAGCGCAGGGCTAAGCGTATCAATTGAAGTCATTGTAGAGTCCTCACCAAACTCCTCTGTTTTTCACAGTAAGAGGTGGATACTTATTTATAATTATTATCTAAGAACTATTAGTTCAAATTTCGGTTTCATTGTCAGTTCATACCTTCCAGAACGTCAATTTTTTAAGCTTGAATGGCATTAATGGCAGCTAAAATTCAACTGTTGTAACCCTGCTATTTTCGCACAAAATTTATCGTGGAATTATCACCAATAATATCCCTCAAATAAAATCAAACACATCAAAAAACGACGATTAAACAGCAAATCCTACTCAAAAACGACACATGAATATTTATTACCTGATAAATATCAAATGTTGCTGTATGCCAGCAATCTTTTTGCTTAGCCCCCAGCAGCATAAAAGTATTATAAATTTCTAAAATGTCTGAAATAGACACGTATCTGGTCGTTACAGTCATGTCGTAAAACGCCGCTCAGCATAGAGTGGTTTTTAAAATAGATCCAACCATAAAAATAACAGGAGTGTATACATGACTAGTCACTTTGATAACCGTGGGGTTGTTTATAAAGGCCCCGGCGAAGTTGCCGTTGAATCGATCGCATTTCCAGAACTCTCCATTGGTAAAAGAAAGTGCAACCACGGTGTTATTTTACGTGTGTTAACAACCAATATCTGTGGTTCTGACCAACACATGGTGCGCGGAAGAACAACGGCAGAAGCCGGTTTAGTATTAGGCCATGAGATTACCGGACAAATAATTGAATGCGGCTCAGATGTCGAATTCCTTCATCCTGGTGACGTTGTATCAGTTCCCTTCAATATCGCTTGCGGGCGTTGTCGTAACTGTAAAGAAGGCAACACAGGTATTTGTCTTAACGTTAACCCTGCGCGCCCAGGTGCTGCGTATGGTTATGTCGATATGGGTGGTTGGGTTGGAGGCCAGGCAGAATACGTCATGGTGCCTTACGCTGACTTTAACTTACTTAAGTTCCCAGACCCTGAACAAGCAATGGAAAAGATTAAAGACTTAACATTACTGTCTGACATCTTCCCAACTGGATTTCACGGCTGTGTTACTGCCGGTGTTGGTCCAGGTTCAACCGTATACATCGCCGGTGCTGGCCCTGTAGGCCTAGCTGCGGCAGCTGCCGCACATTTATTAGGTGCTGCATGCGTTATTGTTGGAGACATGGTGACAGACCGTCTCAAGCAAGCAGAAAGCTTTGGCTGCGAAACGATCGACCTTCGCGAAGATGGCGATATGGCCGATAAGCTAGAAGTTATTCTGGGTGAGCGTGAAGTTGATGCCTTTGTAGACTGCGTTGGCTTTGAAGCGCATGCATGTGGCTGCAACCACGGCCAAGAAGCTCCGGCAACAGTGTTGAACTCAGCGATGCAGATTACCCGCGCAGGCGGACAAATCGGTATTCCGGGTCTATATGTAACTGAAGACCCTGGTGCTATGGATGATGCAGCAAAAGTAGGTGCTCTTAGCATGCGCTTTGGTTTAGGCTGGGCTAAGTCCCACTCATTCCATACTGGCCAATGTCCAGTCATGAAATACCACCGCCCATTAATGCAGGCGATTCTTTTTGATAAAGTGAAAATTGCTGACGCAGTTAATGTTCAAATGATCTCTTTGGATCAAGCGCCTGAAGGCTATGCTGACTTTGATGGTGGTGCGGCGAAGAAATACGTTATTGATCCACATAATAGCGTTAAATCTTAACGTTACAGCCTCTAGTATTACAACAAGGCTAGGACGTTAGTAGCGCTATAAATTATAGCGCTACTAACACAGCACGAAAAACGTATCATTGTTAAGCTGCCATTATTGATTAAATGTTCTGCTTACAATAGGTGCGTTTTTTGTGCTCAAAGAGAAAATCAGAAACTGTAGATACAGTTGAATAGCTTAAAGCCATAGATCTGAAATAGGGGTATCAGGAGAGTAACGGTGAGCTATTTGTGCTTGCAACAGCTCCGCCGTAGCAATCGCATCAGTGAGTGCTTCATGCTGTCTATAGAAAGGCAGGCTATAACGCGTACGACTATCAGAAAGACGAATTGACGCTCGTTTACGGCCAATCAAGCGTAAGCACAGCGCCGTAAAACCATTACGATATACACGTGCTTCCAAATCCATGGTATCCACTACCGGAAAATAGACGCCTTCACCCAAGCGCTTTATTAGCACTTCATTAAGAAACTCCCGCTCCATATAACGATAATGAACAACCACTACTCGTCCGGCCAGCGCTTTTAATAAAGGCTCAAGGACACCCATTAAATCTGGCGCATTATCGATATCAGAATGCGTGATCCCATGAATCACCACCGATTCCTCCGCTAGGTGCTGACGAGGGTTTAATATCCACTGCTTTGCTTCTTTGCAGTAGATACGCTGCAGTGTAAAAGGTACCAATCCAATACTGACAATGTCGTCTTTTTTTGCATTTAAACCAGTAGTTTCAAAATCCAGCGCAACAAAAGATACCTCTTTCAATGGCGTCTCTTTAGAAAAACTGCCGCTTTCATAGAATGTACGTAAGCGTGAATCACGTGCAGCAGCGGCTTGTTCGCTCATTCTAAGCGACCAATCAATGCTGTCTTGATGTTTATTGTTAAAGCCCGACATTCTGAATTCCAGATTTAGGGGTAACGAAATTTAAGGAAGCGCTGGCTGTTACTAAGTACCTGAAAAGCATCTTTCAGATTGCGCCGCTCAAACTCAGATAAGTGCTCAGGCTCAATATTATTATCTGCTGGACGTTGTGCGGCAATATCTAAAGCTTGATGGCGGATTCTTACCATCGATATAAACTCAAGCGCATCTCTTAAGTCCGAAATACGCCCTTCAGGAACAATCCCCGCCTTAATAATATCCTCTAGCCTTTCAAAAGAATTTCTTGCTTGGGAACCTACAGCCAGTGCATGCACTCGAATTAAATCAGCGATGGGTGCTGTCCCTCGACGCTTCAAATTGATTGAGTTGCGATGCTCACCATCTTTTTCCATAACAAAACTTTTAAAGAAACCCAATGGAGGCGTTCGACTCAAAGCATTACGCGCCAAGTTAGACAAGAACCGTGGTTCACGAGATGCTTTTTTTGCCACAAAAAAGTTAAGCTGTTCAGCCCATTTCACCTTTCCCCAAACACCTTCAAGGTCAAAAAATATCGAGCAATTAAGTAATGCTTCAGGCACAGGGTTATCAATCCAGTCGGCAAAGCACGCCTCCCACTCCTTCCTGGTTTTTCGCCACTGCGGATTGGTTGCCATAATACCGCCGGTACAATAGGTATACCCACAAGCGGCCAAGCCATCACTCACAAATTTAGCCAGTGCCTCAAAATACTCAGCGTGTAGTTTTGGGTTGTAGCTATTGTCTAAAATTAGGGCGTTATCCTGATCGGTAATAATCAGCTGCTCATCTCGCGCCATCGAACCAAGCGCCAAAAAGCAATAAGGTATAGGAGGTGCGCCTAAGTGCTCTTCGGCTAATTCTAGTAAGCGCTGCTTAAAGCTACGTCCTATAACAGACATAGCACTACCAATCATATGAGAGTTAGCATCTTCATTCACTAAACGTACAAAACAGGGAGATACCTCTTCAGACAACAGTTTAAGTTCTTCCACACTGTTCTGACGAAATACAGTACTCACCATATATAAGCTGCTTTGTGACTCATAGCGGACAATATCTGACACAGCGATGACACCCACCGGCCTGCCTTTATCCAAGATAGGAAGGTGATGCAGGTTATAGCGAAGCATACAAAGCATCGCTTCAAACGCATATGCATCACTATCGAGAGTAAGAAGATCGGTCGTCATCACCTGCTCTATCGCAACATCCGATGAAATTCCTGTCGATACCACTCGGGTACGCATATCTCGATCAGTAATAATACCCACAACTTGGGGTTCACCACTTTGCTCTTGGTTTTCAGACTCATTGTCATCAGATGATAACGTATCAACAATGAGTAGAGATGACACTCCCTCTTCGGTCATCTTTATTGCTGCTTCACGAATAGTAGCGCTGCTTTCAACAATCACAGGCTGGCGAGAAATCATCATGGTCGCCTTAGAGACCATTAAATTATTACTCTCCTTACCTGATACCGCATGCTGTAAGTTTGAGTGGTCATCCATTTCGACAAAATAGGCGAATGCTTCAAACTGCTCACACAATAAAACAAAAACTGACTCAGGAATAAAGTAGATCAGCGTGTCTTCTAACGCACGAACGGGCAGGCGAACGCGATTATTCATCAACAACCCCATCTGCCCAAACAGCCCACCAGGGCTTAAGCGATTATAGAGATCACCATTACGGCGATAGATTTCAACAGAACCGCTACGGATCACACACAAGTCGTGTATTTCATCCCCAAATTGATAAATATCGCTATCAGCTCGGTAATAAGCAATTTCTATCTGTTGAGCAACCGTATTGATGGTTTCATCAGGCAAGCCACTAAAAGGCTGAAACTGTTTTAGAAACCCCGCAATCTCTATATGTTCTGCTTCCATCAGACTCTCTATTTACGCATCAAGGTAAGTACAACAGCTAAACCGTACATAGCCGTTATTAAAAATCAACGACCACATCACCGTTAGGCACACTACAACATGATAAGACATAACCGGCAGCAACGTCTTCATCTGTAATACCACCATTATGCTCCATTGTTACCTCACCCGCTGTCACTAACACTTTACAGGTACCGCAAATCCCCATACCACATGCTTTTGGAATCTGTAGATCCAACTTAGAAGCCGCGGCATGCACCGTTTCACCCGGAGAGATTTGTATGCTTTTACCAGCAGAGAAGAACTCAACTCGTACCATGTCCGCTGGAACAAGTGCGTCAGTTTCTTCCTGAGCGATCTCAGCCTGCTCTATTGCATCTTCCTCAACATCAACTGGTGTCGCACCAAACGACTCCTCATGGTAACGGTCCATATCAAAACCATTGCTTTCTAGCAACGCTTTAACCGCTTTCATATAAGGTGTTGGCCCGCAGCAAAAGACTTCACGCTCCATAAAGTCTGGCGCCATCATTAACAACTTCGCCTGATCAAGATAACCACGATAACCCGACCAAGACTGACCACGCTCAACTTTTTCACAAATCACATGTAAGGTGAAGTTAGTGATTCGCGAGGACATATGCTCAAGTTCACGCTGATACACAATATCTTTTGATGTACGCGCGCTATGGACAAACGCCATATCTACATCGGCATTGGTATCAAAAAACCAACGTGCCATCGACATCACAGGCGTAATGCCAACACCACCTGATAACATCAAGACTTTGGTTGCTGGGTAATCGATACAGTTAAACTGACCTACCGGGCCATGTACTGCTAATTCATGCCCTTCTTCTAAGTTGTCATGCAACCAATTAGACACATGCCCGCCCGGCGCACGCTTAACACTAATGGAAAAGCTATAAGGTACCGAAGGAGAACTCGATATCGTATAAGAACGCATCACCTGCTGGCCTTCAATCTCTAGCTCCAGCGTGACAAATTGCCCCGGTTTAAAAAAGAACATAACCGGCTGTTCTGCCATAAAACAAAACGTTTTTACATCCCAGGTTTCATCAATAACTTTTACACAACGTACATTATGACGACCATTCACCCATGTTTGTGTATTAACCGGTATGAATGCATCGGTATTCACCGCTACCGCTGCTGGATTTGCCATCGCTCTTCTCTCTATTATTCTTCGCATGAATGGAACTTTATGCGTGCATTCTCAGCCCTGTACTCATTACTCATTTAGCCAATAGCGACAAAAACTTGCTCATAGCGACACTTATCCAATTTCACTGCACCAGTAGGTCGATTTAGAGATGCTTTCGTGTCGTAAATGGTCAAACTGCCTGCGCCCTATTATAAGAGGATTAGCACAAGGTCAATGCTGCTACATAACGTAGGGGTTTTACGCCGAAACAAGAAAAAATTTACGCACACTCTGGTGCTAACGAGGATAAGAACAAATGAACCAGAACGATCTGCTAAACGTCACCAGCGCCTCCTATGCTGATGCACGAAAGGAGATGGAGCAGCTGTTAGAAACACGTGAGCCTGACTACTCACTTCCACAGCCCTTGTACAACGACCCACAGATGTTCCGCGTAGATATGGAAGAGGTTTTCCAGAAGGAGTGGTTATTTGTTGGCATGACCAGCGAAATCCCTACTAAAGGTGACTACTTCACTGTCGAAATCGGCCAAAACCCTGTTCTGATTGTACGTGATGCAGAAGGCAATATTAACGCATTCCACAATACCTGCCGCCACCGTGGCTCACGTATTTGTACTAAGCACCGAGGCAAGGTTGCTAATCTAGTTTGTCCTTACCATACATGGACTTACGACTTAAAAGGCAACTTACTTTTTGCTGGCTCCGAAATGGGCGAAAGCTTCGACATGAAACAGAACGGCTTAAAGAAAGCCTTTTGTAAAAACGCTGGCGGATTCATTTTTATTAGCCTTGCAAAAGAAGAACCTCAGGGCGACTTTGATGAGTTTCTAGCAACACTTAATGAATACATGGAACCGTACGATGTGGAAAACACCAAGCTTGCGGTGGAGTCCAACATGTATGAAAAAGCTAACTGGAAGCTCGTTATCGAGAACAACCGAGAATGCTATCATTGTGCTGCTAACCATCCAGAATTACTTAACAGCTTGCTAGAATGGGACGACACTAATGATCCTCGCGCACCCAAAGATTTTGTAGAACATTACAACGCACAAGCCGCTGAATGGGATGCAGAAGGTATTCCACACGAGCATCGCAGCTTTGGCCCTGGTAAGCGTAACCGTATCGTCCGTATGCCATTGAAAAAAGGCACGCAGGCTATGACCATAGATGGCATGGAAGGTAGCAAAAAACTACTCGGGCGCATCAAGAATCCACAGCTTGGTTCTATGCGTATTTTGCACCTACCAAACTCGTGGAACCACATGCAAAGTGACCACTTTGTTGTATTCCGCGTTTTACCTATTTCTGCACAAGAATCATTGGTAACCACTAAATGGTTTGTACATAAAGATGCCGTTGAAGGTGTTGATTATGATGTAGAAAGACTACGTCAAGTATGGGATGCAACCAATGATCAAGACCGCATCTTGGGTGAAGAAAACCAACGAGGTATTAACTCGATTGGTTACCAGCCCGGTCCTTACTCTGAAACATACGAGTTCGCGGTGATCAACTTTATGCAATGGTATAGCGAGACCGTTAGAGCCAACCTAAACAAAGAGAAATAATCCCTGATATAACATCAGTTGATAAACGCAAACCTGATCTCTCATCCCATGTTAGGTCAGGTTTAGCGCACCATTGTGATAACGACTAATCTCCTTCTCTTCACATACAAAAAAACAACCTTATAAGTTAATAGCTATGTGCGTACAGAGGTCTTTTTTTATTCTAAAACTGGCTCTAGCACTCTATCCATCACTTACTTATGCTGCTATGTCAACCAATTGAGATTATGAAGAAAATACCTCACGTATCATCTTCTACCTCTTTACTTTCACTAGAGCGACTACTTTTATGCAGCTTGAACAGTTACTGCCTTTTTTGCTGACAGTTGCTTTGGGTACCTATGTGCAGACCGTTACCGGCTTTGCTTTAGGCATGATCATATTGGGTTTCGTTGTACAGTTTGAGCTAGCATCAGTCACTTTTTCATCTGTAATCATCAGTTTTTTGATGCTTGCCAACGGCCCTATTGCCTTATACGGAAACCTAAAATCGCTTGATAAACCTGCTTTGCTGTATTCCCTTTTAGGGCTATTCCCTGCATTAGTGCTTGGCGTAATGTTATTAAGCTATTTAAGCAACGAATTTACACAGGTATTACAGTGGATTTTAGGCATTACTATCATCGGAGGAGGACTTTTTATTTTACTTAAGCCCGAACCTAAAAAAGAACGTAGCTGTCACTTATCTTTCACCGCTGCGGGCTTTGCCGCTGGCTTATTTGGAGGCTTATTCAGTATCGCTGGCCCACCGTTGGTTTATCAATTCTATCGCCAGCCATTACCATTACAAACGATTCGCTTATGCTTAATTACCGCATTCCTGGTCATGAACATTTTACGATTATGTGTTTTAGGTATTCAGGGTCAGCTCAGCTTTGAAATGCTTTGGACAAGCTTACTCTGCTTACCCGTTGTCGCAGCATTTACCTTATTAGGGAAGTATTACCCTCCTCCTTTAAGCAACAAGAACATGCGTAGAATTGCCTTTTCTTTACTAATCACCATCGGCATTAATCTTGTTTATAGCGCGTAAATGCCTTTTATATTAACCGATGAATATCGAGCACAACTTAGCTCGCTTCAATGGTACGGAAAGTCAGGTTAATACGTGGCGTAAAAACCACTTTTGTGGGCGGGAGACGATGTAACCAATGCGTTTGAGTTTCCCCTTTCATAACGAGCAAGCTGCCATGTTGTAACACGTGTGAAATGCTCTCTTTTGATCTTTTGTGCTTGAAAGAAAATTTTCTTACCGCCCCCAAACTCAAAGAACCAATAGCACCGTTTTTCTTTAAGTCGAGTTCGGCATCACTGTGCCAAGCCATACCTTCGCTGCCCTCATGATAAAGGTTGAGCAAACAAGAATTATAAGTTTCGCCACTTTCTTTTTCGACTAGCGCTTTAAGCGCCAACAGCGCTTTTGTCCACGGTAATGCCGTTTTAGTGGTGTTGGAATAGGTATAGGGAAAAGGGATATCGCCATACCAAGCAACTTTACGCTTGGTGACAATTTTTTTACCAAAGATCACTGCCTCGTCATTTTTCCATTCAATAGCGCTGAGCAAAGTCTCATAGTAATTGTCTGCCTCAGATAACGACATGACAGTACCATAATATTGCACGATGCCATCATAAGGGAGCAGATTACGTGGCGCACCCTCCATTTGCTCGAAAAGGTCCATGTTTAGTATTTACTTCTCATACGATTAAAGATAACTATAAAGTCGCTTTTTGGGATGCTTCCCAACCGATAATGGCAGATTTTCGGGTAGATCCCCACATATAACCACCAACACTACCACTGGCTTGAATAACGCGATGACAAGGGATAAGAAAAGCCACTGGGTTACTACCAATAGCCGTACCAACAGCACGAGAGGCTTTAGGGTTACCAATGGCAGTTGCAATCTCTCCGTAGCTAGCAAGGCGTCCTTTGGGTATTTTAAGTAAGCTATCCCACACTTTTAATTGGAATGCAGTGCCATGAAGATGGAGCTTAATTTTATCTAATTGCTGCCAATCCTTTTGAAAAATTAACAAGGCATCCTGTTGTAATTTATCAGTGCTTTGTTGATACAAGGCATAAGGGAAGCGCTGCTTAAGCGTTGTTAAAGCTTGCTCTGCATTTTCTTCAAAGGCTATATGGCAAACACCTTTTCCCGTGGATGCAACAATAACTTGGCCAAAAGGAGTCTGCGAAAAACTGTAGTTTATCTGCAGGGCGTCGCCTCCTTTTTTGAATTCTCCTGGTGTCATCCCTTCTATATTGATGAACAAATCATGCAAACGACTGGTACCTGAAAGCCCTGTTTCATAAGCTGTATCAAGCAAGCTCAAGTGCTGATCTTTAAGTAGCCCTTTTGCATGTTCAATGCTGATATATTGCATGAATTTTTTAGGGCTCACACCAGCCCAATCAGAAAACAGCCGTTGAAAATGAAACGGACTAAGGCTAATTGCCGCTGCAACTTCATTCAAAGAAGGCTGCTCTTTAAAGTTATCTTTTATATATGCGATTGCCTCAGCAATGCGAGTGTAATTCATACTGTCTTGATCAATCATGATGCATCGCGTCTCCAGCTAACATGCTACGAATTTATCAATGGAATATAGAGTAGATAATAAGAACCTAGCAGAAAAGAATCGACCCGAATCTTGCTTTAAAAAGTCACACCTTCTCTAGTAGAGCCACAATGAAAACTCAAGAGATGCTAGCTATTGGCTTACAATTTTATGACCACTAAATAAAAAAACCATCAAGAAAACTCTATATAAAAATTGTGGATATTTGCAGCATAACTTTTTTCCTGATAAAAATGTATTTCAAACAGCCTTTCTTATTTAGTTTTCATAAAAGGATCGTATGACGAATAACAGGGGTTCTGTATGGCTATACTCCATCCGAGATGGTTTCATCACCCTATTACCGCTAACATTTTTTGGCGTCATTTCAATCCTGCTGCTTCACTTCCCTTATCAGGGCTATCAAGACTTGATGATAGGTTTATTTGGAAGCACCTGGGTTGAACACTTATAAATAGCCATCAACTCTTCTCATGGCATTTTAAGTTGTGCTCTAGCGATTGCGGTTTCTGTTCACCTTACCTTACGTTTAAACTCAAGCCTTCCTAGCGCCAGTAAAATTTCACCTTTGATGGTTGGAATATCAGCTTTCATGAACTTTATATTGTTTTTAGAGGGCACCGGTTCACTAACCTATGACGCTATGGGACAGAGCTCCGTATTACCTGCCATTATTATTGGAATTGTCACCACTGAGGTATTATTTACAGTCATTAAAAGTCGATCACTAGATTGGTTTGATATGCCATACGATACCGATTTAACAGTATATAATTCGATTAAAATGAGCGTACCTATTATATTTACTGGCCTATTAATATTAGTTATTTCTATATTACTCTCTAAAACCCCTCCACTGGATGAACACCTTTTTCTCCCTGTTATTAATCTACTTCAAGATAGTGAGTACTCTGCGCTAGTTTTAAATAGCTTAGTGACATTAATTAACCAAATTTTTTGGTACTTAGGCGTTCATGGCGGTTACATATTAGATACGTACGCCAGAGATTTTTTTGATTTAACTCAATTAGCCTATAACGAGAACTTTGCATCACGCCCTTTACTAAACAATTTTGTGCTACTCGGTGGCGCCGGTGCAACTATGAGTTTATTGATAGCGATAGCACTAGTTGTGAAAGAAGGGCAACAAAGAAAAATTGCTCAAATATCCATACTACCTTCGATCTTCAATATTAACGAACCCGTTTTATATGGATTACCACTAGTACTTAACCCTTCCTATTTAATCCCGTTCATAGGAATACCAGTACTGTTCAGTGTGATAACGGTACTGTCGGTTCAACTGGGATTTTTAGTTTTTCTACCCATATCAATTCCTTGGACCACCCCTCCTATTATTTCAGGATGGATAATAACCGGTTCATGGCATGGCGCCTTGTTTCAATTTACAGAAATTGTTATCGGTACCCTGCTATACATTCCGTTTGTTAAAAAGGCTGAAAAAAAACGCCTGCAACTTCAAAAGGTATCCTTTGCTAAGGCCGCAAAAGTAATTCAGACAAATGAGCAAAAAATAACGGTGTCAGTTCGACAGGACCATATAGGGCTGATTGCAAGAGGGCTATTAACAGAACTGAAGTCTGATTTAGAAAATGACAAGCTATCTTTAGCTTACCAGCCAAAGCACAACATTAAAGGACAAATTGTCGGAGTCGAAGCACTGCTCCGATGGAAACATGAAAGGCATGGCAACTTACCACCATTACTAGCTGTAAACTTAGCAGAAGAGAATAACGAAATTAACAGACTAGGCGCCTGGGTGATAGAAAACGCTTGCGCCTGCACGGCTCGTTGGAAAACTCTGGGTTACAACATAAACATGGCAATTAATATATCGCCATTACAGCTACTGGATAAAGAACTGCCGACCCTAATTTCAAATACATTACAAAAATATTCTTTAGCTCCGCAAGATATCGAACTTGAAATCACTGAATCTCATACAATCTACGATACGCCCACAGTGAATGAAACACTTTCGAAATTATCTAACATGGGAATACGTTTAGCGATGGATGATTTTGGAATGGGTCACTCGTCACTGTTATATATGCGCAGATTTAAAGTACACACGCTTAAAATTGATGGATCACTCACTGTTGACGTTCTTGTAAATGAGGCCAACTCAAATATTATCCATACAATAGCCGAACTTGGTCGATCGCAACAAATTGACATTGTTGCCGAATATGTAGAAACAATTGAACAACGAGAAAGGCTCGTTGATCTAGGCTGCACTATTTTTCAAGGTTACTACCACAGCAAAGCCCTTTCAGAAAAAGACTGCATAGACTACTTTAACAAACATTAATCATTCAGGAATTTTCCGCCCGATGGGCGGAAAATGCTTAACGTGTGTGTTGAGCAAACGCTACAACTACTAAATCATCTACTCAACTAACACCATTAGTAGCGGAAGCGACCCAGTTGGTTTTCCAGTTTTTTCACCAGACTGAGCAGTGATTGGCTTTCCTGGTTAGCCTCAGCAACACCGTCTGATACTAAATTGGTCTCATCACTTATATTAACAATGTTACGAGTGATATCTTCTGTAACCGCTCTTTGCTCTTCAACCACACTCGCCATTTGAGTAGTCATGTTATCTATTTCAGAAATCGCTGTAACAACATGTTGCAAATGTTGAGAGGCTTCTTCTGACAATACTAAGCAGTTACCTGATTGCTCATTCCCTTTTTGCATCGCATGCACTGCACTTTTAGCACGTCCCTGCAGTTTATCGATCAGTGTCTGGATTTCTCCTGTCGACTGTTGTGTTTTTGATGCCAGGTTACGCACTTCATCGGCAACAACGGAAAAGCCTCGACCAGACTCACCTGCACGGGCCGCTTCAATCGCAGCGTTTAGCGCCAAAAGGTTAGTTTGTTCGGAAATACCTTGAATAGCATCTACGATTTGGCTGATATTGTTACTGTCTTGAGCAAGCAGATCCATCAGCTCTGTTGTGTTACTAATCTGTTCAGAAAGCTCACGAATAGAGCTGGTACTCTCGTCAAGATTCATGGCGCTACTATCGACAGAGCCTTTAGCTTCACTGGATGAATCGGCAGTGGTTATCGCAATTTGCGCAACTTCACTAGCAGATGCAGCCAACTGGGTAATGGCTGCAGCAATCTGATCCACTTCAGCCCGTTGCTTCTCAATACCTAGAGCACTATTACTAGATATATCAGAAGCTCGACAGGTTGAGCGTTCAACATTTACCATCTCAGCGGCTATATCTTTGACAATGACATGGGTCTTTTCGATAAAGGCATCAATACCATTGGCTAAGTCACCTACCTCATCATCTCTTTGCAATGTCAGTCGTTGTGTAAGATCACCATCGTGGGAGACGAGTTGGTTAATCATATCTGCTGCACGACGAATAGGAGCAGCGATACTCTGAGCAATAATGGTGAGTAAGATGATACCTAAGCCCGTGATGATTAAACCTATGATAATAGATGTTACTAGGCTTTCATTAAATTGTTTAGACATGGATTGCTGGGTCTTGATCGCACCCGCTAATACGACTGATTCATCCAAGTTAATAACAACAGCCCAAGGAGTATTAACACTATCAAGGCGAATAGGTTGAACTGCCCATAAGTGCCCATCAGCTTGCAGTATTTGTTTCTCACCATTGGCAACTAACGTTAATAACTGCTCTTTCAGCTCACCTTGATAGACTTTAGCAAGAGCGTGCTGTCCATCTGAATCGGCTGCGACAAGCCCTGTATTACTGATCAATAGAACTTGCCCTTGGCCAGAGTAAAGTGATTGATCTGCTTCGTTTACCAGCTTGCTTAAAAAACTAAGCTCCATATCAATGCCTGTAATACCTTTAACTTTGCCATCAACTAACACTGGCAAGGTAATCGATGTGCCGACAATGGTACGCCCCCCCGCTTCCCACGAATAAGGCTCGGCTAAGCAAGTTTTAGTTGTCTCCAAAGGGCAGGTATACCATGCAGAATCGGTACTTCCTTTTTCTATATCTGCATAAACTTTTGTAAGGTTTAACGGTCGATAACCTAAACTGCCATCACCATTACGAAACCAATAGGGTGCAAATTGCCCGTTTTCAAAAGTATGCTTGTTACCGATAAAATCTTGATCTTTACCATCTACCGCATTCTTTTTCCACGCAATATAGGTTCCCATGACGTTCGTGTTTTGCTCAAGGACGTCTTTGGTATATTCATAAAAAGGTTGCCGCTGAGTATCTCGTCCATTTTGGCTGATGAAACTACCCATAGTGTCTGCCATGCTCTTAGCAACATATAGCGCTTTATTCAGCTCGGCTGCAGTTTTTCCTGCTTGAGCATCAGACAAGGTAGATAGTTGTTCACGAGCTTTATCTGTTAGTTCTTGGCTAACCAGAGCTACTGTTTGGGCTTCTACTTCATTATTTTTCCAAGCAACAACGCTTAATAAAATAACGGAAGAAAGCGTAAGACATGCACCGGTAGCTAAGGCAATTCTATTTTTAATTTTCATTCAGATATCTCAATCGCAGAGGATAGACTTTATTTATTTTTATAATGATTTTTTAGAGCATGCTATAAATATGGTTATATTTAATACTTAATTTAGCGATGAAAATTGCCCACCAGTATTAGCTGTATTGAACACTATTCGTAAAACACCTAACCCAATATGCCGTCAACTTATACTATTAAGCTGACTAATTAACTCCACACACCTACTTAAGAGATTGCCCCAACATAACGTACATCGACTAAATTACTTTGTGAGTTAACCGATCAAAAACACCTCACTATATGTAGGTGAAATACATAATTCAAAGTATAGCAGTACTCTTAAAAAACGCCCTTCATGCATGCTTAATTTTTAGATTTGTAAGCGCTATGTGCCTCCACTACATTCTTTGGGAGCCACTAAACAGACAACATTGAACACAGAAAACAACAAAGCCCGCAATAAGCGGGCTTCTGAGACAAGACTAAATGGCTTGAGGCTATGTAAGCCTAACTGGCTATGGGTTCTAGTTTAGAGAAATCCTTCACTGCACAAACTTTCATGCAGCGCTTTTATGTGTGCTGGGCCAATCTCGCAGCAGCCACCAATAATCGATGCTCCACCTCTTGCCCAACCCATAGCATATTCAGCGTACTGTTGTGGGCTCAAGTCTTGGCGCACTTCTAGCTGCTCAACAGTGCCACCCGGCAGCAGCGGTCCTACCGAAACAAAGCCATTGGCATAAGCACCAATCTTCTTATCTACGCTACGCAACTGAGGCCAACAACCATTAATAGCCTCGGGGTGGCTGCAATTTAATAGGATCGCATCGGCCCCCAAAGATTCGAGTACTTGCAGCGCTTCATTTAGTGACTCGCCACTACGTAGCTGCCCCGGATGAAAATCACTGACTGTTAGTGCTACCCATGCGGGCTTGCCACTTTCCATTGCCGCTGTACAAGCTGCGCGCGCCTCATTTATTGAAGCCATAGTTTCACACAAGAAAAGGTCACTGGCAGGTGCTTGCAACTCAACAAGACGACGATAAGCATCAAGTGAATCCTCATACGATAGCGATACATCTGGGCGATAACTTGCGACTAACGGCGGCAAACACCCCGCTATTGCAACATCATTAGACTCGGCTAGCTGTACTGCACCTAAGGCTGCATCCATAGCAGACCGATGAAGGTTCTTTAATTGAGCAAGCTCATTTTCACGGGCAAGGCGCTGCGGTGTTGCCGTATAGGTATTGAGCGTGATGACTCGGGCTCCACTCTTAATAAAATCAAGGTGTAAATCTCGAACCAGCGTTGGCTCATGCAACATAATATCGGCAGACCAAAGAGGTGTAGTTGCACGAGAGCTTCTGCGTAATAGCTCTTGCCCCATGCCCCCATCAAGCAATGTGATGTGATTCAATCTTTTTACTCCAGTCTATGTTTATCACCGTATTATCTAAAGACCTGATAACTCACGATGAACAGCTATAGTGTGACACGCCACCGAGTTCACAGAACTCCGGCGGCTTCAGTCTATAATATTTATCTTCAACCTCTTTCGATTGCTCAGCATATGGCTGCGTCATAACTTCTTGCAGTTCTCTCACTAGGGAGTAGTTCCCTGCGGCTGCTTGCTGATACGCGGGCACAACGAACCACTCTCGCAAACTGTATTTTGGGTTAACGAGTTTCATCTGTTTAGAGAGCTCTTCACGGGAACAGGACTGAGCATAATGCCCACTGGTGATGAGCGACTTCCATTGTGTCAGCCATTCTGACCAGCGTTTACCCATCCCTTCGGGGTCGGACTCATACGCTGCTCCTATATAGAAGCTTTTTTGCAGTGTGCTAATGTCGTTAGGCACATTCGATAGCTCACGAAAGAAGACGGTGTAATCAACAGGCGTTTGCACCATAAGTGTTTCGAGTTCGCTGAACAAATTTGCATGAAAAGCGCCAAGCCCAAGCTTGGCAGCCCACATTGCTTCCATTCTCATTTGCATCTCATCTGCAAAACCACTGCGTATCTCGTCGAGCTGTTGCAAAGAGTCCGGCTGCGATGCCAGCAACGGCCGTAGTGTTGCCCAAAACATGTGGAAGTTACGTTCCGCAGCTATAGGCTGGTTAAGAAACGAGAAGTGCTGCCCGCCACCCGTCCAAGGTTGAAATTGCGGGTCGAACTCTTCACAAAACCCGAACGGGCCGTAGTCGAGAGTAAAACCTCCTGCGGCGCAATTATCACCGTTAAAGTTGCCCTGGCAATAACCAACACGAATCCAGTTAGCAACAAGCGAAGCAAGGCGGCTACGAAACTCACGCGCAAGCAACACCACTTTTTCGGCGGTGGGTAGCTTATTATCGATAACGTTAGCGTACTCACGATCGACCAAGTGCAAAACAATCTTTTCGAGCTCCTCCATCGCTTTTGGATGCTCTTGCTTACGGGCACGGCGACCAAAAAGTTCGAGTTGCCCGACCCTAATGAACGACGGCGCGACACGCGTCGAGATAGCAACAGGCTCCGATATCATTCTGTCTGGGTCTTGCAAGCGCGAACCCGGTGAGTACCACGGCCGCTGAACCTTCTCTGTTTTAGACACGAACAAACTCAAAGACCGTGACGTTGGCACCCCAAGTGCGTGCATATATTCCTGTGCCAGAAACTCCCGGATACTTGATCGCAGGACAGCACGGCCATCCCCTCCGCGACAATATGGTGTACGGCCGCCTCCTTTGAGCTGCATCTCCCAACGTTTACCCTTGATAACGGCCTCAAGCACGGAAACGGCACGTCCGTCACCGTATCCGTTACCCGTTTGGAACGGGCACTGCTGGTAGTATTCGGTTCCAAAGATAGAAAGCGCGTAACCACAAGCCCAACCGACCTTACGCATCGGTGCAGGCACCTGTGAGATATCACCAGAGAACATTCGAACAAAATCATCTGACTGCGCCAGACTGTCTGTAAAGCCTAGTTCGCTAAAGAAGTCCTTGCTATGCGTAACGTACTCAGGGTCTTTTATTGGCGTAGGCTTGACGGGAACATAATGCCCCGAAAAGACCTGCCGCGGCGCATGATCGACACCGTTTGCTTTCGCATCAGGATCGGGGTTGAGAGTATCCATGAGCGAGTAGTTTGCCAGCGTTGCTAGATCATCAAGCGTCTCGACAGTTGGTGAGGTTTCTTGGGTCAATGGCTTTTTCATAAGGGCATCTCATAACGCGGGTAAAGTCACTGTGTTCCCGCTATTGCAACATCATTACATTCTGATAATAAAGAGGACAGGTTTATTGGATTATACGATCTGCGGCTACTTATGTCCCTCTAATGCGATAACCAGGTAGAGCGCAGTAGACAACTTGAGAAAGACTTAATCAGTGCCATTTTTAAGACAATACATAGTTCGGAATTTTTCGTTCATTACAACCTAGATATAACAGGTGCAGCACAAAACGAAAGAAGACATATGTAAAGACTCTGAGAGTAACGAGAAAACTGCTTTAGATGGTGGAGCCTAGCGGGATCGAACCGCTGACCTGTTCGCTGCCAGCGAACCGCTCTCCCAGCTGAGCTAAGGCCCCATCTTTAAACACACTTGGGGGAGTAAAATAAGTGCGCTTTGAAACGACGCGTATCATCCCATATTTCACATTAATGTCAAACACATTTTTAGGCTTTATCTAAGCGATTCAATCTATTGGGGCGCCTACCATCAAAACATGACATCAACGAATGTAGATACTCACCTAGAACCTATCGTTTTATCCTTTCTGCTGCGGCCTCTATATCACTAACTTATGATGTAAGGCAGTGACCTATGCGCCACTTTTAGGCAAGATGAGTTAAGGAACCAATAAAAAGAACAGACAGAGGGCCTCTTTATGATCGCTGTTAAAAGAGTAGTACTTGATGTTTTAAAGCCTCATCACCCTAACGCGCTTGAGTTTTGCCAAGCATTAAGCGCTGTTATTGAAGGCAGTACCGTTAACGTAACAGTGATCGCTGTCGATGAAAAAACTGAGTCACTGGAAGTATCGGTTGAAGCAGCGCTGATTGATTTTGATCTTCTGCAAGATGTGATTAATAAAATGGGTGGCGCCTTGCACAGCATCGATGAGGTCGAAGTTAAAAACGAGCCAAACAGCTGACGCTTATGAATATTTTCACAAGAGCTGAATTTCTGTTAAACATCACACGCTCTCAAGGGATTGCACGGCGATATTTTGTTGTGAATGGTTTTGACGGTGCGTTAACTATGCTCGGAATGATTCTTGGTTTCCAGTTCAGCGCTTCTACCCAACTAAGCATTACCATTAACGCGTGTTTAGGTGCCTCCATTGCTTTAGGTGTGAGCGGCGTGAGCAGCGCTTACATTAGTGAGCTGGCCGAAAGACGGCGTGCTCTTCTTAAGCTGGAAGAAGCTATGCTGGAGGATTTACAGGAATCTGCACATTCTGAAGCAGCCCGCTGGGTGCCTATCATGATTGCACTGGTGAATGGATCAGCACCGCTATTCATTTCGTTAGTGATCCTTAGCCCTCTGCTATTGACTCATGCAGGAGTTGTATTACCGATTTCACCTCTTTTTCTAGCCATTATTTTAGCCTTGATTATTGTTTTCCTGCTGGGTGTTTTTCTGGGTCGAATCGCTGGTACATCTTGGTTACGCAGTGGTGTGCAAACCTTGTTTATTGCTATAACGACATCTGTTCTCATCTTCTTATTCACAGGTTACTAGCCATACGCAGCTAAGATTTTTTGTAATCAAACCGCAGCTGAAATACGTCAACTACTTGAGCGCAGAGTTCAACCAAGCAGATATAAAAAAGGCCTGCAATGGCAGGCCTTTGATTTATCTATCGTTTACTTTATCTATTGCTAGCTACTCGATACCAGCAACAACCTCTCTAAACTCTTTTTCCCATCGTTTTGCTTCTTTCTTCGATGGGCCGCCCAATAGATTAACCGCGTGGCGCAAACGCGCACGGCTCATATCTGGGCCAAGAATCGACATAGAGTCCATGACAGAAACCGTTTGGTTAGTACCCGCAATGGCGATAAACAACGGGAACAAGAAGTCACGTAGCTTGTAGCCCATCTGCTCTGCTAGCTGTTTGAGCTGTGCGAACAGGTGGTCTTTATCCCAGTTGCTTTCTGTATCCAAGAACCAAACACTAAATTGCAAAATGCGCTTAGCATCATCTAGCGTTACGCTTTTGTGTTCAAAGTCTGATTCTTTAATCGGTAACATACCCGATAGGAAGAAGCCCGCTAGCGGTGCTACATCAGAGAACTTTTCTACACGTTGCTGGATCAGTGGCAAAATCTGCATCAAGTACTGTGGATTAAGTGCCCACTCCTGATATTTAGCAGCAAACTGCTCTGGGTTAAGGTCTTCACGTAGCCATACACCGTTAAGCCAGCTAAGTTTTTCTTGATCAAAAACCGGGCCGCCTAAAGAGACACGCGTAATATCAAAATTGGAGAACATCTCTTCACGGCTGAATTTTTCGCTCTCATCCGGCATCGACCACCCCATACGGCCGAGGTAATTCAGCAGTGCTTCTGCCATATAACCCATACGCTGGTAATACAAGATACTGGTTGGATTTTTACGCTTAGATAGCTTGGACTTATCTGGGTTACGCAATAATGGCATGTGGCACAGAACCGGCATTTCCCAGCCAAAGTACTGATACAGCAATTTGTGCTTAGGAGCCGAGTTAATCCACTCTTCACCACGGATCACATGTGTGATCTCCATGAGATGATCATCAACGACGTTAGCTAAATGGTAAGTCGGCATACCATCAGATTTAAGCAGGATCTGTGCATCGACCATGCCCCACTCCAATTCGATAGTGCCACGCAGCAAATCATCAACGACACAAACACCCTCGCCTTCAGGCACAACCATACGAATAACAAACGGTGCACCCGCAGCTCTGCGCTTTTCTACTTCATCAGCAGGTAACGCTAAGTCACTTTGTTTTAGTGCGGTGTGTCCACCAGCAGCACGGCGAGCAGTACGTAGTTCGTCCAGCTCTTCTGAGGTACGGTAGCAATGAAATGCATGGCCTTTTTCTACTAGGTCGTGTGCATACTGGGCATACATACCTTTACGCTCACTCTGGCGGTAAGGGCCATGTGGGCCACCTACATCTGGGCCTTCATCCCACTCAAGACCTAACCAGCGAAGTGAATCTAAGATCTTCTGTTCCGATTCGCCCGTACTGCGCGTTTGGTCGGTGTCTTCTATACGTAAGATAAACTGCCCACCGTGCTGGCGAGCAAACGCCAGATTAAAAAGTGCAATATAGGCTGTGCCTACATGCGGATCGCCTGTTGGAGAAGGCGCAACGCGAGTACGTACGGTCATTATGTTCCTGCCAAAGCTAACGTGGTTGCCAAAAGAATACGAAAATAAAGCGGCATTATACAGCTGCCTGCCAACCCTTGCCATGCCAAGTCCATGAGAGTTCCTTACATTTAAAACAAAGACTGGCCCGTAACTTGCTAAATATCTAAGAAATATTCATTACTAAAGCAGGTGATCCATTTGAAAAGCAGATTAACCGTGCTTGTCATTAATGAAAACATTGCGCGTGAGAGCGAGCTAGAGAACACTCTACTGCGCCCTTTACGTGAGCAAGGGTACGACATTGTAGAAGAGCTTACGTCAACTCAATATTTGGCAGATAAGGCCAATGCGTTACAACCCAACCTTGTCATCATCAGTCTTACTTCCCTCGATAAAGCTGATCTAGAAAATATCGCATTGATGGCCGAGCACTGCTCACGCCCTATCGTTATCTTTGCAGAACAAGGTAACCAACAAATGACCGAACAAGCCATTCGCACGGGCGTGAGCGCCTGCGTAGTGGATGGGCTTGAGCCACATAGGATTAAGCACATTGTTGATGTGGCAGTGGCTCGCTTTGAAGAATTACAAGCAATGCACGATGCGCTCAGGCACGCGCATAATGAACTTGATCAAGCACGGGCGGAATTAGCAGAGCGTAAGCTTATCGAAAAAGCTAAAGGGCTTATCATGAAGCACAACCATTGCGCAGAAAGCCAAGCATTTAAAGCCTTACAGAAAATGGCGATGGATCAACAAAAACCACTCAGTGAGGTTGCTAAAAGCATTATTGCTGTATTGGGCAAGCAAAGTAATAGCATAACTAGAGGCCACTCTTAAACATACGGCACCACATTTGTGCACCGCACCAAAGAGGGCATGTTTTTAGTAAATTTCACGTCCTCTTTATCTTTATAATCTCACGCTAGCCCCTATAAAACAGATCCTTTATTAAGTTGGCACACTCACTGCATTGTATTCCAAAGAAGCTAATACATATTTATAAACCATTTTAAAACAATGTTTTTTCAGGCAAAGGCGCCAACAACCGGGATCTCACCCTTTCGGTTTGTTGGCGCCTTTTCTTTTTTTAACAGGCGGAAAATGACTATGACTCAGGAAAAATCGTTTAACCTGCTATCTTTCGGCGGAAAGATGAAGATCCTGCATTTCAGCTGGATCGCCTTTTTTATCACCTTCTTTGTGTGGTTTAACCACGCGCCCCTACTCGGCATGATTGCTGAATCCCTCGGGTTGACTAAGTCTGAGATCAAAACCTTGCTGATTCTCAATGTCGCGCTCACTATTCCGGCACGTATTATCATCGGTATGTTGACCGACAAATATGGTCCGCGTATTACCTATGCGGCCTTGCTGTTTCTTGCCAGCATTCCTTGCTTTGCATTTGCATTGTCCACAAACTTCGCTGAAGCAGCGATTTCCCGCTTTTTCTTAGGGTTTATTGGTGCAGGCTTTGTTGTCGGTATTCGAATGGTAAGTGAGTGGTTCCCTGCCAATGAACTAGGTACAGCGGAAGGTGTTTACGGTGGTTGGGGTAACTTCGGTTCTGCCGCTGCTGCAATGAGCCTACCTACACTGGCGCTTATCTTTGGTGGTGACGATGGCTGGCGTTATGCCGTAGGTCTCTCTGGCTTGTTTAGTCTGATATTCAGCTTTATTTGGTATAAAAATGTTACTGATACCCCTAAAGGCTCTACCTACTTCAAACCAAAACGTATTGGTGGGTTAGAAGTCACAAGTAAAGCTGACTTTGTATTTTTGCTGATTATGAAAATCCCATTGTATGCGGCGCTTTCACTATTAACATGGAAACTATCTCCTGCGGGCGTGTCGATTCTTTCAGATACAGCGGCACTAAGCATCTACCTTATATTGGCCGCTATCTTCATTTACGATTGCTACAGCGCATATGACGTTAATAAAGAGATTTTCCATACACCTGTACCCGAAGTACAGCGCTATGCCTTTAAACAAGTGGCGGTATTAAACGTACTTTACTTTGCGACATTTGGCTCTGAACTTGCCGTGGTATCAATGCTGCCGCTGTTTTTCTCTGATGTTTTTGCACTCGACATGGTCTATGCCGGATTACTTGCCTCTGCATATGCATTTATGAACCTGATGTCTCGCCCTGGTGGCGGTTGGATCAGCGACCGATTTGGTCGAAAAAAGACCTTGTTAATTCTCACAGCAGGTTTAGCTGCTGGCTATGCCGTTATGTCTACTATTGATAGCAGCTGGCCTTTAGCACTGGCAGTTATTGCAGCCATGGCCTGCTCTTTCTTTGTACAGGCAGGCGAAGGCGCAGTATTTGCCGTAGTGCCCTTAATCAAACGCCGTTTAACAGGCCAGATTGCGGGTATGACCGGTGCTTACGGAAACGTTGGTGCAGTGTTTTATCTAACCGTCTTGTCGATGGTTGATTACTCAACCTTCTTCTCTGTGATTGCTGCTACTGCCGTACTAGGCTTTGTGACCTTGCTGTTTCTCAAAGAGCCTAAAGGCCATATGGCTGAAGTAAATGAAGATGGCAGCGTTGAACTTATTCAAGTGAACTGATTAATACTCGTGTATTTAACTTCGATGGTTTAAGAAAGCAGTAATAGATGGGAGCCGTAAATGAGTAAGCAGCTAGAAGTTCGCTTTGGTGGGTATTCAACCAAAGGAAAAAAAGCGCTAAATCAAGACGCATTTGCGGCCTCTCATCCTTCGGGTACCGAACGCCAATATAAAGGCGCCGCTGCAGCCATTGCTGACGGCGTTAGCAGTTGCGAAGACTCCCATATTGCTAGCCAAACAGCCGTCACAGGCTTTATTGAGGATTACTTAAGCACGCCTCCTAGCTGGAGTGTTGGGCATTCTGCCTCACGCGTACTCACCGGCCTAAACCGATGGCTCTATCATGAAAACCAAAGCCGAATGGAGCACCGCGAAAGCATGCTCACTACCTTTTCTGCTGTTGTGGTTAAATCATCTACCGTGTTTTGCTTTCATGTGGGTGACTCGCGCATTTACCATCTATGTGATGGCGAGCTAGAGCAGCTAACCTCTGACCATGTCTTAACCACTAAAAACGATGAATACTTATCTCGCGCTTTAGGTGCTGACTCGCACTTAGAGGTCGATTTCTTTAAACGTGTCTTAAATCAGCATGACCGTTTATTACTGACGACCGACGGCGTACATGGCCACTTACCTTTAGCCAGAATCAAACAGCTATTGGGCAACCGCTCAAAAAGCGTCGAAGATATCGCACAACAGGTTGTCGATGAAGCCTACGAGAATGGCAGTGATGATAACCTCACTGCATTAATTGTAGAGGTGGCTCAATTACCATTAGAGACGTTAGATGAATCGCACAAACGCCTAACACAATTGCCTATTCCACCGGTTCTTAAGCCTGAAAACAATATTGATGGCTACGAAGTATTAAGCGTTATTTTTAGTGGCACGCGCAGCCATATGTACTTGGTGAAAGACGTAGAGTCAGCTGAGCTATTTATTTTAAAAGCTCCCTCTGAAAACTTTTCAGAAGATCTTGTTTATCTGGATGGGTTTATTCGTGAAGAATGGGTTGGACTAACACTAGATCATGCTCATGTGATGAAAACATATCGCCCTAAGCGCCCTAAACGTTTTATGTATTACTTAGGCGAATATATTGAAGGGACTAACTTGCGCCAATGGATGCACGACAACCCCGCACCGTCTATTGATCAAGTCCGCCAATGGACACGCCAAATAATCAGTGGCTTACGTGCCTTCCAGCGTAAGGATATGATCCATCAAGATCTTAAGCCAGAAAACATCATGATCAACAATGACGGCCAAATAAAGATTCTAGATTTTGGCACCGTCCTTGTTGCAGGCTCAGAAGAGATCAACTCCCCCTTAGATAAATCGGTTCCTCAAGGCAGCGTTAACTATATTGCTCCCGAGTATTTAGTGGGTGAGTCTGGTAGCTTTAAATCAGATCTTTACTCATTAGCGGTGATTGTATATGAGATGCTGACAGGGACTTTGCCCTACAAAGAAGCCGATGCAAAACAAGCGGTACTAGCCAACTACTGCGATCTCGACTACATCCCCAGTACTCATCATCGCAAACAGCTTCCTGTCTGGATTGAAGCCTGTTTAAAAAAAGCACTACAGCCTAACCCAGTGCACCGTTATAACGCCTTTTCAGAATTTATGCAGGACCTCACCATACCGAACCGCCACCTAGAGGCCGGGATATTAAAACAGCCACTGCTCGAAAAGCATCCTATTCGCTTTTGGCAAGGTATTGCTGCACTGCTCTTCATAATCAACCTACTACAACTCTCTCTCAACTAGTGCTTACTAACAGGCCAATCTAGTGCTACGCCAAGCCTGCCACGCACCAAAAGCGATCTTACTGCATCGAATCAATATTCTTTTGGTGCACCGCACATAAAACAATAGTGCCTACATGTGCATAAAAAATATTAACTATATGATTTTATTAAAAATAATTAGATTGGCACACTATTCGCTTATATCTAGACAAGTATAAAAAGCGTTAACCACAATTTAACTTTGAGCCTTGTGCTCTGAACAATGGCGTTCTTCTCAATCATCACATTGATGTATTGAGTTGAGCGCCTTTTTTTATTCTGGAGATTAGCGATGACACAGCCACATTTAGTGATTATCGGTAGCGGTATGGCAGGAAGCAGACTTCTTGATGAAATCATTCGTCGCCAGCCAGAACGTTTCAAAATCTCTGTGTTTGGCGAAGAGCCTCATCCCAATTACAACCGCATTATGCTATCGCCACTATTAGCAGGTGAGGTATCAAAAGATGAGATAGTGCTTAACTCACACGAGTGGTATGCAGAGCACAACATCACCCTTTATTCGGGCGAACGAATTGTTTCTATCGACCGTAGCAAGCAACGTTTATTGAGCAGTGCAGGTACTGAGATCACTTACGATCAACTGGTCTTTGCTACAGGCTCCCGCCCAACAAGCATTTCTGCCAATGGCCAGCACCTCAACAACATTTTTGATTTCAGAACACTCGAAGATGTTGATTCCATTATAGCAAGCGCACAATCATCCAAGCATGCTGTTGTCATTGGTGGCGGTTTACTTGGCCTTGAAGCCGCTTACGGCTTAGCTGTAAAAGGCATTAAAACGACCGTTATTCATCGCGCTGAGCATCTTCTGAATCGACAACTGGATGCCCGCTCTGCCGAGATGTTACGCCTTTCGTTACAAGAGCGCGGTATAGAAACTTTACTTAATACCGAAGTAGAGGCTTTTCATGGCATCGCTTGTGTTCAAAGTGAAGCGCTTAGCAGCATCACATTAAAGAGTGGCAAAACACTCGATGCAGACTTAGCCATTGTTGCCATAGGCATCACACCCAATACTCTTTTGGCAAAAGCAGCCTCTTTAGAGGTCGCACGCGGTATCGTTGTAAACGATCAGTTGGTCACATCAGATAAGCAGATTAGCGCATTAGGCGAGTGTATAGAGCATCGTGGCGAAACATTCGGCTTAGTCGCTCCTATATGGGACCAGGCACGTATCCTGGCGGACCGTTTAGTCTTTAATGTGCAGTCCGATTACAGCACAACCGCCACACCCACCAAACTAAAAATATCCGGTATCGATCTGTTCTCAGCAGGGGAAGTTGATGGCTTACAGCAAGACCGTGTTTTCGTCCTTCAAGATGAAACACGCCGCGTCTATCGCAAACTTATTATCAGAAACCAACACATTGTTGGCATCGTGTTATTCGGCGATGTACAAGACGGCAACTGGTACTTCGAACTATTAGAGCAACAGATAAATGTAAACCACCTACTACCAACCTTACTGTTTGGACAAGCGTTTTGTTCAAGCCTTCAACAGACAACCGATACACCATCTTGTGAATCGGCAGATCATTTCTTTTCAGATACAGAAAATCAGCCACATAGTGCGCTGACAGGAGCCACCCTATGAACAAGCAAAACCTCGTTGTTGTTGGTAACGGAATGGTAGGACACCAATTCCTTCAAAGCCTTGCCGATAGCGGCCAAATGGAGCAGTTCAATGTAACCGTCTTCTGTGAAGAGCCTCGCTTAGCTTATGACCGTGTTTATCTTAGCAGCTACTTTAGTGGTGCCACCGCAGATGATCTAGCGATGGGGCATATTGAAGAGTACCAAAGCTGGGGTTTAAACGTTCTGATTGGTGAAGCGGTTATCTCTATCGATCGAGACACACAACGTGTGCATACGAACAAAGGCACGACCCTCTTCTACGACAAGCTGGTGCTTGCTACAGGTTCTTTTCCTTTTGTTCCCCCTGTTCCCGGGCATGACCGTGAACATTGCTTGGTTTATCGCACAATTGAAGATCTTGAGGCGATTAAAGCATCAGCAAGCGGTGCTAAAACCGGAGTTGTTGTAGGCGGTGGTCTACTGGGTTTAGAAGCGGCTAAAGCGATCAAAGACTTAGGGCTAGAAACACACGTCGTTGAATTTGCACCCCGCTTAATGGCTGTACAGCTAGATGAGGGCGGTGGTGACCTTCTACGCAGAAAAATTGAAGATCTCGGTGTACAAGTACATACCGGTAAAAACACCCAACAAATTGTCGATGGTGACGATGCTTTCCACCGAATGGAATTTGCTGATGGTGAAGTATTAGAAACAGACCTGATTCTCTTCTCTGCGGGCATACGCCCACGCGACAACTTGGCACGCGAGTGTGGCCTTGAGGTCGGTGAGCGTGGCGGTATCGTGATCAATAATAACTGCCAAACATCCGATGAGAAAATTTACTCTATTGGCGAATGTGCTCTATGGAATGGCCGCATATACGGACTGGTTGCACCCGGCTATACCATGGCAAAAGTGGTAGTCGAGCAGCTTATTGGTGGAGAAAAACAGTTCCTTGGTGCCGACATGAGCACCAAACTTAAACTGATGGGCATTGATGTTGCGAGTATCGGCGATGCACACGGCCATACCAAAGGGGCGCTCAACTATACCTATAATGACCAAGTAAACGGTATCTATAAAAAGATTGTCGTATCAGAAACCGGCAATGAATTACTCGGTGCTATTTTGGTAGGCGAGGCCAATGACTATGGTACCTTACTGCAGTACGCGCTCAACGGAATAAAATTACCTGCTAACCCCGAAACATTAATCGTACCTAACTTTGGTGGGGACGATGCAGAAACCGGTTTAGGTGTTAGCGCGCTCCCAGATACGGCACATATCTGCTCATGCCATGATGTAACCAAAGGTGCCATTTTCTGCTCAATTGAAGCAGGTGCACAAACCGTGTGCGACGTTAAAGCTGACACGAAAGCAGCTTCTGGTTGCGGTGGTTGTAATCAGTTGCTAACCGATCTTGTCAATTATGAGTTAGAGCAGCGCGGTGTTGAAGTGTGTACAGACATCTGCGAGCACTTTGCCTATACCCGCGAAGATCTATACAACATTATCCGCATAGAAGAGATCAAAACATTTGAGAGCTTACTCAGCGCACATGGCCAAGGTCATGGTTGTGAGATCTGTAAACCGTTAGTTGGCTCATTACTGGCATCCTGTTGGAATGAGTACATTCTTGATACGCCACATGTTGGTTTACAAGATACCAACGACACCTTTATGGCCAACATGCAAAAAGACGGCACCTACTCGGTGGTGCCTCGTGTACCTGGTGGTGAGATTACACCCGACCAACTTATTGCCATCGGGCAGGTAGGTAAAAAATATAACCTCTATACCAAGGTTACTGGTGGGCAACGTATCGACCTGTTTGGTGCACGCCTTGAGCAACTACCGACTATCTGGAAAGAGCTAATTGATGCCGGAATGGAAACCGGCCACGCTTACGGTAAGTCTCTACGTACAGTTAAATCTTGCGTTGGTAGTACCTGGTGCCGCTATGGTGTAGATGATAGTGCTGGCCTCGCTATTGAGCTTGAGAACCGTTACAAAGGCTTGCGAGCACCGCATAAAATCAAATTTGGTGTATCAGGCTGCACACGCGAATGTGCTGAAGCACAGAGCAAAGATGTTGGAATAATAGCCACGGAAAAAGGCTGGAACCTTTATCTGTGTGGTAACGGCGGCATGAAACCTCGCCACGGTGATCTATTTGTTACCGATTTAGATAAAGAAACCCTGATTAAATATATCGATCGCTTTCTGATGTTTTATATCAAAACCGGTAAACGCTTACAGCGTACATCCGTCTGGATGGAGAACCTCGAAGGTGGTTTAGACTACCTCAGAAAAGTGATCATCGACGATCATCTAGCATTGAATGAAACACTCGAAAGCCAAATGGCTCATGTAATTGATGCTTACGAGTGCGAATGGAAACGCACCCTCAACGATGAAGACGCATTAAAACGCTTCCGCACCTTCGTTAACAGCGAAAAAACCGACAATAACATTGTCTTTATCCAAGAACGCGGCCAAATTCGTCCAGCCAATGAAGTCGAAAAATCAGTTGCTGAACCCATCAAGATGATGGTGTGAGGAGAGAAAAAATGACAACTACAAACGAATGGCTTGACCTGTGCAGCATCAACGACCTAGTCGCAAACAGTGGTGTATGTGCACTATTAAAAGAGGAGCAAGTTGCCCTTTTCTACCTACCAAACGAACAAAAGGTATTTGCCGTTGGCCAATACGACCCCTTTGGTAATGCCAATGTGATGTCGCGCGGTATTATCGGCTCTAAACAGGGGCAACTGTTTGTCGCCTCTCCTCTTTATAAGCAACACTTTCTGCTGGAAGATGGTAGCTGCTTAGAAGATGCAGCTATCAGCCTGCCCGTTTGGAAAACCCAGATTATCAACGAGAGAGTGATGATTAATACAGCGTAAAAAAACAGATCGCCCATCTATTATTCGTTATCTAAGTAATAGATGGGCAAGTATCAGGGCAGTGGTATTAGTTCTTCAGCAACAGCGCACTTGCCGATTCATGAATAAGCCGTGCAATTAAAGCGTTATCAACATCCGGCTCGAGATCCTTCGCACTTCCCGCTCTTTGTGTTGGTGTTGTTACCAAAGCACCGTCTTGTTCTTCAACTAGATATTCACCCGTACAATTTCGACAATACACATGCTCACCAGCGACTTGATCTTTACGTAGCACCAATGTTGGCCCACACATTACACACTCATGCAGTGGAATACCTTGGTCACTATGACCCACAATATGGTCAAGTTTACCGGCGGCTCCCAACGCTAGAAAACGCTCCCCGAAAGTACGATCAAACTGACTACCGAGGTTTTCTTCAATAATGGAGAGTGCTTTTTTAATCGGCATTTCTCGCCGATATGGCCGTGTGCTGGTCATTGCATCAAAAGCATCACAGATACCCACAATGCGCGCATCGATTGGGATATCATCTCCCGACAAACCATTAGGGTAACCTTTGCCATTAGGCATCTCATGATGAGAGCGGATAGCGGCCTCAGCTAACCAGGCCAGAGGATGACCAGCCAATGTACGCCAGCCAACTTCAGGGTGAGTTTTAATAACAGCGTATTCTTCTTCACTAAGTCTGTCGGTCTTATTCAAGATATGGTCTGGTACACCAATTTTACCAAGGTCATGTAAAAAACCGCCTAAAGCAATGCGAGCAACATCGGCTTCTGGTAACCCTGATGCACTTGCCAATAAGTACGAGAAACGCGACACACGCCATAGGTGCCCTCCAGTATAAGGGTCACGTGCTTCGACCATCCACGCCATCACTAAAAGACTGCGTAATAGATCTTCCTGAAGGTTCTGTTTTTGCGCTGTACCGTTACCAAGAAAGCGACTTATATCATTGAATAAGCTCATATATAACCCTGAAAAATGAAAGCAAAAAAATACATAATCCAAACGCTTGCTTTGCAGTATAGAACGACTTCTCAGTTATTCCAGATTCGATCAATATCTGCTATTGATCGAACCCAAAATCACTGCAAAGCCTGCTGACTACTCTGCGCCTTTATCAGTTTATAATGTGAATTTGCTGGTCATCTGACCCATTTTCGCAGCGCTGCTTAACAAGCTATCACTAGACACGACAATAGCTTGTGAGGCGTCTTTGTTGTCTTCAATTACGTGCGCAATGCTATCCATGCTAGTAGCCATCTCGCTGGTTGTTCTTGCGACTTCTGCAATCGAATCATAAATGTCATTGCTAGTCAGTGAGGCTTGTCGCGTTTGTTCCTCTATTTGCTTAACCGCACTTTGAGCATCATCACTTTGCTTTTTCACATTGTCGATGCTGCTCTGGCTTTGCTCCATAGTGGTAATGACACAATCCGTTTGTTTCTGGATTGCTCTAACGGTTTGCGTTATTTCGCCGGTAGCCGATACGGTTCTTTCAGCAAGAGAACGTACCTCATCAGCAACCACAGAAAAGCCTCTTCCGGCATCACCTGCTCGTGCCGCTTCAATGGCCGCATTAAGTGCAAGCAAGTTAGTTTGGTCGGCTAAGCCATTAATGATTTCAAGCACGCTGTCGATTTTCTGAGAATCTTTCTGCAACTGCACTAACTGCTGAGATGATTGCTCAACAATATCAGAAGTACTGGTCAGTGCTTGCATGGCTAACTGTATCGTATTACCACCGTTGATAGCAGCACTATGCGCACTATCTGTTTCACTATTAAGACTTTTTATACTGTCTGCAACATGGTTTGCCGTAACACTAATCTGCTCTGTGGCGCTGGCTAACGTATTAGATTGGTCAGACACTATATTGTTGTTTTCTGCGATAGTTTGTACAGACGTACTTAACTCTGCGGCTTGTTGATTGAGCATTTTTTGGCTACTAATAACCTGCCCGATCAATGTTCTTAAATCGTTGGCCGTCGTATTTACCGCAGAGGACACTTGGTCAAACTCATCGGGGTGATTGGTATCCACAGCGATATTTTGGTTTAGCTCGCCTTGGGCAATAGCACGTAGGTGGCGGATAATTCGTTTAAGTGTTGCGGTTGTTTTCAGACTAATCATAATCAAAACAAAGGTAACAATAATACCAACCGCAATACTGACGCCCCCTAAGGTCCACTCAGCGTTACTGGTCGCTTTTTCCGCTTTTGCTTGCGCGCTGATCAATAGATCTGTTTTTACTAGTTTTTGTGTTTGCTGGCTATTATTACTAAATGCAGTTCTTGTATTTAACATCTGCTGCTGAGTCTTATTCTTAGCAGAGGCAGCCACAATAACTTGCTTAAGCGACGCTTGATAAGCTTCAACATCTTTATCAAAAGCGTCGTAAAACTCAGCATCTTTTAAGCTTTTAACGACAAGTTCCACTTGTGTTGTAAGCTTATCCGCGGTCATGTTGCTTGGGCTTATGAGATACTCTTTTTCTAATTGGCGAGCAATTACAAATAATTTATAAAACGAGCTAAATGATGAAAGCTGGCTATCAAGCTGGACTGCACTTTTTTGCAGTGATAACAGCACACCAGAGCTATCATCAAACCCTAAATTTTTAAGTGACCCTATTTGAGAAAGAATAGATGCATGATATTTAAGAAAAGCACTCTCTGTGTCCCTTAGTGCTTCTTTTAATGGCAAAGAGTCCGTATTTGCAACATATTGTTTGAGCAATGGCTGGTACTTGCTTACCAGTTTTGTGACATTCGCTGTAAATGTTGATGAGTTTTTATCGTTTAGTTGAGCTAAATTATTCTCTGTGGTGATCATATCCAGTTGTATGCTGGATAACGTGTCGCTAACAGAGGTCAACTGAGACACTCGTGATGCAGCGCTATTTAACGTATACAGCGTATTAAATGCGACTGCACTAATACATATAATCCCAACAAGAGTAATAATAATTAAAGCGATCAGTTTTTGCTTAAAGGACAGTTTGGGCATAGCGTACTCATTTTTATTATTTAGTTTTAATACTACATATAAATTGGTAATACCAATTTACAAAAAAACACTCGTAAACTTTAGTACTGGTTTCTCTTTAAAGCAATTTACTCGCTGGTTGTTTTTATCAGCCCTTTAACTGGTCCTTAATCAGTAAGCGCTTGCTCAAGAAAATCTAATCGGTCTTGTCCCCAAAAAAGTTCTGACTCAACAATAAACGATGGCACTCCAAACACACCTTGAGAGATAGCCTCACTCGTATTGTCGCTTAACAGTTGAGAGTAGCTTTGTTGATTTTTTGCAGCCTGAATAAGCGTTACTGGTAACTGTAAATCAACTAATACATCCGCTATAACCTGCTCGTCGGCTAAATTAAGATTATCTCTCCAAAGTGAAGCGCCTAATGCAATAACGAGCTGAAGGGCGTCATGATCACCTTCAATAGCAGCAAGCACCGTACGTACGGCAAGGCTTTCATCAACAGGGAAAAAAGTTGGTTCAAGATGAATAGGCAAGCCTAGCTGGCGGCTCCAACGCTGTAACTCTATTATTCGATAAGCTTGGCGCTGCTCAGAACGTTGCTTTAAAGGCTGCCCACCGGTACGTGGAAATAGCTCACTAAGCACTACTGGCTTTAGATCTATTGTGGCGTTCTTATCTTTAGCTATATAGGCTAAACGAGAGCCCGAAAAATAACTCCAAGGCGAATTTAAAACGAAGTAATACTGTATTGTTTTAGTCATTTTGAAAGCTCATTAATATTGTCAGTTAAGCTGATAATAAGTCTTCTATAAAAGGATATATACGCCCTAGAGTTACAAATAGTTTAAAAGTTATATTGATAATTAAACCTAAAAAACAATTACCTAAGGCTTAAATACGCCTTGACCTCTTCAGCATCTGATAGCTATAAAGCAGCAGAGCAAAAACAACAACAGCACTGCCAACCAGTGTAGTGACGCTAGGTGCTTCATCTAGTACTAACCACACCCAAATAGGCGCTACGATTGATTCTAATAGTAAAAACAAGCTCACTTCTGTTGCACTGATATAACGCGGCGCAATTTGTAGTAGTACAAAACCAATGGGCATAGCAATCGCTGCTGACAGAAACATAGCCCCCAACTCATCAGGACGCGCCTGTATAGTTCCTGTTTCTAACCAACCAAAAATAAAAACGAACATCCCGCCAAAGATAAGCCCAGGCGATATATCGCGAGGCGCATAGCGGCGTGCCCAATTAAAATTAATGGCCATAAAAGCAGCACATCCGATGGCCATAAAATTGCCGAACAAACTGTTTTCTCCACTTTCATCACTGACGATGATTCCCATACCAATCATGGTTACGACAATCGTTAAACCGACACTAAGACTTAACCGTTCTCGCAACCAAAACCATCCTATCAGCGCAGCAAATATGGGCGCAGTACTGATAATCATCATGGCGGCAGCCGCACTTGTTTGCAGTAATGCCTGCGTATAAAAATACGTATTAAGCGCAAAAAACAAACCACAAAACACTCCTGGCAAACCCGCTAATTTAATAGCTGAGAACGCCCTTGAGCGATGACGCATTAACACTATTAGTGTAAAACCTAACGTAAAAAACACACCACGCCATAATAACACTTCGGCATGTTCGATATTGATCCAACGTAGAACCACAGCATCGGGCGTTAACAGAAGCGCTCCGACTAAGCTGTACAACATGCCTGTTGAGCGGGTCCATGCCCCCTCTTGATGAGTACTCATAGGAAACCTGTGCAGAAGAGAGTTTAAGCGGTTGATGTGTACAAAAAGCCTACATTCGAAATGACTAACAATGGCTCTGTTTATACAAAGCCATTGTTAGGTGTAGACAGTATTGTTAGCGTGTTATGACAGGAAGCGTCGACCATGCACGTTTATGTAGCATTTCACAGCCATTATCCGTGATCAGGATATTTTCTTCGTGAACCATCATTTTTCCAGAGGCAAATGTCATCCCAGGCTCTAGGGTCAAGATCATCCCCGCTTGTAAAATCACATCGCCGCCCTCCACATTCGATGGCCATTCTGTTAACTGCATACCTAGCCCATGTCCCATGCGGCCTACATCATTGCCTAATGCTCCGGCATCTTCCAAAACCGACCACATGGCTTGCCATACATCCCCTGTAGTGCGCCCTGGAGCCGCAATACTTAAACCCGCTTCAGTCGAAGCATAAACAGCCTCATAAGCATCATGGGTTGCCCGGTCAACGTCACCAAAAGCAAAGTTACGATCATAATCACTGAAGTAACCGTCAAAGTTTGCCCCCGTATCAATAATCAATACATCACCTTGAGTGAGCTTACGGTCTGTTGGCCCCATAATGATGTTGTCGTAGCCTCCCTGCCCCGATGCTGAGATCAGATACGGACATGAATCAGCACCTAAGCGCAACATTTCTAAATTCATGGCTTTGCAGGCTTCGCGTTCAGTCATACCTGCTTTTAAGTTATTTAGCAGGTAATCAAAACCCGCTGCCGTTACATCACATGCAAAACGTAGCTTTGCCACTTCAGCCGCAGACTTAATACTACGCAGGTTACGTATTATCTCACTCACATCCACCATTTGGTGCGAACTCAAATGCTCTAGCAAAGCCTGGTAGTTAGCTGCCGGCATACGTAAATGCGTTTCAGGGCCAAGCATCGCACCAATGTGATGTGATCCGTTAGCAATACTTTTCAACGTATCAGCAAGCAGACTTACACCATCATCCATCGGCCTTGGAGATGGCCAGCTACGAACATCTTCGATCCAGGTTTGTTCAAAGCCCGCTACACCAATCTCCGGTACGACAGCTATAGGCTTACCTTTAACAGGGACGACCAAAAACCAAGGTCGCGTAGGGCTTTCCCAGAACTGCGACTTAAAGCCACTGAAATAGCGAAATTCAGGCTCAGTTGTAAAAAAAACAGCATCTATTTGTTGCGCGGCCATACGGCTTTGTAGCTTCTCAGTACGTATCTCAAACTCGCTATGTTCAAAACCACGCGATGGAGCAGTCAGTATATTTGTCATAGAGTTACTCAACTTTTATTTTTATTTGCACTGTCATGCAGCTTGTTTAATTCCCAAATGCCAGGTCACGCAAGAGCAAAGATATACTCGGGAAAAAGATCAACAAACCAGACATCAAAAATAGAATCAGAATAAAGGGCAAGGTGCCGCTTATCACTTCCAGATACGGTTTATTAAAAATGGCAATCGCAGTGAAGATGTCACAACCAAACGGTGGCGTTGCCGAACCAATAGCCATCTGTAGTGTAATCATCACGCCGACGAGTACTGGGTCCAGTCCAACAGCCGCAACAATGGGTACAAAGATTGGCGTTAAAATAACCAAAACCACCAGTGAATCAACAAACATACAACCCACAAAGAAGCTCAAAGCAATAACAAATAGAATGTACTCTTGAGATGCGCCTTCAAGATTCAACGGTGCTAATAAGTCCTGTGGAATCTGTTCAAACGAGATATACCAAGAAAATGCCTGCCCCATTCCGACAAGAATAAATACCACGGCGGTAATTAACCCCGTGCTTAATGCAGCATCCACGATATCTTTGTATTTCAACTCTCTGTAAATGAAGCACTCAACAATAATGGCGTAGAGCACTGAGAATGATGCTGCTTCTGTCGGCGTAACGGCTCCTGAATAGATCCCACCTACGATTAATGCAGGAAAACCCAAAGGCAGCAGCGCTTTTTTAATGGCCAGTAGCTTCTGCTTGTTGGATGTTTTTTCGACCAACGCAATGCTGTCTCCTTGGTAGACGCTATACACATAGCAATACACAGAGAACATAATAGCCAGTAGTATTCCAGGACCAATACCTGCAATAAATAACTCGCCCACACTGGTGTTTGCCAATGTTCCGTAGAGGATCAAACCAATGCTTGGGGGGATCAAGAAAGCTATATCACTGGCGTTAATGATGAGCGCCATGACAAAGCTGTCTTTATAGCCTGCCTGTAATAATTTAGGCCGCATGATTTGGCCAACAGAGACTACCGTGGCTTGCGTTGAGCCAGATACAGAACCAAACAATGTACAGCTAATACACGCTGTAATGGGTAAACCACCACGAAGGTGCCCAACAAATGCTTCAATCAAGCCCAACAAATTATGCGCTGTATGACCACGGGTCATAATGTCGGCGGCCAGAATAAACATCGGGACGGCGATCAGTGCATTTGGCGAAATCCCTGTGACCATCTGTTGGATAATCACACCGGTATCTATGCCTGAAAAATGCACTAACCCTAACAATGCTCCAACGGCTAAAGGCACAACCATAGGAAAGCTAAGAAACAACAAAACAACCATCGTTACGATAAGCGCGAAGGTAATAACGTAAGTATCGAGCTCACCCGCTACAACATCTGATAAAAACTCAAAAATCGAACTCATAATATGTCACCCATAACACTATCGATTATCTATCAATTACTTCAAATGATAAGTAGATCTCTTTATGGGTAATGTTCATAAAGAAAGTAATCAGGTACTGGATACCCGCCACAAATAACCCCACAGGGATAATGGCGTAAATGATATAAACCGGAAGCTGCAAAGCGGGGCTCAAGCGATTAAGGTCTTTTAATTCAATGACATAAAAAACCGCTTTATAAGAGAGATAAAGCATTAATACACCGCTAATAATCGCTATCAAGATCGATACTGTTTTCTTGGCGGTATACCCCAAAGAATCATACACAGCAGTCATTCGGATATTACGGCCTTTACGTACAGCATAGGCGAAGCCAATAAAGGTAATTGCTACGATCAAAAACTGATTCAACTCTTCTGAGAAAAATAGGCTCTTACCGAAAACATATCGCCCGATGGCATTGGCAGTTGAATTAGCCATCATGAGTAGAATCGAAGAGATAACGACAAACTTTTCTATCAGCTCAGTAACGTTGCTAATGTGGAGGAATATCTTTTTCATAAGAACACACCTTACAAGCCGCACTACGCGCTTGTGGCTAATTGACACATTAATGAATCAATTAGCGTAAAGACTTATCTAACTGATAAGCCCCACGCTACCTGATAATCATCCAGGATTAAGATGCGTCCTTAACTTCTTGGATCAAGTTACCAAGAATTTTTTGTGCTCCCTTACGTGCAGCGGATTTTTCAGCGCTATCGTAAGCATTTTCTACTACGTCATAGTAAGTTTCATGCAAAGACTTACTTAACTCTTTAAAGCGTGCACGTTCCTCTGCATTCAAGGTCACGATCTGCATATTAGGGCGCTCAGACATGATTTTATCCATGTTTTCTGAGTTAATGCGTAACTGATAATCATGGGCCGCTTGCTCAGCAACAGTAATTGCTTTATGCACCATCGCTTGCTTCTCAGGCGACAACCCATTAAACCATTTGCTGTTAGTAGATACAGTACCTACATAAGGCTGCTGTCCAGGAAACATCAGGTAGTCCTGCACTTCATGCCACTTAGCGTTGTACACAAAGTAGATTGGGTTAACCATGCCATCAACCGTTTTCAACTGAAGCGCGCCATAGACTTCACCCCAAGACAAAGGCGTTGGTGTTGCACCAAAAGCTTTGTAAGTTTCTACAGGGATAGTTGATGTAAATGTTCTAATTTTCTGCCCTGCAAAATCTTCAGGTGTACGGATAGCTTTGTTTGCTCCCCATGCCATTTCTCCCTCAGAAATCATAGTAAGTAGCTTAAGGTTTACACTCTCAAATCGGTCAGCCAGATCATTATAAATAGTTTTGCTACCTGTCAGCACTTTACGCACGACATCAGTCTCGGTGCCTAATACGTAAGGTACGCTAAGTGCTTGAACTTCCGGTACGTACGAGCCCAAATGGCCGGTACCCACCGATACAAACTGAACCGTTCCTTTAGCCGTTAGCTCAACAATATCGTTCTCAGTACCTAACTGGCCGTAGTAATACACTTTAACGCGAATATCACCGTCGGATTCTTTTTTGATAGTGTCAGCAAAAGACTGCGCAAAAATATCCTGTACATCCTTTTTATCTTCTTCAGAGGCAAACTTCCATGTTTCGGCGCTTACGCCAAAGCTGATACCTAGAGCTAATACAGTGGTTAATAGTTTTTTCATGGGTCTTCCTCAAATTTTATTTTTAGAATTAAGGTTATTTTTTAGGTTGTTGTTTTGGTTTAAAGGTTATATCAATTGATCGCAGACTAGCTGCACCCAATAGTGCGCTCCATGCCCAAGAATACGGTCGTTAAAATCGTATTCAGGGTTATGCAAAGCACAGCCACCAACAGATTCCACGCCATTACCCATAAGGGCATAACAGCCAGGTTTGACGCGTAACATGCTGGAAAAATCTTCTGATATAGTGAGAGGTAAACAGTTCGTTTCGACATTGCTTTCACCTAACACGGCGATAGCCGCACGGATAGCATGCTCTGTCTGTAACGGGTTATTTACCGTGGGGTAAAACGTGTTAGTAAACGTGAAGTTGTATTGGGCACCGGCTGCCTGACAAATACCGGCAACAATCCGCTCCATACACTGTTCAATTTTCGCTAAACTGTCTTCAGTAAAGCAGCGACAATCGCCTTTAATCGTCACCTGAGAAGGTATAACGTTCACGGTTCCATTAGTAACAAACTCAGTTGCAGAGACCACTGCTGTTTCTTCAATGGCACTGAGGTTGCGCGACACAATAGTTTGCAGGCCCAAGATAACTTGCGAGCCGACAACAATAGGATCTATGCCTCGATGCGGCATAGCTGCATGACCACCAACGCCATTAATAACAATTTCAAAACTGCTTTCACTGGCCATTAAAGAGCCCGGACGAACCATAAACTGCCCTTCAGCTAAGCCCGGCATATTGTGCAGCCCGTATATAGAATCAATACGAAAGCGTTCAAATAAGCCATCATCAATCATCGCTTGAGCGCCCTCACCATGCTCCTCATCTGGCTGGAAGATAAAGTGCACTGTGCCATTAAAGCTTTTTGTATTGGCTAAATAACAAGCTGCGCCCAGCAACATAGCGGAGTGTCCATCATGTCCACAGGCATGCATTTTTCCATCATGTAGGGAGCGATGTTCAAAACTATTATCTTCCTGAATAAACAGCGCATCCATATCTGCTCGCAAACCAATACTTGCATCGCCATTTCCGCAACGTAATACCCCAACAATGCCTTGCTGCCCGATATTACGCGTTACTTCTATACCGAAGCTTTCTAGTTTTTCGGCTATAAAATCAGCGGTTAATGGCAAATCAAATCCGCATTCTGGGAAACGATGCATGTGGCGACGCCATTCTGTCATCTGGGTAATCAATTGCGGGGTTATGGTCATGGATCAATCTCCAAGGATAATAATTAAACAAGTTCACCGAATGCAGTATCAGCAGTCAGGTGCTCGCGTAGCAATGCACCAAACCCGTTAACTGCAGTGGGATAATTCACTAATGTAAGGCTGTGCCATGCCAACGCTTGGTTACTACTGACTACAGGAACTCCAAGTCTCCGTTCAATATCATCAAGCACTAGAGATGCTCGTAGAGCAGTGCAAGAAATAAACATTAACTCTGCATCAGGGTCACAACAGGCAATGGCTGCATCAGTAATATCTTGCGGTGTGAGGTAGGTCATAGCGGTATCGTCTTCAAAACCAAAACCCGCAACACTTAGCACTTCGTAACCCTGTGAAATGAAAAACTGTGCCACTTCTTGATTAACAGTCTCGGTATAAGGCGTCAGGATGGAGATCCGTTTTGCACCAAAGCACTCGAAAGCAGAAAGTGCAGCAGTTACCGGATTAGTCACAAGGACACCGGGACGAACTTCATTAATCAACTGAGTAACACGCTCAACACCAATAGCAATCGTACCGGAGGTGCAGGCATAGATAATGGCATCCAACTCAACACCTGGCAGGATGGTATCTGCTGTCGTGCTAATACCGGGCGTCATCGTGCGTAAATTCTCAATGGTCAGTGGGTTTACATTCTTTACGCGACTGGTGAAAAACTGCACATCACCTGGAAAGATACGATGCAGGTCTGCTTCGATATTAAAATCTGTCGCTAAAGAGATAACGCCAATACGACCGGCTGGAGCAAGATGTTCCAATGGCTGTTTGTGCTGAACCGTAGTCAGTTTCATCATCATGTTCCTTTGCTCACGGTCATAGCCATGCGCTTTTTTTATTGTTAGATGGTGAATAAGTTATGAGTTAATATTACGGCGTTGATCTGCGGACATTCGTGTAATAACGATTACTTGTTGATGATTAACCGCAAAAAAATCAAAAATATGCATAAATTCACCACAACTTCTAACCAGCACTAACTTCTTTACAGCAAGGCCTTATATCCTTAGGATCATGTTGCATGGGTAGAAAGAAAGGCTAATTATGACTAATCCTCAAACGACAAGTATTGACGGTTTTGATCGGAAGATTCTTGCGATAATCCAACACTCAAATAGAACCACTTCTGACCAGATAGCAGAGCAAGTAGGTTTATCCCCTGCCGCAGTGCAACGTCGAATTAAACGCATGCGCGAACAAAATATTATTCAGGCGGATATCGCCGTGGTGAACCCTAAAGCAGCGGGACGTGCCGTCACCTTATTAGTACAGGTAACGCTAGAACGCGAACGTGCAGATCTAATTGATACTTTCAAAAAAGAGATGAAGGCAAACCCTGCAGTTCAACAATGCTATTACGTAACAGGCAGCGCCGATTTTATTTTAGTGGTCACTGCAACAGACATGGAAGACTACGAGGCTTTTACCCGCGAGGTATTTTTCGATAATCGCAACATTCGTAATTTCTTAACGAATGTCGTGATGGACTCTGTGAAAGTGGGCCTTTCAGTACCGGTTATTTTAGAAGAGAGTTAAACATAACTGATAGAATGCTTTTGTTAGCAATCTCATCATAAATACTGGGGCATAAAATATGTCCCGTCCTAAAATACGTTGACGGTTTTTGATAGAAGCGGTTGCCCTAGGCAGCCGCTTTTTTTATGCACCTCTTCTGGCGTTTTCATGCCAAGGCTCAAGTGCGGCCTCATTTGGTTATAGATAGCGATTGACTCAGCCACCAACACTTTCAATTCAATAAACGTTTTACATCGATACAGTAGAAACTCCTGCTTGAGTATCCCGTTAACTCTCTCTGCCAGTGCATTCTGATAGCAATCATAACCATCTGTCATCGACGGCACCATACCGTTATCCTCCAATGCCTTCTGATAGACT
>NZ_AUGR01000020.1 GCF_000422765.1 Neptunomonas japonica DSM 18939 | reverse complement strand
TTCACCACTCGGATAGAGGGCTTCAATACTGTTCAGCAGTCTATCAGAAGGCATTGGAGGATAACGGTATGGTGCCGTCGATGACAGATGGTTATGATTGCTATCAGAATGCACTGGCAGAGAGAGTTAACGGGATACTCAAGCAGGAGTTTCTACTGTATCGATGTAAAACGTTTATTGAATTGAAAGTGTTGGTGGCTGAGTCAATCGCTATCTATAACCAAATGAGGCCGCACTTGAGCCTTGGCATGAAAACGCCAGAAGAGGTGCATAAAAAAAGCGGCTGCCTAGGGCAACCGCTTCTATCAAAAACCGTCAACGTATTTTAGGACGGGACAACCTCAATAATTACCGCTCGCCCTGCACTTCAAAATCATCACTGCTCAAACGTGCTTTGCCATCAATATCGATAATCCAGTGTTCGCGATGAACCACGCCAAACGCCTTATTCATTGTCCAGTTAGCACTCAGTATATAACCCTCGTTCTCTGCCGGTTCCCACTTAACATCGAAATACTCAACGTCGGCAAAACCCTGATCCATAATGTTTTGCCAAAAAGCCTGTATCTCACCCCGCCCTGTAAATGTTCCAAATGGGCGAGCCTCCATCACAGCATCTAGCTTATATTGCGCAGCACAGCCTGCAGCATCTTGCTTATTAAATGCTTGCTGCCAAACCAAAATACCTTCTTCATAAACGTCTAAGACACTTTTAACTGACATGTTAACCTCCCCCAATTAGTAAGATAATAAAGCAAGGTTATGCCAATGATTGACACGAAAAAACAGATAGATAAAGATTAACTGTTCTATAAATACGGACAATTAAAATGAACCAGTTACGCTATATGTCTGTCTTTGCACGTATTGTGGAAGAAGGCTCAATTACCGCTGCCGCAGATTCTCTGCAGCTTTCTAAGTCTGTGGTCAGCCAGCACCTTAAAACACTTGAAGGTGAACTAGGCATTTCACTTTTAAAGCGCACGACACGAAGACAAACATTGACCAGTGCAGGGGAAAGTTTTTATCAACAATGCAAAGCACTTAACGACATAGCAGAAATAGCGTGGCAGCAAGCCAAAGACACATTAGAAACGCCACAAGGCACCATTAGAATCACCGCACCCGACGCTCTCATGAGCACGCTCATCGCGCCAGCTATCAGCAACATCATCAAAAGATATCCTTTATTGGAACCGGAACTCATTAGTAGCGATCAGCATTTAGACTTACCCGCTGATAATATTGATTTAGCAATTCGCGTTGGCCCCTCTGCTATCAGCTCAATAAAGCAAAGACGCATAGGTCATTTTAGAGATGTTTTATGTGCCGCTCCTGATTTGATAGCAAGAGGAGTTGACCAACAATCCACATACATTGCAAACACCTGGCAAGGTAAGCAGATACTCCATACTTTCACACACAAAGAAACAGGCACACCCTTTACGTTTTCTACCCAAGCTCGTTGTAAAGCTGATTCATTTAATATTTGTTTAGCACTCATTAGCGAAGGTGCGGGGATCGGGTTAATACCTGATTTTTTACTCAAGCAAACAAATATATCTGTTGGTGAGGTTTTTCCAAGCTTTCAGCTACCGGAAAACTCAGTGTACGCATTACACCCATATAGCTACAGAGCACCCTTAAGTGTAACTGAGTGCTTAGCGGCAATTGAAGAACAGCTATCAGCAACATTGTAGAGTGCTTAACGAGAACCTTGTAGGCTTATCAGCGTTCTAAAAGCCCTTTTCGACCAATTCATTAAGCGCTATAAGTGCCTTATCCGCGTCGTGAGATTTAATAAAAATATGATCATGATAACAAGCAGCGATGACATTGGCGCTAATGTTGGAGTTGGTTAATGTAGTAGCAACGACAGCCGTTAAGCCAACAGCATCAAGGCTTGAGTGAACATTTAAGGTAATACACTGGAACACACCCGAATAGGCAATGTTGTACTCATCTGCCTTTTCTTTTTCTAAAATAACAGTCACACCTTCTTTTTCATGAAAAGTACCTTTGGGCTGTAATAGTGCGACCTGTTCGTAATCAGAAGTTGCCACTAAGCCAAAAACATACGCGACATCAGATAAACTAGGAGCCATGGACGCGATGAGTTTTTCTAGGTTTTTTTCACCAGACATTTATCACCCGGTTCAAATAACCGCTATCCATATAAATTAACCTAAGCATATAAACCAATCTATGACTCTTTAACGATAGGATTGCTCAACACACCTATCCCACTAATCTCAACTTCAATCACATCACCCGGTTTCATATATAGACGAGGTTTACGTTTGACGCCCACACCACCAGGCGTACCTGTAACGATGACATCGCCAGCCACCAGCGCACAAAAAGTCGATATATATTCGATCAATGCAGGAATATCAAAAATCAGATCAGAGAACGGCGCGTGCTGAACCTGCTCACCATTTAAGCGGGTTGTTAGTGTTTGAGATTCCAAGTCAGCGATTTCATCCGGGGTTACCATCCACGGGCCAAAAGCGCCGGTATTATCGAAGTTTTTCCCTGGGGTAAACTGCCCGGTATGCATTTGCCAGTCACGAATACTGGCATCGTTGTAACAAGCATACCCAGCAACATGCTGGAAAGCATTCTCACGCGCTATATGCCGCCCCCCACGTCCGATAATGACGGCAAGCTCCCCTTCAAAGTCGAGTTTCTCAGACACATTCGGTCTTATTATCGGTGCACCATGAGCAACCTGCGTTGATGAGAAACGCGTAAAGAGCACGGGATGCGCCATCTCAGGCATACCGGTTTCCAGACGATGACTTTCGTAGTTCAGCCCAACACAGATTATTTTCTCTGGATTGGGTATAACGGGTAACAGCTGCACTTCATCTAATGAGTGGTAGGAAGCACTTTCTAATTGAGCTTTTATCACTGTAGTGTCAGGACAGTGTACTAATAAACTTTTCAGATCAGGAACATCAGGGTATTCAGCAGACAAGTCATAAACGTGATCGCCTTCAATCAAACCAAAGCAGGGGCGACCCTCTATTAAAAATGATGCCAACTTCATGTTTTTTTTCCTGTTTATTGCGTGGAGTAAAAGTAATAATTTAATACGTATTTGAACGCACTTTTCGGTCATATTCTGATTGTTTGCGCAGCAATTCAAACCGTGAATCTTCAGCGTCTTGCTGTAGCCAGAATATCTCCCTGTGGTGCGCTTTAATCTCACCTAATAGACGCTTGCGATCTGCGGGCGTGCTTTTATCACTAATCAACAACTGCTCTTTTTTACCAATACTCTTTCTGAGTTTACGAATATCACGCTCAGCATCGCTTAAGGTGGCTCGCAATGTCGTCATCACATCGCTGATCATGAACAGCTCATAACCTGGGTTATATCCCTGCAGAAACTTTTCTTCCAATGCAGCGGGGCAAATACCTTGATACTTACTGCCTTTTTTCCCCTGAAAAAAGCCACTAGAGCGAGTGCAAAACTGCTTCAACCCTTCCTGATACCCAAGGTGGTAAGCTTCACGCGCAGGAACCACCGCGTACTCAGCGCAATCATGGCGATACTCATCTAAAATAGAAGAGTGAACTCCCTTGGACGCATCTGCCTGCCCTATCAACTGCCAATCAGCATGAATACACTCAGACTGGTTCATCGAGCTACAGCCCTGCATTAAGACAGTAATAGCAAAAACCGCCAGAAATTTATTAAAAGGCTGTTTCATCATGATTATTCTGTGGTCCATATTCGTTATCAGGTTTGCTTGGAAAAGCCATCATTACTAATAGAATAATCCAACCCAGTAGCGGCACCAGCATAATAAGCACCCACCAGCCGCAACGCCCAATATCATGCAAACGACGTACGCTCACGGCTAAACTCGGTAAAAAGATAAACAGCGAATATAAGCCGCCAAGAAAACCTGCCCCCGAAGCATATCCCCAGCCCATAAAACCATCAACAAAACTGACCGCTATGCTAATTAGAATATTAATCAGCATGAAATACCAAAACTCTTCACGTGAAGCTCTACCGGAAAACACCGTGTATTTTTTTATAACCTGTAAGTACCAATCCATTATTCACCTGTATCACTATAAATGAGGAGATCAAACTCGTAAAAATTATCCTAACAACTGACGCGATACTAGTCACCCAGCAAAGGTTGTAAGTAAGGCCATACATTATCTAGTAACACAGTTTGTGCTTCGGCATTTGGATGTAAGCCATCTGCCTGCATCAGACTCTGCTGCAACGCGACACCTTCCAGTAAAAATGGAACCCTGCTCACTTCATACTCATCTGCTAACGTTTGAAAAAGCGAGTAAAAACGCTCCGTATAAGAAACACCATAATTAGGCGGCAAACGTATACCCACCAGCAAAGGCTTGGCGCTAGCTTGTTCGCTAAGCTCAATTAACTGTGTGATATTTCGCTGTATAAGCGCCAAAGGCATTCCTCGCAACCCATCATTTGCTGCCAATTCGAGAACTATCCAGTCAGGCTGATGTCTCTCTATCAAGGCAGGCAAACGTGTTATACCTCCTTGCGTGGTTTCACCACTGATACTGGCATTTACCACATTGATATCGGCATACCCTTGCTGGAGCCGAGTTTCAAGCAGCGCTACCCAGCCCTGCTCAGGACGAATACCATAAGCGGCAGATAAACTATCGCCCAGTACTAATAGAGTTCTGGCGGAGACACTGCTACTAACAATAACGGATAGTAGTAATAAACAACGGATGAAAGTCATGCTTGATAAAACCTCTTTTGCTATTGAAACACACCATCTCGCAAAAACCTTCTCAACTCAAGCAGGTGCCATCCATTTATTCAAGGATTTGTCGCTCAACATTCAACAAGGAGAGAGTGTGGCAATTATTGGCCAGTCCGGTGCAGGTAAATCAACCCTGCTCAGCCTACTGGCAGGTTTAGATGAGCCCACATCGGGTACTGTGAAGTTAATGGAAACAGACCTAAATCAATTATCCGATGCTGCACGCTCGACCTGGAGAAGCACAAACCTCAGTTTTATTTTTCAAGCGTTTCACCTGCTACCGGAACTCACTGCACTTGAGAATGTGCAGTTACCATTAGATATTCGTGGAGATAAACAAGCATCACAACAAGCTGCACGCTTATTAGGCAAAGTAGGCTTATCAGACAGGCAAGATCATTACCCTGCTCAACTTTCTGGTGGTGAGCAGCAACGCGTTGCCATCGCGCGTGCATTTGTAACAGCTCCCTCCATTTTATTTGCTGATGAGCCTACCGGAAATCTAGATGCGCAGACGGGTGAAAATATTATCACTCAACTATTCGATATTAATGAACAACAAGCAACTACCTTAATACTGATTACACATGATGCGGCACTGGCATCGCGTTGCAACCGTCAGTTTAGGCTGGAGCAAGGCATGCTGATTGAAGGGCTATCTGAAGCACGCGCTGAAGGGCTATCTGAAGCACGCGCTGAAGGGCCAAACGACACAATCAATAAAGGCTCGAATGTAGAAGCAGTGAAGGATTAGCAGAATGATAACCAAACTTGCCTTACGACAGCTAAAAGCGCAGTGGCGACGCCCCGATGGCAGGGCACTACTGCTGTCTGTCTTTTTAATGACGAGTTTAATTACCTTGCTGAGCTTAACCGGTGACCGCTTAGAAAAGAGCCTAACCACCCGAAGCGCAGAGATACTGGGAGCCGACATGGTGATGAGCAGCCATCGCCAATTACCACCAGGATGGAACAGCCAAACCGTACCTTTTGGCTTGAGCACCACCAAGGTAACCCAGTTTATCAGCATGGTTGAAGCTCAAGATTCGATGCTCCGCAGCTCCATTCGAGCCGTTGATGCACCTTACCCTTTACGCGGAAAGGTCATTACAGACCCTCCGCACCTTACGAGTGCCCCTAAAAGCGGTACTGTTTGGGTAGAAGACAGCGTTTTAAGCCGTCTCAACATTAATATTGGCGACTCTTTAAATATTGGTTACAGCAGCTTTATTGTCGATCGAACTCTCATTAGCAGCCCTGACCGTGGATCTGGCTTTCGTAGCTTTAATCCTCATATCATTATGAGTAGTGATGACCTAGCAGCCACCAAGGTACTCGCTCCAGGCAGCAGAGCTCATTATCGTCGTTTATTTGCAGGCACGCCTGAACAGATCCAAAAAGCGGAACAGTTCTTTAGAGCAAACCTAAATGAAGAGCAGAGGCTTTATACCGCCCAAGGAAACCAGCCTGTTAGAGGTAATACCGCCAATAATGCCAGCCAATACTTAAAGCTCAGTGCTTTATTCGCTCTATTACTAGGCTCCTTTTCCATCTACCTATGTTTACGCCGTTTCAGTGCAGACCAACGCAGCCGCACCGCTCTACTAATGAGCTTAGGGCTCTCACGAACACAGCTATTCCAATTATTTAGTATTCAGCTGCTATGTGGCTGGTTGCTCGCTGCTATTCCTGGTGCCTTATTAGGTTTTGGATTACACAATGTTGTTCTATGGAAGTTGGCTAGCTTATTACCCCAGCCCTTGCCACCACTGAGTATTCTATCGCTTATTAGCAGTCCACTACTGGCAGGAGCTATCTTAATCGTAGCCGGGCTTGCCACCCTATTACCACTAGGGAAAACGTCTGTTTTATCATTAATACGTCAAGGTAATGACCGTCCCAGCACACACAAACTACTCTACTTGCTCACGCCCATTGCACTGTTTAGCATCATTGCTCTATTTGTGGAGTCCGCTTTATTTGCACTTCTTTTAACAACGGGACTACTGTTAGCAGGACTAATATCGGGTTGGTGTGTTCAATTTCTAATTCATACACTTAACCAACGCCTAAAAAACAGCATACGTCTATTCCCATTATTGACCTTACGTATAAAGCAGCAACGCCATTGGCACCGCCTACAAGGCGGCGTACTGACACTCCTCCTTACACTCATGACGGTGCTTTTATTTGCCCGTCAAGATATGCTTAGCGAATGGCAAGGACAACTCCCTGCAGATACACCCAATCAGTTTGTCATTGATATTCAGCCTTGGGAGAAAGAGTCTGTTACCCAATGGTTAAGCGATCAAAAAATCCCATCGACCCTGTACCCAATTATCAGAGGGCGCATTGAGTCCTTAAACGGGCAGGAAATAGCGCAAGCGTTTACCGCTGAGCAACGCCAACACAACACCTTAAACCGAGAGCTTAATTTAACCTGGGGGAATAAAATCCCTGCACATAACACCTTAAACCAAGGGCAATGGAGCAGCGCCGACAATGCTATTTCGATCGAGCAATCTATGGCAGATGAGTTGTCACTGGTACTAGGTGATGAAATTGGTTTTCGTGTTGGCAGCGACCTGTTCAGCGGAACCGTTACCAGTATAAGAGGCGTTGAATGGGCATCGTTTCGCCCTAACTTTTATGTAATATTCTCACCCGGCGTGATCGATCAGCTTCCGGCGACGTACATTACTAGCTTTAAAACGGATGCTAGCCAAAAAGATGCGACGACCCAACTATTAAAAGCATTTCCCACGCTCACCTTGATAGATATTGAACAGCTATTACTGCAAGCACAGGACCTGATCAATAAGCTCAGTGATAGCGCATCGCTTATTTTGTTGCTGACATTACTAAGTGGGTTGATTTTGGTTATCACAACATTGCAGCAAGACCTAGTACAGCGCCGCTTTGAAGTAGCACTACTACGCACTCTCGGAGCATCGGCAAATCAAGCACGTCAGTTAGATATGTTGGAATACCTCTTAATAGGTCTGAGTTGTGGTTTGCTAACCTGTATTATGAGCGAGTCTTTGCTCTATTTAATCTATACAAACTTACTGCAGCTAGCCCCTCAGCTACACCCGTTTCTGTGGTTAGCATTACCTGTACTGGCAACTATTCTATTTGCTTTAACAGGCTTACTCACTCGCAAAACTCTATCACTGCCTAGCAGTTACCAGCTACTTAAAAGTGGGGAGTAGTTCTAAGAGCAGCGTACTGTACGCGGCTCTTAGAACGGTAATTAACGCAAGCCCTATAGCCCCAGAACAACACCCGGTTTCAACTTGTCGTCTTTCAAGTTTGGAACTGGGAAGCAGGAAAACAAACGATCTTTAGGGATACCCTTTTCTAAGAGAATAGTCGTTACCGTCTCGCCACGTGCAGAGGCCAGCTCCTGAAGACGTTCCATAACTAGCACTTCTAATTCAGCAGGCGGTAAAGGCTTAGATTTTGCTTTGTTTTCCTTTTCAAGTAACACCAACACGTTAGCTCTATCAGCTTTCACTGCGTTTCCACAAATATTCAAACGTAAGCCTTTTCGAGAAACCATCATCTCACTGATTTTACCTAAATAATCACCGGCATCTGCAGCTGAATTATTAGTACCTGCAGCAAAATTCACCGGAGCTAAGGTAATAAACGCCCCTGATTTATTGGCATCAATTGCCGTGCTTGCTAAGGAGATAAGCGCACCGTAGGGTTGTAAGGCTTTTGTCAGGAAACCAAACGCGGCTTTCTTTAAGCCTTTGCTTGCTAAGCGGTTAATAATACTCTGGTAGCCGAACTGTGGATCATCTAAAGAGCCCTCAACCGGTAAGTCTAATTTAATATTATCTTCACTATCCTGAAGCACAGAGATCGCTGTACCCAAAGGCATACTCAGTGTCTTATTAAAGTTACCTGTCGCTTCATTCTGGGCGGGTTGTACTTCTAGTCGGTTTAACTTAATACGGTTCTTCCCTGCTAGCACACCTTTTTTCAGCGTGCCGCTACTGCTAAAGTCCATCTGACCACTTTGTAAGAAGTACCCTACATACTTTCCTGCATAGGGGCTAACAACGGGCAACTCTGCATTTTTAAGGTCGATTTTCCAGTCACCATTTTTTGCACCACCCAGCAAGTTCATCTTGCCGGATGCCGTTAATATGGCATGTTTATTAATCGCCGCTTTTACACTAAACGGGCTCAAGCCGCCTTTGCCCGTATCCACCTTGGCAACACTTAATTGTTTGATATCAACCGTCGATTTAAACGTAGGCTTAACACTGTGATCTTCTATATAAACGAGGTTACTCCCTGTAAGTTGCAACGTCCCAATACGAGAAGTAAAGGCAGCATTATTACCTTTAGATGCTTTTTTAGCAGTACTGATTTTTTTAACCGATGCAGCACTTTTATCTTCTAACGTAGCCAGCGCTTTTGTCAGAGCGCCGATCTCTTTTATCGCTTGTTTTTTAGTAACAGAGATTGTTGTTTTTGAATTTTTCAGGCGAATATCATTAATCACTAAACGTGTAAGGTCGCTAAGAAGAATCCCTTTAAGGCGCACTTCACCAATGGTACTTAAAGGCTTCTGCCCTTGCTTATAGCTTGCTTTCAAACCCGCCAAAGTCACTTGGTCTGAGCTGATTCTCTTCGCCGAATAAAACGCGTTATTAAGCCCCAAACTTTTTAACTGCAACAACTGCAATGGGTCTTTAATTGTGGCGACATTAAGAGCAGACCCCTTTAATTGAATTTTATCGATAACCGGCTGCGTGACTTGCATATTTTTAATAGCAGCAGACATATCAGCGGATGCTAAATCAACGGCCAGACGACCACCTTGTACTAGTTTCAACTGCTGTAACGCAACTACTGGAATCGCGGAAATACCTGCAATTTCACTACCTTGCCAGCTAATATCCAAGGGAGACGCTAATGATAACTGCGCCGCAGCTAAGTCAACATCAGGGTTCTTAAGGTCTAAAGCGGCAATATTAAGACCAACTTGCGTCTTAACTTGCTTAGGTAAGCCTTTTTCAAACTGTATATTTAACGGCCCATTTTGGGTCACCGTCGCCGCACTGATATTCAAATCAGACTGTCGTAGTTTTAGGTCTTTTACTGTTAAATTTTGTGGGCCTTTTATACTGCTCAATAACTTATCTGCAAATAATAGATTAACGCCCCCTTTCCAATTAAATTGTGACATCAACAATGCTAGTTCTGTGCCCTGCTCAACCTTAATAGACGCATTTTGTAACGCGCCATCCAAAGCAATATTCTGTAAATCGCCTTGTGCTAGCTCAACCGAGCCTTTTCCCTTCCACGCCAAGCGCTTATCGGTAATAGTGAGCTGCTCATCCTGCCAAGCAAAATCATCTAAGCTAAAGCTACCGGCGTGAGACAGCTGTCCTGTTCCACCCGTTATATCAAGCGAAAGCTCAAGGTTAGTTGTTAAAACACCGCGCAGCTGAGGCACCCATGCTTTTGCAACACTCTGTAAAGGAAACTGATCTAGTACCAGCTTTATAGTTGAGGTCTTTTTATCAGGTAATGGCACGGCATCAGTATCGAGTTTAATACGTGCACCATTCAACAAAGCATCTATTGAGAGCTGAGTAGACGCGCTCTCATCCCATTGATACAAGGCGTTCAGCCCAGCATTATCGATTACGAGTTGCTGCTGGTGCTGCGGTAAATCTAACGACCAGCTGATCTGACTTAAATTGACATTAGCAATACCGAACTTCCACTCAGTGGGTGGTCCTTCTGGTTCTTCTACCTTCTCGCCAGATTCAAATTGAGAAAGGTTGACCGGTCCCAACCAAAGATCATCTCCTTGCTGGTGCAATCCACTCGCCACATCAGAGATCAAGACTTCATTAATAAAAACACGTTTATCCAAAAGAGAGGGATAATCCACAGATACTTTTAAATGGCCGACTTTAATTGGCGGCACACCATCAGACTCAGCTTTAAGTTGCAAAAGCTCAACCGCACCGCTAAGCCAATGAATGTCTACTTTTTCAAATGAGGCATTTTCAACGCCCTGACCTTTAAGCCAGATAACGGCCTGATCACGAATCAAATAGGGCACTGAATACAACCCTAAAGAAATTAATACTATTATCGATAAAATGATTCGCATTTGTTGCTCCGTTATATTTAAAACCACTAGCCACTTATCCTCAGGTGCTTAACATAAGCGACGTACTAGCAGTGCCAAAACTTATATACAAAAGCTTATACAACTCTCCCTGATTAGAGGCTGAATTGCAGTTTAGCTTTTTTTATTATTTGAAGCCCCGATCTACTTTTCTATAAAAAGTACTTACTGAACACTAGCAAGACTTGTAGCGTAACGAAACCCCATTAAATAAATGCGGTTATACAACTCGCACGACTAAAGTCGCTTAATCTTGAATATCTCAAACACATATAATTTTCTCAATATAAAACAACGACATAACAACCAGCCAACAGAATAATGTCGCGTTTTATCAAAACAAAATACCATTACAAAGCGAGTGGTTATTCCAAAAAGCTATAAACCAATAGCGGTTACTGCTAGAATCTGCGGACAAAAAAATACAGTGTAATCCCAACTTTTTAATTTTTTAGGGTGAATTTCATGGATCATCATGATGAGAATTTTCGTGATACTTCTAGCTATGGCTGGATTGTTGTTAACTTAGTCGCGATGGTGTGGGTAACCATGCCTGTTAGCATTGTAGTAATGCAAATCGTGCAAAGGTAAGTATCAGCTTAAAATACTGATATAAAAATGCCGCTTATCTAAGCGGCATTTTTATAATAACAGTTGTAACCTATATATCTGTTACAACCTCTCGTTACAACTTCAGCTATGTATGTTTAATCGTCTGCACACCTTCAAGTGTACCCATCAAAATCACATCAGCACCGCGCTGAGCAAACAAGCCATTAGTAACAACACCCACAATATTGTTTAGCGTCGCTTCTAACCCTTTAGGATCAACGATCTCAAGGTCATGCACATCAAGAATTTCATTGCCATTATCTGTTACAAAACCACTACGATAAACCGGCATGCCATCTAGTTTTACCAACTCACGAGCCACGTATGAACGCGCCATAGGAATCACTTCCACAGGTAAGGGAAAATCACCCATCACATCTGCCTGTTTGCTTGAATCAACAATGCAGACAAACTCTTTTGCTACAGCTGCTACAATTTTTTCTCGTGTTAATGCACCACCGCCGCCTTTAACGACATTTAAACGAGGGTCGAATTCATCAGCACCATCGACATAGACTTCCAGCTCATTGATCGCGTTAAGATCAAAGACGGTAATACCATGGCTTTTTAAACGCTCAGCCGTTGCTTCAGAACTAGCAACAGCACCGTCAAACATATGCTTTACTTTAGCCAGTTCATCGATGAAAAAGTTCGCTGTAGAACCAGTGCCTACGCCAACAATTGTTTCGCGCCCTAAACGTGGACGAATATATTCAACAGCAGCCTGAGCAACGGCTAGCTTCATTTCATCTTGTGTCATGCTATTCAACATCTCATTTATTGACTAATTGCACAAATTATACGCAGCATTGGCGCTCGCTTATAGACGAAATGCATTACAACTTGTAGGATTTCTGCCTCTTCTTGTTAAATCACTCAGGATTGACTGATAAACAAGCCACTCGCTCTATTGATCGTACCCTTATTATGGCTCACCGATACATAAAAAAAATTCTCGAAGCGCGTGTCTATGACGTCGCTGTCGAAACACCTCTGGATGAAGCCAGAGGCCTGTCTGAACGCCTCAGCAATCGTGTCTTATTAAAACGAGAAGACCTGCAACCGGTGTTTTCTTTTAAAATTCGCGGCGCTTATAACAAGATGAGACAGCTGTCGGAAAAAGAGCGGGCGTGTGGTGTTATTGCAGCATCAGCCGGAAACCATGCACAAGGGCTAGCAATGGCCGCCAAACACTTAGGTGTTAAAGCTACTATTGTGATGCCTAAGACGACACCAGAATTGAAGGTGAATAATGTACGTCGCCTTGGTGGCAAAGTAATCTTACATGGTGATGCTTTTGATGAAGCTTCAGCACACGCACAAAAGCTAGTCGCAGAAAAAGGGATGACTTATGTCCACCCTTTTGATGATCCAGATGTGATCGCGGGGCAAGGCACGGTCGCAATGGAGATTCTCCGCCAAGAGTCTGGCCCTATCGATGCTATTTTTGTACCGGTTGGTGGTGGCGGCCTGATTGCCGGTATCGCAGCCTATGTAAAATATCTGCGCCCCGAAACCAAAATTATTGGCGTTGAGTCCGAAGACTCCGCCTGCCTTGCTGCTGCTATGAAAGCATCTCGACGCGTAACCTTGTCACAAGTAGGCATTTTTGCTGACGGAGTCGCTGTGGCACAAATTGGTAAAAACACCTTTGAAATATGCCGTGACTATGTCGATGAAGTGATCACCATTACAACCGACGAAATCTGTGCGGCCATTAAAGATATTTATGACGACACTCGCTCAATCTGCGAGCCAGCAGGTGCATTGGGTGTTGCCGGGCTTAAAAAGTATGTCCACCGTGAACAAAGTAAAGGCAAAACACTGATTGCCATTGATTCAGGTGCCAATATTAACTTTGACCGTCTACGCCATGTCGCTGAGCGCTCTGAACTAGGCGAGAAACGTGAAGCTATTATTGCCGCTAAGATTCCAGAAAAACCGGGCAGTTTCAAAAAGTTCTGTACGGCGCTAGGTAAGCGTAATATCACAGAATTTAACTACCGATACAGTGACGATACTCAGGCGGTTGTATTTGCAGGGGTGCAAATTCAAGCGAATAACGATGGAAAGGAAGAGCTATTAACAGAGCTTCGTGAGCATATAGAAGAGGTTATAGACCTTACCGATGATGAAGCAGCCAAGCTACATGTACGTTACATGGTAGGTGGACATGCTCCTGAGTCAGTTACCAATGAGATCGTTTACCGATTTGAATTTCCGGAACGCCCGGGTGCACTAATGAAGTTTCTCAGTACATTAGGCGGTCGTTGGAATATTTCCATGTTCCACTACCGCAACCATGGCTCCGCTTATGGCCGTGTACTGGTTGGCATGCAAGTCCCAAAAGCAGAAAGACCACAGGTAAAAGAGTTCTTAAACGAGATTGGCTATAACTTCTGGGAAGAAACCAATAACCCAGCTTACAAGTTGTTTTTAGGCTAACCCCTTAAGGCTATTTGGTTTGCCATACGGTAACAAAAACCGCTTTAATCCAGCGGTTTTTTTACGTCTGCTAAAACAAGAAGTCATAACAACGCTGTAATAAACTCGTTATTCAGCTCGATAACCTTTGACTCAAGCAGATGATGTTGCGCGCCTAATGTGCCAAAGTCATCGTCAGTAAGAGGCTGCTCTAAGCGCTTTAAGTAAAAACGGCCATCATGTGAATAAATTTTGTCACCGATGATGGGATAACCCAAGTGAGCTAATTGAGCTCGAATTTGGTGCTTTCTGCCCGTAAACAACTGACACTCGATTAATGCTCTGTCGGTTTGGCGCTGCAGTACACGAAAAGCCGTTTTACTGACTTTGGGTTTTAAATAGCGTTCCCGCTCCTGTGGATCAACTACATACATTTGGCTACGAATTTCACTGCCTTGTTTTTCAGACAATTCGCACTCAAAGGTAATCTGATTCCACTCCGGCAAACCTGTCACCCACGCATGGTAGACTTTCCTAACAATAAGTTGCTCCAGCTGCTTTTTCCACTTTTTATCTGCAGCACTATCTTTAGCCAGCAAGATGACACCCGATGTCTCTGTATCTAATCTATGTAGCAGTTGGGCATTTACGAACGGGGTTTCACGGCGAACTAGCGAGATCAGTGTTTGATATAAGTTACGTGTAGTACGACTAACAGGCAGTAAGGCGGGTTTATAGACTTTCAGCAGCTCATCATTTTGCCACAGTACTTGCCAGTGAGAGTCAACATCAGCTTCTTGATGCCCCCTCAGGCTGACCGTCACTTTTTGTCCACAAATAAGTATTTGACTAGGATAAGCGACAAGACCATCAACACAGATGCAGCCGTGTTCAAAAGCTTGAGGCAACTGATCAACATCACGACGCGCTAAACGTACTGAGAGAAATTCTAAAATATTTTCTGATGATTCAGAGAAAACCAAAAAGACTAAGCCAAAGCTATCAGCAGGGTCATGTGTTGTAGATAGCGCCACCTCATGGGTCGTCAAGGCATCTCCGGTGAATGCTCAAAGCTCTTTCCAAAGAAAGCCCGCAAAGTAAATAAGCACGTAGAGGTGAGTCCCCATAGCAAGCCTGTTACTACCCCTAAATCAACAATACCGCGCCAGGGTTGTTCTAACTGATGCACCAGCAACACCATCACAATAATACCCAGCGTCAAGCTATAAGTGACTATCATGCGTTTACGTACAATGGAAAAAAAGCCCATACAAAACAGCGGTGCCAACAATAGTCTAAGTGGAGATACATTCTGAGACAGGTAAAGAATTCGCGCAGCAACACGTGGAGACCACCCCTGCTGGAATCCGCGATAACCTTCACTAAAGCCCATAAAAACAATGCTTACTACCAACGCCAACCAATGATGCCACTCGAGGTTGTAATCAAAGGTTTGCCAACCTATCGCGCTTAATCGATAAATGGCACTACCCAGTAGCAAGCCGATCCCTGTGATTCCCCACAGAACAGCAATATACCCTAGCACTATCATATCTCTTTTATTAAAAAGGTAGAGGCGCACATTGTACCCAACTCTGTCAGATACTAAACAAAAAAAACCGCCCATATAGGGCGGTAAGTGCACGTAAATTGATACAAATATTACATCACTGCTATCACATCAAATTTAATAACCGTTTAGCGAATCAATATATTCAGGTAAGAATAGTGAGATCTGCGGTATATAAGTAATTAGCATCAGGAAGCCTAACAACAAACATAACCACGGTAGACACGCTTTAATAACCCAGATCATATTCTGTCCGGTGATACCCGCCGTTACGAAGAGATTGAGCCCTACCGGCGGTGTCAGCATGCCAATCTCCATATTCACCACCATGATAATACCGAGGTGAATCGGATCAATTCCCAACTGCGTTGCGATAGGGAACAAAATCGGCGCCATGATCAAAATAATGGCTGATGGCTCCATAAAGTTACCGGCAATGAGTAGTAATATGTTTACTACAATCAAGAAGCCCCACGCTGGTAAACCCCACGCAATAATCGACTCAGCTATGGTATGCGGGATACGTTCAGTCGTTAGTACATGAGCAAACAACATGGCATTAGCAATAATGAACAACAGCATCAAAGATACTTTTGATGCATCCAGTATGACTTTGCGAACTTCAGGATCAGCAAAAGACTTAGGAATTGCCATCAACATCTGCGCAGCATTACGAAACGATGCAGACGCAACACCCTCTCCCTCATTCTGCCACGCGACGCCTTTCATCGGACCAATGTCACGGTAACCAACGACAGCAATGAAGTAACCGTAAACCGCAGCAACTGCCGCCGCTTCCGTTGGTGATGCAATACCACCATAGATAGAGCCCAGTACGATGATGATCAGCATCATCCCACCCAGTGCAATAATGCCGGAGCGAGCCAACTTCTTAAAACCTGGGAAAGGCTGAGAAGGCAACCCTTTGATACGCGCCACTATGTAGATGGCGATCATCAAAATAAGACCCATCATCAAACCAGGAATAAACCCTGCCATAAACATACGCGAAGCAGATACTTCCGTTGCTGCGGCATACACCAGCATGACAATTGAAGGAGGAATCAAGATACCTAATGTCCCAGCATTGGCAATAACACCCGCAGCGAAGGATTGTGGATAACCCGAACGCACCATCCCTGCAATACAAATAGTACCGATTGCCGCTACAGTCGCAGGAGATGAACCTGAAACCGCCGCAAACAACATACAAGCCATAACAGACGCCATTGCTAGGCCACCTTTAATATGACCTACCGTATCGACAGCAAAGTTAATCAAACGCTTGGCGACACCACCGGTCGATAAAAACGCTGATGACAATACAAAGAACGGAATCGCTAACAGTGTGTAATGCTCTGATGTTGCTTCAAATAGCTTAAGTGCAATCGATGCAAGAGAGTCATTCGAGAACATCAAAATAGTGGTGACAGACGATAAACCCAACGCTATAGCGATCGGCATACCAATAAACATACAAAAGAACAGGGTGATAAAAAGAACCGCAATAGTCATGATTTATCTCCCTTGTCTTTGTTTGAGTCTTTATTCTCTGGATCCCCAAGAGCTGTGTCCTGCAAATCTTTTGCAATCTCCATCGACTCTTCGGCTTCATCCGCAAAATGGAAACCATCGGCTTGACCAATCACAACTTTCCAACCGAGCTGCAAAAAGCGAACGATCAATAAAACAAAGCCGATAACCAATATGCTCATCGGAATCCATTTAGGAATAGGAATATCTTCCATCTCGATACCGATCATTTTCATCTTGCTTAAATAAATCCAAGAGCCATAAACAAATAGGCCGCAGTAAATTAGGCAAAGCACGATTGCCAGCAATGTAAAGAATCGATGAGTGTTAGCTGGCAGCATCTTGACGAATACATCTACGCCGATATGAGCACCAACTTTCACTCCATAAGAAGCACCAAACAGCACAAACCAAGCTGCCATTAGCAAGGTAGCTTCCTGTGCCCAGTGAATACCTGAGTTGAACCCAAACCGAGCCACAACCTCTACAAACACAAGCAGGGTCATTGAAACCAGAAGCAAGGACAAGAATCCCTCTTCCAGATGCGAAACCACTTTTTTAATCATCACATCCACCATCTACACGACTTTCGTCGTTTATTATTATCGTGAGACAACATTTACAGGACAGCTCTACCTCCGTAGCTAAAAGCACACAGGAGAAGCTCTCTTCTAAACAATACTCATTGAGGAAACAGGCAAGCAGTTACGCTTGCCTGTTAACACCAACTTACTGGTTAGATGCTTCGGCAGCTTTGATCAGGTCAGCGCCAATTTCTTCTTCAAACTGAGCCCATACAGGCTTCATTGCATTAACCCATTGCTGACGCTCAGCATCAGTCAGGTTGACGACTTCAGAGCGTTTAGAATCGATAATTTGTTGCTTATCTTGGCTGGCTTTTTCAGCGGCAATACCATTGCCGTATGCAATAGCATCATCCAAGGCTTTTTTAACTTCTACTTGCAGCTCTTTGTCCAAAGACATCCAGAATTCAGCTGAAGTCACGACTAGGTAGTCAAGAACACCGTGGTTAGATTCTGTGATGAATGGCTGTACTTCAAAGAATTTTTTAGAGTAGATATTAGACCAAGTATTTTCCTGACCATCGATAGCCTGAGTTTGCAGTAGGGTAAATACCTCAGAGAAAGGCTTTTTCAATGGCACGGCATCGATCGCTTCAAACTGCGCTTGCAGTACATCAGACGTCATAATGCGGAACTTTCTACCTGCAGCATCAGCAGGCACTTTCAATGGATTACTTGCAGACAACTGCTTCATGCCGTTATGTAAATAACCCAATCCAACTAAGCCTTTTGATTCAAGAGAGCTTAATAGTTTTTGACCATCAGGGCCTTGCTGAAAACGTTCAACAGATTCCATATCCTTAAACAGGAAAGGCAAGTCAAAAATTTGTAGCTGCTTAGTGTATTTTTGTAATTTAGAAAGTGAAGGTGCGGCTAACTGAACATCACCCAGCAACATAGCCTCCAGCACTTTGTTATCACCGAAAAGCTGAGAGCTTGGGAACACATCCACTTCCACTTTTCCAGCAAGACGCTCTTCAACTAGCGCTTTGAACTTAAGCGCCATTTGCCCTTTAGGGGTGTTTTCAGCAACCACGTGAGAAAACTTAATTTCGATCGGGGCAGCTACTGCAGCCTGGGCACCGAGTGCCAAAGCGATTGTCGTTACCGCGGCGGTCAATAAACGCATGGTGTATCTCCTACTTCTTGGATTTATTTTGATTATTTCGCGTTTTGCTGACAGCCACTTGAAGCCCTGCCATCAGCATCTACACTGATACTGCAAAGATAAGGCCAATCACAATTTATTATTTAAAAACAGCAGCTTAAAAAAAATAACTAAAACAAAACAAGATAAAAATGGCGTATTACCACCCATGCAAAAACCGCATAAGTGGCGAAAATCCACACATTTACAACGAAGCAACTCCAGCAGGCTTCCAAGATCCTTACTATTCTTTGATTTGGGTTCACGACAAAAACCTAAAGAACCTCTATAGTCCGCCGCTGTTAAGTTTATATTCAGCGTTATAGTGCCTTTCAAAACAGGAGCCTGAAGTGAGCATCAATAAAGGGATGTCTATTCAAACCAAAGTCAATTTGTCACTCGTTGCCGTTTTCACAATTGTTTTCATCGGCAGTCTGACAGCTATCTTCAAAAGTGAGACAGGGCTCAGTAATGAGGTAGCCCGTAAAACAACACTCGCTACCGCAGACTCTTACTTTGACAGCATCAACATTCTGATGCTCAGTGGTGCCATGGCTAATCGCTCCGCCTTGCAACAGAAAATCATTACCAATGAAGACCTAACTGAAGCAAGAATTATTCGTAGTGATGCGATATCAAATGTTTATGGACCAGGAACAACGGACTCCCAAATACAAGACGATTTTGATCGTAGAGCAATGCAGGGAGAACATATTATTGAGGAGATTGATGACGACAAAGGCCATCGTCTTGTTGTTGTAACTCCAATGAAAGCCTTAAGTGACTATAAAGGCACTAACTGCTTACTCTGCCATCAGGTTCCCGAAGGAGAGATTATTGGCGCCGTGCGCGTCACTTACTCATTCAAAAACTTAGATGCTACCGTTTTCAGTAATATCACAGCCATTGCTCTGGTTGAGTTAGCCCTATTTGCGGCTGGCATTATTCTTATAAGCCTCCTACTACGCCGCCTAGTGGTAAGCCCTATCAACCGCTTGAGCGACACTATCCATAGCATCGAAAAAGAAGGAAATCTTAATCTTAGGATCGATGTCACTTCGACAGATGAAATTGGCAACATGTCTACCGCATTTAACTCTATGCTGGAGAATTTTCACCATAGCTTAAAACAGGTCAGCAATACGATTGTGCAACTTGGCTCATCCAGTAAGCAGATAAATGATATTGCCGACATGGCCTCGCAAGCGGTGAGTAACCAGCAAATCCAAACAAGCTCCGTTGCCTCTGCAATGGCACAAATGGAAGTTGCTACGCAAAGCGTGGCAGAGAACGCAGGGCGCACCGTATCCGCATCAGATCTTGCACTACAAGAAACCACCAGCGGCACGGATATCACGCAAGCGGCTTTACAAGAGATAGAAAGCCTTAAAGACAATATGATCAAAGCGACCCACGTTATCCAACAGCTCAACGATCAGAGTCAAAATGTAGGCACGGTACTGGAAGTCATTCAAAAAATTGCAGGCCAGACTAACTTACTCGCACTGAACGCAGCTATAGAGGCAGCACGTGCCGGAGAGCAAGGGCGTGGGTTTGCAGTCGTGGCTGATGAAGTCAGAACCTTAGCCAGTCGCACCCACCTAGCCACTGAAGAAATCAACACAATTATTGCGCGTTTGCAGAAAGATGCTGAAGGTGCTGTCACTGTCATGGATGTCGCGATGAACAGTGCCGAGTCGGGCGTTGAAAGCGTGCAAAAGACCTCTAATGCACTCATAAATATTGCAGAAGAGGTACGTGTCATTAACGACATGAACCATCAGGTGGCCAGTGCTATTAAGGAGCAATCTCACATGGCAGCCAGCGTCGACTCCAGCGTTCAAGATATTAGCCAAAGCTCGAGCAATACGGCAAACAGAGCCACACAACTAACATCGGTCTCTTCTGAATTGGGCTCGTTGGCTTCGCAACTTGGCACGCTGGTGAACCGCTTTAAGTTATAACGCTAGAGAAAGAGTAGTAGCTGATCCCCCCCTTCTACATACAGAATGGGGGGCTTATGACTTGTAATCGTTTTTATCCAGCCCATACTTACGCATTTTGTCGTACAGGGTTTTTCGCGGCAACCCAAGGCTATTAAGCGTATCCTTAATAGACCCTCCATGCAGCGACAGCTCAGTTTGCAGCAGTATTTTCTCGAACCGTTCAACCTGCTCAGGCAATGTCATTTTTCCTGAAGCAGTGCTGTCGGTAATGGGGCGGTTATCGAAGTCGAAAGTACAGCTTTCCCCAAGCAACACATAGCGCTCAGCCAAATTGCGTAACTCACGAATGTTTCCCGGCCAATCATGTGTCATCAAGCTATGCATTCTCTCCATATTAAGAGGTAATACCTCCCTTCCATACTGGGTAGAAGCTAAGATCGAGAAGTGCTGAAAGAGCATAGGAATATCATCTAAACGCTCTCTTAATGGCGGAATATCAACACGTACAACATTTAAGCGATAGTACAAATCCTCGCGAAACTCACCTCGCTCGGCCTGTTCTTTTAAATCTACTTTACTTGCAGCAATCACCCGAATATCAAGCTGAATCAGTTCATTTGAACCCAAGCGTTCGATGGTGCGCTCTTCCAATACCCTTAGCAGCTTCACCTGTAAGGCGAACGGCATACTTTCAATTTCGTCTAAAAAAACAGTCCCACCATTAGCATGCTCAAACTTACCAACACGCTTGGACTTAGCATCAGTGAAAGCACCCTTTTCATGCCCAAATAGCTCACTTTCAATCAAGCTTTCAGGTACGGCTCCGCAATTGATCGCTACAAAGTTCTTATCTCTGCGATTACTGTGCTCATGAATATAACGAGCCATCAAATCTTTGCCGGTGCCGGTTTCAGCCAGCACCAAAATATCAGCAGGTGTATCGGCTACGGCATGCACTAAGCGGCGCAATTGTTTAACCGATGGTGTATTGCCAATAATGCGCGGCCCTGGAGCACTTTGTGCTTCTAGCTCCTGACGCAATCTGCGATTTTCAATAGTGAGCGCACGTTTTTCCATTGCTCTACGCACGATATCCACTAAGAGCTCAGTTGAGAACGGCTTCTCTATAAAATCATAAGCACCATTTCTCATTGCACTAACAGCCATAGAAATATCACCATGACCCGTAATCAAAATCACCGGAAGGTCCGGGTCAATAACATGTGCCCTTTGCATTAACTCCAATCCGTCGATGCCTGGCATATTGATATCGGTAACTAAAACGCCACACCACTCATCAGTAATCAGGTCGAGAGCCTTCTCAGCGCTTTCTAGCGCAACTACAGCATAACCTGCCAGCTCTAGCGTCTGCCCTGCAGAAAGCCTTATATGCTTTTCATCATCCACAAGCAGTACTGTTTTGCTGTGATCAGCCATACCCTGATGAATCGTATTTTGATTTGCGTCCATAACCTGCATGCGTTTCTCGCTAAATAGATGTCAATTGCTGATCAATGCCCTTATGAGGGTCTGTAGGCAAAGAGAGCTTAAATAGAGCGCCTCCTTGAGGATGATTAGAGACACTCAAACCACCTCCCAAACTATCAATAATACGATATGAGATAGACAGCCCAAGACCGAGCCCCTGGCCGGCTTTCTTCGTTGTATAAAAAGGCTCGAATACCCTCTCAAGCTCATCTTCAGGTATACCAGGACCATAATCACGTATCAGCAAAACCTGCTTGTTATTATGCGGTTCTAACGTAATATCAATTCGTTTATCCTCTAGTGATTCCATCGCTTGTATAGCATTAGCGATCAAATTCACCATAACCTGCTCAATGCGTACGATATCACCCAGCACAAAGCATGACTCTAAGTCGCTAGGCCAGCTGATAGATACTTGCTCACGACTCAAGCGACCATACATAATAGACATAGCCCCGTCTTTAACCGACTTCATACAGACAGTTTCAGCATGCCCACTAGTTTTACGTGCAAACTCTTTCAATGGATGAATAATTTTAGCCATACGCTCTGTTAGCTGACTAATTTCTGCCAAGTTAGTACCTACCGGCTCCAACCGATCCAACTTCAAAAACTGCCGTGCATTATCAGCATAAGCACGAATAGCCGTCAGAGGCTGATTCAATTCATGATTAATACCCGCAGACATTTGCCCTAATACGGCTAATTTAGCCGTTTGAATTAATTCATTTTGGGTATTTTTATGCTGGTCCATCTCTTCTCTGAGCTTGGCATTAGCATAAGTTAAATCAGACGTACGTTCATGCACTCTTGATTCCAGCTCCGTCTGAGAATTTTGCAGTGCTAATTCATATTCTTTACGCTGGGTAATATCGTGAATAGTCACAACAAAACGTAACACGTCACCACGCTGCATCTTTCCTATCGTGATCTCTATCGGAAAATACGTACCACTTTGTCGCTTACCAGACGCTTCTATCATCAGGTCTGGAACTTCTGCCACTGCTGCCTGAGTAATATGCTGCCAACACACAGGGCGGTCTTCTTGGGATAAAAACAAGCTGAAAAACTGATGCTTGACCCGCTCTTCGTTATAACCAAAGAGCTTTTCCGCAGTACGATTAAACGAATCAACTCGTCCCTCGCTATCGAGCGTTATTAGCCCGGCTTGCGTATTATCAATAATGTCACGGATACGAGATTCATTTTTTTCTAATGTCTGTAGTTCTCTTTGCTTAAAGCGGGTACGTTCTTTCACAATACGCCGCCGAGCAATCACCACCATCACTAACAACACCAACGCAAGATAGACAAATGCGGCCAACATAATGGCATTCAGAACTTGGCGCTGTACTGGCTTCATGTTTGCCAATATCGACACGGTAAAGCCAGCGCCATCAACCTCAGTACTTTGCAGTAAATACTCCCCTGTTTTTATACCATCTAATGCAGCATTACTAACATTCCCGCCATCTATTAAGGTGATCAACTGGCTGCCATCATCGCGCTGACTGCGCTTGATAATGTCCAACGAAGTCAACGGGTAATCGCCGTAGCGTAAACTTTGATAGATACGCTGCGCATCCTGTGGTGCTAATGGAGTGAGTGTATGGAACTTCCAGTCTTTTCGCGTTGAGATAAAGATAACACCGTCATCATCGCTAACGACTAAATCAGTGGACACATCATTCCAATCCGTTTCTATTTCATTCAAATCGATCTTAACAATGACAGCACCTAGAATTCTGCCACGATGTTCAACAGGGTAAGAAAAGAAATAACCGCGTTTTTTTGATGTTGTTCCTAATGCAAAATAGCGCCCGGCACGCCCTTGTATGGCATCTTGAAAGTATGGACGAAAGCTAAAATCCCTGCCGACAAACGACGCGTCCTTACTCCAATTACTAGCTGACACCGTAGAACCTTGGGCATTCATCAAATAGGTATCTGATGCACCAATCACATCATTGACCTGCTCAAGATATAAATTAGCACGCATCTGCGCATCATTACTGGAGTCATAGAGCAGCGTATTAATAAGCTCAGAGTGTGTGGATAGCAGACGAGGTAGGTCTTTATAACGGTCGAGCGTCTGCTGTAAATTCAACATGTATCGATTCATATCCGCCAGCGTTTTCTGCTGCAGACTGTTCAATGCTTGTTGGCGACTAAGACTAGCGACTTGAATGAGCAATAAAATAAATACGCATGTCAGCGCTACCGCCACCCAAGGACGATAAGTTGAAAAATATCTTGCCAGAATCGCATTCCTTCTAATAATTTAATGGCAAACTAAAATATCTTAATGTGAAGTGGACATTTTCTACTGCTATGATTCTATAGGAAACATTTGTTTTTCACACGAAAGGAAGATATCACGGCATTTGCACTAACCAATATACAATGCCACCTTCCTCACTTTACCCGTACCAATGACAGAGAGTTATCATGCTAAAACGTACTAAAATCGTAGCTACTTTGGGGCCTTCTACAGATCAACCCGGCGTCTTAGAGGAATTAATTCGCTCTGGTGTGAATGTAGTACGTTTGAATTTCTCTCACGGCACAGCTAACGACCATCGCCGTCGTGCCCAAGAGGTCCGTGATACCTCACGCCGTATCGGTCAAGTCGTCGCGGTTTTAGGCGATTTACAAGGCCCTAAGATCCGCATTGCCAAATTCAAAACGGACCATATAGAGCTAAAAACTGGCGACCTATTCACACTTGACGGCGAGCTTCCAAGCGCTGTAGGTGATCAGCACCAGGTCGGTTTAGATTATAAAGAGCTACCTAATGACTGCGGCCCGGGTGATATATTACTGCTAGATGATGGCCGCATGCAGTTAAAAGTGCTGAATGTTTATGGCTCTAGAGTTGAAACAGAGGTACTACTCAATGGTCCCTTATCAAATAACAAAGGGATCAATAAGCAAGGTGGCGGTTTATCTGCCCCAGCTCTAACGGATAAAGATAAACGGGACATATTAGTAGCAGCTGAGTTGGATATGGATTATGTGGCCGTATCTTTTCCGCGCTCTGGCGCCGATATTGAAGAAGCACGATCACTACTGCTAGCCGCAGGTTGCCGTGCTGAAATTATTGCTAAAATCGAGCGCGCAGAAACTGTTGCAGATGACGACATTCTTGATGCACTTATTCTCGCCAGTGACAGCGTTATGGTGGCACGTGGTGATCTGGGCGTAGAAATTGGTGACGCACAACTGATCGGTGTTCAAAAACATATTATACACCGCGCCCGCGAGTTGAGCCGCACGGTTATTACTGCGACTCAAATGATGGAAACCATGATCAAAAGCCCAATGCCAACACGTGCAGAGGTTTTTGATGTCGCTAACGCAATACTCGATGGTACAGACGCTGTGATGTTATCAGCAGAAACCGCTGCGGGAGATTTCCCGGTTGCCGTGGTTAAATCCATGACAGAAATTTGCCAAGGTGCTGAGAGACATCAGTCAGCTCGCCCTGCCGTTACCAGCATCTCCCAACAAGGCAACCGTATTGACGAGACCATTGCACGTTCTGCAATGTACACCGCCAATCACTTAGTCGGTATTAAGGCTATTATTTGCCTAACTGAATCAGGTTCTACACCACGCTGGATGTCCCGTATTCGTTCAGGTTTGCCGATTTACGCTCTAACACGTCATGATCGTACTATGCGCCGCATGGCACTTTATCGCGGTGTCGAAGCAATGCACTTTGATGCGACGGGTGTACCAGAAAGCAGCCTCAACGATGAGATCCTGGCAGGCCTGAAAGCTAAAGAATTACTAACAAGTGGCGACCTCATTATTCTCACCCGAGGCGCTAAGCTTGGGGAGCACGGCAGCACAAACTCTATGCAGGTATTACAAGTTCCTTAATTTACCTCTACCTGTCATATAAGGGAGGCCTAACCCTCCCTTAATCAATATTTTCACGTCTATTGTCATGGCCTGTTAGCCTTATACATAGTATTTTTACGCATATTAACAACTCACCTAATCAACCGGATAACTTTATGACTCTCGCTGCTCAAATAGCTCAGGAACTCGGCGTTCGTACACAACAGGTGGCTGCCACTATCACCTTATTGGACGAAGGCGCTACTGTGCCGTTCATTGCGCGTTACCGTAAAGAGATCACCGGAGCTTTAGATGACATTCAGTTACGCCAATTAGCGCTAAGAGTCGATTACTTAAGAATTTTAGAAAGCCGTAAACAGGCGATTCTTAGCAGTATTGAAGAACAAGGCAAACTAACAGCCGATCTAAAAATAGCAATCACCTCTGCAGATACCAAAGTACGCCTAGAAGATTTATATCTACCGTATCGCCCTAAACGCCGTACTAAAGCACAGGTGGCACGTGAAGCAGGCCTTGAGCCACTCGCCCTGCAATTGCTGAAAACACCTTGCGAGCCAATGCAGGCAGCAAAGCAATACATTAACCCAGAAAAGCAGGTTCTTGATCAGGAAAGCGCATTAGCTGGAGCACAACAAATCCTGATGGAGCAATTTTCAGAACAAGCAGACCTTCTTAATCGACTACGCAGCTGGCTATGGAGTAACGGTATCACCACCGTTAGCGTGGCACGCGGCAAAGCATCAGACGACAGTAAGTTCCGTGACTATTACGATCATAAAGAGCCTATTCGAAAGATGCCTTCGCATCGAGCACTGGCAATGTTTCGCGGTAACAAAGAGGGGGAACTTAAAATTGCATTACTGGCTGAACCAGGCATGCAACAAGAGCCTATCAACATCATTCAACAGCATGTGGGCACACCATCAGGCAACGGCACACGCGAGCGCTGGCTACAAAATTGCGTGGAACACACATGGACTCAAAAGCTACATAAACAAATTGAGACAGATCTTCTTAAGCGCTTACGAGAAGAAGCCGAGACGGAAGCAATTAATGTTTTTGCTCGCAACCTTAAAGACTTACTACTCGCAGCGCCTGCGGGCCCTAAAGTAACCATAGGGCTAGACCCTGGATTAAGAACCGGCACTAAGGTTGCAGTTGTTGATGCCACTGGGAAATTACTCGACCACTGTACCTTATACCCACATGCTCCCCACAAACGCTGGGACGAAGCATTGAATACGCTTGCAAAGCTTACTGCCAAATACAAAGTGTCGCTTATTAGTATTGGCAATGGTACCGCATCACGGGAGACAGAGCAGCTCGCAAAAGACCTTAGTAAACGCCATCCAGAATTAAACTTTACCGCCGTTATGGTCAGCGAAGCAGGTGCCTCTGTGTACTCAGCATCAGAACTTGCCAGCCGTGAATTCCCTGATTTGGATGTTACTATTCGTGGTGCTGTATCTATCGCTCGTCGCTTACAAGACCCTCTGGCAGAACTCGTAAAGATAGACCCAAAAGCCATCGGCGTTGGCCAATACCAGCACGATGTGGATCAGAAATCACTCGCCGGATCATTAGAAAATGTGGTCGAAGACGGTGTAAACCATGTCGGTGTTGACCTGAATACCGCCTCCTGCGAACTCCTTACACAGGTCGCTGGGCTAAACCGCACGACGGCTCAAAACATTATTGATTACCGTGACAAGGAAGGCCGTTTCACCGACCGTAAACAATTGTTGAAAGTACCAAGACTGGGCGCAAAAGCGTTTGAGCAATGCGCTGCTTTTCTTAGAATACGAGAAGGAAAGCAACCACTGGACAACTCCGCGGTTCACCCGGAGTCCTATGCGCTAGTAGACAACATGGCGGATACATTGCGTTGTAAAACAACGGAGCTGATGGGCAATGGTGGTTTAATCAAAACACTCACAACGCAACAGTTTGTATCAGCTCAATATGGTGAATACACCGTACGTGATGTTATTGCTGAGCTAGATAAACCAGGCAGAGACCCGCGCCCTGAATTCAAGACAGCGCAGTTTGCCGACGGCATAGAAACCATCAAAGATCTACATCTTGATATGCTACTTGAAGGTGTAATTACCAATGTCACTAACTTTGGCGCCTTTGTTGATATCGGTGTACACCAAGACGGCCTTGTACATATTTCTCAGTTATCAGACCAGTTCGTAAAAGACCCACACACACTGGTCAAAACAGGCGATATTGTACAAGTCAGAGTCACTGACGTTGATGAAGCACGCAGGCGTATTGCATTATCAATGAAGAGTCAGGCAGAGCCTGCAAAAGCAGCCGCTGTTGACCAGCGCACCACAGCTAAGCCGGCAACACCTAAGTCAAATAAGACCAGCAGCCCTCATACAAACTCACATTTAAATACGGGGCTAGCAGCAGGATTAAAAGCTGCAGGTTTTAAAGTTAAATAATGCAACTCACTGTTTCTGTGCTTTATTAAGAACAGTTTGGTTATAATGCTAACCATTTTATCATCTGGGAAGGGCTAAGCTTTGGCATCAGTTCTGAAAAAACAGCTTGAACAACTTGTGTCCAACGGCAACGACGTCCACTTCAAGGGCATCCTGCATGGCATCGAAAAAGAAGGCCTACGTGTTGATGGCTCAGGTGAGTTATCTCAGACGGGCCACCCAGTAGGGCTTGGGTCGGCACTGACCAATGGTGATATCACCACCGACTATTCTGAATCTTTGCTGGAATTCATTACGCCCGTTTTTGAAGCGCCTGAAGAAGCGCTCAACTTCCTTGAAGAGCTGCATAAGTTCAGTTACCAGCATTTAGGTGAAGAGCTAATATGGGCCGGTAGCATGCCTTGCCATATTAAGGATGAAGCCGATATTCCTATCGCTCGTTTTGGGGCCTCTAATGTTGGCCAGCTAAAGCATATTTACCGCGTCGGCCTTGAGCATCGCTACGGCAAAATGATGCAAACCATTGCAGGTATTCACTACAACTTTTCGCTCCCTGATGATTTTTGGCAAACACTTCAAATCCAGCAAGGTAATACCGAGTCATTACAGGCATTTCGTTCAGCCTCATATTTCAGGCTGATCCGAAACTTTCGTCGTCACTCTTGGTTATTGCTCTACCTTTTTGGTGCATCTCCTGCATTGTGCGATTCCTTCTTGGAAGGGAAAAAACACAATTTAGAAACCCTGCATGATCATACGCTTTACTTACCTTATGCAACGTCATTGCGCATGAGTGATTTAGGCTATTCAAACAAGGCTCAGGCTTCTTTGAATATCTGTTTTAACCACCTAAACACTTATATAAGTTCATTACACAGAGCTATTCATACGCCTTACGGTGCTTATGAAGCCATTGGCACTAAAGTTGATGGCCATTACAAGCAGCTCAATACCAATATTTTGCAGATTGAAAATGAGTACTACAGTGATATTCGTCCCAAACGAGTAGCGGCACCTGGCGAAAAGCCATTACATGCCCTACAACAACGTGGCGTTGAATATATAGAAGTGCGCAACACGGATATCAATCCATTCCTACCAACCGGTATTGATAGCCAGCAAGCGAAATTTTTAGATGCGTTTTTGATTAGCTGCTTGCTCATGAGTGATGATGAGATCAGTGACGTCGAATGCGATATGATCAGTGTGAATCTAGATAAAGTCATCTCACGTGGGCGTGAACCAGGGTTGACACTAGAAACACTTAGCGGCTCAGTTTCGCTTACTAGTGCGGGGAATGACGTACTACAACAAGTAAAAATGACAGCCCAAATGCTAAGTAAGCTTCATAATGACGAAGCTTATGTACAGTGCGTAACGGCCCAGCATGACAAGTTAAACGATGTCTCTCTCACGCCGTCGGCTCAGGTATTAAAAGCCCTAAAAGACAGCGGGCTCAACCATACACAATGGTTAATGCAAAAAAGCGCCGAGCACCGTCACACCTTTAAGCAGTCATCTTTGCCTCAAGCTGTTCAACAAAAACTCACTGAGCAAGCCGGTAAATCATTGAACTCTCAGGCAGAGATCGAAGCGAGCGATACGCTTAACTTCGATCAATACCTAGCAGAATATTTAGCAAGCTAAAGCACTATTGAATCACAAAGCTGGTAAAGAAGAGGTCGGTAATCATTGCCTCACCCTCTTCTTCAACCAGCAATTTTCGTATCAATTGCAGCCCCTTTTTGGCTAGTACCTGTTGTGCCTCGACTGTCTCTAAGTCAGCCTCTGTCTGCGCACTAAATAGAAAAACCAAATCATTACGAACATTTGCCATATGCTGGTTAATTGCATGATTTGCCGCTTCAGAACCTACTTGCACCGTCACCTCACATTTAAGGAAACGTATTTTTCCTGAGCCGCCAAAATTAGCAATAAAAGGCTTAAGCTCAACATATCCTATATAATCGGATTCCACTGGCTGCTCTTCATCTGCAGCCCAAGCGGTTGGTAACCACAAACTAAAAATAACAATGGCGAAAAAACGTAGTAGCATAGCGTCAAAGCTCCCGTTGAGATAAGTCAATTTAAGCTAAGTATAACCGCCTATTTCGACTACGCCAGAATTGATCTCTATTGCACAGGAAAGTCGCTTGGGATTAATATTAAAATATATTAATGAATAAGGATTCAATCATGTTGGAAAAATGCCAAAGTGCCCACGAACGCTGGGGTGGTGTTAGCGAAGTTATTGATAACTGGCTGGAGCACCGCCAAAAGCTAATCAGTAATTTCGTTGCCTTACCTAATGTGGAAGTTCGCGACATTGAAGGGAGCATCGAATCATTCTGCACTTTAATGATGGATTATTTGTCTTCAGGCCACTTTGAGGTATACGAAAAGCTACTTCATGAAGGCAGCGAGTTTGACGATGGTGGTTTAGAAGAAGCACAGAAAATTTTTCCACGTATCCAGCCAACGACTGACATCGCATTAGATTTTAATGATGGTTACGCTTCTCTTCAGAATCCAACGGTTCAACAGATCAGAGAGTTTTCTTTCCAACTATCTAAATTAGGTGAAAACCTAGAAGAGCGATTTGCTCTGGAAGATCAACTAATTGAGATTTTGCACACATCGCACCGCGATACTGTCATGGACGAGGCATAATAATGTTGAAAAGATCACACAGGCTATTACTCTTTCCCTTATTAGCAAGTGCATTAGCCGCGTGTGATAGCGCCAACTCTCCTTCTTCTGTATATGAGTATACGACGCTAGGCGCATATAGCGCTGACATCTCTACAGACGGTCACTATGCTGTTATAGGATCTCAAGAAGAAGGTGGAAGCCTTTGGGACATCAAAAAAAATGCCCGACTATTTGACTGGAATCACCGCAAAGGTGAGCGATCTATCATTGCAGAATCAGGATTTTCTCCTGAAGCAGATTTTGCAGTAACAGCAAACCAGCAAGACCTTGTGTTATGGCATACACTGACCGGAAAACCTGAGTGGTTTTGGAGCTCTCCAGGCGAAATTCTAGACTTGGTTTTATCACCAAAAGGGGATTTTGCACTACTGGGCCTGGGCAACCATGAAGCGGTCTACTTCGATATCAAAAACGGAGGGGTTAAACGCACCTTACGTCATCAAGGCCGTGTAAGAAGTGTTGATCTAAGTGCTGACGCGCTGACCGTATTGACCGGCTCAGATGATTACAAAACCACCGTGTGGGATTTAAAAACCGGTGAACAACTACAACAAATAACGTTAGATAATGTTATTGACGTAGTAGCACTCACGCCAAAGGGCGATCTAGCATTCAGTGCAAGTAATTTAGATACAGCCATTATTTGGGACACAAAAACAGGAGAGATACGACAAAAACTCTCTGGTACGGACGGTTTTTTTCCTAAGCGCGTGAGTTATGTCGCTGCCCGTTTTTCTCAAAATGGAGATCAGCTATTAACAGGTACCGCCGCAGGTCTGATTCAGCTTTGGAATAGTGCCTCAGGTAAAGAACTAAAACGCTGGCGGGCACATAAACGTGACCCATACGGACCAACCAGCACCAGTGTTTATGCTGTGGGTTTCGGCTCCGGCGAGTACTACGCCATCGGCTCTAATGGCATCATGAATATTCTTAAATAAAAATGGCCGCGATTGCGGCCATTTTTTAATTACCCACGCGTATTACTGAGCTGGATTTACTTCTAACAATTCAATATCAAACTGTAATGTTGCATTCGGGCCGATTGCATCACGCATGCCACCAGGGCCATAAGCAAGCTCTGCAGGTATTGTCAGCTTGGCTTTGCCGCCTTCTTTCATCAGCTGTAGACCCTCGGTCCAACCTGGAATAACACCGTTAAGCGGAAAAGATACAGGCTCGTTACGTGCAAAAGAGCTATCAAACTCAGTGCCATCTAAAAGCGTACCGCGATAGTGAACTTTAACCGTATCGGCAGCTGTTGGCTGCTTACCTGTTCCTGCTTGCGTCTCTTCATACTGCAAGCCACTCGCAGTCACTGTAACGCCTGATTTTTTAGCGTTCTCAGCTAAAAATTTCTGGCCTTTATCTAGATTTTCCTGTGCCAATTTCGCGACTTCTTGACGTTGCTCTTCCATTTTTCGCATTTGGAAAGCTTGCATCGTCTCGCCAACTTGCTGGGAATCCATCAGCGGTGTCGTACCCTGGTATACAGCTTTGATGCCTTCTTGGAAAGCATCTAGGTCCATTGTTTCAAGATCTAACTTAAGTTTTTCACCCAAAACCAAACCCAAACTATAACTTACTTTCTGATCATCAGTTTTCAGTTCAAACGCCTGAGCCAACGGCATTACAACCAAAGAACCTGCCACAGCGATGGCCAGTAATGTTTTTTTCATTCTGTTTTCCTTGTACCTGATATCGTTCATATAAGTTTTTATTACAGCGTTAGTGCCTGATTAAACCGTAAAGTTCAAAGAGAAGCGAATCTTATCCTAGCAACATCATCTGCTGACTCAGAGAAGTTAATAATTTCTGCTGGGCAGCGCTGATAGGTGACCCGGGGAATGCCGCTAAACGCTCTATATTGCCCGGCATAAGAACCTCGAGAGGTATTACGACCTTGTGCCAGTTATTAGCTAACGCATGCAAGTGAGCCAGTTCGATTTTTTCAGCTTCAAGCTCAGCTTTGCGCATCGCTTGGTACAAGGCCCCAAGCTCAGGCTCTTTCTTGTGCAGGGGCCTCAGTTGATACCTCAAGACTCTCAACGGATGTGTCATCTCTTTTTGCCAAACACTCGCTTGGCTCTGCTCCAACGCAGGTAGGTCTATCGATTTTTGCTGAAAAGCTAACCAACCAGCAAATAATAGACGGTTCACACTCATTCCAAAGTCATTTTGCAGCGCCAAACAACACTGCTCCACCTCAGAATGTGAATAAACTTTTAATGCAAATGCCCAAAGAGGATTTTGTAATTGCATAGCTATGGTAGAATCTCGCGCCTATGATTCAGTTATCTAAACTCAGCTTACACCGTGGCACTCAGTTTTTACTAGAGCAAGCCGACTTAACCATCTATCCCGGTTGGAAGGTAGGAATTATCGGCGCCAATGGCGTAGGTAAATCTAGCCTATTCAAACTGCTATTAGGTGAACTACAACCCGATGCTGGCGATTGCTACCTGCCACCTCACCTCACTATTGCCCATATGGCACAAGAAGTCACTGCGATTAATCGCACTGTGCTTGAATATGTGCTCGATGGTGATAAAGCCTTGCGGCGCATTCAACATGCGCTAGAGCAAGCAGAGGCCAATGGCGCGAATGAGCAACTCGGAGAACTGCATGCCGAACTGGACGCAATTGAAGGCTATAGCGCCTCAGCGCGTGGGCAGCAGCTACTAGCAGGTTTAGGTTTTAGTGCTACAGATATGCAAAAGGAGGTTAAAGCGCTCTCTGGAGGCTGGAGAATACGCCTCAACCTAGCTCAAGCATTGATGTGCCGTTCTGACATTCTGTTATTGGATGAGCCGACCAACCATTTGGATCTTGACGCTACTATGTGGCTGGAGCAATGGTTGAAAAATTATCCTGGCACCTTGCTGTTGATATCTCATGACCGAGACTTCCTCGATCAGGTGGTCACTCATATTACCCATATGCACCAACAGCAATTAATTATGTACAAAGGCCAATACAGCGCCTTTGAACGTGCTAAAGCAGAACGCTTGTCCCAGCAACAAGCACAATATGAGAAACAACAGCAACGCATTGCCGAGATTGAACAGTTTGTACGCCGCTTTAAAGCCAAGGCTTCTAAAGCTAAGCAAGCACAGAGCCGAGTGAAAGAACTTGAACGAATGGAGCAGATATCTGCCGCTCATGTCGATAGCCCATTCAGTTTCCACTTTTATAGCAGTGATAAAGTATCCAACCCTCTGTTATCTATGCGTGAAGCTAATTGTGGTTATGCTGGTAGCCCCATTCTCAAAGACATCTCTCTTACATTAGTACCTGGTTCACGTATCGGCTTACTTGGCCCTAATGGGGCGGGTAAATCAACGCTGATTAAAACCTTGGTTGGCGATCTCGCTCAACTCAGTGGTGAGCGCTACTCAGGCGAACACTTGCGTGTCGGTTATTTTGCCCAGCATCAGTTAGAAGCGTTAGATTTAGAGGCATCACCTCTACTTCACATTATGCGCTTATCTCCTAAAGCCACAGATCAAGAAGTCCGTAACTATCTTGGCTCTTTCGGTTTCTTTGGTGAAGATGCACTGGAACCTGTGAAGCGCTTTTCAGGCGGTGAGAAAGCACGTGTCGCACTGGCACTTATCGCGTGGCAAAAACCAAACCTACTCTTATTGGATGAGCCGACCAACCATCTCGACTTGGAAGTGCGTCACGCACTTACTGTTGCCATGCAAGAGTTTGAAGGTGCGGTGATTTTGGTTTCACATGACCGTCACTTATTACGTAATACGGTTGATCAGTTTTTATTGGTCGCCAACGGTAATGTCGAAGAATTTAAAGGTGATCTAGATGATTACCAAAAATGGCTGACCGAACAGCGCCGCAGTGAGCAGCAAAACACTAATGAAACAGAGGAGCGTGAAAACCGCTCCCTTTCAGCCACTGAGCGTAAAGCACAGAAGCGTGAGGCGGCCGAGCTACGTAAGAAGCTCAGCCCTATAAAAGCACAGATCTCAAAACTAGAGAAACAACTCGAAACACTGCAAGAAAAGCTCCTCTCGACTGAAGAACAACTCGGTGACAGTAGCTTATATGATGCAAGCAACAAAGATAAATTGAAGGAAATTCTGGCAACTCAAACTCAGCTTAAACAGCAGATTGATACTACTGAGTTAACCTGGATGGAACAGCTAGAAAACTTAGAGACTCTAGAGTTAGCACTCGCAGCCGATTAATGGCTTGCGAGTGAATCTGAAAAGTCCTGCAAAATTTCACTGTCGTTCTGCATACGCTCGATCTCTTCAGTCACTTGCGCCTGAGTAAGACCAGTAATAGCTAATACGTCACGATCCAGCGTCTCCTCAACCGGACCATCTGCCCAGCCATTTTGACGCAATGCGTGATTGGCCAAGTGAATCAGTTGCGCATAAGCGTCAGCCTTAGGGTTTAGTGGGTCATTTAAGTAGCGCACACCATTATAAATCTCTTTAGGCAACGACCAGCTTTCCATAAGCCACGCCCCAATCTGCTCGCGCGTCACATGCAAAATATGCTTTTCGATATAATCTAAGCGCAAATGCGGGTTTGCCTCAATATAACGAGACAAGAGCGAAAAGTGCGGAGGAAACAGGTGCGCTAAAACAACATAACCAAAGTTATGCAGTAAACCCGCCAAATAAACCAACCCGGGTTTAGGTCGAATATCGCCTGGCATTTTCTTAGCTAGACGCTCTGCCAACGTTGCTGTGTATACAGCTTGCTGCCAGTAAGGTGTTTGGTTGCGTGGCGTGTCTTCTGGCAGCGTCAATGTTTTACCCATAGCAATACCTAGTGCAAGGTTCACCACAAGATCAAAGCCCAAGACACGAATGATGGCATCATCAATCGACTGAATACTACCAGGCGCCGCATAGTAAGGAGAAACCGACCAACTCATTACCTGTGCAGACAAGCTTGGATCCACTTTCACCACAGGAACAAGACGGTCAACACCAGCGGCCGGATCAGAACGCAACATGATTATTTTCTGCGTAGTCGGCGCTAAGCTAGGCAAACCCAAAGTATCTTCCAAACGCTGACGTATTCTTAATGCTGTAAAGCGCTCCACAGCATGAGTAATAACCGTTTCGTCATCACCTTGAGGCTGAACATTTTCAATATCAGAAACACTCAGCCCCATACGTATAGAGCGCATGCTGGCCAAATACCAAGAGCGATCAGCAGTAAAACGCAAAGAGCTATAAGGCTCGACTACATCCAGCATATCCTGATCTTCAAACGTGCTATCTATAAAGACCGGCAATGAAAATAGCTTTTGCTGCCCTTCTCTTGAGAGCAGTTTATTCTGACTAAAGAAACGTTTTACGTCATCGCCCTTAACTGGCTGTAGATGTCGCTCAGTTTCTCGCCAAATGCTGACTAAATTAAGTAGTTTGGCTGCCGGCAATAAAACCAACACCTTGCCAACATTGTCATGCAGCAACACTAACCGAGCATAATTGCCCTTACCTGCATCACTATTTAATGTACTTACACCTATAGCCAATGTGCTCACTCCAATCGAGGCTTGCCTAGTCAAATTATCAGCAACGATACGGCAGAGATCGCAGCTACTAACTAGAGTATAGGCAAAACATTCGATTAATCATCAATTAAGGAACAATTTTGATTGAGTATCGGCAAAGGCGTGAATTTCTTTAGAAACACAGGCCTTAGTATTACAGACGCGTTACGCGGCTCACTGCACGTAATGCACGTAACTTTTTTATAACCCGAGCAAGATGAACCCTATCAGCAACATCTATCTCCATATCAACGGTTGCTAGCTGCCCTTCTTCCTCTCCCATATCTATTTTCAGAATGTTAGTGCCTGTGCCTGATACGGTAGTGGCTAAACTTGCGATAATGCCACGATACGATGCAACTTCTAGCTTCAAGACGACAGTAAACTCATCATCCATAACATCAGACCATTCAAGATAAATACATTTCTCAGGATCGTCTCGCATATAACGGATATTGCGGCACTCAGTGCGGTGAACAACTAAACCACGCCCACTGCTAATATGACCTACTATTTGATCACCTGAAATAGGGTGGCAACATTTAGCATACTGTATAACCAAGCCTTCCGTGCCTTGAACAGCAATTGGCTTCTGGCCTTTAAGTAGCTCAACGTCACTTTCATCAGGCTTTAACTTACGCGCAACCACATAAGCCATGCGGTTACCCATGCCAATATCTTCCAGCAAGTCTTCCAACGAAGTGAAGTCAGCGCCCTCTAGAAGAGTTTGCAACTTCCCTGCATCAATTTCATCAACTGAAATACCATAGTGACCTAAAAACTGATTGAGCAAGCGACGCCCTAACTCAACAGACTCATGGCGCTGTTGGTTTTTCAAAAAGTGTCGAATACTGGAACGCGCTTTACCTGTCACCACAAAGTTCAACCATGCCATATTGGGCTGTGCGCTGCGGGTTGTAATGATCTCTATTGTTTCACCACTTTCTAAAGGCTCAGAAAGCGGAGCTAAGCGTCTATTAATACGACAAGAGACACACGAGTTACCTACATCCGTATGGACTGCATAAGCAAAGTCTACTGGCGTTGCGCCACGTGGTAATTCGAGAATCTGCCCTTTAGGTGTAAAAACGTAGACTTCATCTGGAAACAGATCTTTTTTAACATGCTCAATAAACTCCATAGAGTCACCCGCACGCTTTTGCATTTCCAATAAGCCCAACACCCATTTTCGAGCGCGGTTATAAGACCCAACAGCACTATCTGAATCACCATAAACCTTGTAATGACTATGTTCAGCAATACCCAGCGAAGCCACCGCATCCATTTCGCGACTACGAATTTGCACTTCTATCGTAATGTCACGTGCGACAAATAGCTCGGTATGCAATGACTGATAGCCGTTAGCTTTTGGAATGGCGATATAGTCTTTGAAGCGACCATGTACCGGCTTATATAGATTATGAATAGCACCAAGAATGCGGTAACACTCATCAACGGTATCGGTCACGATCCTAAATGCAAACACATCCATAATTTCCGCAAAAGACTTACGCTGCGCTTTCATTTTTGAGTAGATGCTATAAAGATGTTTTTCACGCCCAGAGACGATGCCTGGTAGCTTCTCCTGGTCGAGTCGATTTCGGATAGCATCTTCAATTGAGCTGATCATATCTTTACGCTGACCACGCGCCTGTACAACAGCACGTCGAATATATTTAGCCCGCATAGGATAGAACGACTGAAAGGCAAGATCTTCAAGCTCTACCTGCATATCTCGCATACCAAGGCGAGCAGCTACAGGGGCGTAGATATCCATCGTTTCACGCGCAATACGGCGCCGTTTGTCTGGCGGCATAGCGCCTAAAGTACGCATATTGTGAAGCCGGTCAGCCAGCTTCACCAAAATAACGCGGATATCCTCCGCCATGGCCAAGACCATCTTTTGGAAGTTTTCTGCCTGCGCTTCAGCTTTGGTTTCGAACTCGAGATGGGTTAATTTAGAAACGCCATCAACGATATCTGCCACAGATGTGCCAAATTGGTTTTCAATACCATCATAACTAATATCAGTATCTTCGATAACATCATGCAACATAGCAGCCATCAAACTTTGATGGTCCATATGCATAGTAGCGAGGATGCTGGAAACGGCTAGTGGGTGAGTAACATACGGCTCACCACTTTTACGGCGCTGACCATCATGTGCTTGTTCTGCATAGAAGTAAGCACGACGAACATCCTTGATCTGCTGAAGATCGAGGTAGTCTGTTAATCGGTCAGAAAGAAAATCAATCGTCGGCATTATTCCTCCATTATTTCCGCGCTAGTAATAATCTACTCACTAATGCTTCCAGATGGAACAATGCCCGATTAAAAAAAGAGGAACTTATCTTTGAGCGATATCGTCTAGGATAGACTTATCAACCAAACCTTCTGCAATTTCGCGCAATGCAACAACAGTATCTTTATCGTTTTCGCGATCAACTTTAGGGTCTTTACCGCCTGTTGCCAACTGGCGCGCACGCTTTGCTGCAACCATAACCAGTTCAAAACGGTTATCTACATTGTCCAGACAATCTTCAACTGTGACACGAGCCATGCTAAACCTCAAAATTTGGTTTGTTTAAATATCAGTTTAGGAGATCTTACTTAAGAAATCCAAAGGGGCGAAATTTTACCTTACACGGCTTAAACTGACAAGAGATCATTCAGCAAGTCTGCATGGCGTATGCACTGCGCATCACGCTTTAAACGTTGCGTTGTCAAAACAGCCTGTAACTGCGCTAATGCTACGTCGAAATCGTCATTAATCACAACGTAGTCAAATTCAGGGTGATGTTCCATTTCGCTAACCGCCTGAGACATACGCAAATCAATAACAGAGACATCATCCTGGCCGCGTCCGGTTAAGCGCTTACGCAGTTCATCCTGTGATGGAGGCAGAATAAAGATCGACACCGCATCAGGCATCAATTGACGTACTTGCTCAGCACCTTGCCAATCTATCTCAAGAATGACATCAATACCTTTATCCAGCTCACTTTTAACCCAAACCTGAGATGTACCATATTTATTAGTGAACACATCCGCATATTCAAGAAACTGCTTCTGCGCAATTAAGCCATCAAACACATCCATAGTGACAAAATTATAATCAACACCATCTTGTTCACCAGGGCGCATGTCACGTGTCGTATGAGAAACAGACACTCGTACTTGCTGGTCTTGCTTGAGCAACGCTTTTACTAAACTGGTTTTACCTGCTCCAGAAGGCGCTGACACTATATAAAGGGTACCTTTAACACTCATTTTACATTTACACCTAAATTCTTAGAGACGGTTTTAGCTTTAATTTTAGTTCTGCCCATAACTTTTGACCAGACCTAGCGCAACAGACATTTGGATAAGTTCTGATAATGAACCTGCTTGCATTTTGGCCATCATATTGGCGCGATGCCCTTCTACCGTCTTGCGATTAATACCCAAGTGGTCTGCCACTTCTTGATTCGCTAAACCTGCAACCACACCATCAAAAACCTGTCGTTCTCGCTTAGTAAGATTCGCATAGCACGCACGCACATCACTGATCAATTCTGCTTGGTGACAGCGCGCAGAGTCTTGCAACAGAGCTTGTTGAACAATATCAATCAATGCCTGATCGCTGAACGGCTTTTGTAAGAAAGTGAGAGCACCTTGTGTCATGGCTGATACAGCCATATCTACATCAGCATGACCTGAAATCATAATCAGCGGCATATAGATGCGCCGTTCAGCCAGCTGGGTTTGAGCACTTAGCCCACTCATACCTGGCATACGAACATCCATGAGGATGCACCCTTGAGCGCTTTCTGGACAGCCGTCAAGAAAACGCTGGGCCGTTTCAAACACCCTCACATTAAGATCTACAGACTCCAGTAACCACTTGAGTGAGTCACGGACATCAGCATCATCATCAACAACAAAAATAATTTGCTTAGGCTGATTACTCATTCAACTCCTCAATAGACGATAGGGAAAGCGGTAACACCACATGAAAAGCGCTGCCTTTACCCGGTAATTTTTCACCGCGCAATTGCCCACCATGCGCTTCTATCAATGAGCGGCTGATCGATAACCCCATACCCAGCCCTTCAGCTTTAGTAGTGAAGAACTGTTCAAATAACTGCTCAACATCGCCACTAAGGCCTTCACCTTGGTCATAAACTGAAATTATAACCTGTTCGTTCTTCACCAGAGAAGCATCAATCCACACAGACAATGGCTCATCTTCCGGTTTTGTCTGACAAGACTCAATCGCATTTAAAATCAAATTAAGAAACACCTGCTCAAGCTGCACACGATCTGCCATCACCTGAGGTAAAATGGCCGGTGTTCGATTTTCTAACAACACATTATTCTGCGCCGCTGAACTCGCACAAAACTCAAGTAGATCATCAATCAGACCATGTAAATCTAGCTGCTCTCTAACCGACTCTTGCTTACGTGCAAAATCCATCATGCGATGCAAGATACCACCCGCTCGCATAGCCGTAGAGGTAATCCGCTGCAATACAGGCGTAACCTCTTCTAATGAAAGAGTCTGCTTAGACTCTAAGCGCCTCTCGATTCCACGCGCATAGTTAACAATAGCGGTTAGCGGCTGATTTAGCTCATGAGCCAGCCCCGACGCCATCTCTCCCATTACCACTAAACGTGAAGCGCGATTAAGTTCTTTTTGGTATTGCAACATACGTGCTTCTGCTTCGATGCGGCGGCTAACATCACGCGAAACAACAAGAATCTCTTTTAACTCGCCAGATTGTTCATCCCGAATCGAGCGACTAGTACTTTCTAACCACGTATAATGTCCATCTTTGCAGCGAAAACGATAAGTATGCGTATAAAAACCTTTTTCATAGAACACGCTAGGACGTCGACGCTTAAAGTCTTCTACCTCATCAGGATGATACAACTCATATGCAGACATACCGATAATTTCATCAACGCTATAACCCAAAAGGTGAGTGACGGCTGGCGATGCATAGATAAAGCGCCACTCTTGCGGTGTATGACGCGAAATCATATCGGTAGATTGCTCAGCCATTTCAGCCAGCAAGCGATTACGTTCCGCATCATCTGTTAAAGCACTTTGACCTTGCTGCGCACTAGAAGCTTCCATCGGGGGATTATTTCCTGAACTCAATATCATTCAGCCTCCTATCATAGCAAATTAGCTCAAAAGCGACGTGTTCATTGTTGCGCTGTTTTGACTAATTCACGTAATGCAAACTTCTGTATCTTACCGGTGGAGGTTTTGGGTAAAGCCGAGAAAACTACCTGTTTAGGGCATTTGAAATGCGCTAAGCGTGAACGGCAGAACTGAATAAGATCATCAGCACTAGCATCAGCTCCTGCTTTGAGCGTAATAACCGCACAAGGCACTTCGCCCCACTTATCATCAGACAAGGCAACGACGGCCGCTTCCAGAATATCGGGGTGCTGATAGAGGGTGTTTTCTACCTCGAGCGTTGAGATATTTTCTCCACCAGAAATAATAATGTCTTTTGCTCTATCTTTAACTTCGATATAACCGTCAGGGTGGCACACCGCTAGATCACCCGTATGAAACCAGCCTCCTTGAAACGCTTCCTGCGTCGCCTCTGGGTTAGCCAGATAGCCTTTCATTACTGTATTGCCGCGAATAAATACTTCACCCATCGATTCGCCATCGTGCGGTAAAGGCTCAAGGGTTAATGCATTAGCAACCATTAGACGCCCTACTGCCGGTGCTCGCACACCTTGGCGCGCCATTTTGACAGCCTTTTCCTCCATAGGTAGCTCTGCCCATGCTTGCTGAAAGTCACAAAACACACTGGGACCATAGGTTTCAGTTAGCCCATAAGCATGCACCACTTTAATGCCTAAGCGCTCCATTCCCTCAATAATTGCCGCCGGAGGCGCTGCACCACCGGTTGTAACTGTGACCTCTTGCTCAAGTTCAATATTGGCAGCTTCAGGAGCATTCAACATCATATTTAAAACAATAGGCGCGCCACAAAAGTGCGTGACTTTATAAGCACTCAGTGCAGTAAAAATATCAGCGGCGCGTACATTTCGTAGGCAAACGTGCGTGCCTGCTACAGCAGTAACAGACCAGGGGTAGCACCAGCCATTGCAATGAAACATTGGCAATGTCCACAGGTATACCGCATGTGGGGGTAAGTTCTGGCCTAAAATATTACTCAGCGCATTCTGATATGCACCGCGATGATGATAAACAACCCCTTTAGGGTTGCCCGTCGTGCCGGAGGTGTAGTTCAGCGCAATCGCCTGCCACTCATCATCAGGTAAACGCCATTGATAAGCAGCATCACCTTCTTGCAATAACTGCTCATACGTCATAGAGCCAATGTGCTCATCAAACCCGCTGGCGGCATCTTCTACATCAATAACCAGCACCGAATGATCGCACTGCGACAGGGCTTTTTGGGCTAGCTCTGCAAACTCAGCATCGACCATGAGTACGCTGGCCTGACTATGATTAAGCATGAAAGCAATAGTATCGGCATCCAAACGAATATTCTGCGCATTCAATACAGCACCTATCATAGGCGCTGCAAAATGTAACTCAAGCATTTCAGGCAAGTTAGGCAACAAAGCGGCAATCGTATCGCCCTTGCCGACACCTCGCTTTTCGAGTGCACAAGCAAGCTGGCAACAGCGTGCATATGTATCTTTCCATGACCGAAGCAGATCACCGTAGATAACCGCAGGGCGATGAGGATAAACAGAAGCGGCGCGTTCAATGAAAGGAATCGGGCTCAGTGCTTCAAAATTAGCTGGCACCTTATCAAGGCCGCTTTCGTACGGGCTTTTATTGTTATTTTCCATACCTATTCTCCTTGCGGTATAGCACCGCTTTACATATAGCTGTGCTGACTCAGCGAAGGAATTTTTTGCTAAACAATTTAAACCCTTCTGCGTCGGAGCGGCGCAGCCACTCGAAACCTACCATTTCACGCGTAATGATCTTGATACCTTCTTCACGCATGCGAGCAATAGCAAACTCGGTATCTTTGGGATTACGAGCAGAAATAGCATCGGCCACAACAAAGACCTGTTTGCCCATCGCTTTAAAGCTCATCGCGCTTTGTAGAACACAGGCATGCGCCTCCATTCCACAGATCACAACCTGATCCTGTGTAATAGTTTTTAGCTTGTCTTGGAATTGCGGCGCATCAACACAAGAGAAAAAAGTTTTACCTGTAAACTCACCTTCACCAACACGCTCCCGCAAACCATCTGCCGTAGGGCCTACCCCTTCTGGGTATTGCTCTGTCCCAAAAACAGGAATGCTCAGTTCTTGGGCAAGCTCAACTAGTGAGTCGCAATACGCCACTAGCTTCGCGCTTTCATGGATGCCGGGTAACAAGCGCGCTTGCACATCAATCACCATCAAGCACGAATTATCTTTTTGTAACATCATGTTATTTATCCCCTACTGGACGACGATCTACCATGTTAGTTGCGACGCCTTCCGCCACTATTTTTCCTTTCACAGTACACACTGTTTTCAGTGTCACACGGCGGCGCTGCTCATTAATTTCCATCACTGTTGCTGTCGCTGTTACCGTATCACCAATGTACACCGGTGCTTTGAAGCTAATTTGTTGATCGATATAAATAGCACCCGGCCCTGGCATACGTGTTCCCAAAACAGCTGAAATTAGCGCAGCGCTAAACATGCCATGCACGATGCGATCTTTAAACATCGTTTGTGCAGCATACTCAGCATTGATATGAACCGGGTTGTCGTCACCAGAAATGCCAGCAAATAACACCACATCTGCTTCGGTGATTGTTTTAGCGTAATTTGCCGTCTGACCTACTTCTAAATCTTCCAGATAAAAACCGTGTAATTCCTGCATAAATCCCCCAAATCTGTCATGTTTTAAGTGTTGATGATTATTAAACTAATGGTTTTCACTTAAAAAACCAAGTATTAACCCTTGGTTTTTGATTTTTATTTTGTTAGCGTGTTTATAGCAAGCACGTAAACCCCTCTCCATAAAACGAGGTAAGGCATAGTGGCTACATCAAATAACAGCTTCTTAGAGCGCACGTTTAGTCATATACGCCTGGCTTGGCGCGAAGCAACTGATAACCGCGCTACGCTAGAGCGATTAAACTTATCTCCTGAGTTAAGCAGCGATGATGAAGCGATTCTCAGAACATGGATTGATCACTGCCTTGCGGACAAGGGCGGAGAAATAGCGTCACGCGCTAGAGCCGCCACTTTAGGGCAAAGCTATTTAGAGCTGGACCCTATAGGGCAACAACGATTCTTGTCTATTTTAGCGTTGCACTACGATACCAATCGTGTGGATGTAGAGCAGTACATAGAACGTTGGCAAGAAGCCAGTGACGACTCCCGTGCAGAAGCGGCACGCCAACTGAGAAATGTACTTGAGCCCCCCAGAATGAAACTGCTAACGCTTTTCAATGAGCTACCCGAAGGCATCAAGTTTCTGGTTGATATGCGCGCGCAGATTCTTTCTTTACGAAAGCAGCACCCCGAATTAAAACCTTTGGAAGCAGACCTTAAGCGGCTGCTGATAAGCTGGTTTGATATCGGCCTATTACAGCTGGAACAGATCAATTGGCACTCCAGTGCAGAACTATTAGAAAAGCTGATTGCCTACGAAGCCGTACATGCCATCACCAGCTGGGATGACCTAAAAAATCGCCTAGACTCAGACAGGCGCTGCTTCGCGTTTTTCCACCCCAACATGCCGAACGAGCCTCTTATTTTTGTTGAGGTAGCTCTCGTAAAAGGGCTCTCTGATAACGTCCAAACCCTGTTAGATGAAACAGCACCTGTCGGCGATATTGACCAAGCCGACACTGCTATTTTTTACTCTATCTCCAATGCACAACAAGGGTTGGCAGGTATCAGTTTTGGTAATTTCTTGATTAAGCGCGTTGTGAAAGAACTGCAACATGAGTTCCCTCATTTAAAACAGTTTTCCACACTTTCGCCTATACCGGGCCTTACTCGCTGGATTCATAAGCAACCAGCAGAAGAGCTAGAACAGTTACCCGGTGGAAAAGCCCTATTACCTCACATACAAGATCAAGCCCTTACACTGACTATGGAGCAACTGGCAGAACCACAGCTAAAGGCACCGCTAAGCAAATTAGCCGCTTATTATCTCGCCAAAGCAGAACGTGTTGGCGGTACTGCGGCTGACTCTGTGACACATTTCCATCTCAGTAATGGTGCACAAATAGCCCAGTTAAACTGGATGGCAGACACCTCAGTGAACGGTCTAAATCAAGCAGCAGGATTTATGGTGAATTACCTATATGATCTGCCCAACATTGAAAAGCGCAGTCAAGCTTATCTTAGTCAAAATAAGCGAAGCCTTTCTTCTTCAATTAAATCACTTCTGAGCAGCTAACTTTGAATCATAAACTTAGTTAACAGCTTAATTAATCATCTATTAAAAAGAATAAGGATAAAAAAATGACGCAACGTATAGCCATAGTGACAGGTGCAAACGGCGGCCTAGGTGAATCAATGTGTAAAGCGCTAGCCGAACAAGGCCGCAAAGTCGTGGGTACCTTTGTACCTGGACATGATGCGGCAGCTGCCAGCTGGCAAGAAGAGATGAAACAGCAAGGTTTTGATATCACAATGAAGGCCGTAGATGTTTCGGATTTCAATGACTGCAAACGCTTACTAGAAGAAATAGAAAGCTCCGAAGGTAGCGTTGATATTCTGGTCAACAATGCCGGCATTACGCGCGATGCCCCTCTGAAAAAAATGCAGCCGGAGCAGTGGCAAGCCGTTATAGGCACGAACCTAAACTCTATGTTTAATATGAGCCAGCCAATCTTTGAAGCGATGTGTAATCGCGGCTGGGGGCGTATCGTTAACATCTCTTCGCTAAATGGCGAAAAAGGTCAGTTCGGACAAGCTAATTACTCGGCTGCGAAAGCAGGCATTTATGGCTTTACCAAAGCGATTGCTCAAGAAGGTGCCAAAAAAGGCGTAACCGTGAACTCGGTTTCACCCGGCTATATTGACACACCGATGGTACGCCAAGTACCAGAGAACGTATTAAACAGTATTGTTGGTGGTATTCCTGTTGGGCGCTTGGGCCAGCCAGAAGAGATTGCTCGTGCGGTTTCTTTCTTAACGGCAGATGATGCTGGCTTTATTACCGGTACCAATATCTCGGTAAACGGCGGCCAATATATGGCTTAACTCTTTTAAAAGCTTTTAAGCCTCTACGAATAGAGCTGCACACTTTTGTAGCTCTTTATTATTTCAACGATTTAAACACCACGCCTATTGTTTGAAGCCTATTAAATCAAGCGGCCACTGGTAAAGCAGAGAATCCCATCTATCATAATATTGGCTACTTTTTATAGACTACATAAAAAATGAACGATGCTATAAATATCCACACTATTGGCATTCCAGATGACGTACTTGATGGCTGGCAGCAATCTGTTGACCTGATCGCAAGCATTTGTGAAATCCCTACGTCATTAATCATGCGTGTACATGCTAAAGATATTGAAGTATTTGCCAGTAGTCAGCACGACTACAACCCTTACCACTGTGGCCATAAAGAAGAATTAGGCCAAGGCTTATATTGTGAAACCGTTATTAAGCAACAAGCAGAACTGCTAGTAGCGAATGCCTTAGTTGACCCCATATGGGATCATAATCCAGATATCAAAATAGGCATGATTTCTTATTGCGGCCTCCCTCTGAATTGGCCCACTGGAGAGGCCTTTGGCACAATATGTATCTTAGACAACAAAGCCAATCAGTATAATGAGCAAAAGCGTCAGTTATTGTACCGTTTCCAAAAATCTGTAGAAGCCAGCCTCACCATTTTATATCAGACGTTCAAATTACAGTATGCCAATGAATACTTAGAACAGCGTGTTCACCAGCGTACCAATGAATTAGAAACACTCTATCACCGTCTTTCCCAAGAGATAGATGAACGCAACTCTGCAGAAAAAATCATCTACCAGCAAAAGCACTACGATATTCTCACAGGACTGCCAAACAGAAAGTTATTAAAAGAAAAGTTCAAAGCGTTAGAAAACGCGTCATTAACCCCTCTTTCAGCCGCGGTCTTGCACGTCGGCATTAATAATATGAAAGTGATTAATGATAACTTCGGATATATGGCCGGAGATAACGTCATTCATACAATAGCACGCCAACTCAAACAGCACATTCCGGCTACAGCATTTTTAGCACACCTGAGTGGCGATCAATTTATTATTCTTTACACAGCTCAAGAGCACAGCATTGCAGAAGAATCTGCTCAACTAGCCAACAAGCTTTGCCAACTCTTCAGTTTTAGCAGGCCCGTTGTCACAGAGGAGCAGGCCATTCCATTATCAGTTAGCATAGGCATTGCCTTATACCCGGACGATGCGTTAGATATGGATGAACTATTACGCAAATCAAGTGCTGCACGTATAAGCAAACAAGCCACTGCTGATAATCAATATCAGTTTTTCAATCTAAGTATGCTGTCTCAAATAAGCACCCGTCTACAAATAGAATCCCAGCTATCTAACGCATTGAAAAATAAAGAACTAACATTACACTATCAGCCTTTAATCTGTACACAATCAAGAAAAATCATCGGTGCCGAAGCGCTACTACGGTGGAATAACTCGATGCTGGGCAGTGTTCCGCCTGATAGTTTCATTCCTATTGCGGAACAAAGCGGTCTTATTTTAAGCATAGGCAACTTCGTGCTTCGTTCAGCAATAAAGCAAACTGCCCATTGGTGCAAAACACATCAAGTTGAAGTATATGTTGCCGTCAACATTTCTCCCATACAGTTTAGGGATAACCAGCTGGCAACTCATATCCTTGAGTTGCTTGAATTTTACGAGCTACCACCTCACTGCCTAGAAGTTGAAATAACAGAAGGCGTCCTGTTGCAAGATGAAGCTCAAGCCCTAGAAATTCTTAATGTTTTAGCCGAGTCCGGAGTACGCATTTCACTTGATGATTTTGGGACGGGCTATTCGTCACTGAGCTACTTACAAAAATTCCCATTTGATACCGTAAAAATTGATCGCAGCTTCATATCAAGTCTTGCAGAATCTAGCCGCAACCAAGATCTGGTGACGGCCATCATATCTATGGCTCGCAACCTCAAACTACATGTCGTTGCTGAAGGTATTGAAACCATCGAACAATCAAATTTTATTACACAAGCTCAATGCGAGATTGGCCAGGGCTACCTATATGGTAAGCCAGACCTACCCGAGGTTTTTCTGCAACAGATACTTAGACAAACCAAGCACTAACCCTGTTACTTTCTCAGTAGCCTCAAGCCATTAGCAACCACCAATAAGCTTGCCCCCATATCAGCAAAGACGGCCATCCACATAGTGCCCATGCCCATAAGAGTTAACACCATAAACACCGCTTTAATGCCTAACGCTAGCGAGATATTCTGAATCAATATGGTGCGCGTATCGCGTGATAAACGTATGAATGAAGGCACTTTATGTAGATCATCATCCATCAAGGCAACATCGGCCGTTTCAATAGCGGTATCGGTTCCCATCGCTCCCATTGCAAAGCCAATATGCGCACGCGCCAGTGCCGGGGTGTCATTAATCCCATCACCTACCATGCCCACTAAACCTTCAGCTTCCATTGCTTTAATGGCGCTCAGTTTATCCTCTGGTAGTTGATTACCCCGTGCTTCATCAATACCGACTTGTTGAGCAATAGCCGTTGCTGTGTGCTGATTATCGCCCGTGAGCATTACGGTTTTGATCCCTAATTTCTGCAACTCGACAATCGCTTTGCGGCTGCTCTCTTTTACCGTATCAGCAACGGCGAAAAGTGCTAATACTTGCTGACTGCCCACCAGCATCACAACGCTTTTCCCTTGCTGCTCCAATCGAGCTAAACGCATTTCCAGCTCAGGGGTACATACACCGAGCTCTTCTATCAAGCGGTGGTTGCCTAAGATATATACTTTGTCGTCTATTTCTCCTTTAACGCCACGCCCTGCCAAAGCTTCAAATTTATCCACATAGGCATGAGTTAGGTTAGCACCATCAATTTCAGCAGCCTTAGCTATCGCAAGTGATACTGGGTGGTCAGAACGCACCGCTAAACTCACAGCCAAACGGCGGCATTCTCTCGTAACATCATCGATCGTGTCATCATTGCCTGAATGCAACACTTCAAACTCAGTTTGCACCGGTTTTCCATGCGTAATTGTGCCGGTTTTATCTAATGCTAAATATTTCAGCTGATGGCCGCTTTCCAGGTAAACACCACCCTTGATCAGAATCCCGCGCCGTGCGGCGGCAGCTAAACCACTCACAATAGTCACTGGAGTTGATATCACTAATGCACATGGGCAAGCGATCACCAGCAAGACCAGTGCTTTATAGACCCAATCAAACCAGCTAGCGCCCATCAATAGAGGAGGCAACACCGCCACACCTAACGAGATAACAAAAACAATAGGGGTATATAAGCGTGCGAATTGATCTACAAAACGTTGCGTAGGTGCTTTTGTTCCCTGTGCTTCTTCTACGGCGTGAATAATACGCGCCAAGGTGGTGTTATTTGCTGCAGCGGTTACCTTGTATTCAAAAGCACTGGCTTCATTGATAGTGCCGGCAAAAACCATATCACCCTTTACTTTATCCACAGGCAAGCTTTCGCCCGTAATAGGCGCTTGGTTTATTGTGGAGCAGCCACGTACTATCAGCCCATCTAAACCAATACGCTCGCCCGGTTTGATGCGAACAATACTGCCAACAACAACTGATTTAGCATCCACCAGTTGCCATGAACCATTCTCTTGCAAAACGGTGGCATTATCGGGTGTGAGCTGCATTAACCCAGAGATTGCGTTGCGTGCTCTATCTAATGACTTTGCTTCGATAAGCTCTGCCACAGTAAACAGCACCATCACCATGGCAGCTTCTGGCCACTGCCCCAAAATAAACGCACCTGTGACCGCTATACTCATGAGCGCATTAATATTCAGATCGCCATGGCGAACCGCCACCCAGCCTTTTTTATACATTGTTAAGCCGCTACACCCCACAGCGGTCAGCGCCAGTATAGCGGCTAACCAACTAGGTGCTGCCATCCAAGAAACAGCCTCCGCTGCTATGGCCGCTACACCCGCTACAGCCAAGGGCCACCACGGCTTTTTTTGCTCGACCACATCGGCAAGTTGGCCTTGCGCGTCTGGTACTTCAGGCTCAAAACCTAAGGAGCGCACGGCATCGAGCACGCTTTCCAATGAGCCCGTGGTGTGCACTACCGTGAGGATACGCTGCATCAAGTTAAACTCCATGCTGAGCACATCCGGCATCCCCCCCAACTTTTTACGAATCAATGCTTCTTCGATAGGGCAGTCCATCTGCATAATACGTATTGGCGTGCGTGCGCCCTCAGCGACTATTTGTGGCTGACCTATGGGTGAGGCGTTTAGCGACTCTAATAAAGACTCAGGAGCACAACACTTAGTGCTTTGGGCATCATGTTTTGTATGTTCAGGAACAGAGCTGTTTTTATGCGTTGAGCTGCAACACGTGCCGGCATCCTCTGCTGCATTACTCTTCATACGATCATCCACTCGATTATCGATTGAGTCACTCATAGCATCGCCCTTCATATAGTTATTACCTGCATTGTGCCGTATGCTTAGCATTAAACACCCTGAAGTTGCTTTAGGGTCAAGCGACTAATAATTAGAAACGCGTCAATCCGGAGGTCACATGAAAATAGGTGAGCTAGCCAAACAGGTTGGCGTTACGGTAGAAACTATCCGCTACTATGAAAATGAAGGGTTATTGCATGCGGCACTGCGCAACCCAGCGAATAATTATCGTCGTTATGATCAGGGGCATTTGGAGCGGTTAATTTTTATTCGTCGCTGCAGAACGCTGGCGATGACCCATAACGAGATAAAGGTACTGCTACAAGCGCGCATTCAGCCCGATGACAGTTGCGAAACTATCAACGAGTTGATTGATGAACATATACATCATGTGCAAGCCCGAATGGCAGAGTTAACAATACTGGAAACACAGCTTATTGAACTACGCGGCCAATGCCATGCAGCCCTGACCACGCGTGATTGTGGAATTTTACGTGAACTCGATCAGCCTACGGATGAGTTGACCGAGGCTCTTGTAGTGCAGAGCCACGTTGCTGGTAGCCAATGTAAAACACATCAACCTAAATAAACACCTCTGTATCTCTCCTTTAAGAAAGGTACAACGGGGATAGCTTTTCTGTGTTTACAGCTATCGATGATTGAGGAACCGAAAACGCCTGAACAGCTTTGTATAACTCCGTACCTTGCCATTTTTGGGCAACGGGGCTGGTAGCGCTCTGGCCGTAACTGTTTTGCTGTAAATCACGAATGGCCGCTTGTAACTCAGGGCTTACTCGCACTGACAGCTGGTTTAAATTACTACACTCTGGCCATAGACTCTGCCCCCACTGAATCAGAGCCAAACGTGCTTGCGTTGCATCATTGTTGGAACATGCTTGCTTAAGTGCCGTTACAGAAGGCGGCGGGAGCGGCATAGTATTTTCAGTTGTGTTGGTTGATGAATTTCTGCTTCTCTGCCAAAAAATCATAACCAAAGCGGTTATCACACTGCCCACAATAAGGCCTAAAAGCGCAACTAGCCATGGGCTTACGTTGTCATTATCCGTAGCACCACCTGTACTCTGTGGCGTTGTAGGCTTTGCTAATGGCGGAATAATGGCAGTAACAGGGGCCTGGCTTAAGGCTTGCACGGGAGCAGCCTGAGACGGGCGTGTTGGCTTTGCAGCTTGTGCTTTTCCTGGGGCAATATCTACTATTCTTGCTGCCAACACCGCCGTTTGTTCGCTATCACTTTGGACATCCCACCAAGGCAGAGTGATAGCAGGCAAGGTCAGTGCTCCTGATTTTTCAGGGATAAGCGTAACTTCTAGTGTTAAAACCGCTGTTAATCGATCATTTTCATACTGCTGTGCCACCTCAGGATTAGCCGCATACTGCTTAATGCCATCGATTTCAGGCAAAGGCAATTCCGAAATATGGTTTCGGCTAAGCCCTTCTGCTTTTAATCTAATAGTACGTGTTACAGGCTCCCCTACTGTGAACTGCTCACTACTCCACTCATCGCTTAACACTAGGTTTTCAGCAGGTAGCCAGACTTGGCCACTGAAGCTACCAGGAATAGGGGCAACACCTAGTTGATAACCTTGTGCTGATACCTGAACTCTACGCATGGCGGTAGGGTCTGAAAAAGCCCCCCCAAATGGATTACGCGTTAAGCGCCCGGTCTGTATTTGTCCGATAACTTGCGCAGGTGCTATTTCTAACGGGCCACTTTGCTCTGGCGTAATAAGCCATGTCTGTTCAACAACGGTGACCTGCCGGCCTTTAAGTGCTTGCTGGTACTGACGCTGCTCACCTAATGGTTCGATGAGTGCCTTGCCCTGTTGGATGCTCGGGCCTTGTAAAGAGGCATTGAAAATTTGCCGCCCCACCAGCAAGCTTGTCTGATAAATAAGCGGCTGCTGAACTCTAGGCTGCTCGCTCGAAAGCGTTGATAGCATCTCGATACCACCATCGGCAGCGGCTGGCTGCTGCACAGCCGTAACGCGCAATGCATGTGAACTAGTTTGATCACCATCAGCTCTTAGCGAGGGTACTTGTAAGTCGCCGCTACGTTTGGGCAACAGTGTTAGGATAAGTTCAGAAGAGCTTTCGTACGAGCCATTACGAATAACTCTCTTGGATTGCTGGCTCCGCCCCAACACTTCAAAATCTTTCTCTAGCGGCTTCAAACCAACCTGGTCAGCGTCGACATCTTCAAGGTCAATGCTCAAGCGGATACTCTCGCCTTGCTCAATCATGCTGCGGTTAATACTACTTTTAATCGCAGCATGAAGATTAACGCTGACACATAATAAGACAATAATTAGCCATACACGGCGAGCACTTACCATGCTTTTTCTTCTCCCGAATGTTGTTCTGCCTGCTGGCGATACTGGTATATAAACTTACGTCGCCACAAACCAGCAGGATCATCAACTATTCGGTTAAGGAGCTGCTGTCTTGCTTGCGCGGACTCGCTGATAGGCTCAGGCTGCTCTGAAGCATCACCGGACGCCGCTTGGCCATCATGTGGCCCAACCTTATCCATCTGTTGCTTAAGATAATCGGCCGCGCGCTGTTGTTCTTCAGCTTTCGCCGCCTCAGCATCTTGGGCTTGCTCTGTAGCTTGATCTGACGTTTCACTCGGTGAATCCTTTTGGGTCGATTCACTTTGTTGTGGCGTTTCGGCCGAAGCGTTATTTTCATCTTGATCGCCCTGCGAAGAATTATCCGCTGATGAGTTTTGTTGGCCCTGCTGATCTTGCTGATCTTGCTGATCTTGCTGATCTTGCTGATCTTGCTGATCTTGCTGATCAGATTGCCCTTGTTGCTGTGAGCTATTTTGCTGCTTTTTTTGTTCGCTGTCTTGTTCTGAATTACTTTTTGAACCTTGTTGGTTCTGTTTACCGTCTTGTTCTTTTTCCTGCTGCTTTTGTTTTTCTACAAGTTGCTTATTGAACGTCGCGTTTTCGTGCTCAGGGTCTCTCTGCAACGCCTGCTCGTAGGCAGAAATGGCCTCATCTAATTGCTGTTGTTGTGCCAGTATATTGCCGCGATTATACCAATCAGCGGCAGTTTTGGATTCAGGAAGACTTTCTATAGCCGCGGCATAATCTTGTGTTTCATATTGTGCTACCTGTTTCCAGCGCGCATCACTGAATGTTTGTGCCGCCGCCGCTTTATCGCCGGCTTGGTACTGCTGTGCTGCCTGTTGATCGGCGGTTCTCCATAAATTCTGCCATATGCTAGCCGCTGCGCCTTCCTTAACATCCACCTCACTTCCCGCCTCCACATTAGACGCAATGCCGAACGTACCTAAGCTTAAAGCACTAAAACATAGAGCGGGCAACAAGATAGTCGCAATACCACGGCGAAAAAGAGGTAATAATAAAGGCAGTGCTAACAATACAAACCAAGGGCCTTCTGCGACCCAGCGCTCAACCTCGCTACCTTGTTTTACCTCTTCGCGCTGGCCAGTACTAAATGTAGAAATTAAGGCACTCAGATCTGACTCCTCCGCGACTAACTGCACGGCAGTACCGCCCCCCAAACTCGCTGCTTCACGCATCTGCTGCATATCGGTACGTGCCAAAATCACTTGCCCCTGTTGATCTTTCATTGGCCCGAATTGTGTGGGTATCGGAGCGCCCTGTGCTGTCCCAACCGCTAAAATAGAGACGCTACGCCCTTGTTGAGCCAAACGGCTAGCAGAAGCGGCAATTTGGGCTGGGCTCACTTCATCACTCACTAATAAAACGGTCCCACCTCTGACACCTGCTTGTGCCAGTATATCGCCAGCTTTCGCCAAAGCGCGGTCTGCACGGCTACCCTGTGCAGGCATAATTTCAGGCGTCATCACGGGTAGCTGCGCTAAAATTGTACCGGTATCTTCTGTGAGCGGCGTTACCACAAAGGCATCTCCTGCATATACCAGCAGAGCCACTTGACTGTCGGGAAGACGCCCCAACAAATCTTCAATTTTAAAATGCGCCCGCTGTAAACGACTCGGCTTAATATCAGTCGCATTCATTGAGGCCGACAGGTCTAGCGCGATGACTACAGCGCCGCCGTGTTTAAATGCAGGTACGGGTTGTTGCTTCCATACAGGCTGTGCAGCCGCAACCGATAAGAGTACAGCCACCAATACGGCAATAGCCGGGGCACTGCTTGATCTTGCCTGCCCTTCTTTCATTAATAAAGGCAGTAATGCTGGATCACACACTTCAGACCAATACTGTGATGTGTTTCTTTTATGGCGTATCCAGCCATAACCCAACACAGCGAATAGGGGTAAAAGTAGCAACCAATAGGGTTGTTGAAAATGAAACGCTGCCAACACCTTATACCCTCCTTTTCTGCCATAACGCCGTTATACACAGCAAGAAAATACCTGCCAACAACGGCCATTGGTAAAGAGAGACAACAGGACGATAAAAATCTTCATCTTGGCCGATAGGCTCCAATTCATTGAGTAATGTGTAGATCTCAGATAGCTGCGCTAAATCTCTGGCACGAAAATACTGCCCACCGGTTTTAGCGGCAATGTTCTTTAAAGCCGCTTCATCTATCTGAGAAGTCCCGCCGCCAAAAAACCGACTAATTAAGCCACGCTGGCTGCGATCTCGACCAATACCTATCGTGTATATCTTTAACCCTTCGGCTGCGGCGAGTTCAGCCGCTTTGTCAGGCTCAATAGCACCGGCAGTATTCGTACCATCGGTAATTAACACCAGTACGCGTTGCTCGTTTTGCATCTCTTTAAAGCGCTTTACCGCTAAACCAATGGCGTCACCGATAGCGGTTGTTTTACCGGCTAAACCTACCTGCGCCTCATCCAACAGTTGTTTTACAGTTTGACGGTCATGCGTCAGTGGCGCCTGCAAATAAGCTTGCTCACCAAACAGAATCAGACCAATTCGATCACCCTCTCGGCGCTCAATAAAATCACCGGCAACCACCTTAGTGGCAATTAAGCGGTTGATCAGGCGGTTACCTAACTCAAAATCTTCTTCTAGCATACTTTCTGAAAGGTCGATGGCTAACATCATATCGCGCCCTTCACGCTGCTGAGGGACAGGCTCACCTAACCATTGCGGGCGCGCCGCAGATACCAGCAACAAACACCACGCCAGATACGCCAATAGAGTTATCCATAAACGACTGCGACGTTTATCCACAACTGAAGCACCAACCGCTTGCTCCATTGTTTCAAGAAAAGGGACTTGTAATGCACTCTGTTGTGAATGCGCAACAGCAGGAGAGAAGCGCCACACAAACCAAGGTAAAGGCAATAAAATCAGTAGCCATGGCCAAGCAAGGTCAAGCATTGTTGTGGCCTCTCTTACCTGCTGTCTTTAACCATTGCCGGCAACTTTTCAGCAAGGCAGCGCTATCGTATTCAACGTTCTGTTGATAAGCGCCATCTTTAAGGCATTGCAACGCTTCTGCCTCGCAACCTTTGCTGCTATTTAATAAGAACGCTATCCATGCATCGCCTGATAACGAGGCAACATCATGACGCGGGTAAAGCGTGAGCGCTGTGCGTTTAAGTAGTTGATTACAGTGCGTGAGCAGCGCCGTTTGATCACTTCCCTCTGGGGAATAACAGGCTTGAAGGCTCTTCAACTCTGCCAGTGCATAACGGCGCGGGTCAGCCCAACGACGGCGTAACCACCACACCAAACCAAACATGCTGGCAATGATTAACACTAGCAACAGCCACCAGCCAGGTGCCATTGGCCACCAACTAACGGGATCGGGTAACTGCATAGGACGGAGTTGCTCCATTAAACCGTCTCCTTCATAAGCGGCGACCGAAATAAGGGGTGCTGGTTTGTTTGCCAATGCGCAAACTCCACACCACGCAGATTACGCAAACGCTCGAGTAGCTGAATGCGTGCTTGAAACTGTTGGTGATAGCGCTGCTGTTGATGCTGATCAGCATCAACCAATAACTCGCGGCCACTCCCTAAAAACCGATATCGTCTACCGTGGGGTAACTTTTCTTCTAAGGGATCAGAGATCAACACCAGTTTTAATTCACAGCGCTGTGCCAGACGCATCAAGTGCTGCTGCACACTGTCATCGACATCGTGAAAATCACTGAAAATATATAATAAGGTGCCACTCGTAATAGTGCGCTCAGCCGTTGCTAATACATCAGACAAGCTCAACGGTACTGTTGCTGTTTCTTGCGCATCTACTGCTGCATTGCCCTCTTGGGCTAGATTACTCCCTTGAGTCAAACTGCTTTCATGGGCCAGCGCAGCCATCATCGCCATCACTTGCTGGCGATTACTGCTGGGCCGAAACAACTGCTCACCTTTAGCGCCTAAAATTTGCCCGCCAATGCGATCTCCATTAGCCAAAGTTGTCCAGATGGTCATTGCCGCCGCATAACATGCCAACACTGACTTATAGTGCCCTTGGGTCGCAAAAGACATAGGAGAGCGTAGGTCTGCCAACACAAAAACCGGACGCTCGCGCTCTTCTCGGTACAATTTCGTATGTGCTTCGCCGGTGCGCGCCATTAAGCGCCAATCCAGATGACGGATATCATCACCGGGTTGATACTCCCGCACATCATCGTACTCCATCCCACGGCCACGAATATGGCTGAGATGATGGCCCTCACGAATCGCCATTCTCTGGCGGCTAGGGCTACGTGCAGGCGGCCAGTGACGCAAACTGAGCAGTTCATCTAATGAAATACAATGGCGCTGCTGCGGCACAGGGCGTGGACTGTTATCACCGAGAAACATACTGACTTCTCCGCCTTAAGGCACTGCCACGCGAGCGATTAACTTGGTGATTAATTGATCTTTATCCAGACCATTCGCTTCGGAGATATAACTCAGGCCAATGCGGTGACGCAACACGCTCGGTAATATCTCTTGGATATCGTCCGGTGTCACAAAGTCACGCCCTTGCAGCCATGCCTTAGCTCGTACCGCACGGTCCAATGCAATAGTGGCACGCGGGCTCGCCCCAAATGTGAGGCTATCTTTGAGATCCTCACCATAAGCACCAATGTTACGCGTGGCCATTACTAGCGCGACTAAATAGTCTTCTAAGCTATCGGCCAAAAAGACATTCATCACTTCTCGCTGTGCTTCTAGTAATGCTGTTTCAGTCAGCACAACACTGGCTGAAGACTCCGCCTTTGCCGTATCTTGGGTGTGCTCATTACGCACCAACCTTAAAATTAGTTTTTCTTGCTCATGCTGCGGATAATCGACACGCACATGTAGCATAAACCGGTCTAGCTGCGCCTCTGGTAGAGGGTAAGTCCCCTCTTGCTCTAGCGGGTTTTGTGTCGCCATCACCATAAAAGAACGTGGTAGTGGGTAGGTAGTACCTGCCACCGTTACTTGGCGCTCGCCCATCGCTTCGAGCAAAGCAGACTGCACTTTAGCCGGTGCACGGTTAATCTCATCGGCCAGCAACATATTGCAAAATAGAGGGCCGGGACGAAACTGAAACTCGCCTTTTTGTGCATTAAAGATTTCAGTACCGGTGATATCGCTAGGCAACAGGTCAGGCGTAAACTGTGCGCGCTTAAACTCACCTTCGAGCAGATCACTGAGTGCATGGATAGTTCGGGTCTTAGCCAAACCTGGCGGGCCTTCAAGTAAAACGTGACCATCTGTCAGTAGAGCAATCAGTAAATGCTCAATCAAGCTATCTTGGCCCACGACTTTTTTCTGCAGTGCCGTACGTAGCTCGCTTAAAGTAGCCTGATGCTCGCTTGTTGCACTCACGGTTTTATCAGCGCTTTCCGGGCTCTTGCTAAGAACAACCTCTGCAGTCATGAGTTTTTTCCTGTGACAAAATGTAATGTGAGATTAAATGGTCATACATAGCCCATGCCTGAACAACTTCTACTAACATGCATCAGCTTACATATAACAAATCACTGTTAAAGTGACAGTTTATAGATAGCGACAACAGAAAAAAATTCAACGCCTGAACTAAATTATTCATAACATCGATATATTCACACCAGAAATAGACGTAACCGTTTTTAAGCAAGCTCTATGTGTGTGAGATCCGACACTTGAAAAGCATTAATAAACTGGGAAGATCATGCACCGTTAATAAAACAGTTCCCTACGTGAATATCTGATGTAGTGGTTGTTGGAACCTCTATTGAAGGCTACGAAGACTTATTAGCTATTTTCATGTAAGCCAATAACTTCGTTTTCTACTGCTTTTGATATCTGGTCAGCAAGCGCATCATCCTTAACTGCTCGTGCTAAAGTTACGCCACCAATAAGCATAGCGAGACTAGCCCACGTTTTTTTTGCATCTTGTTCGTTGCTATTGGCAAGCTCAAATACTTTAAGCAACTCAGCTTCAAATATTGCTCGTATCTCATCATTACTACGACCAACTTCAGGCGACAGGCTTTGCAGGGCACAGCTTTCAGTAAGGTCACACGTGCGTTTTTGATGGGTGTAAAACGTCGCAAATTCAGCCCACCAGCCTTCTCCCGCGTCTTGTTTCAGCTCCGAAATTGCAGTAAACAATCCTCCCATCCCAGAATTAATCGCTTCTTTAAAGGCTGCTTCTTTTGATTTGAAATGTCCGTAAAAAGCCCCAGAAGTAACGCCCGCGGCTTTGGCAAGGCCATCGACGCCAATACCGCTATAACCGGCTTTTTTAAAACTACGCTCCGACTCAATAATAATTTTCTTACGTGTTTCTGCTTTTTGATCTGGCTTATATCTCATGTCTTTGACCTGACTTACCTTCTAATGAGGCAATAGTATCATAAAATAACGATCACTATTCTTTACAAAGTAACAGCCATGCTATACGTTAATATAGCGATCGTTATCTTATGGTCTAAAATATATAATTTACCGGAGATTCACTATGCCAATATCACTTACATTTACGGAAAGAGCCATACCAAAAAGTGCTGAGAAGGAAGCAGGCAAACGCATTACAGCCGCTTTTCTTAAGTCACACTCCCTCGATGGGAATCAAGTGATGACACCGAATGTCACCTGTCACATCAATATTATTTCAAAAGATCAATCCTTATCGGGAGGAGAGCCTTTCACTGGCGCTTGGATTGAAACCAAAACACCAAGCTTTGCATTATGCTCCAGAGACGTTCAGGAAAACTTTTTCAAAGATGCCACCGACATCATTGAAGAGTTATCAAAGGGCAGCCTTCAGCGTAAACATATTTTTTCAAATGCGGTACATACAGTTGACGGAACATGGAATATGGATGGCAAAGCCATGACGAATGAACAATTAGGTGAAGCCATATCTAGAGGCTAACTTTTCCAACCTCATGGTATTTGAGAGTGTTCGCTTTCAAATATCATGACGAACTCGGTGAGAAAAACATATGCGAAGAATTTTACATACAATGCTTCGAGTTAGTGACATGCAAGAATCTGTAAATTTCTATACTCAAATTCTTGGTATGCGAATACTGCGCACATTAAAGCAACCAACCGAAAAGTACACTCTTGTGTTTCTTGGTTATGACGACGAATCCCAAACCTGCGCACTTGAGCTGACATACAATTACGGCATTTCAAACTATGAATTAGGTGATGCTTTTGGTCACATTGCAATCAGCGTTGATAATTGTCGGGACACCTGTAACGAAATCAAAGGAAAAGGCGGGACGATTGTTCTCGAACCTAAACCTCTTACCGGTAGTAACGAAATTATTGCATTTGTCATTGATCCCGACGGATACAAAATTGAACTTATACAAAGAATTACAAACTACGCTGATAATAACCCGCTTGGTATAGAACGTTCGCACATTTAGCTAAGGCCAAACTTAACGTACCCGCCATAACCCCCACCCAATGCGCTGGTGCATACAAAGGCCAGCCTTGCTGTGCTAATAGTAGATCAGCGTTGTTTTCTTCAACGACAAGCTTTAACCCGGCAATTAATAGTGGCAAAAAATGCAGTACGTCTCGCTGCTTATTGAAGTGTGCCCACAGTACCAGCGTTGCAGGGGCACAAAGAACACCCGACAAACCACAATAACGATCCAGCCCAAAGGGCGACAGTAGCAAGCAGTCCAACATAAATAATGCCATGCCAACAGAGACTATCAATTTTTTACGATGCCAGCATTCCGCAATACCTGCGAACACCATAAACCCAAGTAGGTCCCAGCCTAAATGCGCCTCACTGCTATGAACCAGGTGCCCCGTCAACAAACGCCACCACTGCTGTTGATCAACAATCAAAGCGCGATCAAAATAGAGCCATTGAAATAGTTCAGGTAACAAACCTAAGCCCAAAACCACTGCGCTAATAGCAACAGTGATCCAGGGCATAGTCCATTGATTATTCATCACTTCTTGTTTGTTTTTATAACAACAGATCTCGCTTTAAAGCCGGCTAGTAGTGATGGCAGGCCCAAAGCTAGGAGGATTAACAGTAGAGAGCTATCAATCGCACCACCACCGGTGCTTGCACGAGACTGCTGGAACATAGGCTGATTGCTATCGGCACGGTTGTCTTGCACATGCTCTCGCTGGCTGCGTTGTTGGCGAGCTTGCTGCTCTTTGCTAACGCGTTGCTGGTTAGTGCGCTTAATACCCAGTTGCTCGAACACCTCCTCTTCTACCACTAATAACGAGGTATAGTCAGTGACCAAGCCATACTGTACGGCTAAATCAGTCATGGCTTGCTCGGTGTCGGCATCAGCCCCCAAGTAATCCATTTTTTTCTGTAGTGCTTCTATCTTACTGTAGGCCCACAAGCGCTCTAGTTCTGGGTTATCTGTGGACACACCTGCTAACTCAACCTGAGTTTTGTACACACGCTCTTGTGCACCCACTTTACCGCGCAGTACTACTTCGGCTGTCCCTGCTTCAAAATAGTGACCAAACAACACCAATTGCTGTCCACGATAAACCGTATTGACCTGCTCTGGTGTTAGGTCACTCACCCGCCCGCCTTGGATACTTACTTCTATATCTCTCATAGAAGCATGATTAAGCTTGCTGGTTGCTAACATCACTTGGCCGATAACATCATCTGCATTAGAAATACTTGCAGCAAAACCGTTCGATAACTCTGTCATCTCCTGCAACATAGGACGATTAGCGCTGTTTCCCATAATAAAAGTGAACAGCCGCACGTCATTTTCTTTAACAAGCGTTAAAAAGTCTTTCTTTTCAGTGACACCGACATTGGCCACACCGTCTGTTACCAACACAATAGCCGTGGATCTATCGTCATCGAGGCGCTTTAAGCCTTTTGCTAAGCCCGCATATAAGTTGGTCCCTCCTCCTGTTCCATTGCTCTGTAGCTGATCAATATACCGCGTGACATTCTCGTTACTTATCTGTTGATAGCCGCCGGTCATATCACGTGCTTTATCGTTAAATGTAATCAATCGAAAGCGATCATTTGGCGGTAACTTTACAAGTGCTTGGCGAACACCTTCAAGAAGAGTGGAATACTTACCTTCCATAGAACCCGACACATCCAGCACAAACGTCCAATCACGATTACCTTGCACTGGAGGAAGGTCATCTCCAGGCGTCAAGGTAAGCATAAAAGTCCCTTGGGTATTATCAGGGTGTCGATAGCTCACTAGATCAACCGAGCCGGGTAGCCCTTCCTCTAACCGCCAGTACACCAAGATATCTTCACTTAAGGAGGCAGCAGGCTGATACGTGCCACTGCCTTCATCCACCTGAGCTGAAGAGGAAAGAGCCACTGTCCACTGTTGCGGTGATAGCTGTGTAACGATGGCATTAGCATGTTTGGGCAACCTAACGCCATCCAGTGGATAACTGGAGCGAATATCCATATTGAAACTAAAGCTTTCTTTCACGACTTCGTTGCGCGACCAAAAACTGTTTGTTTGCTCATCAACACCGCCATCTTCTAAAGGGTAGAGGTAGCGGCCTGTATTGGTATCAAGATGTGCTGCCTGCACATAGACTAGTTTAATGCGTACATCGGCATTGGCTTCAACAGGATAAATAAGACTATCAAACGTTTTGTAGCTGTCTTGCTCTGTTAGCGCGACATGATTACCCGCTTGTTTTTGTTGTTGGTAAATCTTTTTGGCTTGTTGTTTAGCGACAACCTCCCCTATCACTGGCTTGCCGTTTATCCAGTAAATAAACTCACCTACGGCCGCTCGCTCGGGTACGGGAAAGGAGTATTTTGCTTCTAGCTGCGTATTGCTCGGGTTATGAAATACCTGTTCAACAGTGGTGGTGACATAACCATCCTCCACCAGCACATTCACGTGATGCTGTTGAATGCTCAAATCTGGCAATGCACTGTTAACCGGTTTCATTAACCCTGCAGCTTGAGCGCTGAGCGAGACCCCAGCACATAACAACATTCCCCCAATGCACTTACTAATCATCTGTTTCCACAACATGGCAACTCTCCTCTCATGATCCACTTCTGTGGTGATGGAAAGTAGTGTTGTGATTTTTGCAACGAGAGAACAGCAGATGTACAAAAGTAGCGTATGCTGCAACCTTTGGTTACTTGGTACTTACCTACAGGGCGCTTAGTTATTTATTTTTTAATATGCTCTTTAAACAAGCTGGGCTGCCATTGTCGCATAGCCACCACCATCATAGTGCCATTACGTTCGCCCATCGCTAAGGTAGCGTCTTTACGGCTATACTCAGTAAACTCATTTATTAGTTTCTGCATCCGTTTTTGCAATTCAGCATTACTACTATTAGCAATGAGGCCGTTAGCTACGAGTAAATTATCGGATGATTTGGCAAAAGAAGCTTGAAAAAACTCTTCTTTAATTCGGCTGTGAAAAAAGTTCTGAATAGGCCCATTAGCAAGCCAATTGAAGTTTGGGGCTATACATAACTTAATGCGGTTATTAGGCTGTAACTCAATAATTTTTAACCGATCTAAAGCTGCTAACTTTTTGATTAACGTTGTTGGTTCAAGCGTATACTGATTGATAATCTCTTGAAATTTATAGCCATTCACGCAACAGATAGCGACCAGTAACAAGACCTGATCATCAACAATTTCCTGCTCTTGCTCACGACTCAAACCCTGCAGTTGTTGCTGCTGATGCGCCATTAATTGAAACAGTTCGCTGAGTTCGAGCCCGATACCGTCACAAATTTTTTCCAGACGCGGCAATGACAAATCACCTTCACGAAATAACCGCTTAATCGACGCTTCACTTAAGCCTAGTAATGACGCGATATCTTGATAGGTTTTGCCACTCGCCTTAAGCTGGCGCTTAAGCGTAGTAATCAAAGCATTGGTTTGCGGGCGGTGCTCTACAGAAGTCATAATCCTAGCTCACAAGAAATTTAAAAATCGAATAAAACCGCAGTAATCTTTAAAAAGGATCATTATGTAATACTATTTGTTTGATATGCCGCGCCTTTTACCGATAGTATTTCATCTCTTGAGTATTCGCCAATACTGGATGGTATACGAATCACACCAAGGAATATTCTTATGGATAAACTGCTCAAAATCACCGGCTCTTTAGCTTACTTAGCAGCAGTGTTTCTTAATGCCTTTGTAGACCTAGGCCACAAGATTGTTATTCAAAACACTATTTTTAAAGTTTACGATGACCAAACTCAGGTTATCCTAACCGCGATTATTAACGGCTTAATCCTGCTGCCTTTTATCTTACTGCTATCGCCGTCTGCATTTGTGGCCGATAAATACCCCAAAAACCGAGTCCTTAAAGCGGCTGCTTGGTTTGCACTCGGCCTTACTTTAGCCATTACTTTTTGTTACTACCAAGGCTGGTTTTGGGCGGCATTTGCAATGACCTTTTTACTGGCCGTGCAATCAGCCTTTTATTCGCCGGCCAAGTACGGCTACATTAAGCCTCTTTTTGGCAAGGAGGGTTTAGCACCCGCTAATGCGATGGTGCAAGCTGTTACTATTATTGCCATTTTGGCAGGCACCGTGGTGTATTCCCTCTTCTTTGAATCTATGTACCCCCAGGGCGCTACCGATAGCAGTACTATTCTCCTCGCTATCGCGCCTTTGGGTTGGGTCTTAGTGTTCAATGCAGCACTTGAGCTACTAGCCATGTACCGCCTGCCTACGCTCGAACAAGGCGAACCATCAAAGCAGTTCTCGGTGCCGGATTACGTTAAAGGCAAACTCGTTGCTAACAATCTTAAAACAGTCAACAGCCGTGCCGTTATCCGCTTATCCATCATTGGGCTGGCAACATTTTGGTCTGTGGGACAAGTGCTTTTAGCAACGTTTCCATCTTACGCAAAAGATAGCTTTGGTATTACTAACACGGTCATCATTCAGGGCGTGCTCGCGTGTACGGGGCTTGGTATCGTGTTTGGATCTTGGTTGGCTGGGCGGGTATCACGACACCATATTGAAACAGGCCTCGTTCCCGTGGGTGCGCTAGGTGTTGCGCTTAGCTTATGGCTGCTGCCAAGCATCACAACACTACAAGGGCAAGCATTGCTATTTACGGCAGTGGGTATCTTTGGAGGGTTATTCATTGTCCCCTTAAATGCCTTAATACAATTTCATGCCGAAGATCATGAAATGGGGAAAGTGCTCGCCGTTAATAACTGGGTACAAAATGTGGCTATGGCGAGCTTTTTAGCACTCACCGTGGTGTTTGCTCTACAAGGGTTCGAAAGCCGCACTCTGCTACACATTATCGCTGGCGTGGCACTCATCGGTGGTGTTTATACCATCGTAAAACTACCGCAAAGCTTGGTGCGCGTTATTCTTAGCTCACTCATGAGCAGACGCTACCGGGTTAAAGTACAGGGGCTAAAGAACCTCCCTAGCAGTGGTGGCGTACTCTTGTTGGGCAACCATATTAGTTGGGTAGACTGGGCCATCATTCAAATAGCCAGCCCCCGCCCCATTCGATTTGTCATGTTAAAATCCATTTACGATAAATGGTATCTCAACCGTTTTCTAAAAATGATGGGCTGTGTACCTATTCAACAAGGAAAAACAAGCAAAGACTCCTTAGCTAAAGTAACCGAGGCACTTAATGCTGGCGAAGTTGTATGTATTTTCCCCGAAGGTAGCATTAGCCGTACCGGCCACCTTGCTGAGTTTCGCCGTGGCTATGAGCTAGCCTGTAAAGAAGCCAACGATAACGTAAGCATTGTGCCGTTTTACCTTCGCGGCCTATGGGGCAGCAAATTCTCGCACTCTTCTGAGCGGCTAAAACGCTATAGCGCGCGTGGTATAAAGCGTGATCTTGTAGTGTCTTTTGGCGCTCCGTTAGATAAAAACACGACTGTTGATGTGCTTAAACGCCGTGTATTTGATCTCTCTATCAGCTCTTGGCAGAAGCATGTTGAACAACTACCCACATTATCCGAAGCATGGATCAATACTGCTAAGCAGCAAGGCACTGATCTAGCCATTGCTGACACGACGGGGACAGAGCTTTCAGGTTTGAGCGCTCTGGCTGGAGCCATGGGCATGTCTCGCCGTATTGGCAAACTCAGCCCCGAGGAGCGAGTCGGCTTATTAGTCCCGACCAGCGCCGGTGGTGTACTCGCCAATATGGCGTCCCTCATGGCGGGTAAAACCGTTATAAACCTGAACTACTCAGCCTCTATCGATGCACTGGTATCTGCTGTTAAACAAGCACAGATCAAAACTATTTATACCTCTGAGCGGTTTGTTAAAAAGCTGGAAAAGCGTGGCGTAGATCTCACACCACTGTTTGATGGTGTGCAGGTTGTTTATCTAGAAGAGATGAAAAAGACTATCGGTAAAGGAGAGCTACTAGGCCATTGGTTAATGGCGAAGCTTCTTCCTGCATCGTTACTTGCACGTTTAGTGTGTAAACAGCGCGACCCTCTTGCAACAGCGGCTATTCTCTTTTCAAGCGGCAGTGAAGGCGCTCCCAAAGGCGTTATGCTGAGCCATCGCAATATAATGGCCAACGTTAAACAAGCGGCCGATGTGCTCAACATGAATGATGATGACGTTATCATGGCCTCATTACCCTTGTTCCATGCGTTTGGATTAACCGTCACCCAGTTCTTACCCCTGATCGAAGGCTTACCGATGATCTGCCACCCTGACCCAACGGACGCTCTGGGTATCGCTAAAGCCGTGGCCAAGCATCAAGCAACCGTCATGTGTGGTACATCAACCTTCCTTAGGCTTTTTGCCCGCAACCACAAAGTACACCCGCTTATGTTCGACAGCTTACGCATCGTTGTTTCTGGGGCGGAAAAGCTCAATACCGATGTACGCGATAGTTTCCAATTAAAATTTGGTAAGCCCATTCTCGAAGGTTACGGCTGTACTGAAACCACACCGGTTGCCAGCGTAAACCTACCTGATGTACTTGATACCCAATACTGGAAAGTACAAAAAGGCGGAAAACAGGGCACCGTAGGCATGCCGCTACCGGGAACAAGCTTTAAAATAGTCGACCCAGAAAGCTACACCGAGCTAGCAACAGGCGAAGCGGGAATGATCCTCATTGGTGGCGTGCAAGTGATGCAGGGCTATCTAAACAACCCAGAGAAAAATGCTGAAGTCCTAAAACAAATTGACGGTGAACGTTGGTATGTAACCGGTGACAAAGGCTCAATCGATGAACAAGGATTTTTAACGATTTTGGATCGCTACTCACGGTTTGCCAAAATAGCGGGCGAGATGATTAGCTTAAGCGAACTAGAGCAAAACGTACGCAATGCGATACCTGAAAAAGATATAGAGCTTGTTGCTATCAACCTACCCTGCAATAAGAAAGGTGAATCGATCACACTACTCTATGAAGGAGACTTAGAGACTTCTGAAGTGAGGCAAACGATGTTAGCGAATGGCGTTAGCGGTTTAATGATCCCATCCAATTGGATAGCCGTGGATGCAGTGCCCAAATTAGGGTCGGGGAAAAACGATTTTGCAACGGCTAAACAACTGGCATTGAGCGAAACCGCTTAAAGTACTGCAAAAAAATACCGGGTCTCTGTGGTTAGCAGGCTCGGTATTTTATCACTCATCTAGATTTAGGCGCTGAAAAGTTACAACTGAATCTTCAGCTAAAATAAGTACAGCCTGGAAACAATATTACGTAAAGGAAATATCCAGCTCATCCCAAAAATCTGAATTAGTAATATCGACATTATCTGGATCATCAAAACAATCCGTTACAGCAATATTTTTTCTTTTTACTTTTATTGCCCAAGAATCAGCTTCATTGTGATTGATTACATCGTTTTCAATTTGAGATCTATAATTATCTTTAAAATCAAGCCATTCGGCCAACCCTTCAATTCCAAAATCTGGAATTAGCACTTTATTAATAGTGTCACACTCAAACAAAGGACTTACATCAACACCATCAAATTTGCAAAGTAACTTTAAAGACTCTAATTCTTTTAAATGCCTTACGAACTCAATATTTTGAATAACATGATCACTCTGTATAATTAACTTCTTCAGTCTAGGAAACTGCTTTATAAAACTAAAATCTTTAAAGTCACACCAAGTGATATCAAGCTCAGTAATTGTTGGCCATGTATTTACAACCGTAATATTATCAACATGAAACAACCGAAGAAAAGTAAGTTTATTATTGAAGCAGTTATCAAATTTAACTTGCCGAGAGCCAAACAAACGTAACTCATGCAATGATTCAAAAGAAAGCATGTCAGACATCGAGAATTCGTTATATATTAAAACTGATAATATAGCGCAGTTTTTAAAACAATTAGAATCATTAAAGATTTTTGAAGAAGTTATCCTTGCAACATATAGCGACAGCAATGATTCCATAAGTTCAATATTTGAGAAAGTATCAATTTTTGATCCAGAATAAATTGAAACACTCCTCAGTTTTTTCATCTCACTCAATCTATCTATATCAGCAGAGGTAACTTCAGGGCTAATATAAATAGCTTTCGCATTTTTAAAGCATTGAATAAGTAAAAGTTGTTCACTGTTTTCAATATTTAAGCTTATTATTTTATCAGCATGAGGCTTTAGAGCTTCATTAAAGTATAAATCTATGTTTGACTGGCCAGCCCATTCTTTATATAACTGGTCAACAACAGTCTTTCTTGTATCATTAGATAATTTACTCAGAGATTTTATGGCTGACTTAGTAGTCTCTGGATCGTTAGAACTTTCATCAGAAGATATTTTTGCTAGGGTACGAATACATGCCACAACCTCTTTATATTTTGTAAAGCGTCTAACATCCCCTAGCTCTTTTACAGCCAGAGACTTTCCGGATGCTAGACTGTTTGCCTCTGTTAAATTCTTAGGTGGAATTATCTTTTTTATTTGGCTCTTCAATTCCTTTTGAATTCCAATCGGCTGTATGTAAATTGTCTCACTTAAGCACGATACAGAAAGAAGAATAAGTTTTTTAGAGTTTGTTTTTTCTTTACTTGCTCTTTTTATAAGCTGTTCTAAAAATGAAGTTACGTTTTCTTTTGTAAAAAGGCCAACGCACATTTTCACAGTTTCATGCCAAGTATCATCTGTGCACTTACTAACCAAATAACTTAAAGAAGATCTTTCACTTATTCTTTTAGCACAAAGAAATTCTTGGAATGTTTTATGAGTAAAATCCACATAACCTATAGTTGGCTCTCTAATTATGCCGCACCTATCAAGGAGTAAGTTTAGTACTTCGTTCGCAGAATCCTTTACAGATAGAACCTCAATAGTTTGCTCAATTATTTTTTCTACATCAGCCTTTGGGGCAGTCGAATGGCCATTCATTTGAAACCAATCCGCCAACTCAGTTAAGATGCGTTTTCTAATCTTACCTGGTACAACAGGATAACCATCATCGCTTATATGTCTTTCAATATTCCGCCTTATTAGCATCATTTCAATACAGGCTTCATAAAGCTCAGTCTTTTCTTCAGGCAATCTTTCCCTTCGCTCTTTATGGAGAGAGCATATCATCCCACATAATAAAGGGGTATTAGTAAGAGATACTAGTGCTCGATTCTCATGTATGGTGCGTTTTAATTTTTCGCCTAACTCAAGATACTTTCTCCTGTCCTCTGAAGAGGGATAATTATGTGAGACAGCTGCATGCCAGTGATCAATAAATTTATCAATATGCTGACTTGCCATCTCTTCAAGTTCGGCAGAGTAAAAACCAACCTTTTTTAACCAATCCTTTGTTGCTGCAGTAGGCCTTGAGGTAACTATGAAGCGACACTCCGAATACGTAAATACTAAATCTTCAATCCACTCCCTAACTTCTATTCGTTTTGATCTTTGAAGTTCGTCCACTCCATCAATCAATATAATAGCATCCCCACTGTTTAACTTATCTCTAACCCAGCCCTCAGGCTCTTCAAGATGTAGTACAGAAGATATACTTGAAATAAAATCATCAGGGCCAGGAAAATCCTTATTATGAAAATCTCTTAGTTTTATTATAAATGGTAAGTCATTATTTAGTTTTGATAGCCTATTTCTATATTGTAGCGACGCGGAATTAACTGCTATCCACTGTAAAATAGTCGTTTTTCCACTTCCAGCTAACCCTCTAATAAGAATTCGTTTTTCTTTTGATAAAACTCTCTCAATAGGAAGGCTTTGATTGTTTCCTGAATCATCCTCTGATTTTGCTCTAATCGAAACATATGCAACATTTAAAGTATGCACTTTAGAAGACTCTTGCAGATCAACTCCATACAAATCAATTTTACTGTTTTTTTGAGTAACCCAGTTTCTATATTTTTTTTCAAAATCAATTTTATTTTTACTTTGATCTTTAGCGCATGCTACATAGTTTATAGCTAAAAGTTGATTCAAAACTTCAGATATCAAGCTTGTAACTTCGGAACTTCTTTTCAAAATCTCTTTAATCGCATCTATTTTGAATTCTGGCAATTTAAGCATGGATGCGGTCAAAGATACTGAATAAAACGATACCAGAGTCTTATAGAGTTCTAGAGGTTTATCACCATATATTTTCTCATATGCAGGTCCCTTATTTATTATTATTTTTTTCTCAAGCTGTGGAGCTTCATAGTCAATGTCAAGTAAGAATCTCTTTGTAATGCCTGCAGCATAAGTCGATTCTTTAAATGCATTCACTACAGTTTCTATTTCTTCTTCGGTATAAGATTCAATATCAATTATTTTACTTATACTTTCGTTTATTTCAATTTCTATACCACTGCATATATGAGCCAGTTTTAAATTATCAACATGATCTTTTGCTATATCAAATGATGCATCATTAGAATTAATAAGAAAGTCAAAACAATTACTATCTAGATCATTCTCAACCCATAGTGTAAAAATACTTTTAGAAATAAATTTTGCTATTGGGAATATGGCTATTGATAAATCCATTTAAATACCATTTTTAATAAACTAATAGAAAGGAGCGTCACTGCTTTGCGGCACACATTGAATTGAAGCCTAACTTAATAATCATAACAAGATAACTTTTGTATGTAATCCATATCTTTATAGCGTCCTTTTCTTTATTTATCAATAGCTTTTAGTGGAGCATTCGTGATTAAGCGATGACCTATTCACTGCACTAGCTTAGTTCATTCTCATCATATCTCTGCGTACAGTTATTGACAGAACTCCAAGGCGATACCTGCGATTCGCTATCATGCTCAGCCCTACGCACTGACCACCGTTTAGCCCGAGTTAGCAGCATCGTTGCTTTGCCTTTAATTCGATCAATAACACCACGCACACGGCTTATAATTTCACCGTAGTCGTTTTCTTCCTGTAGCCCACACTCAGTACGTCGGATTACTTTATGTAGCTGTAGGGCTTGATCCTTTCATTTACAGCTGGGCCCTCCCATTAGTGTAACAAAGGCCTTCCAGTTTGATTCATCCGCCGCTGAACGTGCTTGATGCTCTCTGGCTGTTGCTCATCTGACTTATGAAAAAAACAGCATTTCCGGAAGGGTTTATCGAGCCAGCCTCATCAATAAATTAGCCTTTACTGTATCCATAATATCAATTACAAGCCTATAATAGACATTACTGTATCCATTTTTGGTTTTTGCACATGAGCTTTACACTTCTTGATGATACCGATGTCAGCCACGCTTTTGCCACGCATTTGCGCGGTTTGCGTAAGGAGGCCAAGCTGTCACGAGAGGCGCTTGCCAAGCGTAGCTGCGTTCCCGCCTCGACCATCAAAAAGTTTGAACTCACTGGGCAGATCTCTTTTCGCCAGCTGTTGCTATTGTGGGAGTCACTGGATTCACTGTCTCGTCTTTATGATCTGACACAGCCGGGCTCCGGTATGGCTCGCTCTGCTTTACCGACCAGCATAGAGGAGGTACTGCAAGATGAACTTTAAGCCGATTCAGAAGTTGAATGTCCAGCGTACCCTGTCAACGGGTGAGGTTGTCCCTGTGGGCGTTTTGGCACAAAACCGACAAGGGGCTTTCTTTCAGTACGATGAAAGCTACATCGGGCAGTTTGGCAATTTGTCACCTTTTACGATGCAAGCCGACTTGCGACTACAGCCAGCGCCCAAACAACCCCATCAGGGTATTCATGGCGTTTTTGGCGACAGCCTTCCAGATGGGTGGGGATTGCTGCTACAAGATCGCGTATTTCGCCAACAGGGTATTCTGCCAGCACAACTAACCGCGATGGATCGGCTGGCTTTTGTAGGGTATCAGGGAATGGGAGCGTTATCCTTTTCGCCTGTGTCGGAATTCTCGTCAGATGTACGCCCGGAGATTGATTTAGCAACCCTAGGGTTAGAAGCACAGACACTATTTGATCAATCCTTGTCTGATGATCTGGATGGCAAAACCCAACAGGTACTGGCGACCTTAGTGGCCGTTGGTAGTTCTGGTGGTGCTCGGCCAAAAGCGCAGATTTATATGCCTGCAGGGGATGCTAATCATTGTCGCACCTTTGCGATGCCAGGCGACGAAGCTTGGCTGGTCAAGTTCACTTCCCAAAATCTTGCCCTGGGCCATGAAGAGGGCCTGTGTGAAGCGGTCTATTTACACATGGCGGAAAAAGCAAAATGCCAACCGCCCACGTGGCAGCTTATCGAAGCGTCAGAACAAAGCGGCGCGATGGCTTGGCTTGCGGTAAAACGTTTTGATTATATCCCGAGAGTGAACAGCGCTGGCCGCTTACATATGCACAGTGCGTGTGGTCTATTGGATGCGGATTTTCGTAGCCCGAGCCTAGATTATTTAGATTTAATTAAAGCCAGTCGCCAATTGTGTAAATCGCCTGCCGCCGGGCAGCTACAATTTCGCCGTGCCATGTTCAATTTGTTTGCCGCCAACCAAGACGACCACAGTAAAAACTGGGGCTTTTTACAGCAGGACGATGGTAGTTGGCAAGTGGCACCTTTCTATGATGTTACTTTTAGCCCCCATCCCTTTAATGAAAATGCTACGGCCTTTGGCGGATACGGAAAAACACCGCCGCTTAAATCAATACAAAAGCTGGCAGCCAGTGCTGGATTTGCATCATGGCAAGATGCGCAGAAATGCATAAATGAAGTAGTCGAGGTGATTAGCCAGTTCCAACACCTTGCTAAGCAACAAGGTATCAGCGCGGCGACTCTATCCGCGATTGAACAAACGCTGGCACAACGCAGAAAAGAAAATGCAGTACTGATAGGAGAGTGAATCAAACATCTATCTTGAAGTCATTTTTATCAAAGAGCGAGCTCTGCACTTTAAACAGTGCAGAGCTTTCAAATAAAAATCATTCAATATTTTGAATTTGCTCACGCATCTGCTCAATCAACACCTTAAGCTCCACAGCACTTTGTGTGGTATCAGTCACAATCGATTTCGATGAAAGCGTGTTAGCTTCGCGGTTTAGCTCTTGCATTAAGAAGTCTAAGCGGCGGCCTACGGGTTCTTTCTGTTTTAGGATACGGCGCACTTCTTGAACGTGTGTATCTAGGCGGTCCATCTCTTCATCAACATCAGCCTTTTGTGCAAGCAGTACAACTTCTTGCTCTAGGCGCTGTGGATCTAGGTCTACACCTAAGTCAGTTACACGTGTTTTAAGCATGTTGCGCTGGTTTAGCAGAATCTGTGGCAGCTTAGTACGTACGTCAGCCACCACAACGCTGATTGCATCGAGTCGTTGCTCTATAAGCGATGCGAGTTCTTTACCTTCGCGTTCGCGGCCTGCGTGTAGGTCATCCAGTGCTTTATTAAACAGCTGCAGTGCTTCGCGTTTTACTTCGTCCATGTCGATCTGTACGTCTTGCAACACACCAGGCCAGCGCAGCAGGTCGAGCGGGTTCAATGTTTGCGATACCGGCATCAATTGTTCCATCTGCTCTGTGGCTGCCAGTAGCTGTTTTGCAAAGGCTTCGTTCACTTGCAGTGTTTGTGCTTGCTCTTCTGGCACAAAACGCAGCATGCATTCTACTTTGCCACGGCTTAGGCGTTTACGCAGTGTTTCGCGCAAACTGCCTTCTAGTTCTCTTAACTGCTCAGGGATTCGTAGATGTGGTTCTAAAAAGCGATGATTTACCGAACGCACTTCCCAAGTGAGTGTTCCCCAGCTTTGTTGGCTCTCTTGACGAGCAAAAGCAGTCATACTACGTGTCATGTTGTCGTATCTCGATTAGAATTATCCTATTCAGATAGTTTAGCAGTCTGAAGACAGATGCTCTATGCAGCAAATCATTCATTGTCGATAAGGTGTATTTTACAGATGAGTCCTACCATGTCCGATCAACTTCAGAACCTGGGTCTTGCAAGCATGCGTCCGAGTGGTCGCCAACCCGACCAGTTACGTGAAATCCGTATTACACGTAATTTTACTAAGCATGCAGAAGGATCTGTATTGGTAGAGTTTGGTGAGACGAAAGTCATTTGTACCGCAACAGTTGAGCGCGGTGTACCACGTTTTTTACGCGGATCAGGTTCTGGCTGGGTTACGGCTGAATACGGTATGTTGCCACGCTCTACAAACACCCGTAATGGCCGTGAAGCATCACGCGGTAAGCAAACAGGCCGCACTATCGAGATTCAGCGCCTTATCGGCCGCTCTTTGCGTGCTGCGCTTGATCTTAAAAAGCTAGGTGAAAACACTATCACTATCGATTGCGATGTTATCCAAGCCGACGGTGGTACACGTACAGCCTCTATCACCGGTGCTTGTGTTGCGCTAATGGATGCCATTAATTTCTTGAAGAAAGATAAGCACGGCGCATTAAAAGGCAACCCGATCAAGTATATGCTGGCCGCTATTTCTGTTGGTATTTATAAGGGTGAAGCGGTACTTGATTTGGACTACGACGAAGATTCTGCTGCCGAAACAGATATGAACGTTATTATGACTGACCAAGGCGGCTTTATTGAAGTTCAGGGTACTGCAGAAGGCGCTCCGTACTCTCACGATGAGCTTAATAAAATGTTGGCACTCGCTGACAAAGGTATTAAAGAGATCATCGAGCTGCAAAAAGCAGCGCTGGCTAAGTAAGCTTACAGGCACAAAAAAGGGTGCATCAGCACCCTTTTTTACTCTCTAGGCTTTACTAAAAATCACCATCATAATCGATAATTAGTGGGCCATGCTCTGAAAACGACTGGTCTTTATAAATGCTCGCACCAGTAATCATCTTACGTAGGTTTCCCGTAGTGATTTGGTAATCGAGTCGTGCGCCTTCGTTCAGCGTGCGTGCACGGTTATAATCAGGCCACCAAGTAAACTGACGCTCCGCTTTGTTTAACTCACGAAACGCATCAACAAAGCCCAGATCACCTAGCATCTCTTCCATCCAAGCCCGCTCGCTTGGCAAGAAACCCGAAACACTCTGATTTGCATACCAGTTGCTCAAATCCATGGTGCGATGTGCCGTGTTAAAAGTACCGCAAAAGATAAAGTCACGACGTTTACGCAAAGTCTTTTTTAGGTGCGCTAAAAAGTGCGCCATAAACTCTTCTTTTGTCTGCTGCGCCGAGAAGCTTTTGAGGCCCGATGGCACATACAAAGAAGATACACTGACTTTATCGAAATCAGCCTGGATAAAGCGTCCTTGATAATCACAAAGCTCAAAACCCAAACCTGTCATTATTGCTTTGGGTACATGGCGAGTGTAAATAGCCACACCACTGAAGCCATCTTCAAAGGCATCAAAAAAGTAAGGGTAATATCCTTCAGGATGATAACGGTCACCATCGAGCTGATACTCTTTTATCCGAAGATCCTGCAAGCAGATTACGTCCGCATCCTGCTTGACCATCCAGTCAAAGAAGCCTTTATCAGCCGCCTGTTCAATACCTTGTGTATTGAAGGTGATAACACGCATATTTGTTATTCCTGTTAAAGCGCACAAAAAATGTTAGAGACGAATTGTATAGTGAAGTCAGCAAAAAGGAAATTTACAAACCGCTGAAAATCTCGTTCATAGTGCATCCTAATGGTAGAATACACCTTTTATCCCAAATGAGACCCTGCCATGCGTGATTACCAGAGAGAATTTATCCAATTTGCTATTGAACAGAATGTATTACGCTTTGGTGAATTCACATTAAAGTCTGGCCGGGTTAGCCCTTATTTCTTCAATGCTGGCTTATTTAACAGCGGCACTGCTCTCGCAAAACTAGGACGTTATTATGCGGCAGCTATTGATGAAGCCAAGGTTGAGTTTGATGTTTTATTTGGCCCTGCATACAAAGGCATTCCACTCGCTGCAGCCGCTGCCATTGCACTGTCTAATGATTATGACCGCGATACGCCTTATGTGTTTAACCGCAAAGAAGCCAAAAGCCACGGCGAAGGCGGTAGTTTAGTAGGCGCTGCGCTTGAAGGCCGCATCATGATTATTGATGACGTTATCACTGCCGGTACAGCTATTCGTGAAGTGATGGATATTATTAATAGTGCAGACAACGCCACACCTGCCGCTGTCATGATTGCGCTTAACCGTATGGAAAAAGGTAAGGGTGAACTTTCTGCGATTCAAGAAGTTGAACGAGATTACAACATGCAGGTTATCAGCATTGTTTCTTTGGAAGATGTTGTTGAATATCTACAGGATGTAGGTGGATACGAGTCTTCAGTGGTTGCTATTCAGGCTTACCGCGCGGAATATGGTATTTAACCGATAGACTAAAGCGCCACTCTCACCTTTACTATGCGGGTGGCCGAATCCACACCTGATCCACACCGCCCGACACTTTCGATAGTCACATACGTATCTGTAATCGTTACTGATTCACAATTCGCCTGATAGCTGCAATCCAGTAAGCCCGGCGTTGTTAATACAACGGGAGTAGCATCCGTTGTACATTCCAGCGGGGCATTCTCTGGGTGCAATAGATTAGATAAATGTAGCTCAGACCCTGTTTGCGCAGCAGAAAGTGCCCTCACGGCTAATACCTCCTGGGACCGATAGGTTTGACTTGCCGTCATTATACTGCTCATACCAACCACCAGCATTGCCAATACGACTATCACAAAAATAGCCGACACCAGCCCTAAGCCTGCTTGATTTTTATATGTATTTTTCACATTAGGGCGCATTACGAATCTGCACCTCTTGTTGAATCAGTAAGCTTTCATCGTTTTGCTCTACGCTGAACTGCAACATCACTAAAGCATTACGTTGCAATGTCGCATCCACCACTGTGAATGGCAGCGTGGGAGCAACAGGCGCCGTCACAGGAAACGCCAGCAGTGCTCGATTAGGCTCATCCGTGGGTAAGGCAGCCAGGGTTGGCTGTGTCGCTGAACGGCCGTAGTTTTGGTATCTGTATAAGCGGTCACCCACCAGACAAAAACTTACAGGCCCTCCTACAATAAACATCCTTTTGGATGGTGAGTCTGCAGGGTATTGATGAGTAGCAGATAACGATAATGTTACTACAGCTGACCCGTCTAAATCCCCCGCTGCTGAGCTAATAGCAGGAGAGATAACCGCAGGGGTAACGGTGTTATAAACAGCCGTGGTACTGATGGGATAAACCGCAGTGTTACCTAGCTCGGGCGGCTCACTAAAGGGAACTATCGATAAAGTAGTAGCGCTGTTGTTTAGCGGTATTGCAATATAGGTAGTTGCATCCAAAATCGGTATGTACTCTAAACATGAGCCATTCGTACGGGCGCTGTTAGGCAGTGAGTTGCGCAGCTCGCGCACCATACGGTCCATGGCTACTCGGCTAGTAGCGGCAATACCATCGCGCCTTGTTAAATCGCTATACCCCTCAACGGAGTTGACGATAAAACCGGTGGTACCAACAGAAATAATGCCCAACAAAACCACGACAACAATTAGCTCTAACAGGGTAAAGCCTCTTTGCGGGCGTCTATTTACTAGGAGCATCAATAATTCCCTCGGTAAACCACAAACTGCTGAGGAGACTCACCCGGCGGCGTCACTGTCACATTGATACGCTTCATTGTTGTTGCAGATACACCAAGCTCCCCTCCAGCGTAGGAGATACTCACCTCTACTTGATAATTGTTATATTCAGGGCGTACGTCTCCTAAGGCATTTTCAGAGGGTGTTTCATTTAAGCCGTTGTAATCATCAACATCATCAAACAGGGCGCGTGTTTCACCTGTCTCAGCGCCGAGTGTTGTTGAGCAAGTAGTACTGCTACAGGCGGGCTGGCCTCCAACGGGGGTATTTTCATCATAGCGCTTGGTAAGTATCTCTTCGATATACGCTTGGCCAAGATACGCAGCTTTAGCATGCCAGAAAGGGTCCGCACTCTGCCTAGCTGCTTGTCCCCAAGCAGAGACAAGCACCACCAGCGAGATACTGATGATTACAATGGTTAGAATAGTCTCAACCAGTGAGAAGCCGGATTCAGAGGCAGAGACCTTCATATGCAAAGCCTGTAGGTGAAATACATATGGAGCGGCTACCCGCCACTACCAAAGAAAGACTAGCATTTATATCGGCCGCTAGCGGTAATGTCAGCTCAGTAAGGTCACCGTTATCGCTGTACACTAACGATAAGGTATCCCCAGCAGAAATACTGCCCGTACTGGCGCCCGATGCAAAGGTTAAGGCATTATCACCTTCAAGTTGGTAGCTTAACGTTTGCGTAGCAAATACCAGTGTGATGTCCCACTCAGAAGCACTAACTCGATTAATGTTCAGCTGAGCGCCACTGCCTTGGTGTGCCACCGCAGTGCGTTGTGCCAAGCGTAAATAAGATAAAACCTGCTGCTGAAAAAGAGACTCGCTAAACGAACTTATGCCCCCTAAACGCGCGAAGGCCACTGCACTTAAAATCCCTAGTAGGAGTAGCACAGTGACCAACTCAATTAATGTAAAACCTTTTTGCTGACGTATGCTGTGCTTCATATTAAAACCACCATCACGCCAACTGGCTTTTACTGAGAAACAGTTACTTCCCCATTAGCTGTATTATAAGCAATAGTGCGCACTGTCGGCAGGTCTCTTTGGTATGTATAGGTGCATGTATTTGCAGTAGTACCTGTACCTACAGTAACTAAATAATCAGGCTTATTCGTTGTAGCCGTCGCCACTGTTGGTGCGCTTCCTTGTAACACTGAATCCCAAACAGCCACACAACTTGCTGCTGAAAGAGCAGGGGCAGCGGTTGCTGTGGTAATAGGGGTAGCTGAAGAACCCACTGGATAACGAGTGCCGTTAACAATCACATTGATACCATCAATACCTGCGGTGTTACCTGCCCCAACATTATCGACAACGGCCTGAGCTTTAACCAGCACAACCGCTGCACCTAAACCTCCAGCCGATCCCTGAACTGCCGCTCTGTGCGCATCATCCGTCACATCAATAAAACGTGGTAACGCCACCGCTGCTAAAATGCCCAGTAACGCAATAACCACTACCAATTCGATAATTGTAAAACCAGCCTGTCGCTTCATTAGTGCCACTCCGTTCTTTTACTTGGCGGGCATCGCCATACTTCTTAAAATACATAAGCGTAGATGTCTATCTACGCTCCAATGTTCCAAACAAACGGTTTAACCGCTTGAATCTTAATACTATAAACAGCACTCTTTTGTTGGGTATCGGCTGCTTTGCCATTTAATTTAAGCACAAATCTGAGATTTCGCTGCTCACCACCCTCAATTTTTATATTATTATTTCGTTTCACTCGATATATCAGCTGTTTAGTCACTCTATCAAAGTACCAGCGCCCTTTAATAAGCACTTCTGTCGCATCGCTAACTTCCCCTGCGTATTGGCTAGGGGGTGGCGAGATCCAGCTAAAAGGGTTTTCATTGATGAGCGCTTTAGCCTTATCTGAAGAGCCGTCAATATAAAATTTAGCCAAACGTAGGTTTAATTGCTGCCGAACTTGGCCAAGCACTCCATAAACCGCCGCTCTCTCTGCCGATTCTGCTACACGCCCTAAACGAGTGGATAAAACACCGTATAAGATGGCAATGACCAGCACGCTAATCACTAACTCAAGCAGCGTAAAACCCTTCTGCCATTTGCGGTTAGCCATTTATCGTGGAACTCAATTCCCACAAAGGAAGGAATACACCCAGCGCAAGAACCAGCACCATCATGCCAATCGCCACGATTAAGATAGGCTCAATGACACTCGAAAGATTCTGCAGATCATATTCGACCTCTTCTTCATAAAAGTCAGCCACATCTGCCAACATCTCATCTACTCGCCCGGTCTCTTCCCCTACGGCTAGCATCTGCATAACCAGTGGGCTAAACATACCGGTACGGTGGGCTGTCGCAGTGAAGCCTTCGCCACGCTCGATACCTTTACGCATGTCTGCTACTTTCTCTCCGACATACAGGTTACCCATTGCACGGGAAACAATAGACAAGCCTTGCTCAATGGGAATACCCGCTTTTAATACCACGCTAAAAGTACGCGCAAAACGGCCTAAGATGGCTCGATAAAAAATCCCACCCACTAACGGAAAGCGCAATTTAATCCGGTCCCATTTTCGCCGTCCATCTTCTGTTTTTTTCCAACGAATAAACAGATACCCCGACAACAACAAGCCCCCCAAAATAAGATGCCACCAGTCCACGGTAAAGTCAGAAATAGCAATAAGCACACGTGTTTGCCACGGCATTTCACCACCGAAGCTTTCAAACACCGACTTAAAAGCAGGAATAACAAAAACATTTATCACGCCCAAAGCAATCGCAATGGCAGCCATAACAAACATAGGGTAGCGGGTCGCTTGTTTAATACTACGTGCTGTTTTTCGTTCAAGATCAAGATAAGACGCCATCTGGCTAAAGGCTTCATCTAACTGCCCGGTATTCTCACCTACATGGATCATGCTGACATACAAGTCGCTAAACAACTTAGGGTGTTTATTCAGCGTAGTTGATAGCGAATTTCCACGCTCTAAATCATCTGCAACCGTATTGAGCGTACTTTCTAGTAATGGGTTTCGGATGGTGTTGGCTAAACCACGCATACCACTGGTAATCGGTACACCGGCACGCGTTAAACTCGCCATTTGGCGGCTGAACATAATCAACTCATCCAGTGTTACTCGCTCAAATAAACGTATTTGGCCAGCTTTGCTGGATTTTTTGTCATCCTCACTCTGTGCTGCCAACTCAACTTTTACCGGCGTAATGCCTTGATCCAGCAACTGAGACGCCACCGCCGCTTTGCTTAGCGCTTCGACTCGCCCTGATGCGGCAGAGCCATCTGCATGACGCCCTGTATACTGAAACGATGCCATACCTACTCCAGCTCCAGATGATTATCAACTTGAGGAGGTTCTGGTGTGTCGATATAAGCAGACTCATCCAGCTGCTCAGTCACCCTGAAAACTTCTTCCAGAGAGGTAATACCTTTAGCCGCCAATGCTAGCGCACTGATAACCAGCGGCTGATATCCGTCGCTGTCTCTGGCTGCTTGTGCAAACGCTGAATTATCATTACGGCGTAATGCATCGGCCATGCTGTCGTCAATTTCTAGCAGTTCGAATATACCAATACGGCCTTTATATCCGGTGTTGTTGCAATAGGTACAACCTTTACCATGTTGGAGTTCTATCGCGGGGGAACCTAACTCTTCAGCTTTTATATCTAGCCAAACCTGCTCTTGTACATTAGGAGCATAGCTACCTTTACAGTTCACACAAATACGCCGTACTAACCGCTGGGCGAGGATTCCGCGCAATGCGGTACCCGCTAGGTAGCCTTCCACACCAATATCGACCAAACGCATAGCACTGGAGATAGCATCATTGGTATGTAAGGTAGAAAGTACAAAGTGACCTGTCATCGCTGCTCGCATAGCGATATCTGCGGTTTCAAGGTCGCGAATCTCTCCAACTAATAGAATATCCGGGTCCTGTCGTAGACAAGAACGTAGTACTTTTGAAAAGGTTAAACCGATCTGTGGGTGTACCTGCACCTGGTTCACTCGTGAAAGCCGATACTCGACGGGGTCTTCCACTGTAATGATCTTTTTAGAGGCATCATTAAGCTCATTCAATGCGCCGTATAAGGTGGTTGTTTTACCACTACCGGTTGGCCCTGTAACTAACAACAAGCCATGAGGCTCGTGGATAATTCTGCGCATTCTAGCCAATAAGTTAGCTGGCAAACCCGCTTTATCCAAACCAATCATACCTGCACTTTGATCGAGCAAGCGCATAACCACCGACTCTCCATGTTGAATCGGCAGTGTTGATATACGCACATCAACGTTATGATTTTTGACAGTAATATTAAAACGCCCGTCTTGAGGCAGACGCTTTTCAGAAATATTGAGTTCAGCCATTAACTTAAGACGCAACACCAACACAGATGCTATGCGCGTTTCTTTCAAAACCTGCTCATGTAACACGCCATCAACACGCTGGCGAATACGCAACACATGCTCGTCTGGTTCAATATGTATATCCGATGCGCCTACTTGTACCGCATCTTCGAATAGACTTTTAAGCAACCGAACAACGGGAGCATCCATTTCGTCGGTGGCTGTTAATCGTGATAGGTCAAAGCTGTCTTCAACGATATCTTCACTCAATTGGTCCGCTAAGGAATCAATATCGTTGGTGCGACGGTACATTAGGTCAAGCGTTTGCAAGAGCTGACTTTCAGCAACAACAGCTAGTTCTATCGTTTTGGGCAAGAGGCGCTGCAGTTCATCAAAAGCAAATATATCCAGCGGATCCGACATGCCCACGAGAAAGTGGTCAGAATTTTCTTTAAGAACAATAGAGCGAAAACGCCGTGCATGCGTTTCAGAAAGGCGTAACACATCTTGCTGATTAAAATTGTAATGGGACAACTCTACCAACGGAACACTCAACTGTTGCGCAAGAAACTCCAAAAACTGTTGCTCATCAACATAGCCAAGCGATATAAGAGTGCGCCCAAGCTTTTGCCGAGTTTCTTTCTGGCGGGCCAATGCATCCATCAACTGCTGTTCAGTAATTACACCATCCTGAACCATCAGATCGCCAATGCGAATTTTCATCTTTGGTGATGCCATGCCGCGTAACCCTTCTTATTGTAATTGCAGTAACCGCTGTGATTGCTGCCTTGCATACTGCTTTAATGACCGATCTAGATTAGGAATCTGTAATGCTGTTTGGTAGGCATCTAACGCTTTTGAATTCTGCCCAAGATGTTCTAACGAAACACCTAAGTTAATCCACCAACGCGCTTCCTGAGGGTTTAGACCCAACAGGCTCAAGTAACGCGCCACAGCAGCACCATGCTGACCAACTTGCTGATAACCCGATGCAAGCAAGTCGAGATAATCTTCTCGGCTTTGCCCATCAGGGTATTGTTCTAATAAACGTATCGCTTCATTTGCTTGACCCTGTTGCAATAAGGATCGAGCTTTAAGAAGAGACCATGACAAGTTATTGGGTGCTTTTTCTAAAAGCGCTGTAGCACGAGAGTAACGCTCAGTCGCAAGGTATAACTGAACCAGCAAATACTGGCTTTGCAGAGAAGCCGGAGCTTTTTCAATATAACCTGTTAATAGACTCACAGCCTCTTCAGTACGCTGCTGGCTGAGTAAGCGCCGCGCACTTCGCACCGTTGAACTATCTGTCGGTAATGTATTGAGAGACTTTCTCCATTGCCCCTCTGGTTGAGAAGGCATGGTTGGAGCTGCAGGCTCAGCATAAGAAACGGCTGATTCCTGAGTATCAATAGATACGACATCAGGCTTTTTTGGTGCCGACTCACTCGCCGCTAGAGCTGGAGTATCGGGCATCGCCTCTACTGTGGCCTTCTGTGCACTCACAACCGTATTTGATGAAGCCTCAACAGGAGCATTCACACTGACCACTAAGCGAGCTGGGTTCTTCTTGAGTTGCGTTTTGAACTCAACAGGACCGCTAGCGGTGAGTTTAAAGCGGCTTTTACCCTCTTCTGCAATAATTTCAACCGCAGAAATAAGCAATGAATCCATATCCGGTAACCCGGTCACTAGCCTTGACTCGTCAATCGCAATGTCGAGGCTGTTGGCGGTTTTCTCATAAAGAACAAACGGTTTTACCTGACCCATCCAAAACGTTAAGTAACCGCTTGTCTGAGTCTTTGTTGTCCAATTAATAAGGTTTATATCAGTAACAATTGGACTGCTTGATTCAGATGCAACGGTTTCAGGCTTAGCACTATTAGCTTCAGACTCTTTTTGAACGACATCACTCTTTACTGCTAGCGGTACTGAGGAGGAATTTACACTATCAGCCGCCTGTGTTTCTTGCTTTAACCAAGAGAGCAGGTCTGCTCGCTCTCCCACTTTACCTCTAAGCTCAATCGCGACAAAGTACACAACAGCAGCGATGATCAAGGTAGCCAAAGCAATCCATATCCAACGCCCTATTGAGCGTTTTGGCTTGGCAACAGGCCTATGATTTACTGAACCATCTCGTTTACGCTCATCCAAATCACGCAACATATCATTAACTAGGCTCATATAAGCCCCCGCATGACCGCTAGGTATAATAATCCACAAGCAGACCCAGCAAGAATGGCAGAACCTAGTAAAAACTTTAAAACACCCGCCATCGCGGGAACATCGACACCTTCGGTGTCTTCTATTGCTCTAATCACATGCTGTTTTTTAATGACACTATCACCCAAGCCATAAGCACTCATCAATGATTTGTGAGCCAGAATATTAACCAATCGCGGCACGCCTTTTGATGCTTTTGCAATGAACTGTGCCGCAGGCGGAGAGAATAAAGAAAGCCCTTCATAACCCGCTCTTCTTGCTCGCTGCTCTAGATAAGAACTAACGGCTTCTATTGAGAGGGTCTGTAAGTGATAACTGAAAGTTATACGCTGCAGTAATTGCCTTAATGATGCGCGCCCTAGCAATTGATCAAGCTCAGGTTGTCCGAACAGCACCACCTGAAACAGTTTTTCTGATTCTGTTTCAAGGTTGGTTAATAAGCGCAACGCTTCAATTGTCTCTTCTGGCATGGCTTGCGCTTCATCGACAATCAAGACGGTGTACTTACCATCCTTGGCTATTTCAACCAGGCGCAAGTTGATCTGATTAGCCAGTTCAAAATCTTTAAGCTCTAAAGCATTATCAATTCCAATTTCCAACGCAAAATTGTGCCGCAATGCCTCGGGGCTTAAATAAGGGTTTGGAATATAAGCAGTAACACATGGCTCTTCTTCTAATGTATTAAGCAATGTCCGGCACAACATTGTTTTACCTGTGCCTACTTCACCTACAACTTTAATAAAGCCATCACCGCTACCTAACGCTACTAACAATAAATTCAGAGCTTCTTGGTGCGTCGGCAACTGCAAAAAGAAATGCGTATTCGGTGTTAATGTAAACGGTAGTTCACGCATCCCAAAGTGATCAATGTACATAGGTATCTAATCCACCACTTGTGTGCTGAGTTTAAATTAACGCTGCTTCAATGATTGGAAGCCATCAAGGCTACGCTGTAGCTCTTGCTGCCAACCGGCAGAGTTAGCAATCACAGGTCTTAACAAAATAACCAACTCACTTTTATTGGAACCTTGTCTGCGTTGCTGAAAAAGCTTGCCTATTCCTGGAATATCACCCAAGCCTGGCGCTTTCGCGAATGTATCGTTGCTACCTGACGTCATCAGCCCACCAATAACAATCACTTGGCCGCTCATGGCTTTTACAACACTGTCTGATTCGCGAATAGAACTCAGAGCGAGTGGAATATTAAACTGCTCAGCACCGACACTGATTAATTTCTGCTGGTCTTCAACCTCACTAACCGAAGGGTGAATATGCAGAATAATTTCATTCTCAGCACTGATTTGTGGTGTCACATCTAATGCAATACCTGAAAAGAAGGGTGTCAGCTCCACTGACGGTGTTGTCGTTGTCGCTGTGCCGGTCGTTGTCGTGCTCTCAATTTCAGTCACGAAAAACTCATCCGAGCCTACTTTGATCACTGCTTTTTGGTTATTCATTGTAGATACTCGAGGGCTAGATAACACCTGCACATTCCCTTGAGTTCCAAGCAAGTCGATCAATGCACTGAAATCATTCAACCTTAAAGCGGCACTAAAGACGCCACCAATACCATCTGGGTTAATGACTCGCTCAGCACTCTGACCAAACCCTACCGTATTTTTCGAGTTAATTTGGCCAACAGCGGCCCAATCAATACCCGCTTGAAAACCATTATTCAAATTCACTTCAAGAATTTTAGCTTCAATAACAACCTGACGTCCTAAAATCAGTTCAGCCTTTTCTAAGTATTCACGTACGGTTTGCTGCTCACTCGGAAAAGCCCTGACAACCACAACACCAGCTTGCGGCGTGACTACTACTTTTTGACCCTTATCACTATCGATAATGGTCAATAATGTTGCCTGTAAGCCACCCCAAAAATCTGTTTTGCTTCGCGTACTGATATGAGTTCCTACTAACGCTCCCTTTCCGCTATCACTTGAGGAGCTATCATTATCACTCGAAGAACTATTACCACCGGAAGAGCTGCTGCCGGCATTACTAACAGATCCTGCGCTTACGGACGTTTGTGACTGCCCATCACGCTGAACATCGAGGTAATTCACTTGATAAATTTGTGTTTCAAGAACCGCAGGAAGAACCTGATACAGGTTACCCATACGCTTATATTCATAACCATAAACATCACGTACCGCTTTCATCACTTCTGCAACCGTAACATCCTTAAGCTGCAGCGAAATATCACCACTAATCCCTTCATGAACAATCATGTTGTAAGGAGAACCTTCTACCAACCCCATAAAGAAAGTTCTAGCTGATAACTGCTGAGCAGATACATCAAAGCGCTCTTCCTCAACTTTTGCCAAGTCGTCTAGGCGCAATGGAGCCAAAGAGGGTAGTGCAGGTAGTGATATAGCGGTATTTGTTCTACTAGTTTCGGCTAAAGCAGCCTGAAGAATCATCTCTGATTCTTGCTTTGGCGGCTCTTGTGTTACGTGCCCTATCGACTGGCATCCTGCTAGTAATCCAGCAATAATCAAAACTAGATGTTTATGCATATACTTCATCCGCAAACCTTATTATATTACCGGCTTTTCTTCAGCCCTGATTTGTTGGAAAGAGGAACCCAACGACGGCTACCTCCAACATCTAGCAATACTTTGTCATAAGCAATACGCATAATTTTAGCTCCCTCTACGCGCTCACCAACAGAAGCTTTTGCACCATTGATAATGGCCCATGCGGTTTTTTTCTTCTTCAAAATCGAGGTCACATTAAACACTGCTTTTTTATCAACGTCCTGTGAAACAGGCGTGTTCTGAGATTGATAAGGCTGTGTCGGATCTTTTATGCCAGACGCGGCTAAAACCCAACCAGAACAAAGCAGTAGAACAATACTTAAATACTTAGCCACCTAGCCACCCCTCTACCGCACTTAAGGTATGTACTTGTAAAGTTACTTCGGAGTTGGGATATGTTGATACCTCGTATTCCAAAGAATCCCAGAAAAACGATGAAGAAAGCCCTTCAAGACGACGTAAATAATCGTAAATATCGGAATAACGCCCCTGTAACACCACTTCAAAGCCATGAGAGTAAACTGCTGCCGCTGGTGCCACTTCAACATCATCAACGCTACTATCAGCTTCTTCGGATAATTCAAGAGGCTTTAGAGGTAGAGAGGCAAGCCGCTTTAATGTAATACCCTGATTGTCTTGAAGAACAGTTTCTAATACTTGGCTCATTTGCACAGGATCCATCAAATGTACTGAGCGTTGCTGTAAAAGAGCCGTCACATGCTTATCCGATTTTTCCAAGCTTGCCACTTCCTCCTTTACCGATACGGACGGGTCGACAGCTAATGCTTGAGTAAACGCGGTGGCCTCCACACTATAGGCATTCATTCTGCGCTCTTTTTGTTCAACTTGACTATCCAGCCTTGACGATTTTTTCATCAAAGGCTCAATAGCCGCTACAAAAAACAGCATCACAACGATAACGGCTGAGGTGATCGATACCAGCATTCGTTCGCGCTTATTCAAAGCATTAAACTTTGTCGCCATTGCATTATTCATATGTGCTTCCGGTAATAACGCCATGAGCATTAAAAATGTAAGCTCGATCGTCTTTGCGTTCTGTTTCTAATTCAGCAAAACGCATGCTTTTAAAGAAGTCTTGTTGAGCTAGTGACCTTAAAAAGACAGGAATTTTCGATGTGTCTGAGCTTTCGCCCGTTAAATCTAATATCAAGGAGCCGGATGTCATCTTAAATGCTGTTAACCATACCTTATCAGGCGTGCTATTAGAAAAAGCTAGCAAGCCCGCAGAAAAGCCTTGTCGATGCTCAGGCTGAACCCTTTTTAATAAATTCGACAAACTTTTTTTAGATAAAACAGTTTGTTGTAATAGGTCTCGATATGCCATCAATTCTGGATCAGGCTTGCGCTGACTCTGCAGTGATTGAAGATTCTTTAGTTTGCTTTGATATGATGCTTCTTGCTGCGCGAGTTCATTGAATTTCTTCTCTGCTTGCTCAGTGTCATACCACAGCAACCCAGTAATAACAGAGCACACCATAAACACGCCAGCCAAACCCATAAGCACAGAACTAAAGCATAATAAATCACGCTCAACTTTAGGTTTCGGTGGTAGCAGGTTAATTCTTTGCTTCATGGCTTACTTAACTGCCTCATTACGTAACGCTGCAGCAATCGATAAAAAGCATCGTTGCTGAAGGTCAATAGTTAAGGGAGTCTCGGACTCAATTACATCACCTAAGTCCAATGACTGAACATCCGCACCGAGATTATCTCTAAGCTCCATCATCAGAGGTGTCTCTCCTACTTGCAAAGGCATCACAACAATCCTCAAACAGGGGGGCTTACCTATTTGGCTTTCAAAATAATCCATAGATCGCTGTAAATCTAAAACAGCATTATCTATTTGCAAACTATGACTGTAAGACAAAGCTCTTGATAAATATAAACTACTCAGCGACATCATATTGATAATGCTTTGCTGTTCATTTAGATACAAAACAGCGGTACCCGCCTCGGCTTCACAGAGATCTTCGGCGATATTCAACAAAGCTAATTCTGGGACATCGATATAGGCAGGTTCAAGATCGATGCTCTCCAGCCAAGCAATACGCTTTTCAACTAACTTTCGGTCAGCAGCCACAACATAAAGCATCTTCCCTCGCCCTTTAAAGGCATCCTCAGGAAGCTCGATAAAGTCAATAATGGCATCGTCAGTCGAATATTCAATGAGGTCTTTAACACGCCATAGCAGGGCTTCTTTCAACTCTTCTTTAGGTACTTCTGGAGCTTCAACTAACAACAGCTGATACTCCCCTGCGGACAATACCAAAGAACAACGACTACCTTCTAAACCAACGTTCAATATTTCTGCTGCAACGGACTGAACATGGTTCAGGGGATCATTAACAGAAAGGAAAGCGACACTCGATAACTTTCTCTGGTTACCCACCAAAGACACTGATGCAATAGCTACACCCTCATGTGAAATATGAGCCGCAACCAAGCCTTTTGCTTTGTTATTCTTTTTCCTGAATCTAAGCAAATCAGCAACCCCTTTCTACATCAATACTGCATCACAGCTGACAGATAATAAAATATTGAGCCGTAAGTAAAAGCTCATTTTATATATAACGGCACACATTCATAATAGTTTAGGCGACATAACCTATTTAGCTAGCTGAATTACTTAGAAAAATAGAGAATATGCTTGATATAAAGAGCGCTAAATGATTGAATACGCACCTCTTTGAGTTGCCCGGATAGCTCAGTCGGTAGAGCAGAGGATTGAAAATCCTCGTGTCCGTGGTTCGATTCCGCGTCCGGGCACCATCAATTAAGCCTTGCAGTTAAATGCAGGGCTTTTTTGTGTCTAACATTTCGAACTCGAAGAGAGTAAGAAAAACTTCAGTTACTGCACAGAAAACCAAATAATAAATAATAAATGGAAGGCAATAAAAAAGGCCTCAAAAGAGACCTTTATAAACATTAGAGCATCTTACGCCATTATATGATGACCTGCATCGACAAACAGCTGACTCCCTGTCTGACTAGAAGCCCAATCACTAATCAAGAACGCAGTTAAGCGCCCTACATCATCAGGACTCCCTAAACGATGCAAAGGTGAACGAGTCACAGCATCATCCATCAAACCATCAAAATCAGTAATACCCGAGCCGGCACGCGTTGGCATAGGGCCCGGCGACACAGAATGCACTCGTATACCACTTTCCCCAAGCTCAGATGCCATATAGCGTACAGAGCTCTCCAGAGCGGCTTTAACCGGCCCCATCATGCCATAGTTGTCTACGACCTTCTCAGAACCATAATAAGTCATTGTAACCAATGTCCCACCATTGTCCTTCATTAACGATTCAGCGAGACGTGCCGTACGAATAAATGAATGACAAGAGATGTCCATCGCCATTCCAAAGCCTTGCGACGAAGAGTCAACTAGGCGACCGTGTAGCTCATCCAATGGCGACCAGGCAATAGAGTGAACAACAAAATCTATTGTGCCCCATTGCTTTTCAGCTTCGTCAAACACAGCTTCAAGCTCACCCTCTTTACTTACATCACAAGGAAGAAATAACGCTGTAGATAGTTTTTCAGCGAGAGGGGCAACAAATGGTTTAGATTTTTCATTCAGATAGGTAATACAAAGCTCAGCACCCAATTCACTCAGTACTTCCGCACATCCATATGCAATAGAATGACGATTAGCAATACCCAACACGATGCCACGCTTACCTTCTAAAGAAAAAGGGATACTCATTTTTCTCAACTCCAAAAAGATTATTATGCTGCGATGCAATATAGGACAAAATACCTGATATGCAAGTCAATTGTGCTACTTTTGTATTGCAGTTCAATTACCAATGACGCAACGCAGCAAACACTACTCAGTCCCCCCTATTCCCCAACTCCAGACATAAAAAAACCCTGATCACGAAGTGATCAGGGTTCTCTATTAAAAGCTTGGCGATGACCTACTCTCACATGGGGAGACCCCACACTACCATCGGCGCTAAAACGTTTCACTTCTGAGTTCGGGATGGGATCAGGTGGTTCCATTTCGCTATGGTCGCCAAGCATAAACTGTCACAACATGGATTCGATGAATTTCTGTGTCTTTGTCTGTTTAACAAGCGCTAGTCTGTAATCTTATCTGTTACTACATGCTTCCCACACGCCTTTGGCGTTATATGGTCAAGCCTCACGAGCAATTAGTACTGGTTAGCTCAACGCCTCGCAGCGCTTCCACACCCAGCCT
>NZ_AUGR01000019.1 GCF_000422765.1 Neptunomonas japonica DSM 18939 | reverse complement strand
CACGGTATTGCGTGAATCTGAAACCTTGGTGCACCCACACTTTCCGAATGCACGAGTGCGCTCACCTTTGCTGATGAGCATTGATGCCGATAAAGCCGACACTTACATGCAAGAGCTGTTTGGCCCGATTAGCTTTGTCGTGAAAACCGAGAACACCGCACATTCAATTGAACTGGCTACGGATGCGGTTAAACAGCACGGTGCTATTACACTGGGTTGTTATACGAGTAGCGACAGTGTGCAGGAGCAGATAGAAGAAGCGGCAATTGATGGTGGTGTTGCCCTCAGCAGCAACTTAACCGGCGGTGTGTTCGTCAACCAAAGTGCGGCGTACAGTGATTTTCATGCCACGGGTTGTAACCCGGCAGCCAATGCCTGCTTATCAGATTTAGCGTATGTCGCGAATCGTTTTCGTGTAGTACAGAGCCGCCGTCACGCGTAGAGCGTTTGGGTTAGGTGCATTCTGGGTTAGCTGCGATAAAGGATATAAGTATGAGTCACGAAGCTATAAATTACGAAACTGTATTAGTTGATATCAAAGAGGGCGTTGGGGTCATTACTCTAAATCGCCCTAAGGTAATGAATGCCTTAAGTCAGACCTTAACCCGAGAGTTGGGTGAAGCAGTGGATGTCTTGGAAAACACGCAAGAGGTTGGTTGTATCATCATAACTGGTGGCGATAAGGTATTTGCTGCAGGTGCTGATATTAATGAGATGAAAGACCTGACGTTCCCACAGCTGTATATGGCAAATTTCCCCTATATTCAGCGTGATTGTTGGCGTGCTATAGATGAAGCACGCAAACCCATTATTGCTGCTGTAGCCGGTTTTGCATTAGGCGGTGGTTGTGAAATGGTCATGGCTTGTGATTTTATTATTGCAGGCGAGACTGCAAAATTTGGCCAGCCTGAAGTGAGTATCGGCACTATTCCGGGTGCTGGCGGGACTCAGCGTTTGACCAAGGCTGTGGGTAAAGCTAAAGCGATGGAGATGTGTCTTAGTGGCCGTATGATGGATGCTGCAGAAGCTGAGCGTAGTGGGTTGGTATCACGTATTGTCCCAGTAGAAGAGTTAGCTGAAACGGCCTTTAAAACGGCACGAAAAATTGCTTCAAACTCCCGACCTGTGGTGTACATGATAAAAGAGTCGGTCAATATGGCGGTAGATGCTTCATTGCGTGATGGTCTTGCGTTTGAGCGTCGTAACTTTGCATCGTCCTTTGCCTTTGAAGATTGCAAAGAAGGTATGACGGCGTTTGCTGAAAAACGTAAACCAGATTTTAAGCATCGTTAGCGGAGAATATTGTTCATGCTGAAAGGCAAGAAGGTTTGGATTACCGGTGCCAGTTCAGGTATCGGTGAAGCTACAGCAAGGCGACTGGCTAGCGAAGGCGTGTCTTTGGTGCTGAGTGCTCGCCGTGAAGATCGCTTAACTTCATTGGCGGATGAATTGCGTTTACTCGGTGTTAGTGTGAATGTTGAACCTGTCGATGTTTCTGATCGTGCTGGGATGGCTGTTCTAGGCGAGAGGCTTGCGGTTGCGGGTGGTGTTGATATTTTAATCAATAATGCTGGCACCATGCCTATTAGCCCAATATTGGCTGGTCGTCTTGATGAGTGGGAGCAGATGATAGACGTTAATATTAAAGGTGTGCTTTACGCTATTCATGCGGTTTATTCTGGCATGGCTGAACGTAAAAATGGCCATATTGTTAATATTAGCTCTATTGCGGCTCGTCAAACTTACCCAAGCGCTGGTGTCTATGCAGGAACCAAGCACGCTGTACGTGCTATTTCAGATACCTTGCGTAAAGAGGCTATTCGTTATGGTGTTAGGGTGACTGATATTCAGCCCGGAGCGGTTGCTACGGAGCTTCCTGATAGTATTGCACATGAGAAAATTCGTGATGCGGTAAAGGCGAATATGTACGCGGAGGGTTCAGCGATTCTAAAACCTGAAGATATAGCTAATGCAATTTTTTATGCGATAACGCAGCCTGACTACATTGATGTGAGTGAGTTACATATTCGCCCGATTATTCAAGAAAGCTAGTGATGTAGTAAAACCCGCTTTTATTATAAGGGGGACAAGTTAGACTGAGTTAAGTCTATTGTTCCTCTTTTTTATTTTCTTCTTTAAAATCATTTTTTTAGCTTTAATTCCCTCGCTTTTGACAGGCTTGTGCTATTGTCAAAATCTGATCTGCAGAAATTGAACATGTACAACTAATGTCGGTCATATAGGCGTAGTGTAAGCGCCTCAAATGAAGATTCTTTCATTGTGTATAGAAACTTTCTGATTTATTACAGCTAGTAGGATGGCTATTGTGTATTCGTTACTTATTTTTGACTGGGACGGGACGGTAATAGATTCGACCGCACGAATTGTGTCCAGTATGCAATCTGCTGCAAGAGATCTAAACTTAAGGCATTTACAGGACCATGAGGCTAGGGAGATTATCGGATTAGGTCTTCCTGAAGCAATCCAGGCATTGTATCCAGGTATTGATAACGAGTTGTTAGTGCCTATGCGTGAGCGCTATGTCTATCATTATATGGAAGGGGATAGTACGCCCACGTCGTTATTTCCTGGTGTGCAGAAAACGTTGGAGAGCCTGCATAAAAAAGGTTATCGGTTGGCTGTTGCTACAGGAAAAAGTCGACATGGTCTAGATCGAGTGTTAGCAGATACTGGACTTGGGTGGTTGTTTGAGGTCACTCGTTGTGCGGATGAAACGACATCGAAACCGAATCCTCATATGTTGGAAGAGATTTTGGCGCAAAGTGGAGTGTCAATCGAGAATGCTGTGATGATTGGCGACACTGAATTTGATCTAAAAATGGGTGTTCGGGCGGGGATGGCTACTATCGCTGTTAGCTATGGGGCGCATCATATTGATCGCTTGAAACAATACAATCCAGTTCTAGAGATGCATGCCTTTCCAGAGTTAGAGGTGTGGCTAGATTTGCAATCAGGAGAAGCAGTGTGAGTGAGAACGACAATCATTGGGATGAAAAAAAGGACGAGGGCTTGGATCGAGTGTTAGAAAAAGCCGCGAGTAAAAGTAGTAATAAGGAATGGAAGCTTATTGAAAAAATGCTCAATGGTTTGTTTGTTGAGCAGCGAAGAGCAAGGCGCTGGGGAATCTTTTTTAAGGGACTTACTTTTGCCTACTTGATTGCTATTCTAGGTATTTATTTTTCCAGCACATCTTTTACTGCAGATTTGGCAGGTAATAAGGCTGATCATACGGCTGTTATTGAGATTGCAGGGCCTATATCAGCTCAAGAGGCAGCCAATGCCGATAGTATTATTTGGTCTTTGCGCGACGCATTTAAAGCGGAAAGTGCTAAAGCTATTATTTTGCGTATAAATAGCCCTGGTGGCAGTCCTGTTCAGTCAGGTTATGTCTATGATGAAATTAAACGTTTACGGCTGTTGTACCCCGATAAACCCGTTTATGCAGTCATAATGGATATAGGTGCTTCTGGTGCTTATTATATTGCTGCTGCCGCAGATGAAATCTACGCAGATAAAGCGAGTTTGGTTGGTTCTATCGGCGTTATCTCTGGTGGTTTTGGGTTTGTGGACCTAATGGGTAAGGTTGGCGTAGAGCGCCGTGCAATGACGGCAGGTAAGAATAAAGGCTTCCTTGATCCGTTCAGCCCGATGAAGGACAGCGATAAAGTATTTTGGCAGTCCGTGCTAAACACTACGCATATGCAGTTTATTAATCAGGTAAAAAAAGGCCGTGGTGATAAACTGGTAGAAGAACCGGATTTGTTCACAGGCTTGGTATGGACCGGAGAGCAGGCGGTAGCAAAAGGTCTTATCGATGGTTTGGGTAGTGCTAGTTATGTTGCACGTGAAATAGTGGGTCAAGAGAAGCTGGTTGATTACTCTTCTCAAATGTCTCCATTAGACCAAGTGATTGAAAAATTTGGTGTGTCTTTCGGTAAAACAATAGCGACCCAGCTAGGTTTTGAAAGTGGGTATTCGTTGCGTTAATGTGTCAATAAAGGGTTATCTCTGATAGCCCTTTATTCTTTGTCCTACATGTGAAAAAGTATAGGTTATATGCTTGTCATACCGCGTTGATGTTAATGTTATTTAGCATCGAAATTAGTCTAATAAGCGGTAAGCCTACAAGCGCGTTAGGGTCTTCTCCCTCCAGTTTTTCGAATAGTGCTATTCCTAATCCCTCCGACTTAAAACTGCCGGCGCAATCTAGTGGGCTTTCCTTATCTATGTAATTTTCAATCATTTGGGCGGTGAGTTCACGAAAGTGAACATAAAAGGGAATTACTTCTGTCTGTGCGTGGTTGTGAAGCGTGTCTAATGTGCATAGTCCTGTCAGAAATGTAACGCGTTGCCCTGATGCTTGTTGTAGTTGTGTTCTCGCATTTTCTTTCGTGCCGGGTTTGCCAAGGATGAGGTTGTTGAGTACCGCGACTTGATCCGAGCCGATAATGACGCTGCCTGGGTGTTGGTCTGCGACAGCGCGGGCTTTTTCAGCAGCAAGGCGCATGACTAGTTGCGTAGCGTTTTCACCTGGATAAGGGCTCTCATCGATATCAGGGCTGTGACAGCTGTAAGGCAGTTGTAGCTTGTCCAAAAGGATACGGCGATAGGGTGAGCTGGAGGCTAAAACCAGAGGTTGCATGTTTCTTTTCCTTAAAGGCTTATGTATTGATGTGCAAACGCGTAAAATAGTAAACGTTTTTAAGAACGAAACCTTATTTTCCTTTGACAGGAGGGCCGCTGGGCCCTAGAATTGCGCGCTTATGTCGTACGGTAACTTACCGAAAATAGTTGATCCGCGAAAGCTTGCTGAGCGGGAAGTCCGAATTACCGGTCAGGCTAGTGTAAAAGAAATGCCTCGAGTAGGGTCCTATCTATGTGAAGATAGTGATGTTATTGATGTTAATCTTCTTTTTTCGCTGGATGAACGCAGAATTCGTATTATAACAGGTGATGCTAAAGGTCGTGTTCACATGACTTGTCAGCGTTGTTTGGAAGCGGTCCAAGTCGATGTCCAGGCTGAGTTCAATCTGGCTATCGCGTTCAATGAGGAGAAGGCAAAGCAGCTGCCTCGCTATTATGATCCATTGATCGTTGAGGACGAAGAGATCGAACTATTGCACGTCATTGAAGAGGAGTTGATTCTCAGTCTGCCATTAGTTCCATACCATACAGACTGTAGTATTCAAACCCAATTCGGTGATGCGGATATGGCTGAAAAGCCGGAAAATGAAAAACCGAACCCGTTTAAAGTATTGGCCCAGTTGAAGGCCAATAAGAAATGATTTAGGAGTTAACTCACCATGGCAGTACAGAAAAACAAAAAGTCTCGTTCACGTCGTGATATGCGCCGTTCACACGATGCTTTGACTGGTCCGACTTTGTCTGTAGACGCAACGACAGGTGAGACTCACCGTCGTCACCAAGTGACAGCTGACGGTTTCTACCGTGGTCGTCAGGTTGTAAATCAAGATAGCGAATAATTTCGTTGTCGAATCGCGTCACTCTCTCGGTTGATGCGATGGGTGGGGACTTTGGTCCCCACGCGATCCTTCCAGCATCTCTCTTTGCTTTAGAGCGTCATCCATATCTGACAATTTTGCTTATAGGTGAGATTGAGCAGTTAGAATCTCTTCTTGCAGCGCAGCGTATTACTGATTCCGTAAGGTCTCGGTTGAAAATCATGCCGTCTGGCGAGTCGGTATCAATGGACGATAAGCCATCGATAGCGATTAGACATCGACAAGATTCCTCTATGTCTCTTGCTGTAAAAGCAGTGGCTGAAAATCAAGCAGATGCATGTGTTAGTGCTGGTAATACAGGTGCTCTTATGGCATTTGGGCGTTTAGTGCTGAAAATGCTGCCAGGAATTGATAGGCCTGCCATTATTGCTTCAGTACCCACGTTAAATGGTCACTGCTATATGCTGGATTTAGGTGCTAATGTTGATTGCAGTGCTGAGCACTTGTTGCAGTTTGCCATAATGAGCACTGTTATGGTTGAGGCAGTTGATAACAACCCTTGTCCGACGGTTGGTTTACTAAATGTCGGTGAAGAGGCTATTAAGGGTAATGAGCAAGTACGGCTCGCAAATAAGCTTATATGTGAGCAGTCAAACCTGAATTATATCGGTTACGTTGAAGGTAATGATGTCTTTGCTGGTAGGGCCGATATTGTTGTTTGTGATGGTTTTGTGGGTAATGTTACGCTCAAAAGTAGTGAAGGTTTGGCGCGTTTGATTTCTAATCGTGTTCGCCAGAGCTTTTCACACACTTTATACCGGCGTTGTTTGGCTTTCTTGGCTCGTCCCGTGTTGAAAGAGATGCAAGAGCAGATGGATCCCTCTCGTTTAAATGGCGCGACTCTTCTTGGTTTGCAAGGTATCGTTATGAAAAGTCATGGAAGTGCTGATCAAAAATGCTTCGGTTATGCATTGGATCGTGCTGTTGCGGAGGTTTTGCAAAACGTACCTGGTAAAATAAGTGAGCGCTTGTCCGGTTACTTGTCTTCAGTGGGTGATTAAGTCGTTCTAATTCTGTCGCAATATTGTAAACTACACATCTTTTTAGCATAGCAAGCTTATGCTGTTTATCAGATTTTAGTGAGTTGAGGACATTTATGTCGCAGTCTTTTGCTTTTGTTTTTCCTGGGCAGGGTTCCCAGCAAGTCGGTATGTTGGCTGCATTAGCTGCTGAAAACCCAATTATTCAAAACACATATTCTGAAGCGTCGGCCGTATTAGGCTATGACTTGTGGGACCTTGTACAGAATGGTCCTGAAGCAGATCTTAATCAAACGGACAGAACTCAGCCTGCATTGCTGGTGTCGGGTGTTGCGTTATGGCGCTTATGGCTAGAAAAAGGCGGTGCTAAGCCTTCAATAATGGCCGGTCATAGCTTGGGTGAATATACAGCTCTTGTGTGTGCTGGTGCTATCGATTTCGCCGATGCTGTCAATTTGGTTAAATTGCGTGGCGAATATATGCAGCAAGCGGTGCCTGCGGGTACGGGTGCTATGGCTGCTATCCTTGGTTTGGCTGATGATGCGATTAAATCCAGCTGTCAGCAGGCTGAGCAGGGGCAGGTTGTTTCTCCGGTGAATTACAACTGCCCTGGGCAAGTTGTTATTGCAGGCGAGAAAGACGCTGTTGAAAGAGCTATTGCAGCGTGCAAAGAAGCCGGTGCTAAACGTGCTATTCCTTTGCCTGTTAGCGTGCCTTCTCATTGTTCTTTGATGAAGCCCGCTGCGGATAAATTAGCACAAGCATTGGCAAGTATTACGATTTCTATGCCTGAAATACCAGTGGTTCAAAATGTTGCAGCATCTTTGCCTGAGAGTGTTGAGCAGTTAGCTGAAAACTTATTAGCTCAACTGTATAGTCCTGTTTTGTGGACGAACAGTGTGCAGGCAATGGTTGATCAAGGTGTAGATACGACTATTGAATGTGGTCCAGGCAAGGTACTATCTGGATTGAATAAAAAAATTCACAAGCCGTTAGTGGTTAAAGCAATAAATGACCCGGCAGGGGTGGATGTTGCGTTAGCGCTGTAACAAATAAGGAAAGTTGAGATGAGTATTGAAGGTAAAATTGCCCTTGTTACAGGTGCGACACGCGGCATTGGTAAAGCTATCGCATTAGAGCTTGGCCGTCAGGGTGCTATTGTAGTTGGCACAGCAACCAGTGATTCAGGTGCAGGCTCCATTAGTGGTTATCTCTCTGAGGCTGGTATAGCGGGTAAGGGCCTAACGTTGGATGTGTCGTCTGCAGAGTCGGTTGAGTCTGTTATTAAGGCGATTCAGGACGAATTTGGTGCCGTGGCTATTTTAGTTAATAATGCTGGCATTACTCGTGATAATATCATGCTCCGTATGAAAGAAGATGAATGGGATTCTGTATTAAATACAAACCTGACGTCGGTCTATCGTGTGGTGAAAGGTTGCTTGAGAGGTATGACAAAAGCGCGCTGGGGGCGTATTATCAGCGTCAGCTCGGTAGTTGCTTCTATGGGCAATGCTGGTCAGGCCAACTACGCTGCTGCGAAATCAGGTATGGAAGGTTTTACACGAGCGCTTGCACGTGAAATTGGTTCGCGTAATATTACGGTCAATTGTGTTGCACCTGGATTTATCGATACAGATATGACCAGTGGACTACCAGAAGAACAGAAAGCGGCTTTGCAGTCTCAGATTCCTATGAATCGTCTGGGACGCCCTGAAGAGATTGCATCTGTAGTAGGATTCCTTGCAAGTGATGGAGGAGCGTACGTTACAGGTGAGTCAATCCAGGTAAATGGCGGCATGTACATGAGTTAAATCAGCGTATTTGCTTTTAGGAATTGTTTTTCTTGGCAATTTGTTGATAATTGGCCGTCAGCCGAAACGAATTTAAACTACCTGCTTGCTATGTATAGGTGGGTTCTAATAAAATCACGATTTCATACCTTCGGTGTGAAGGGTTGATAAAAAGATAGGAAGAGTTATGAGCAATATTGAAGAGCGCGTTAAAAAAATCATCGCTGAACAGCTGGGTGTTAAAGAAGAAGAAGTGATCAACGCAGCTTCTTTCGTAGAAGATTTAGGTGCTGATTCTCTCGACACTGTTGAGTTGGTAATGGCTCTTGAAGAAGAGTTTGAAACTGAGATTCCAGATGAAGAAGCTGAAAAGATCACGACTGTTCAGCTGGCTATCGATTACGTAAGCGCTCATCAGTAATCGAACCGTTTCTTGATCAAATTTTGATTAAAGTTTGATCGAAAAGCCGCATCTATATACGTAGAGTGCGGCTTTTCTATTTCTATAGATTTTAAATGGAGTGGCGCTATGTCTCGCAGAAGAGTGGTGGTTACCGGAATGGGTATGTTATCGCCGGTAGGTAACACTGTCCAAGACGCTTGGGATTCTATTCTCGCAGGTAAAAGTGGGGCGGCGTCTATTGAACATTTTGATGCTTCTCAGTTTTCTACACGCTTCTCAGCTTCTATTAAGGGGTTCGATGTTGCTGAGTATATGAATCCTAAAGATGCGCGTAAAATGGATTTGTTCATCCAATACGGAATGGCTGCGGCTGCTCAGGCAATAAATGATTCTGGCCTTGAAGTGACTGATGCTAATGCAACGCGTATAGGCTGTGCTGTTGGTTCGGGTATTGGTGGGCTGACACTTATTGAAAATACTCACAACATATTGAAAAAAAGTGGCCCAAGACGTATTTCTCCGTTTTTTGTGCCGGGCAGCATTATTAATATGATTTCGGGTAATCTTGCGATTAAGTATGGTCTAAAAGGCCCGAATATTGCTATTACAACCGCGTGTACAACAGGCACACATAATATTGGTTCAGCTATGCGAATGATCCAGTATGGTGATGCAGATGTTATGTTGGCAGGTGGTGCTGAAATGGCCACGACAGAATTAGGCTTGGGAGGTTTCGCGGCTGCGCGTGCCTTGTCAACGCGCAATGATGATCCTCAAAGAGCAAGTCGTCCTTGGGACCGTGATCGCGACGGTTTCGTCTTAGGTGATGGCGCTGGTGTGCTTGTTATTGAAGAATATGAGCATGCTAAAGCACGTGGTGCAGATATTTATTGTGAGCTAGCGGGGCTTGGTATGAGTGATGATGCTCATCATATGACCGCGCCTCCTGCTACGGGAGAAGGTGCTGCTAACTCAATGGCTAATGCTATTCGTGATGCTGGCTTGAATGTCGATCAGGTGAATTATATTAATGCGCATGGTACATCAACGCCGGCGGGTGACTTAGCAGAAACGAATGCTGCTAAACGGGTATTTGGCAACGCCACTGATGCTTTGCGAATGAGTTCTACTAAGTCAATGACGGGGCATCTACTGGGTGCGGCGGGAGCTGTTGAAGCTATTTTTTCTATTTTGGCTATCAGAGATCAGGTTGCACCTCCGACGATAAACCTTGATAACCCCTCAGATGGGTGTGATTTGAACTATGTAGCTCACGATGCTCAGCCATGCGTTATAGATGCTGCTGTATCTAATTCATTTGGTTTTGGTGGTACAAATGGCACATTAGTTTTTCGTAAAATCTGATAGTGCTTGATCTTATAAGGGTTAATGGCGCTGAGTCTCATGAATTAGCGATCACTGATCGGGGCTTATGTTATGGCGATGGTTTATTTGAAACTATTAAAGTAATACAAAATAAGCCCTTATTATGGGGCGCGCATATAGCTCGCTTACAGGCTGGTTGTACACGTTTGGGAATTCCCATTAATGGACTTGAAGAGCGTTTCAGCACAGACCTTAAAGACCTTCTGTCCATTAATCCTTATCATACTGCTGTATTAAAACTCACCGTGACTCGAGGTTCGGGTCCTCGTGGCTACTTTCCACTAAAAAAACCTAAGTCGACTACTATAACGGCGTTATCTGAAGCGGCTGATTTTACTCAAAAAGCAAATGATGGTGTCACGCTTCGTTGGTGTAGTACCCCTTTATCGATTAATCCATTACTTGCGGGCATGAAGCACTTGAATCGCCTAGAGCAAGTGCTTGCAAGGCAAGAGTGGGATAACCCTCATATATCAGAAGGGCTAATGAGAGACCCTGACGGGTATCTGGTTGAGGGGACTATGAGTAACCTCTTTTGGTGCAAGCAGGGGCAGATCTATACGCCTGAGTTGGACCGTTGTGGTGTTGCTGGTGTGTTGCGTCAAACTATTATAGATATTGCTGCAGTACAGCTTAAGCCGGTTAAAATTGGGCGCTTTACTGATGAAGCATTAAGCAGTGCTGAAGAAATTTTTATTTGTAACTCGCTTATCGATATTTGGCCTGTAGTTCAGCTGGATAGCGAAAGTTGGGACATTGGACCGCTTACACAGCAGTTACAAACCTTGTTGAAAAAGGAATATAACGTTTGAAACGGGTATTAGTATTATTTTTTGTTTTATTGTTATTAGGCGCAGCCGCTATGGGTTGGTTGTGGCAGGATATGCATCGCTATATGAATGCGTCGATTAACCTAAAAAGCGATATTCCTTCTTTGATCGTCTCTAAGGGAACATCATTTAACCGCTTGTTAAGCGCTTTAGAGCATGGCGGCGTTATTAATAAGCCTCTCTATTTTAAAGCTTATGCGCGTATCAATAAGCTAGGTGTGAAAATTAAAGCGGGTGAGTATCTGGTTGAGAAGGGTTTAAGTCCAAATGAATTGCTGCAAAAACTGGTATCGGGTAAAGGTGTGCAACATAGTTTTACGGTAATAGAAGGCACAACCTTTAAGCAGTTAAGGGCGCAGTTAGCTCAACGTACAGAGCTTATTAAGCAAACCTTGTCTGATAAAACCGATGTGGAAATACTAGCGGCTTTGGGGGCTAAAGAATCACACCCTGAGGGGCTTTTTTTAGCGGATACATTTCAGATAGAGCGCAACTCTACAGATTTGGCTTTGCTTGAGCGCAGTTATAAAGCTCAGCAGCAGGCGCTTAGCAAGCTTTGGGAAGCGCGTGATACAAAGCTACCCTACAAAACGTCCTACGAAGCGTTGATTATGGCGTCTATCGTTGAAAAAGAAACAGCCGTAGCCGCTGAACGCCCTCTTATTGCAGGTGTGTTTATTAAACGTTTAAAAATAGGGATGCGTTTACAAACAGATCCTACTGTTATCTACGGTATTGGTGATAAATATACAGGTAATATTACGCGCAAAGATTTGCGTAAGCCTACCGCTTATAACACTTACACTATCAATGGCTTACCGCCTACCCCAATAGCGATGGTGGGGCGTGAGGCTATTCAAGCTGCATTAAACCCCAAAGTAGGAAAGTCTTTATATTTCGTTGCTAAGGGTGATGGCCGTCATCAGTTTTCACCCTCGCTGAAGGCGCATAACAGGGCAGTAAGGCAATACCAGTTAAGACGTAAACAACAATACCGCTCAACGCCGGAGAAGTGATGGATATTGTAAAAAAAGGTTGCTTTATCACCATCGAAGGTACAGAAGGCGTTGGTAAAAGCACCAATGTTGAGTTTATTCGCCAGTATTTGTCGAATAAAGGCATTGATTTGCGGTTGACCCGTGAGCCAGGCGGTACGCCACTCGCAGAAGAGATTCGGGGGTTGTTACTTCAGCCTAGAGATGAAAAGGTGAGTGATGATGCTGAGATTCTTCTAGTGTTTGCTGCCAGAGCACAGCATGTTGATCAAGTAATTAAACCATCTTTGGAGCAAGGGCAATGGGTGCTTAGTGACCGTTTTACTGATGCAACCTTTGCTTACCAGGGCGCAGGGCGCGGTATTAGCTGGAATCGCATACAGCAGCTTGAGCAATACGTGCTCGGGGATTTACGCCCAGACCTTACAATCCTATTGGACTTGCCTGTCGATATTGGCATTGCCAGAGCAAAAGAGCGAGGCGCACTGGATCGCTTTGAGCAGGAAAAACATGACTTCTTCGAGAAAGTCAGGCAAGGGTATCATCATCGTTTAAGAGCCGAGCCAGGTCGCTTTGCTTTAATTGATGCCTCTCGGTCTTTAGAAAATGTACAGCAACAAATTGCTGCTGCTTTGGCTGAAAAACTGGATATTAAGTAATGGAAATTAGTGATCGTTACCATTCGCTCAATGCGGCTATTTACCCTTGGTTTGAGGAACAGTGGCAAAGAGTATTGCGTTTGCATAATGATAATCACTTGCCACATGCATTGCTACTCAGTGGTATGCAGGGAATAGGTAAGGCGCGTTTAGCTGAGTCAATTGCGGGCTATGTGATGTGCCATCAGCCTCAGGCCAATTCAGCGTGCGGGCAATGCCGTAGTTGTGTCTTATTAAACTCAAGTGGACACCCCGACTTGTACTTTCTTCGTCCAGAAGAAAAAGGTAAGCCGATTAAAGTTGATCAGGTCCGACAGTTAACCGAGTTTATGCACAATACTGCTCAGCAAGGTGGGTATCGTGTTGTTGTGCTTGAACCGGCTGAATCTATGAATATTTCAGCTGCGAATGCCTTGTTAAAAACACTGGAAGAACCGGGTCGTGATACGTTACTTATTCTGATTACTCATCAATTAGGGCAAGTGCTTCCTACGGTAAAAAGCAGGTGTCAGCGCTTAGATTGCCACCCTCCGGGCGAAACAGTCGCTGTTGAATGGTTGGTTGAGACGCTTTCCGTTGAGCGCCAGGAAGCGTTACAGCTGCTTAAGGTCGTGCATGGTGCGCCGTTAGCTGGAGTAGATTTTAAGCAGCAAGGGCATCAGGCACTTAGAGCTGATTTTCTGACGGCTTTAAGAGATATTCTTAGGCAGCGTAAATCACCACTAGAAGTTGCTGGGCAATTTCTAAAAGCCGATCTAGACTTGTTGTTAGGGTGGTTACAAGGCCTGCTTGCAGATATTACGCGTATACTATTAATGGGCAGTGATGAGTTAGTCCGTAATAAGGATATGCAAAAAATGTTAAAGGGTGTTGCTAAAAACAGCACAAAGGATAAAATCTTTACGTTAGCTGATCTGATTCAATTTGAAAGGCTGGGCCTACAGCGCAGACAAAACCCAAATAAGCAGCTATTGTTAGAACGTATACTCATAGATTGGTCTGCACTCGTGCGATCCTAGAGAAGGAGTTCTCAAGATACAATGTCAGTTGTTCCGCGCATAAGCCACGGCATATTGTCTCTTAATATAGAGACCAAAGAAGATCTGTATAAGGCTTACATGCCTTTTGTTGCCAATGGTGGGATATTTATTCCCACGGCTCGCTCATATCAGCTTGGTGAAGAAGTATTTATGCTTCTTACTCTAATGGATGATCCTGATAAGATACCGGTGACGGGTAAAGTTATCTGGGTGACACCTAAAGCACCGCAAGGCGGTAAAAAGCCGGGTATTGGTATTCAGCTATCCCCTGAAGATACGACACTTGTTCAGAAAATCGAGACTCACCTGGCTGGGGCTCTTAACTCTGGTCGTCCAACTAACACTCTTTAATTTGTATTCTTATGTTCATTGATTCTCATTGTCACCTCGACAAGTTAGACCTGTCTCCATACGATAATAATTTTCCTGCCATGTTGGCCGCTGCTTTTGAAAGAGATATTTCACGCTTACTATGTGTCTCTATTGATATTGAGCAGTTTGAAGGGATGTATAAGCTAATAGAAGATCAAGCCAAGATTTTTGCCTCTTTTGGCGTTCATCCACTTCATGTTGAAGATGAGGCAGGGGTGATTTCGGTTCAAGGTTTACTTGATAAAACAAAGCAGCACTCCAAAATTGTCGCTATTGGTGAAACCGGGCTTGATTATTTTTATCAAACCGAGACAAAAGTACTGCAACAGCAAAGCTTTATTAATCATTTACAAGCGGCGGCTCAATTAGCCTTGCCCGTTATAGTTCATACACGAGATGCGCGTGAAGACACGCTGGCACTTATTCGCGCTCATGGAGGAGATGCTGGCGGTGTATTGCATTGCTTTACCGAATCTCTTGAAATGGCAAAAGCCGCGTTAGATATGAATTATTTAATTTCGTTTTCTGGCATTGTAACTTTTCGCAATGCACAAGAGCTACGCGATGTTGTTAAAGCCATTCCGTTAGAAAAAATTCTGATAGAAACCGATGCGCCTTATCTTGCCCCGATTCCTCACAGAGGTAAGAAAAATGAACCTAAATATGTGGTTGAGGTTGCTCAGTGTATCGCCGATATCAAAGGGGTTTCATTAGAGAAGGTTGCACAAGTATCCACTGAGAATTTCTATCGACTGTTTTCAAAAGCCGCAGAATTGGATGGTTTGAGGTAATGTGGACGATGCCGCCGGTTGATTACATAGAGCCGTTGTTTCGGCCGCCCAGTGAGGCGCATTCTCTTATCTTGCAGGTCACTAACGGTTGTAGTTGGAATCGTTGTGTCTATTGTGAGATGTACACGCAGCCCCAGAAAAAATTCAAACCAAAATCTGAAAAAGAAATACTAGCGGAAATTCAGCGTTGCGGTGAGCAGTTGCCGAATACGCGTCGAATTTTTCTAGCAGATGGAGATGCGATGGCGCTCTCTTTTAGGCGTCTGAAGAGCATCCTTGAAGCAATTAAAGCGAATCTTCCTAAGGTGACGCGCATAACGGCTTATTGCTTGCCAAGTAATGTAAAGAAAAAAACAGTTGAAGAGCTAGCAGAATTAAAATCACTCGGATTATCGATGCTTTATATCGGCGTTGAAACCGGAGATGATGAGCTGCTTTCGCTAATTGATAAAGGTGAAACCTACCAATCTACCTATGATGGTTTAATAAAATTACAAGCAGCCGGTATTAAGCGCTCGGTCATGGTGATTAATGGTTTAGGTGGGCAGTTGTATAGTGAGCAGCATGCGCGCGAAACAGCGCGCTTAATGAACGCCACACAACCTGAATACTTAGCGAGCTTGGTGTTGTTCTTTTCTAACGGCGAGCAGCGTTACCGAGAAGCCTTTAATGGCGGGTATCATAGTATGAATGATATTCAATTATTTAAGGAAATGCAGCAGTTTATCGGAGCGTTAGATCTACAAAAAACCATTTTTAGAAGTGATCATGCATCTAATGTATTGGTGTTAAAAGGAGTGTTTGGTGCAGATAAAGCACGTTGTTTAGAGCAGCTAGAAGCAGCAATTTCTGGTGAGTCATCTGTCTTTTTACGACATTCTAGCGACAGAAGTCTCTAGTTTCTTACTTCTTTGGTACTTTTCTTTGGCGCTTTCTTTTTTGTCCTGTTTTGGTGTGTTATAAACTTTAGTACTAATTATTATAAAAACACACGGTATTATAAAAAACCACATCAGCAGGAATATTCATATGAGACGTCCCGTTCGAATTGCCGTTACTGGTGCCGCTGGCGCAATTAGCTATAGCCTTTTATTTAAAATAGCCGCTGGTGAGATGATGGGCAAAGACCAGCCAGTTATATTGCAGCTTATTGAGTTGCCTCATGCGATGGAGTCCCTTCGCGGTGTTGCAATGGAGCTGGAAGATTGTGCGTACCCTCTACTACATACTATTACTTTGCATGATAACGTTGAAGATGGCTTCAAGAGCGCACATTATGCGCTGTTAGTTGGCGCTAGACCGCGTGGCCCAGGCATGGAGCGTAGTGATCTTTTAGAGGTTAATGCAGAGATTTTCGCTCGCCAAGGTAAAGCCCTTAATGACTATGCCAACCGAGATGTAAAAGTACTGGTCACGGGTAACCCCGCTAATACTAATGCATTGATCGCTAGCCGTAATGCGCCTGATTTAAGCCCTTCACAGTTCACCTGTTTAACACGCCTCGACCACAATCGTGCTAAAGGAATTCTTGCTAGCCAATCCGGTGCTACTGCGCGAGATATTAACGGAATTATTATCTGGGGTAACCATTCGCCTACACAGTATCCAGACCTGCATCATGCGACTATCTTAGGTGAGCCTGCGTTATCGCAAATTGATTTTAACTGGTATAACGATGTCTTCATTCCACAAATTCAGCAACGTGGTGGTGAGATTATTCAGGCGCGTGGTTTATCCAGTGCCGCTTCTGCAGCGCAGGCTATTGTCAATCAAATGCATGATTGGGTTCTGGGTACAGAGCCTGGTGAAATTGTCAGCATGGGGATTCTTAGCGATGGTAGTTATGGTATTGCTAAAGGCATCTTTTACTCATATCCAGTGCGTTGTAACTATGGTCGCTACCAGATTGTTCAAGGTATCGAGATCAACGACTATAGTCGTAATCGTCTGACTACTACTGAGAAAGAGCTACTAGAAGAAAGGTCCGTGATTGACCATCTGCTTCCAAAAGAAACAGAGGCGTCGCATCTTAACCTGTCCATTTGTTTGCGCTCTGGTGTGACCTTGTATGCTGATGGCACAGGCCCAGATCAAAATAGTAAATTCATGACAACAAACCGCGTTATGTAAGTTTATTAGGCAGTAATTAAAAAGCCTCTGTTAGTTAGCAGAGGCTTTTTGATATGTGCGTTGAGTAGTGTTTAATAAAGGCCCTATAGGTGGTTTAATTGGGGTCGTCTTCAGTATCTGGAGTAATACTGATCATCATTTTATTAATGTCCAACAAAATGGTGAGTAGGCCGTTATAGTAACAAACGCCTTGTACAAAGCGTCTGCTGGACTCATCTCCTGCAATATTGGGTGCTCGTTCAATATCATCTTGAGGAATGTTGATCACTTCATCGACACTATCAACGACAAGCCCAACGACTTCTTGCTCGTTATAATCAACCATGATGATACGTGTATTATCATCGACTTCGGTAAGCGGCATTTTAAAGAGTCGGCGTGTATCTAAGACAGTAGCAACATTACCACGTAAGTTAATAATGCCCAGGATATAATGCTCAGCGCCAGGCACCGGCGTCATATCTGAATAACGAAGGACTTCTTTTACCTTCATTACATCAATGCCATAAAGCTCTTTATTAACTTTAAAAGTAGCCCATTGATGGTAGACAATTTCTTCTTGATTGGCTCGTTTTGCACGCTCTTTTTTGTCCTTGCTGGACTGCATGCCTTCGATCGATTTTAGTTGGTCTGATTCAGCTTGTAAGCTCATGTTAATCTGTCCACTTATAATGACTGCTTAGCGTAAAGACAATTGTTTAAAATAGATTTGAAAATAGCTTAAACATAGATTGTATATAGGTTTTAGCATAGCGCAGATTTTTAATAAGTGTACTTTTCACCGGTTTTTTATAAGCAATTGGTTGGTTTAGGTAATCCTGCAAGTTTAGCTGCCTGCTTTGCAGGGCTCTCAGGAAAGAGTTTCATTAGGTGCATGCTTTTCCCCTTGCTTGGGCCTAATGCAAGTCCAACCGCTTTTACCAGTGGGCGCATGGCGGGTGATAATTCGTATTGCTGATAAAAATCACGAATAACCTGAATAATCTCCCAATGAGCATCGCTCAGCTGGATGTTCTCTTCAATGGCAAGGTAGCTAGCCACAGCTCCTGACCACTCTTCTAGATTGAGTAGGTAGCCTTCGTCATCCAGCGCTATTGCATGGCCTTCAATCATGACTTGTCGCATCAGAACCAACTCACTGTTTTAGAGTGCTGACATGCTAAATTAACAAACTGCTGGTCATCAACGATGCTTGTATTGTTGCTTTCAGTTACTACCAGGCCGCGGGCTTGCACATCAGCAGATAAAAAGCTGATGTTGATGCCCTCTAATGTGCTTAGTTGCTCAGCAATCGTTGTATGTGTGGCAGCGTAAACGCCATTTTCAATGATGAGCAGTGTATCCCCAGGCAACAAAGCGGCCATACAGGAGTGCCATAGCGCTAAGTTAGAAGGGGACTTATTGATGGTATGTAGTGTCGTCATGTTTAAAATCTCAATACCACATCGTGGTTACGAATCATCAAGGCAATACCTGCCTCGTTTACAAACTCAGCAGGCAAGACTAGCTGATCCAGTGTGATTTGCTGTATTTGTGCAGCTAGAGTTTCGATATAGATATTTTCAATATCGTACATGGGTAGGGCTGAGCAAATGCTGGCTAGGTTTTTTTGCTGGATCTGCTGTGGCTGCTGAGATTTCAGTAATAGCGCTGGCGCATCTTGCGTTAATACTAGAGAAACAGGCAGGCCGAAAGCCGCTGCTGTTAGTGCAACATCTAATGCCTCTTTGGCATGAGCATCGCCGTAAGGAGCGCGCGAAAGGATGAGCAAAATTTTCTTTTGTTGCATGCTAGGCTCCAAAAGTAATAAGGCGATCAGAAATGATAGCAGCTTCGCTGAGCTGCCCTAAGCCTGATAGCTCATAAGGGGCTTGGCTGTTAAAGGAGCCTTTCTCATGACGTTTTGCTTCTGCTTTATCCATCACGCCACGCTTTAAAGCAGCGGCAATACAGACAACAAGATCAAGTTCGTGTGCTTGTGCTAGCTCTTTCCAGAGCTGATGTATATTTTGCTCATCTCGAGGTGGTGCACTTAGCTCTGACGCTGTATGTACACTTTCTCCATAAAAGAAGATGCGATGTATCTTGTGTCCTGCTTTGAGTGCGCTGTCGGCAAAGCGATAAGCTGTATGCGCTGACTGGCTATTATGAGCAGAACCATAAATAAGAATGGAAAAAAGCATGAGGAATCCGTACAAAGAAAAACGCCCCGTTATCTTAGCAAAGAAAACGAGGCGTGTGATGTAGCGATGCGAGTATTAGTCGTCGCTTAAAAAGCCAGTCAAAGCAAGGAGGTGAATAAATAGGTTGTAGATATTCAGATACAAGCTTGTTGTTGCCATGATGTAGTTTGTGTAGGTGCCGTTAACGATGTTGCTGGTGTCATACAAAATAAAGCCAGCCATTAACAGAACAACCAATGCAGATAGTGCTAGGTGGAAACCACCAACATTCACGCCAAACATTGGCAGAATGAACATAGCAACCATAGCAATGATCGCGACCATCATGCCTGCAGACAGAAAGCCACCCATGAAGCTGAAGTCTTTGCGGCTAGTGAGTACATAAGCAGACAAGCCCACAAATGTTAGTGCTGTCATGCCCATTGCTGTCATGATGATTTCGCCGCCATTAGGCAGGCCAAGGTATTGATTAAGAATCGGACCTAAGCCAAATCCCAATAAACCAGTGAAACCAAAAACAAGTGGTAAAGCAGCAGCGCTATTTTGTTTTTTATGCAAAATAAACAGCAAAACAAAACTACCAATAACGCTTCCTAGGTACATCATAAAAGGAGGGTTAATCGCCATGGAAATACCGGCAGTTACTGCACTGAAGACTAACGTCATGGACAGTAGCATGTAGGTATTGCGAATTACCTTGTTCGTTTGCAGAACGGATTGTTCTGAGTGTTTGCTAAGTGAATGTGCGTTACTCATGTTTTCCCCGGAAGTTCATATTGTTAACTAATAGCTATAATGGCTACTTCTGTGGTCATTTCAAGTGTTATGACCCTATTCTGCGATAAAGATTCCAAGTAAAATGCCGATTCATCTGATTTATCGCCTGGAATGATTAATACCCTTATGCCTTATCTGGATATCCTTTATCAGGATGACGACCTCATTGCTGTTCATAAACCTGCTGGCTTATTGGTCCATCCAAGCTGGATAGCACCTAAAAATACACCAAATCTGGTTTACTCGTTGAAAACCTATTTTAGAGGTGCGCCTGTTCATACGATTCACCGTTTGGACCGTGCGACGTCAGGCGTTATTGTGTTTGCCAAAAATAAACTGATGGCGCAAAAGATGAATAGCTTGTTTGCTGAGCGGAAGGTTAAAAAAACCTATTTGTGTGTTACGAGAGGATTTACGCCCCAAGAAGGAGTGATCGATTACGCGCTAAAGCCTATTCACGACAAAATGGCTGACCCATTGGCTGATCCAGACAAGCCGGCAAAGGAAGCCGTGTCTGCTTATCGTCGTTTAGGCACGGTTGAATTACCGATCGCTGTTGGTAAGTATCCTTGTGCCCGTTACTCCTTAGTAGAGGTTAAACCGCAAACGGGACGTAAGCATCAAATTCGCCGGCATATGAAACATCTGCTGCACCCACTAATTGGTGATACTAATTATGGTGAAGGGCGGCATAATCGTCTTTTTCGAGAGCATTTTGAAACACGCCGAATGTTATTGATGGCCACTGAATTAACCTTTGAGCATCCAGGTAGCGGTGAAGAGCTGACGATTAAGGCGCCGGTCACACGTAAAGTTGCAAACTTATTTGATCGACTCGGTTGGCAAGGTCTTTATCCAGAGCAAAAATCTAAACAATCGCTGGAAACAGTAGAAGCTTTAGCCGGTGAAATGGATGAATTAGATGCAGCTTGTGCTAGTGAAGATTAATTAAATTCATACTGCAGAAGTAACCACCTTCGTCTGATTGAAGTTAATGCTTTTTGTAGACATATTCAGTTTGTGCAGACCGTTAAATTGCGTATCCTGTAGGCTGAAATTTTCAGAAGAAAATTACTCCATTTTATTAAAGGACAGTTGGGTTCAATGATTAAGCAGCGGTCACTGAGTGACATTATTAAAAACAACAAAAAAATTAAAGTTGGTATCATTGGTGCGATGGATCAAGAAGTAGATATTCTTCGAGATCGTTTAGAAGATCGCGAGCAACATTTGATTGCCGGTTATGATTTTTATACAGGCTCATTGGCAGGTCTAGACGTTGTTTTGCTCAAGTCGGGTATTGGCAAGGTCAATGCTGCGGTGAGTACTGCGTTGTTGTTACATGAATTTAATCCTGATTGTATTATCAACACAGGATCGGCGGGTGGTTTTGACCCCGAACTAAACGTTGGCGATATCGTGATCTCCTCTGAAGTACGCCATCATGATGTTGACGTGACTATTTTTGGTTATGAGCCTGGTCAAGTGCCGGGCTTACCCGCAGCATTTGAGCCCGACGTGACATTAGCCCGAATGGCTGAACAATCTATAGAGCGCTTACAAGGTATGCGCACTGTTCATGGCTTGATTGCCACAGGTGATAGCTTCATGAATGACCCTGTGCGTGTAGAGCATACACGTACTGTGTTTCCAGCAATGAAAGCGGTTGAGATGGAAGCAGCGGCTATCGCACAAACCTGCCATCAATTTGCAACGCCATTTATTGTGATTCGAGCGCTATCAGATATCGCCGGTAAAGAGTCGCATCTGTCTTTTGATCAGTTTCTTGATATCGCAGCGATACACTCAGCCGAAATGGTTGTTGAGATTGTTCGCGCACTGGCTAAGCTCTAACGTTAAAGTTGGCTCTATAAGGTAGGCTTTGTAAAGGTTACCTTTGAGCGACTAAATTTATATTAAAGCAGTTTGTTGTATGAGTTTAACTAGATTCATACAGAAAATTTCACATACAAGTTTCCGAGAAGTTTACTAAAAGAGAGTTTCTATGATTAAGTCGTTTCATCCACCGCAAAGAATTTTAATGGGCCCTGGCCCTTCAGATGTAAGCCCTCGTGTTTTAGAGGCGATGGCTCGCCCAACGATAGGTCATCTGGACCCTGCTTTTGTACAGATGATGGATGAACTTAAAGTTCTGCTAAAAGCAGCCTTTAAAACTGAAAATGAACTCACCATGCCTGTTTCCGCACCGGGTTCTGCCGGAATGGAAGCCTGCTTTGTAAACCTGGTTGAGCCTGGTGAAAAAGTCATTGTCTGCCAGAACGGTGTGTTTGGCGGCCGCATGAAAGAAAATGTGGAGCGCTTTGGTGGCGAAGCAGTATTGGTATCGGATGACTGGGGCACGCCGGTTAGTGTCGATAAAGTAAAAGCTGCTTTTGAAGCACACCCCGATGCTAAAATTTTAGCTTTTGTACATGCTGAAACATCAACAGGTGTTCGTTCTGATGCACAGGCACTGTGTAAGCTTGCTCAGGAATATGGCGCATTAACTATCGTTGATGCGGTAACGTCACTCGGCGGTACTGAATTAGAAGTAGATGCATGGGGTATTGATGCTATCTACTCGGGAACACAAAAATGCTTGTCGTGTCCACCAGGGATCTCGCCAGTAAGCTTTGGCCCTAAAGCCGTAGCCAAGGTACAAGCGCGTGAATCAAGAGTGCCTAGCTGGTTCCTTGATAAAAAATTGGTGATGGGTTACTGGGGTGGCGAAGGTAAGCGTGCTTATCACCACACTGCACCGGTTAACTCTCTTTATGCACTGCACGAAGCACTCGTAATGCTGCAAGAAGAAGGCTTAGAAAACGCTCAAGAACGCCACGATCATCACCATCAAGCGCTTAAAGCAGGCTTAGAAGCAATGGGTATTCAATTCTTAGTAGAAGAAGCATACCGTTTACCGCAATTGAATACTGTTATTGTGCCAGAAGGCGTTGATGAAGCGGCTGTACGTAGTGCATTGTTGAATAACTATGGCCTAGAGATTGGCGCTGGTCTAGGTGCGTTGGCTGGTAAGGTATGGCGTATCGGTTTGATGGGTGCTGCGTGTAACCGCCGTAACGTAACGCTATGTTTGTCTGCACTAGAAAGCACCTTGGTACAGATGGACGCACCGGTTAATGCGGGTAAAGCATTGGCAGCAGCAGAAGCCTTTTATAAAGGTTAATTGATTCACGATAAGTGTATTAGTTGGATAATAAAAAGCCGCTATAAGTTTTCTTGTAGCGGCTTTTTTATATGTTTTGCGTAGGCCCGTTATTTAGTCTTCGTTGTTTTTAGCCAACTCTGCTTCAATCAGTTCAGTTTGAGCAGGCTCTAACCATTCGCGACCACCCATAAAGGTCATTACACTGCGGCCTTCTTTATTTAACAGAAAGCTCATCGGTAATCCTCTGATACCTAATGCCATAAAAGAGACGCCACGCTTATCCAGTATGATAGGGAAGGTTAGGTCTCTTTCTAGTAAAAATGCTTCGACCGCTTCTGCATCTTCACCTGCGTTGATGGCGACAACCTCAAAACCTTGGTCTTTATATTTTTGTCGTAAAAGCTCCATTGAGGGCATCTCTTTTACACAAGGCGGGCACCATGTTGCCCAAAAGTTAAGCAAAACGACTTTTCCACGAAACTCAGCCATGTTGACCTCGCGGCCTTCAAGATTCGGGAAGCCTAATTTACTAAACATCATGCTGTCATCTGCAAATGTTGGGCTGGAGATAAGTAAAAAGAAGCTAATCAGTAGTCGGCGCAAAAGCATGTAGTATCTCCAGTGAAGCGGGCTAATAAGAAAATAGAGCACTTAAAGTAATAAATGGTTCAATCCATTGCGCCTGTTTGATGCTTCAGGCCCAAGGCTTTGTTTTTTTATGCAGATATATTAAAAAATACCAGAGCAATTGCCTGTATTGCATATCTGTATATGTTTTTTTGTATCGAACTGAATCTGTAATGATTGCAGTTTTCTGGTTAACCTCTTTCATGCTTTTTATCGTGCTATGCATGAGGTCGCTATGTGTTGTACTGGCTTAAAAAACGGCATTATGGCATAAACAAGCTTAACAAAAGACGATGGGTTACATCAGACGAATAAGGAAAAGAGATGAAATTAGCATTTATCGGCTTGGGGACAATGGGATTTCCAATGGCAGGGCACCTTCAGAGTAAGGGGCACGAGGTTACTGTTTATAACCGCACAGCAACAAAAGCTGAAAAGTGGGTAGAAACTTACGGTGGTGCTATGGCGGTTACGCCTGCCTTGGCTGCTAGTGGTGCTGATATCGTTATCACCTGTGTCGGCAATGATAATGACTTGCGCGAAGTAACCCGTGGTACTGATGGTGTTTTGTCAGCAATGGCATCGGGTACATTGTTGATCGACCATACCACGGCGTCTGCAGAAGTAGCACGTGAGTTAAGTCAGGTAGCGACAGAGCAAGGTGTTGGTTTTCTTGATGCGCCGGTATCTGGTGGGCAAGCCGGTGCTGAAAATGGCGCGCTAAGTGTGATGGTTGGGGGTGATCAAGCTTCTTATGATCTTGCTGAACCAGTCATGCAGGCATATGGAAAATCGATTCGTTTACTAGGCGAGGCGGGAAGTGGGCAGCTAGCTAAAATGGTTAACCAGATATGTATTGCCGGTGTAGTGCAAGGCTTGTCTGAAGCAGTGCATTTTGCGAAACAAGCAGGTCTTGATGGTGAGCAAGTATTTGATGTTATTCAGCACGGCGCGGCGGGTTCTTGGCAGATGATCAATCGTCATAAAACTATGATTGACGATGTGTTTGATTATGGTTTTGCTGTTGACTGGATGCGTAAAGATTTAGGTATCACATTGGATGAAGCTCGCCGTAATGGTGCGCAATTACCTGTAACGGCTCTGGTCGACCAGTTTTACGCTGAAGTACAGCGTATGGGAGGCGGACGCTGGGATACCTCTAGTTTAGTAAAACGGTTTGATGCAGATCAATAAATTGCTATAATCACGCCAAAATTTAATTAAGCATTAGACTAAAGGTATAATTATATGTTTGGCGTTGATAAATACAACTTGATCTCTATCGCACCGAGTTTAGCTGTTATTGCTGTATGCGTAGCATTGGTTTTTGTCGGTGTGGGTGTATTGAAAAAAGTAATAGTGCAAGATGCAGCAAAAGCGGCAGCACGCGACGCTAACTAGTCATTGCAAAGCAGTTACCAATCCCTATTGATAACTGCTTTTCTTTTTCTAACCTTCTAAATCTATTTCTCCTTACTCATCTCTTTTGAAGCACTCTATAGCTGCCAAGCACTTCAGCTACTATCTTAAATATAAGCATCATACGTAATCAGGTACATCTAAGGTTTTGCCGTGATCACTGCCTGTGACTGCAGCGACATAAGCCTTGGCTGTATCTTTAGCAGAAACTCCGTAAGCGCTGTCCATGCCCATCATTTCCATGGTTTCCTTCACAAAAGCGGGGGCCACAATGTTAACTCTAAAGTTTTCGGTTTCAAGTGCAGCGGCCTTGGCAAAGCTCTCGAGGGCACCGTTAGCCATACTGATAGCTGTGCTTCCTGGCATTGGCTGGCGGGAAAGAATGCCTGAGGTAAGCGTAATTGAACCTTCTTGGTTAATGAATGCTTTGCCAATTCTTACTAGGTTAACTTGTCCCATCAGCTTATTGTTTAGCGCAAGCTGGTAGTCACTGTCTTGTAGTGCATCTAGGGGTGCAAAGTTGGCTAGGCCCGCTGTAGAAATGACCGCATCTACGTTTCCTATTTTAGTAAACATAGCGCTAATTGACTCTGGGTTGCCTATATCGACCTGTACATCACCGCTGTTGTAGTTAGCACGAATGATTTCGTGTTCAGAAGAGAGAGCGTCTGCTACATTGCTGCCGATAGTGCCTGATGCGCCAATAATTAATACTTTCATTTTGTATCTCCAAGCTGTTGTTTGTTAACTTGGAAACTATCTTATAATTATGCTTATATATGAAAAACAGTGTAATTAAGAAATCATTATTCTTATTTGGTGAAATATGGATCTGTTGAAGTCGATAGAGGTCTTTCGTCGCGTGGTAGCACTTAAGAGCTTTAGTGCAGCGGCGAGTGATCTTAATATGGTTAATTCAGCGGTGAGCCGACATGTTTCAGAATTAGAGCGGCGGCTTAACTGTAAGTTATTGCAACGCACTACACGCTCAATGAGTCTCACAGCTGAAGGCCTTCACTATTTACAGCGCTTTGAATCTATCGTTAGCAGTGTTGATGAGCTAGACCAAGATGTAGAGCGACGGCAAAACGATATTGTTGGTCAATTGCGTATTACCGTACCACTGCATGCCAATGGTTTGCATAATTTACAGCCACGGCTGTCGGAGTTCTTAAGGCGTTATCCTGGAGTAAATTTGTCGTGGCTGTTGGTGAATCGGCATGTACATCTTATAGAGGAAGGTATTGATCTTGCCATACGCGTGGGAGAACTACCTGACTCAAATTTAGTAGCCAGAGAGCTATGCAAGATGAGAGTTTACTTTGTTGCCAGCCCGGCGTATTTAGACGTTGCAGGCACGCCGCAGGCTCCGGAGCAGATGGCTGATCACCGCTGTATTATTGATGGTAGCATTAGCCAACCGACCCGCTGGGTTTACCAAGCGGAGCGAGGAAAAAAATATGTGACGGTATCGGCTAACATCGAGGTTAATAACGCTGAGCTAGTGGCAGGCTTTGCCGTTGATGGTTTTGGTATTGCTTACTTGCCAGATTTTATAGTGGATGAGCATATAGCGAGTGGGCGTCTCGTGCGTTTATTAAGGGCCTATGAGATCGACCCTGTTCCTGTATCGTTGGTGTATCCCATGAATCGTATGATGAGCCCGGCATTACGAGTCTTAATTGACTTTCTGCTAGAGAAACCTATAACAGAGTAGGTCAGTTATCCCGTACAACAAACCCCCGGCTGGTTTCATGCCAGCGTTGCAGTGTGTTATCCCATCGCACGCAGGCTAGCATTGCAGGCTTGTTATCCTCACATACTTGTTGCTTCATCTGTGCAAAGTTTAATGAGTTGAGTGTGTCGTAATGGGCAATGCCGCCCATCCAATACCAGCGAGGCAGGATGATAAAGCAACTGTTGGTTTCATCTTGAAGAGCATCGACTTGATGTTGAAAAAGCCACCATCCTCGTAAGTGTTGAGGGTTTATGAGCTGATTGTTGGGTATGAACGATTGCCAGTTGTTATAGGGATAGAACAAAATGCCCGTCAAGAGAAGCTGGCGTTGTTCTGGAGTAGAAAACCCCGCGTTATGGATAGCCTGTAAAGCGGCAGGTGACTTACTCAGGGGCAGTTGGTGCTCAATCAAACGTTTCCATTTTTTATCCAATCTATCTTTACCGCCTGGGCCGATAAAGCTTTCAAGACCACTTTCGGTGTGCTTTGTAACATTATGGTCAACGCCCGTATAAAGATAAAACTTGATGGCGAGCTCAAGATGAATACAGTTTTTTCTTGTATTCTCGTATAGGCAATCCAGTTCACCTAAGGTGCGCTTCTCGCCTGTGATAACGAGGTTTCTTTGTAGTAGTTTTGCATGCTTGCTGTGTTGAAAAAGCATAGAGATACAGTCTTCAAACTGTCGACCCAAACGGTATGCTGGTGGCGCTGGGTAGGTCATTGTTGAGGCTGGCCAGTGATGTAAATCTTCAAGATGTTTGCTCGGTATAAACACCTCAATATCGGCAGAGCAGTTTATGATGGGCTGTGAGCCTACAAGCCATTGCAGATCTTTCTTAATATCAATAACTAACCTGTCTTTCACTGATACAATACCCAATATTAATGATTCACATCCATGATGTTCTTCCCTAAAGTATATTACTATGGGTGCCGTAACGGGAAAGTGATAATCAATGGCCGCCAGTAGGTAAGTATATGAGCGAAGTTACAAATACAGAGCAGAGAGCACAAAGGCGTTTTCCACTGCTCTCAGAGACTAATATAAATACCGTATTGATGAATGGTGCGCAGATCGCTTTATGTAAGCTCAAGCGTGCCCGCAACTTTGATGCACGGCTTTATTTTTATGCCGAAATCGGTGCCTTCCTTGAAGTATCTTTATCACGTGGTGCGGGTATCTCGGATGATACGCGTGCGCGTCTTGAAGCAGTGCATCGTGAAGCAACACATATACATATGGACGCAACCAAGGCATCAAGAGCAATTGAAGATTAATAACTATTATGTGTAATTGTAAACTCTATGCCTGAAGCAACATCCGAGACAGCAGCTCAAGCAGCTGAACTATCTGTCAATGAAGATAAATCAGTCACTGAAGATACGCCTGGATTTGATAGTAAGGCGTTTTTGCTTCGCTTAACACCGCGCCCAGGTGTTTATCAAATGCAAAATGCAGCGGGTGAGCTGCTCTATATTGGTAAAGCAAAGAACCTTAAAAAGCGTGTAAGCAGTTATTTTCGTACCACCGGCCTTACGGTAAAAACCAAAGCGCTGGTTAGTCATATTGCCAACATAGAAATAACCGTTACCAATAGCGAAACCGAAGCGCTGTTACTTGAACAGAGCTTAATTAAAGAATATCGGCCGCCTTATAATATTCTCTTAAGGGACGATAAAAGTTATCCGTATATCTTTGTATCTGAAAAAGAAGACTATCCGGTGCTTACGTTTCATCGGGGAACAAAGCGAAAAAAAGGCCGCTACTTTGGGCCTTTCCCGAGCAGGGCTGCCGTTAATGACAGCCTTAATATACTGCAAAAGATATTTCGTATTCGCTCGTGTGATGATGCATTTTTCCGTAACCGCTCACGGCCATGTCTGCAGTACCAGATCAAACGCTGCAGTGCGCCTTGTGTAGAAGCCGTATCAGCACAAGCTTATGGCGAAGATATTCGCCATGCATCTATGTTTCTTGAAGGTAAAAGCCACGCCATCATGAAAGAGCTGGCATTACAGATGGAAGTGGCTGCCGCAGGGCTGGATTTTGAGCGTGCCGTTATCTACCGAGATCAAATTAGTAGCTTGCAACTGATTCAAGAGCAGCAATATGTGTTTGGTGAAAGCGGTGATGCCGATGTTCTAGGCTGTGCTATACAACCCGGTGGTGTATGCGTACATGTCTTGTTTGTTCGTGGTGGGCGTATTGTAGGTAGCAAAGCACTACACCCTAAAGTATCGATCGAAGACAGCGAATCAATGGTGCTGTCGGCATTTATTGCGCAGTGGTATATCGGTAGCGCCAGAGAAATACCTGACCAAGTTATCTTTAGCCATGACCTAGAAGATAAAAGCTGTATCGAAGAAGCATTAAGCGAGCAGCGTGGTAAAAAAGTGAATTTAAGCTCGCGGGTTAAAGGTGAGCGTGCGGGTTGGCAAAAACTCGCATTAACGAATGCAGAGCAGCACTTAGGTAGCCATCTGGCGAGTAAACAGAATATTTATAAACGCTTTATGGCCTTGCAAGAGGTGTTTGCGTTAGAAGAAGTACCCAAGCGTTTAGAATGCTTTGATATATCGCACAGCTCGGGTGAAGCGACTGTTGCTTCATGTGTTGTTTTTGATCGTAACGGCCCATTAAAAAAAGACTACCGCACCTTCAATATCGAAGGCATCACCGGTGGTGATGATTATGCAGCGATGCATCAAGCACTGATGCGCCGCTACACACGAATCAAAAAAGGCGAGGGTGTATTGCCCGATATTCTTTTGATTGATGGCGGTAAAGGGCAGGTAACACAAGCAGTAAAGGTACTCGAAGAGTTACAAATTAGTGAAGTGCAGATTATTGGTGTAGCAAAAGGCACTAGTCGCAAAGCAGGCTTTGAAACACTGGTTATGGCAGAAACAAATCAAGAGGTCGTTTTAGCCTCAGATTCAGCTGCGCTTCACTTGATACAGCATATACGTGACGAGGCGCATCGCTTTGCCATTACCGGGCACAGAGCGCGACGCGGCAAAGCACGTAACCAATCCAAACTAGAAGGGATTTCTGGCGTAGGCCCGAAGAGAAGACGTGAATTACTCAAACATTTTGGCGGAATTGCAGCAATAGAGCGTGCGAGTGTTGAAGAAATCGCAAAAGTCACTACCATAAGCCCAGCGCTAGCCGATGAGATATACGCAGCGTTGCATCCAGAAGCCTGATCTCGGAGTTGTCAGCTTATATGCTGTTAAAGATGAACATACCCAATTTACTTACATTATTGCGAATCGGCCTAATTCCTGTATTAGTGCTTTGCTACTACTTGCCTTACGCATGGGCTCCTATGGCCGCTGGAGCTATTTTTGCCGTAGCAGCAGTTACTGACTGGCTCGATGGCTACTTGGCACGGCGTTGGGATCAATCATCAGCACTGGGGGCGTTCCTCGACCCTGTTGCCGATAAACTAATGGTTTCACTCGCCTTAGTATTGTTAGTCGAGACATTTGCACAACCCTGGATGACCATCCCAGCGATGATCATTATTGGACGTGAGATTGTTATCTCGGCCCTTCGAGAATGGATGGCTGAACTGGGAAAAAGAGCCAGCATTGCTGTGTCTAATATCGGAAAAGTTAAAACAGCACTGCAAATGATTTCCATCTTTGTCTTGATCTCTTTTGAGCCGTTCAGCACCGTCTCGTGGGCGGGTGTGGCTGCATTGTATGCCGCTGCCTTGCTGACCTTGTGGTCGATGATTCTTTATATAAAGGCAGCCTGGCCTGATTTAACAGAAGAGCTGTAAGTGGTTAATCTTTAAGCAAAAAAAAGAAATGCACAACAAGGTTGACACCACCTCAGATCTCTCTATAATACGCCCCACTGTTGCACAGAGCGGGAATAGCTCAGTTGGTAGAGCACGACCTTGCCAAGGTCGGGGTCGCGAGTTCGAATCTCGTTTCCCGCTCCAAATTTGTACAGCATGCGATGGCGCGATGGCAGAGTGGTCATGCAGCGGACTGCAACTCCGTTAACGCCGGTTCGATTCCGACTCGCGCCTCCATTAAAATCAGTCACTTAGGTGGCTTTTTTTATGCCTAAAATTTGGTTTCGGAATATTGTAAATTTGCGGTCTTTTTGGCACTGATTTGCGCACTTTTTGTCACACGCTCTAATCCTTACTTCAGCTCAAACTGCCTATAAATAACACTCTTCAAGTACACCTCAAACACCACCTAAACGAACGAAGTAAAGTTATCAAATAGTGTTCTGAAATTTAGAGTCACTATCGAGTCATTTCTGTTCAAATATGGCTCTTCACCGTTTCTAGTGAGCTGGCGATATATATGCTGGTTTACATGAATTGTAACTAGAGCAATGCTTGTATTGCTCTTGGTGTTAAGATAAAAATAGAAATAAATCAGACAAATGGATGTCTAGCATGGGTAGATATACGGCCCCCCGTATATACAAATGCTATGTGGAACGTTAAACCTAAGGTTGATATGACAATATTTGAGCTCATGATGACTTTGAGTGGGTTGGGGATAGTGACTATTTTTATTGTCTCCCTAGCTAATGCTTTTTACAGCAAGCAGAAAATAAAGAACGTATTAGAAACAATGGTTGTAGGTAGTAACGAGTACATTCTTAAGAAGAAGTGGACAGTCTATATATACATCTTCTTCTGGGTTGTTTTTACCTTCGGTCTTTTAGGAGGGGTGTATACCACATAACAAAAACATTTAAAGTCGCCCTTCGGGCTGGGACGCGTTTCACGCGTCCGTATAAAAATCGTTAGCGCACTTTTTGTCACACGATCAGTGCCTAGTTTATTTAGAAGTTTGTATAAATAAGTTCTTTTACAGCGACTGCTTTTGCTCCCCCTCCTACCGTATATTTGTGATCTACTTCTTTTAGGTTTAATCCGTTAAAAAGAGCCCTTATGTCGGGGTGATTGTTGATGCTGATTATCATGTTTCCTTGTATCGATTTGGCTAGTTCTGCCATGGTTTGGTATTCCTCGAAGGGGAAAGCAACTCCATAGCCTTCTGTCTGCCAATAGGGTGGGTCACAGTAGAATAACGTGTGTGGGCGGTCATACTTCTTGATGACGGCTTTCCAGTCTAGGCTTTCTATTGTTGCTCCCGCTAAGCGGTAGTGAGCATCAGCTAAGTCTTGCTCCATGGTGAATATATTGAACCGTGGGCGGCGCGTCGTGCAGGTACCGAAAGTCTGCCCTGATACCTTCCCTCCAAAAGCTTGTTTTTGTAGATACAGGAAACGTGCCGCACGCTGTATATCCGTTAGCGTCTCAACGGGAGTAGCTTGCAACCAATCCCAATTTTGACGACTACAGAGCATCCATTTTAGTTGTTTATACAGCTCCTCAAGATGATGCTGAACCACTCGATAGAGGTTGACCATATCGCCGTTGATGTCATTTATGATTTCTGCTTTTGACGGCTCTTTCATAAAGAAGAGAGCCGCCGCTCCTGCGAACGGCTCAACGTAGCATTGGTGATCGGGGAACAGCGGTAGGATATGTTTAGCCAGACGGCGTTTGCCGCCTATCCAGGGTGTGAGAGGTTTTGCCATGTATTACTCCATCTTTAGTGATGGGGCTCATGGCCCTCTCGATGTGCCGACAACGTGGGCACTTGATTTCTATTTCAGAAAAAATAGCTTTTGCTAATAATTTTGAGCATTTAGTACAACGTATATCCTTTAACATGTGTGAACCTATCGTTAGATTTGATAGGCTACCCCCGCCGCGTCGACGTGGTGAGGGAGCCTTAGCTGGTTCACAGTGTTCACTCACTGTGGATTGGGGTTCGATCAACTCTCGTAAAGGAGATCGAACCGCTTCCTCTTTGTTTTACTTCATTTCAATTAATCTGACTCAACCCCATCAGCATGTATTGTCGTGCTCCTGCGGGTGTTAGTTCGGGCGTGAACGCTGGCCACGTTACTCCTGAGCCAATCGCAGTAATGAACGCTCCTACATACAGATAATCAGCCTCAAACTGTTCGTGTTGATCCTCCTCATATATAGCGCACCATAGACGGTGTGCGGGGTGACTGAATAGATTTATAGCCTGTTGCTTTGTGAGGTGCATGGCGTTTTCTGTATGGCTATAAAGCCATACAGCGGCCAACACGGCTTGCTGATCTATTGATAACGCTTCTTCCGATAGGTCTACTTCAGGCAAGACGTAAGGGCTCACCGCGTTACTCAACGATGTGATAAAAACGGTGTTGGTTGTATCGTGGCAAACAGCGTGGGGGTACTGCTGAGCGAGTCTCCATGCTTCAGAGCCTTCAATAAATAGTTGTGAGGTCTTATAAATAGACCAGATACGATTCGCTTTATTATTCATTACGGTGTTCCCGTGATTTGAATGACTTTTGCCGACTCTGTTGATTCCCACTGATATGGCACTGCTACTGTGTTTAGCTGATACAACTCAGTGTCATCAGCGGCTTGGTTAACACGGGTCGCGTAAGGCGTTGATGCAGGTATTTCTTTTATCAATATGTTTTTGATGGTGCAGTTGACTGCTCCAAAATTCCTCGCAAAACCAATTAGATTTGCCGTGGCGGTTAGAGCTAACTTATATTTTTTAGCCGCACTAAATCCAAAAATATTACCGGAGGATTGAATTTTCATAGAGCCATCAATGGAAACCACTTCAAAGCTTAGTAGGTAAATAGAGCCCGCTGTAGGCGTTGGTATTAATAGATTTTGGAAAGAGCCATCACCTGCCAATGTATATGACCCATTACCGTTATCTACCCACCCGTTAAGCGCTGGGTTTACCCATAGATCACTCCCTAATACTGCCGCTTTATTTTTAAACACCGGCTCTTCGGCTGATTCATTCAGAGGCATATCTATTCGAAGACTACTTGGGTCTCTATTAGCGCTTAGCCATAGTTTTAAATTAGCGACTATGCCTGCGAAATAGAAGGAACCCTGTGCTGCTCTAGCAATCGCTGACACGTCAGATGTACCCATGCCAGACGGTAGCGTGGAGCTAACCGGCCCGCTGTAGACCGCTCCATTTAAATAGGTGGTCATTTTTCCGGTTGCCGCCAGATATTTGAATGCAACTTTGTAATATTTGTTATTACTCAAACCGCTAATGAGCGGAGAGGTACCCCCGAATACTTTCAGCGTACCAGCACCGGCTCCATAGTCTCCGGTAGAGTAAATACTTAAGCCATACTTGCCTGCAGCCGTATCATAATTTGAGAAGATGAATGATCCACCTGTGGGAGATGATCGGTAAAAATCGAACTCTAACTCAAAATCTCCTAGTATTGGAACAGAGGAAGACATCGCGCTATACATGCCTCCCGCAGCGAGGTTTTCTGTGAAATAGCGCTCAACCGGTGTGATCGGAACACCGCCAAACCCTACCAAATGCCCTCTCTGACGTAATCCACCAACCCTGTGGCCTTTTATCAGCATTACGACCTCAACAGCACGACAATTGAAGAGTGAGAACCAAAGGGCGCGCGACCTGAGATGATGCCGGTAAAGCCGCTGAATTGGCGCTCATCACCTGCATTGATCAAATAGCCAGTATCTGATGCATTCGCTAGAGCTGCTGTGATAACAATCTCGACGGCCTCATCGCCACGGTTTTGGATGGTTACATCGGTATGTGTCGCACCATCAGCCCATTGTGTATAGGTGGCGTTGGCGGGTTTTGTTACGGTATCGGTCATCAGTGCGGCTCGTTTAATTAAATTCGGCAGAATCTATTTAATCAGCTGCACGCTCATAGGCTTATAGGAAGGGGTTCAGTGGTCTATATTAGCTAAAATTAATTAGTTGTGTCTGAGCGCAATGTTTGTGATTCAGCGACGATGTATAGTTATTTTTTGTCCAGTTTAATATCGTATTTTATCTAGCATATCAACGAGCTGTAGCCCATATTAAACTCTAAAAATATTTATAGTGTATTTTGTGCTGGGCTTTAATTGGCAGGTAATAACAGCGCTATACGTAATAAAGGATTCTGATGTCAAAAGTAGAAATTGAATCAAAAATTGAATATCAAAAAGAGATTGGAGAGGCTAACCCTGGTAGTTACCGACCAGTAAAATTTACTCGCGTGAAGTATAAGGCCAGTCCTACAGCTCATATCGACATCAGGCAATTTCAACGAGGTTACGATGATGAGGGAGAAGAGCAGTACTTCCCGACTAAAACCGGTTTTAGATTTCCTGAGCGTGAGTTTCGTCGTGTTATTGAAAAATATACATTAACGCCTAAGAGCTATATTCATCCGATTATTATGGACAAGTGCTTTTCACTATTAAGTGCTGGTGAATTTGAGAGTGCCGTAATTCAAGCCTTTAAGGCTATTGAGACAACAACTAGAAATAAGATCGGGGCTCCTGTTGATATGTTTGGTGAGCGTTTGTTGAAAAAAGCGTTTAATCCTGATGAAGGAGCTCTTACAAATTACAAGTTACCTAAATCTGAACGCTTTGCCTTCTTAAACTACATAACTGGAGCGTTCAGTTTTTATCGGAATTCGAGTGCTCACAGAGATATTGAGCTTGATTTTGTGTCTGCATTTGATCGTATTGCTGTTGCTAGTGATTTACTGAAGGCTATCGAAGATTCTCAAGTCAGCGTATAAGAAATAGTTGTAGCAGATCGGTTTATGTTGGGCTTCAATTACCCGCTGAATTGGAAGCAAGTTCTCAAAAGGAGTTGAGTTGGAATCTTTAAGTACATTTAAACAAATTATAGATATTTTATCGGCTTTACTTAGTCCTGTAATAGCGATATCGGTAGCTTATATTGCATATCAGCAGTGGAAACTGAACACAAATAAAGAAAAGCGCGAGAGTAACTCTCAAAAACTTCATATATACATGGTGCTCAAAAGGTTTTTGCGTGCCGTAGATACAAGTAGATCTGTTGATTTAATTCTATATGAGGAGCTTCAAGAGTCCCTTGCATTGGCTGATTTCTACTTTAATTACGCTGTAACGGACTGGTTATTTGACGTCGATTGCGAGGCCTCTGTGTGGTTAGATTTATCGGAGATAAGCTTAATACTTGAGAATGAAAGTCCTGAATACACAAAAAATAGAAGAGAAATGGAAGAAGTAATGAACAAACTTCAGAATTATCACTGTCAGTTATTTGATGTATTTAAAAGCAGTATGTTGTAATTGAAAACTAACTGCCCAACTAAGGTAAGCCAGCGAACATTTTATCCCGCTTCCTCTCAATTAATCCTAAGGTTCATAGTGTTGAGCTGCGAAGGAGTTAAATTTGACACCATATGATAGTTTCTATGGAAATGATGCAGATTTGTATTGCGTAATTCATGATCTCAAACTCGTTTTAGCCAAAACCGAGGATATGAATTTTTCTGATAGTGATCTTGTCGCTGATGTTTTTCCTGATATAACCAGAAAAAGTTTTATTGTTTCACTGCTGATTACTTTAGATGAGCAATTTAAGGTGTACTGCGAGATTCTTAAAGAATCAACTGGTCAGACTTTAAAGTGGAATGAGCTTAAAGGTTCAGCCTTAGAGCGCTTCATTATGTATTCTACTAAGGTGTGTGGTTTTACGGGTATCTGTGACAACTCATCCAGACAATTGCTTTCAGGACTTATTGAAGTTAGAAACTGTATTATCCACAACAGTTCATGTTTAGAGGGTTTTAGTAAAAGGGGAGTAATTGAGTCATTTTCCTCAAAAGTTGATGGAGTTACTATTGAGAATGGTATTGTTTTCTTAGATGTAGAAGCCTGTATTTATTGTGCCGATTTAATACTTGAATTTATGTCAAAAGCATACAGTATAGCTTTAGAGCACTTTATCAAAGAGCGCCAGTAAGTGACTGTATTTTTATATTCACTTAGTTTCGATGGCGTTGTCTACTTCAGCTCTAAACATCCACCTCAACTACCACCAGATTAGGCATCGGCCTAACCATTTCACCATCTCTCACTAATGCTCTATTACCAGTACTAACACCTTCACCTTTCACCACTACAGTGTTACCGGCGAGGGTTGTGCCGGTGCTGGTACCGTCTCCATTGTTGGCGGTGATGTTTACCAGCTCGTTGTTGGCGCTACCAATAAGGGCTTTGAATCGTGAGAATACGTTCATTCGTAGTGCCTCAGTATGCTTAGGTTTTGGTACACCACGGCCCCCATTTTAGAGATAGCGATACTGTTAGCGGTGGCGACACCTTTCCAGCTGGTGCCGTCGCCCGCAACGATTTTTACCAGCTCGCCTATATCCACAAAACCAGCCGCTTGGTCGTAGAAGATACGCCCGCTGAAGACTTCTTTATGACCAGATTTAGAGAGTTCTATTCGGCCTCGCTCGGTGTTGGCAATGGCATCCGTGAGCAAGTTATCCACTATATCGGGTAATAGGCTATCGCCTGCGGTGCCCAGTTGTTTCACCTTAGCCAATGCACCGTATTCTTGACCGGCCACGTACACGGCGTTGTATTTGATTTGTGGCTGATACTCTTCTGACATCTCGCTAAACAGTGCGCGAGGGATGGTGCGGTCTTCTGTGGCGCTGTCCCAGTGCCAGGCCGAATGCGTAAAGCGCGGTTTTACTGTTAGTTCTTTATTAGCAGGATGCGGGACAATCACCGCACCAATGGCATTGGTTAGGCTCAACACTGAGGCAATGGGTGCTTTGGCGCTGTAGCTGAATACATTGGCAGGGATCGACCAGTCAGGCGCATTCCAGTTGAGTGTAAAGCCGCTACCAAACAGCTCGTTAGTGGCTATCTGAGCGGCGGTAGATCCACTGCTTTCGGTATGTGTCTTTTGTACGCTATAGGGTGATGAGAGCAGCTTACTTTTACTGTAGGCAGCCACTGTCCATGTCTTATTCGCAAAGCGATCTGTCTCGCTGATTTTAGAGACAAAGAACTCCCATACATCGCCATTAATCGTAAGCCTTATCTCTTTAATCATGCCGCCCCGTGGTGAGATAAGATCAACACTCGCCTGGTTCATTAGACTGGCATTAAGCGTCCAGGCATACGAGTCGATATCGCGGCTGAGCGTTGCCTGGCTAAACGCGATAGGCGTTAGATCTGGCAGCGAGACTAAATTAACAATGTTCATAATATGGACTACCTTCTCTAATACGGGCGGGTCTGTTGGATCTGGATCAGGGTCTACTGGCTCAGGTTCTGGCACTAAAAAGACGGTACGATATGGGCCAGCAATAATGGCACGATGGCGTGAATGGCCGTATTGGGTGTTTGTATAAGCGTCTACTTTTCTGGTGCTATCCCATGAAGCGCTCGCACTCCCATCAACCGGAGAGAGCAACGAGTGAGGCTCTTTGGTTTCAGGATCTTTAAAGTTAAATGAGAGCTTCGCTGTCGCCCCCACATACCCCAAATTAAACGAGGGGATATAGAACTCATAAACAACCCGATGAGGCTTAGTTTTAAAGCGATAAACCGAGTGATAGTCATGCGACCACAAACAATCTTTAGCCGGTAGCGCGCCATAAAACGGGGTGAATGCCTGTAAATCATTGGGGTGGATAACATCCCCGTAAGCTAGCCCGTCTGTATTATCCGTCGGATAGATAGCCGCAATAGGGTGCAGCGTTTGACTATCAATGGCTTTGATAATCGAGCCAAACACTAACGCTGTACCAGTATCGACTTTCGGAATAGGTTTGTATGCCAAGGCATTTAGCGCCTGTTTTGGCACTGGCTTTACCCATTCCATTGAGGAGGTTTTATCTTGTGGCGTGGCTTTTTCGTAGCCTGCAGATATACCATCGCTCACCGTTGTATCAACCTTCTTCCAGGAAGAAGCCGCCCCCGCAATAAGTAAGGGCACTACTTCATCTCGATAGTGGGTTTCAAATACCCACCGGCCAACGGCTCAAACAATGGCTGTGCCGTGAAGATCACATCCCCCGACGTGATGTTGCCGCTTGTTGGCCAATTAGGTTCTGCGCTGCCGCATACGCCAGGCACTAAAGAGACATAGATATAGCGGTTAGGTGCAGGCGGATGAATGACCTTACCCGCGTGTTGAATGAGCATATTAGGCGACCACTGCGCGCCATAGTCCATCGCCGCAACCACCATCACTTCACCGATATGCGGCGCGACATCGATTTCATACGTGCCCGTTAATGGGTCGGTAGTGGCTTCACCCACTATCTTTGGGGAGCCCAAAACAGCGAAGGCAGTCACCTTTAATGCTATGGGCTCATTGTACTTGGTCACTGTTCCGCGCACCCATGCATGATAGGTCGGCTCAATTGATGGGTCTTGGTTGAATTCAAAATCAACCGTATCACCTAGCGGCGGGGTATAACTCATTACGGCCTCGCTTTCGGCACGATAGGGCCGTGCGAAAGCGGTCTATAACCTGGCGGCGCTATGGCTGTTAAGTAAACGGGCGCTTGGCTTGCAACGGTGTGTTGATAATGCCCTGTGATATCTGAATTAAGTACTTTAAGCAGCAGGCCTGTTTGCGCATCATAGACATTGATTATGGTTTCTAAAGGCACACCGTTTTGGGTGACGGTTCCCGATAAATTGTACTGAGCAGCCCCGCCAACTATCTGAAATATGACATTAGCACTGCCGCCCGAACCGCCCGTATGGGTTGACGTTGCCAGCATATTGGTTAGCCGCATTCTAACGACCGAACTCATATCAACGCCTGCCAGCGTAAAACTTTGATTTTGGTGTGGGTCTGCGGCGTCGTGCGTCCAAATAATAGACGTATTACTGAATGTTAGAATGCCATTGGTTCTTGGGTATGACCCCGACTGCAATGCTTTGGTGAGTGAGGCGAGGCTTGGCCCATACCATAAACCGTGGCGGTAGTTTCCATCTGCGCGGCCTCTAAGTGCGGCGATAACGTTATTGCTGTTATCTAAAAACTCAATATCAAAATCGCACTTATCGTTAGACCAAGTACCGTTAGAGCAATGGACTTCAAGTTCCCAGCCCACATTAAACGTGTTGATGTCTTGAGCCCAAACACCCGTAGAGGCTGCACCTGTTGATTTTGCATACCGAAAAGCGCCGGTATTAATCATCGGGCCAAAGTTTGTTTCCCAAAATTCGTGAGCCGTATTGGTTGAGTCCCAAGCAGGATATGAGCGAGCGCCGGACATAGCCGCACTATTGATTAAATAACTAAAATCACCGCCTGGTAGCATTAGTTAGCATCTCCGCGCACTTCAATCTCGATTGAGTCTTTGCTTTCGGTTGCTGCCCCTGGTTGTGTTGTGCGTATCGCCCACATATTTGGGCTAGCACCGTCGGTATTAAATCGAATCACATTATTAGTGACCCATCCCGCACCAAAACCCGCTTGGCGAATAATAAAATAAGGCGTGCCGGTGGCTGGGTTGATCGGTGAGATATCGTTGTCTGTAATAGAGATTGAATGGTTATCCAGCACCACACCGAGCTTTTCGCCTATCACTTGGATATTGATTGAGCTGATAAAACGAATCGTCCAACGCTCAGACATTGAGCCTTTATTGACGATCTCAAAGGGATTATTGATGGCGTCATATTTGGCTGTAGTGTCATCACCAATACGGGTGTCTGACCAAACCGGAGAACCAGAATTCCAGCTCTCTTGGTGGAAGAAATTAAACACTCGTGCGCCGGTATCACCCCACAAAAGCGCACTGCCCACTTTTGAGCCTGCAGGGAAGTCGCGGTCTGGCGGTGCTGTTACTGACACGTTGCCGGTAATGTCTACGTTGCTGGCGAGACGCATATTTTCGATACGGTTAACGAGCTTATAAGGGCCAATCAAAGTGTTGGTCGATATATCCACAAGCGATAGTGGGCTCTCAAAGGTCAGCTCACCTAAGTCACGGTCAACCGTGTATTGGTGGTAATCCAGCCTCAGCCCTTGGGAATCGATCACTTCCATTAGCGCCACATCAACACGGCCACAACTCACGGTTGCACCGGCTACCGGCACCACGACTTGATCCTCTTCGTTAAAAATCACTAAGGTATCCCCGTTATTGATGACGGGGACTTTTCCGGTAGAGGGTAGGCGTACAGGATTAAGCCCTAATAGCTCGGCATTCATCGGCATGCGCACTTCAGATACGGCATCGTAGCGGATGGAATCAGGATCAATAACCCAGCCATTCAGGCCGAATATCGTCACCGTACCGTTAGCGCCATCAAAGTCACCATCGACCTGGGCATCACCAATAAGCATGTTGGTGGCCACATCAACGGTGACAGTGAAAGCGGTTTCAGCGGTAAAGTCTTCGGTGTTAAAAGGCACGGCGCTTTCATCTACATCGGCCACTTGCTGGATCTGGTAGCGGCTACCGCGTATCTGCAATGAGCTGGAGTTCACGTTTGAAATCGATGTTCTGAAGGAGATATGCCCTGCAGGGCGTTTACTGCTAGAGAACTCATCCACCGTCATGCTGATGATTTTGAAGGTATCATCTCGACTCATGCCGTAGCTGCCCGCGACACTTCCCGCTATTTTAATGATGCCGTTTGCTCGATCAAAGGCACCACACGCCTTACCAATACCGGTGATCGGATTAAAGTTGCTATACAGAATGCCATCCAATGTGACGTATGAGACAACATTGAAGAAAAACGCTAGCTCACCTACGATATTTTTAGGCACATGCAGGACAATATCTGGCTTATCCAGTGAGCTATTTGATGTAGCACTCACCAAGTTAACCCCGCTAGGTCCTAGCGTTCCCGCGCCATGAGAAGCGCCAAAGGTGAAGTTGGGGGCAGCCAGCGCGATATTCTCAGCCACCAGTTTTGATACTTGTTTGGTTACATACGTGGTCGGCATGATTAAGCGCCCATAATATTGAGTTTATTGTTCCCGTCGCGTGATACGGATTCGGGGGCTGTGTAGACCGGCGTTGTGACGCTGTAGGTTTTAATAAGGCCGGACAAGCCATCGGAAGGATGAAACACCACGGTGCCTGCGCCTGCATTGACGGTGAAATTGGTGAGGGTTGGCGTTTGTGTATTGAAGACAGACAGTAAACTGACATACTCACCACCGCTTAACGACAGTGAGAATATCTGCCCCGCCTGGTTAACCATTACCGTAAAGGTGGTGCTAACGCCGAAGTACTCCATGACTAATGGATAGCTGATATAAAAATCACCACCGGTCACTGAAGCCCCTAGCGTGACAGTTACAACGCCAGCCCCATCAGGCACGTTCGTGGTGGTTTGCGGCGTGAACTCTGATCCTGCGCCCGCATCAACATCGTAGTCATAATAAAAAGATTGCGGCACAACTTCTGTGCCCGCATAGATAAACTTATCAATGAGTATTTTGTTGGTCGTGCTATCAAATGTTGCCGTGATCGATCCTGAACCAACCGTTGTGTTAAATGAAACACCATCCCAAAGGGTCGTAGTCGAAAACCCGTTAGTTACGGTAAACCTGACCATGATTTTATTGATGTTTTCAGCAGCGGGCGGGAGCTGGATTTCATAACGGCTGTTAGCGTCATATGTTCCGGTGATGCTCTTATATCCCCATGCAGACGCCCAGGTATAGATAAGCTTTGAACCTACATCGGGCTCAGCACCTAGCGTGACTGACACGGTGGCTGTTCCATCGCCATTGTAAGCAATAGCACCTATGCCAATACTGGGATCATCCCCTAATGCCAGCAAGCCACTCGACTCAATGCGATACCATTTACCGCCACTTCGATAATCGATACGTAGAGAGGCTGGCGAGGGAGGCGGCGAGATATTTTTAACAAATACCAGGCTGTTATTAAGCGTGGTAATGTCGATAAACGAGGTGAACTTAGCGGGCACCGTGACAAGCGTTGCAGGCTTAAAATACAGTGTTACCGCCGTACCCACTGATGTTGTTGTCTTGCCATAAATAGTCCCTGTTAGATAGTCTATACGCGCCGTGAATCCATAAGAGGTTCCAACCAACACGCCCGAGCCATCATCAACAGCCCCAAATAGAGTAGACAGAGAACCTGGCTCAATAGGCATGCCCGTCTCTAATGTATCCTCATAGTTATTCGATGCGCCGAAATATACATTTTGAACAGGCACTGTGAATCTATTGGCATAGCTAGGCAAAATATTAGAGAAGTTGTTGAGGTCTGTCGTTGTGATCAACACATTTAAATCAGGCGTGCCTGGCTTATTCACCATCGGCGTTTGCTGCAACGTTGAAGGCACCAGCTGCTGATGTATCGAATCAACCACCAAGGCTGTTTGACTGGTGGTGAAGTCTTCAGCGAGAGTTTTGGTGCCATAGAACTTGGTCGCGTTGGCGATGGCCGTATGATACGTATGCACATCGGAGAGATTACCGGCAGGGCTAAACGCAGAGCCTTCAAAGTCATGCTCTAACGCTTGCGTGATGGTGACTATTGATAGCTTTCGTTTGTAATCGGTAAAGCTTCCCCCGTTAGAAAAGCTCAACAATACTTCGGTATCATCCACGGCTTGCACGCGCACGTATTGCGTGTGGGTGCCATTGGTTAGCACGTACACCTCGCCAATTTCCGGCGAATCATTCTCAGGGCGTGATAAAAATGTGAGGGCTTTCATGCCCTGAATATGGTTGCCGTATAGGTAAAAAATGGCTTCATACGAGAGTGACATATAAGACTCAACACGTTGCTGCGCCTCGATGCGCGTATCGTGCGGATCGTCTGTATGGGTCAGTATCACTGAGACGCGGGGATCATCGGGGTTTTTGCGAACGATACTATGCGCGCCATAGTAGATATCGGTGTTGTCAGTCGTCACAGAAGGAAACAGCTTGCGCATGGACACATCGCCATTAACGGTGTCTAGACGCGATATATCAGGAAAGAGGTTGTTAATCTCACCATCGACCACTTCAACGCCGGTCATCGATCCGCCGCCGTTATCATTGTCGGTGTTGTCCTGGGCTTTGAATAAGTGAATATCGGCGCGGGTAATGGTCATCGTTAAACCTCAATAAAGCGTAAAGTTGTTTCGTAGTAGTCGTGGTCGTCTGGATCGGCATAACCAACCAGCTCACGGGCGGCAATAGCGCCGTCGGCATAACGAAAGCGCACGGTGTAGATCTGGCCATTGAATGTGAGTGTATGTTCTGCCGGTGTAGCGGCCAGTGTGCGCAGATTGAGCAGCACGCTGCGCGTGATTAACCCGCTCAAATTAATAGGGCGTCCGGCTTGTTTAACACCTTCCTGGATAATCAACATCCCGCCTGTGGCGTAGTCGATTGTTTGCTCTACTGGCGACCATTCCAGCTCGTCGGGCCAGACCAGATCATCAGGTAAGGTAATCGCATCTAAGGTATTCATGAGGATACAAATCTCGCGCCTTCAAGTTGTGCCAAAAGTTGCGCTGCACCGTCATTATCAAAGTCACCGGTATAGCTGCCACCGGTAGCGTTTTGAAACTCAACACGTACCGTTTTGCTGGGTAATCCTTGGGCGTTAGGTGTCTGCTGGTTTTGTGTTTGCTGCTCTTGTGCCTGGCTACGTTTGATCTGGTAGGTTTTTTCTAACAGGCGTAACGCCTCGCGGGCTTCACCGCTGGCATCACTATTGTTTTGTTTAGCGGCTAGGTCGGCTTGCTCTTCCAGGGCGTCACGTTTCTTCTGATAAGCGCGGTCTTCAATGGCAACGGCATCCCCATTAAGGCGATCCAGCTCATCCTGCAAGCTGCCAACGGTGTTCTCTAATGAGTCGGTCAAGCTTCCATATCTGACTTAATGGCTGAGATAGCATTACGTAACGGGCTGAGCTGCTGATCACCCAATAAGTCATAGGAATTAACGGCACGTTCGGCATTGGCCACCATGGCAGCGGTGACGGTATCGGCTTCTGTCAGGCTGGTGAGATGTTGCTCAAGTGAGGCTTGCTGGTTGTCATAGGACTTTTGCAAACTCACAGCGGCTTTTTCAGCACGCCAATAGGCATCCGCAAAGTCTTTCACATAGGAGAACGCTGCACGCGGCAAGCTACCAAACTTACTCACAGCGTGTGACATGCCATCGGTTAACCGGTCATACGCTGCCCCCATCTGCTCACTGGCCGCATCCCATGCCGCACCGGTTTGGCCTGCAAGGGTTAGCGCGGCACCACGATTGGCGCGCACTGACTCGGTGTTTTTATCGGTGGCGTCGGTGTTGTCTTCAATGGTTTTAGAGTCTTTCTTTGTGGTTGAGGCTTTCTTATCCTGTGCTTCAGCGGCCTCATCCAGCGCCGTGAGATGATCTTTAATGCCTTGAGTTGAAGTGCTAATACCGTTGACGGCACTTTTGGCACTCTCTGCTTTCGTGGCGATTTTATCTAACGCACCGGAGACCAGATCTAACCCTTGAACAATATGATCGGCTGAGACGCGACCCTCGGCCCCTAGCTCACTAAAATGACTCGCCAGCGCTTTGACGTCTGATTCAGTTTTAGCGGTGTGGATACCGTTAATAAAGGCATTACGAATCTGCTCGCTGCTGGAGTCTGCCTTGCTGGCAATCTCTTCAAAGCTCTTTACCAGTTTTGTTTTTTCTTGAGTGACTGTTTGAGAGAGGCTTTTTACCGCCTGCTTTGCACCGTTAAAACTTTGATTGTTGAGTGTGTCCCAGGCAGCTTTAATATCTTTTGAATCTTGCTCTAGTTCTTTCTTAAATGCATCACTCACCGCCGCCATGGCACCGGCTTTGATGCGTAAGTTCGCGGCAGCGTCATCCAGCTGTGCGGCTTCAAGGCCGCTGGCTAATGAACTCAGGATCACAGATATCGCAGAAGACACAGACCCAGCGATAGTTTTAACGCCTGCGGTAAAGCCGTTAAATATCAGCGAGAATCCTGCCACTGTTTTTTCAGCACCGCTCACAATGAGATCGAAGTTGGCTACCGCATCATTAACAAAGTCTTTGGTGCGTGTTGCTACCTTCACCAAATAATCAGAGATCTGCTGGGCGTACTCTTTTAAACGACCGTCGGCGGCCATCTTTGCTGCCAGTACGGTCAATTCTGTAAGCTGATCTTTAGCAAAGTCGAAGATACCGGCATCGGCGATCTGACCGACGAAGTTTGTCCAAGAGTCTTTAATATTACTAACTAAGCCGTTCCAGGTACGCATCTGTTCAGCAGCTGCGCCCTGAGAAGATCGGCCCATCTCATCAATGAACAACTTGATCTCTTTGCGACCTAACTTACCTGCAGAGCTAAGCTTTTGTAGTTCGGCTGTGTTCTTACCGGTGGCTTTGGCGAGCAGATCCCACACCGGTACACCACGCTCGATCAGCTGGTTTGCTTCTTCTTGCTGGAGTTTCTGTTTTGTCCATGCCTGGCCTACGGCAAGAATGACGCCTTCCATTTTCTCCTGGGTAAAACCTAGCTTAGAGGTTTGATCGATAATGGCTTGATAGCTGCCATTCATTGGATCGATACCCAAAGCTTTCAGCTTAATAAAGCCTTCGGTTACACCGGCAAGATCGGTCGGGGTTTTAGAAGCGAAGTCTTTAATCCAAGCCGTGGCTGCTTCACCGGCTTCAATAGACCCCATCATGGAATTGATCTGGGTTTCGAGCTGCTCGAACCGAGCGCCGGTGCCAATTATGCCGCCAATGGCTTTTTTCAGCGCATTGATGCCCAGGTAAGTTCCAGCGAGGGCGATGACTCTTCGGGTTAACTTCTCAACTTGCTGTCCCGCTGTATCAGACGCTTCGCCGGTACCGTTTATCGCACGCCGAAATCTACCCAGCACATTGCTGGATAGATCACGCGCCCTAATAACAATGGAGAGTGCTGTTTCGCGCAAAGCCATGGCGGATTAGTCTTCTTGATCAAGATAGAAGGGGGCGGTTTCACCATTACGCAGAAGAACCTTGCCGCCGAGCGTGGTGGTGACGTACTCGCTGGCCATCAAATCGACTGCGGCGGTGGGTGCCAGCGAGACTTCGGGAATGTCGCACTTAACGGGTAAGCCGGTGGCTAAGTTGATACCGTCCAGGAAGATACGGGCACGAATGGTGGGACGAATACCGCCGTTAATACGAGAGCCTGCAATGGCTGCGTGATCGTAGGTGAGCTTGATATCAACGCCTGCTTCTAATACACCTCCGGCCACAGCGCGGATTAAACCAGCGGCATAGTTAATCTCATAAGCGGCTGCACTGACGGGGCTATCATCTGAGGCCAGCTTTGCACTGATACCTGCTTCGGCCAGATTACTATGCACTAACTTTGTCCAGCGGCCTTTAGCTAATACGCTGACAACCGCATCGGCTACGTTTCCTGCACCCTGATTAATCGTATCAGTCTCACCCAGTAAGGCCATGGCCAGCATCTCAGCGGGTTGATCATCAAACGCGATCGCTAACTCGCTTGGCTGAGCAATGGTGACACTGTCTAAGGCTTGGCCGTACGAGAGTTTCTTTTTAGAGGAGCGATCTTTGGATTCAGACGGGGTGTTGATCTGCAGCTGTGTGGCATTCAACGGCCCGACTAATCCTGTTGAGTTTCCGGTGGCATCAAAGCGATCAAAATACACATCGCCTGCTAAGAGTAGTCCGCTCATTTGAGGGCTCCTTTGGTTTTGAATTTGATTTGATAGGCAATCGGGTAATAGCCAAAGCCATTTGAGAAGCCTGGGCGAGAGGGGGCGTTGACCCGCACAAAGTTGCCCAGATCACCATGTAGGCCAGCCATCTCGCTCAGCACGGAAGCCATGAGCGGCCCCGCTTTGCTTTGGTCTCGTAAACTAACGGTAATGACCACCATCCATGTTTGAGTGACGTGTGCCGAAACACCGCCTTGCGCGGTATTTGGCACAGCATCACCGGCATAGATCACATGGGCTGCAGGCGTGACTTGTCCGCGTTCTTTCATCTCGGCCAGATCACAACTGCGATACACCTTGCGCAAGCCCTCGATAGTAGCGAGGCGTTGCACCAGGTGATCTTCTGCAATGAGGTAGTTATCCGTTAGCAAGTACATCAGATGAAGTCCTTGCTCGACTCACGACCAAACACACTGCCAGCACTGCTGATTTGTGCGGTGTTATTGCTAGGGCTGGCGTCGCCTTCATCGGGCATGCCTAAGCTAATTGAGCCGTTACCTAGCTTATTAAGAAAACTCACTGCACCGTCGTAGCGCTCTTTAATGCGATCAGGCGCATGTTCGTCATGCAGTAAATAGCGGGTAATATCACAGCTAATACGCACTAACACTGCCGGTATGTTGGGCAAGGGCAGGGTATAGCGTCCGCCTAAGTAGCCATCGATCTCGGCACTGGCATCAGCCAATGCTTGATTTAACATGGCATCATTAATCACACCCGCGTCGGCATCGTGATCGGTAAGGAGGATCAGCTCCTCCTCACCGAAGCGGGTCAGCATGTCTGTTTTAACGGCGTACATCGGTTACTGCCCCATCCAATCGCGTTTTAGTCTGATCGCTTCAATCAACGCGTCTTTTTTCATGCTGGAAAAACCTGCAATCTCACCGGCAGCAGCAATCTCTTTGAGTTGTGCCACGGTCATGTCTTCTAGCTTTGCACCCATACCGTCCGGCCCCACGGACCCTTCCTCGTTGTCTGCCTGATCTGCTTCAGGCGCTTCGACAAACTCCACGACCAGGCGCGGCTCGCTTTGAAGCTGCTCCAGTTGTCCTTTGGAAAAGTCAGATACGGGGTAAGTGGTTGGCTCTGCCGGATGCGCAATACCGGCACGGCGAAAGCCTTGCACAGCGGCGATAATACGGATGTGACTAGCATGAGTATTCTTAGGCATTTCATTATCTCTCCTGAGTAACAGGAGGCAGGGCTAAGCCCCGCCTACATAAAGGGTGCGCGGCTTATGCCAACCAAGGAACGATGAGCAGCTCTACACTTTCGTAGTTGGGGTTGCTTGCACCATTAGCTGTGTTCATAACTTTTAAGAGGTTCTTGGCTTTGGCCTTATTCTTAGGACCCGTTACCATCAGGTTGGGAACGATCCCCAGTGGCGAACCTGCATCATTTTTGAACGACATCATGGCGGCATCTGCGGCTTCGTAGTTGTCTGCATTCAGTTCTGCCTTAGAGCCAAACGCTAGCTGCCAAAGACCAAAACCAACATTGCAACGACCATCAACACCCCAGATAAACTCGTCATTCATAAAGACGTGATCTGACGTTTTAGGATCAGTTTTAAAGCTGATGTTAAATTGACGGCGTTCCTGCCAAATCAATGGCTTTAAAGGACGCTTGGTACACATCAGGAACCAAGGCTCACCAGAACCTGCCTGCATGTTAGAGACCGAGACTTCTTCACCGTCATTACCGACAGGGTGGTCGCCATCAAAGTAAGGTTGGCCGTCGTAACACAGCTCAGTAAATCCGTTTTTCAATAAAGGGAATGCCAACAGATCAGGAAACTCTTTGGCGTTAACGGCCATCTGTTCGAAGAGCGGCATGTAGGTGCCATACTCGTCATCATCGATAGCATCCTTGGGGATGGCTTCGGTCTTTTCGAACTTACGGTTTCTGATGGTGAAGTCATGGTTTTTAAGGCGGTTGATAACACGCGGCCCGATCCACTCTTGAATCTGGCTTGAGTTACCTAGCCATGTGTATGTATTTGCTGATGTTTTTGAAGGAACAATCGTGCAGATATTCTTATACATCGACTCTGCACCGCTGAATGCTTTATTGAATGCGGTGTTTACAGCCGTGTTTAAGATGCTGAGGTTTTGAGCATTAACGTCCATTAGGTTCTCCTGAATTTATTTAAAAGGCTTATCGAACGGTTACTCGATGAACACCCAGACACCGTCTGCACTTACATCATCAATGCGACCTGCCAGAGACTTACCGGTCGCGTTGGCTGATACGGTTTGGTCATCCACAATGTGAGCAGAGGAGCCGATATCAGCCCGCGTGATATCACCGCTGTTTTTGAACAAATGGGCACCGCGAATGCTTTCAATCAAACCCGCACCATCAATACCGTTTCGGTTATCCGATGGATATTGAGCAACCCCGCGAACCCGTAATCCTGTGCCCGTTGTGCCAGGCTCAACAAAGCCGCTGGTATTCAAAACGAGCAACGCCCCTGAGAAAATTTGAACACCACCGGCCACGGGATCATTGTTTAAATGGGTCTCGCGGCGGCGGGTCGTTCTGTTCTTATTTAAAGCAGCCATTACGCATTACCTTTTTTGGTTTTCAGGTAGTCCGCTTCTGAAACACCTGTCGCGAGGCATACAGATTTTTCATCTTCGCTGAGGGTGGCGAGCGGGTCGGTGTTGTCTGCATCCGGTTTTTTGCCGGTGGTTTGCATCGCCGCCAGCGCTGCAATGGGTTGTGATTTATCCAGGAAGGATTGCAGAGCTGCCAGATCCTGCTTACCCAGATCTCGCGCCCAAGCCTCCATCGCCGGAACGAGTCGGCCTTCCTGTTTAGCTTTATCGATAACCTGATCCAGCTGAGTGGACGCGCCTTCAGCCGATAGCACCGCAATTTGTGCATGTAACTGGTGTACCGCCTCGACCGGTACATACTTGGCTGGGTCTACCGAACCGCCATTATCGTTAGCTTTAAGGGCTGCAACTTCGGTAGCTAACGTGCCAGCGGTACCTGCTTTTGTTTGCAGTTCGCTGAGCGCAGCCAGTACAGCGGCGTTATCGGGTTCTTTGCCGTCTTCAACAACAATGCCTAGCTGTGCCAGCATTGCTTTTAATAGCTCATCCATAGAATGCTCCGTTGTAATAGTGGGTTTAGGTGTAGAAGTGAGGGAAAGCGCCGCCAGCGCTTCAACGGCTTGCATGCCATCAATGCCAGGGCGATTAACTAGCGCAGCCGAATGCAGCCGCAATGGGCGTCCGGTGGTAGCGTCGTAAGGGAAAACGGCAGAGAGGAATTTGTACTCGCCGTTTTTTATGAAATCGGTAGCGCGAGGTGTCCACTTGGGCTTTATCCACAAGCCGGAACCTTCGCGCCATTCCATTGCTTTAAACCAGCCAGAAGCGGGCGCAGGTTCGCCGTTCTCTTCTGCTTTAAGAGTCTGGTGTTCATAGTCAATGACGAGGTCGTTAGTGCGTTGGTTAGCTAGCGCGATAAGGTGGGCGGCTACATCTGCATCAATAAACCAATGGTTACCTGGTACATCAAATGGGCGACCGTCTACAGCACGAAAGAGCCCAGCGGGTAACAGCTGCTGCCAGCCATTAGCATCGGCGTTTAAGTCGAGCGAAAGCACCGCAACCGGTTCGGCTGTGGTGTTTAGTATGGCAAGAGGGTAAGGGTTTGATGTCTTCATGCCGCCAGATTATTGAATCTAGCGGCAAGGGATTAGAGGAAGGGGTTCAGTGGGTGATTATTCAGGTTTTTTAATAGCTTCTATAGCTACAGAAATGATTTCGGGACTTGGTAAGCGAGCTTCCGCTATCAACGGGACTAGAGTGCTGATTTTATTTTCCATTTCGGCGATCTGTTTTTCATTCCAATAAGGCCTATCACCTAAAAAAGTAGAACATGAACTAACCAGCTTAACTGCAGACAACAAGCCTGTGTACTCACGTTCGAATGATAACCACTCTGAATAGCTATTTGAGTACTCTTTGAGAAACGGGTGCTTATTGATAACGGGAAGAACGTCATTGTTTAGATCATTATTTGAATTAGAGTTATCATCAATTTGTTCAGCAGAGACACATACAGATATAGCCATTTTCAGCTTTGAAAAGTACTTTTCTAACGGTACGTATTTTTCAAAGACATCTGTATTGAGCTGGTCAATATATTGGGCGTCGAACTTTTCATATGGAAGTCCAAAGATAGACTGTGCCTCTAATTGCTGTTTAACAGGCTCACTTGCGAGAATGCGTTTCAATTCGGATAATGAAGTATGTATGTCTGTGTCGAGAGGAATATCTTTTTTAGCATCTATAAGTAAATTGTTTATTTGTTCATAAGAGGCAAATTTAGACATTTGCTTTAATTCAGTTACTTGGTTGTTTAGAGCGTGTCTCTGTAATTCTAATTCTTTTCTTTGTAGTTGCAGCTCTACTCTTTGCATTCGATAGCCGTGAACAAGCCAAAGAAATGCTAGAGCACCTGCTATTCCAGAAATAAAATCTCCAATTGTAGATACGTGACCACTTGTTAATGAAACTGATTGTATAACAGTAATCGTGAATATTGCGGAAATAACTAAAGTGACAACCGTAATTAGTCCTACCCACGATGCTAGTATACTTTTTCCCAAGTTGAAAAATTTATAGCTACTAGGTGATTTCAGAAACTTCCAAGCACTTAGAGGGTTATCTAAATGATTTATATTGTTATCTTCAGGCATCTTTTTTCTCAAAAAAAAATATGATGTGCATTTTAAGCCCCTTAGGTTTTTATCAGATGTAAGTTTCTCTGAAAAATATTTTCTGCAGTCTTGTAAAAGAGCAGGGGTGACGTTAAGGAGCAAGGGGGTTAGGCTACATTAAAGTATTTAAGTGGTCTGCATATGTCATAAATCATTTTGTTATAGCTCGACCACTCTGGGTTCAAGTTGCTCCATGATGCGGCTCTACTTTTTCCATCAGGGCTTAATGGGCTGGGTTTATTTGGCCCATTAAGAATTTGTTGCCAATCTTTCCCTGCTTTGTCACTAAAGAAAGAGTGAGGAAGTTTATCTTTGCAAAACTCATATGCAGAAGACTCTTTTGTTAAAGGCAAATTACTAAGGTATTCAAAGACATCTGGCTTATAAGCTTTCAGCACACACAGGCCAATTGTTATCTTAATAACGGATGGATGCCTTAGTATTTCGTGTTTTTTGACCGTGTTATATATTCCGAAATTGATTATTGACTTGTTCATTACTCTTAACGGTAGGTTTAAAGCATGGAAATAGTGTCTAAATAAATCTATATCGTTAGTGTAGAGCTCTATGCCTGCGCTGGCAGCTGCATTGGTTATGTAATCAACTACAAATATCTGCTTTTCTTGATCAGCACCGACTTTCGGTAGAGATGTAGTTATGTGAATAAATTTATCTAAGTACGTAAGTGAGTCAAAACCTGCTCCATAAATCACCTTCAAAGACTCAGCTAGTTGGGGTTTATTCATGGACAATACAAAACAAACCCCTTGTGCAGAAAATACATGCTTTATTAATTCAATAAGAGCGAGAGCATAATCTGGTCTGCAGCGGTCTAGTTCATCAATAATGAAAATAATGTTTTTTGAAGCTGTAGGAGCTCCTTCTACTGTGCTTTCATCTAATAGATCTCGAGCAAGTACTGTCAGTGACTTATTAAAAGCTTGCATAGTAGCTTCTTGGTTTGTATAGGAATTGAGGAACTTTTCACCAATCACAATTTCATTTGATATGTCATCAGACAAACCTTCTGCGATGCCTTCAAACCCTGGCTCGCCAAATAGTTGGTGAGCAGCCATTCTAGTCAGAGCTTTAGAACCAACTATCACTCCTGATTTTAGAAACTTACCAACACCTTCTGCGAAAGCCTTCGCAGTTTCATCACCTGATAGTTGGTTTTCTTTTGCAAGTTCATATATAGCGCTTGAAAGTGGTGGGAATGGGTCTTGATGATGATCATTTTTGAAAGCATCAAAATAGATTACTGGAATATGTTGGTCTTTTAATGTTTTCTGCCACATATGAAGAAAGGCTGTTTTTCCTTCGCCCCACGGAGCATCCAAACTAATAACAAGCGAGTCGTCTGAATTACTAATGATGCTAGTAAGGCTATCTGCAACTTCTTTTCGTTTAAAGGTATCGTTGTTGTTATTAAAACCATACTCTTCAAAAACAGCGTAATCATCCGGGATATGATACTTCATGTACTTCCTTGCATTATGGATATCTGATGAAAAACATTAGCCTACCCCGTTAGACCCGCGTTAGAAATCCTTTCCAGACTAAATACGTATCAACAGCCGCCTTTACTGATCCATGCCCTTAAAACGCCTTACACGCCGTCAGTTAAAAACTGGTTCATGATCTCGATTACCTCTGTTTCATCCTCTGCACTTAATCCTAAGAAGCGCCGTGCTTCGATGTTTCTTTCTTCAGCACCAAGTTGCTGGGTAGCCGCATAAGCTTCTGTGCCTGGGCCGGTGCTAACGCCTGCTTCGTTATTACCCCAGAACGGGAAGATGGTGTCTCTTAAATGTAGATGTTGGCCGTGGAGGATTTTATCGATGGGTACGCCTTTGCGTTGCTTGGCTTTGTGGTTAACGCTGAGCATTTGGTTTTGAGGGTTATAGCGGAAGTGGTGCGTATGATCATCTGATGTGATTACTTTAAACATATTGCCTCCGTGCAAAATGCTGGTATTTAAGAAAAGAGGTCCAATTCTAAACTGGGTTGGTTGAAAGAATGTAATGCCTTTTTCTGAAGGATAGACCATATCCAGCGATCTGTAAGTTTATATTCTAGAGCTAGCTTCACGACGGCCTTATTGGCTGTTATTCCTTCACGCACAATGACATCAAATTGATCACAAATACTTAAGTCTCGGATGCGTCGTAAGGCGGCATCACATCGGGGGATATAGAGTGGTTCACCGGCACAGTGGTGAGCTAGTTTTTGTGCATCATCATCGCCAATCTGTTTAGCGAGCGCACGTAAATAAATGCGGCCATTTCGGTTAGCACCGGTGGGGAGTGGCAGGGTAGTACCCCCAAAACGCTCGACCAGCCGCAATGTCGCAGGCATGCCAATGACTGTTGCCACTTCATGGATAGAAGCAGGCAGCAAGCTTTGTAATTGAGCGATTTGAGTTGTCATACGAACAGCCCCCGAGTGATGCTGTTCAGTGTAAGGGGGCGTCGCGTTAGAAAAAAATATTATTTGTTGGCGGTTTTGTTTGTTTAGAAACTAAAGCGGAAAAATTATGACTTCGAATTATTCTCTACTATCAATCATTATCGTCAAACGCTTTTACACAAGCACTAGCGGCATAAGAGACTGGTATTGCAAAAGATATCATAGATAGGTAGTAAGCCCATTCAGGGACATGACCACTGCCGCCAAAATAGTCGGCGACATAATCTGCCCCTACTATCATTAAAAACAATGTCACTAATAGCAGTGCAGTGGTTTTCAGTTTTAGTTGGTTCTTTTTAGATATTCTCATTTTTATATATGTGGCGTCTTTCTAATAGGTATATCGAATAGGGCACAACGCCGCGTTAGTTGCTTTCTCCAATTGATTCGAATTGCTTAATGAGATTATCAGCTTCCTTCAGCCCTTTTTCTGATTGAACTTCGATTTCAGTATGAAGTTTATTAAGCTTTTCAAGTGCTAAAAATATTTCAGGTGTGTCTCTCAGGAATATGTACATTCTTAAATCCTCAAAAATTGAACGATTTAATTTATACGGTAATTCTTTGCCTTGTGACGTTTTGAAGAGAAACTCTTCAATCAATAAAGTCAATTCAACTTCTTTGTTTAGTGAAACTCTAAATTTATGACTTTTTTGAGGCTCAAGAGAAACTGTATGTCCTGATAATACTTCTCGCTCAGCTTTAGATGCTCCCAAAAAATAACTTAATGAGACTAAATCTATTGGCTTATCACTAGAGTTAGTCGCTATAATTTCAATATAAAACCCATCTTCATTTGAACCAAATTCATGTATAAAGGTTAAACTTGGACGGTTACTTAATAACCCCTTAACAAGCAAAAATGTTGATAAAATTGCACCATAAGCTCCAATTATTAACATTAATATATCTTTAGTTTCCATAACTTACTCCATTAGCAACTAACGCCTAAGTAAGCTGCGTGAAATGGTGGGACGTTTTTGTGTAAGAATTGGCGAAGCCAATACACAAAAACGGCACATTAGCGATGCTCGTACGTTCTCTTTATTACTTTTCCATTTTTTACTGTTTCACTAACAGGTAATTTTTTCAGGATAATTGCAGGTTTCCCTTTTTCTGGAATTTGTGGTTTCCATTTATACTCTGTAGTTGTGCTTTTTACCTGCCCGAACTTATCGTAATGAACAGTTGTTGATACTGGTAATTTCTTCAAAATTACCGCAGGTTTTCCTTTTTTAAGAGAACCAGTGGATTTATCAACGGGAACTACTGGCGAACCTATTCCTCGGCTAGGTGATGCAGCATAGGAGAGTGAGGCGCTAACTGTAAACATGATAAATGGTATTGCTATAAAAATATTTTTTTTCATTATAACTCCAAAATTTATTTAAGTTCCAAGTAAAAAGCGGTTATAGAAAATTGTTACAGTTAATCCAGCACAAACTACTGCATAATCGCAAAATGAACCAATTCCTAATATATCTCCAGCATTAACTATATCAGAACACCCTGTCTGTATTCCGGATGTGCAAGGTAGAGGGCCAGGGTACATATAGGTTATTACTTGAGTGTAATGCTTGTCTAAAATTATGGGATCTCCAATTGGAGATAGTGCATCTAGCTTTTTCTTCATATTATTCCCCTTTCGCTAACGCCGTAAATCACTGTATGCCAAAAGCTGCAAAGCGAGGAACGAGCGGCGCGGCTTTTGGCAGTCCAAGTGGATTTGCCTTGTTATGTGAGATTGCTAGAATGTAGCGTCACAAAGTGCAGTGCATGCATCTTAATTTAGAGCCTTTTTACTCGCCATCCTTCTGCTTTATACCAATAAACATCACGTATAGTTGTGCTGGAGGGCTTAGTAAGTTTGATGTTTCCTTTTAGTACTTCGTGCCATTTATCCTCTCTTAATGCCTCTACAAGATAATTGATAGAATAAGGTGGAACACCTTCTGCACTAATAGTTAAAGTTCCAGTATGCGCAACATCTGGATTATTCTTCACATTCATGCTGATATCCATGTAAGGAGAAGACTCGGGTGTTGGTGCTTCTGGTAGAGGCAGGGTTGCTTTAGGAGGGGTATAACAACCGATACTCATAAGTCCAGATCTACTAGAATTTATGTTAGTGAAAAGGATAACCGCCTGGGCACGCGACACAGCTGAATATTTGTCATACCAAGGTCCACCAGTAGCATGTGTAACGACGTATCGACCTTTCACTTTTTTCGTACCATCATTAAAAGCGACATCGTCAAAATAGATATATTCCCATGTAAGTTTTACTGCATTGTCTTTATTAGGTCGGCTTCCTTTACCTGTCTCGCTGATTGACTTGCAATATTGATAGCCTACAGGTGCTTCGAGGTTATATCGATGTTGGCAATCCGGCCTACGTTTCCACGCATCCGTTTGTTCACTAGCTTCACACTCCATGTCCGTGAACAAGACTAGGGCCTTCTGCCTAAGGCGTTCTTGAAAGGATTCAACCTGTTTTTGTAAAACGCCCATCTGGTTTGTTAAATCTGTATTTGCATTTTCCGAGTATTCAGGATCAAAGTATGATTCTGGGACGGTGCCAGATCTTATTAAAGCTACTGTTTGGAAAAATTTACCAACTGTTTTTCCTTTGCAGTTTGAAATTTCAGCTGGAAGTGCTGCATCTCCTAACTCATTTATACACTGGGTTGTAATTTTTCCCACATCAGGCTTGATTAGCTTCGCCAATTTATCTCCTAAAGATGCAGGGAGTTTAATATTCATATAAGTATCGGCGAGCTTTTTCATGCAGTTAGTTTGCTGCTTATAATTTTCTGGGTAATCGTTTTTGCACTTTATTTGTTCCTTAAGTGAATCAATTCTGTTCTGAAGCAGTTCAATACGAGCTTTAGCAAAAATGTCCGCTTTTATATCTGCATAGACTTGGCAGCTTGTTAGAGTTAGCAGCAATAACAAAAAGTTGTAGCCGAAGAATATTCGAATATCTCTCATAGAGACTCCTTGTTAATTTAAACATTTATTCTTATGCCTTTAAACGACATGATGATTTCTTTTTATATAAATTAAATGTCAAAATTATTCCCTTGTTGTAGAAATAATGAGGACGGAGGTATTGTTTTTTAACCAACACTTGTACATTTTTAAATACCTCCGTCCCCTTTTATGCTGAGGGATATGAATTAGCATTCGTACGATGTAATTCCAGTGTTTTCATGAGGGCCCTTAGAAGGATCATTTTTATGGCTTTCTAAATCTTTTATTGCATCTTTCTCTTCATGCTGAGACATTCCCTCCCAATCATGACTAATGCAATAAGCTCTGTAGCAAGTTTTTTTTTCTTCGTTGTCGCTATTCATTGAATATCTCCTGAAATAAATTAAACGTGACAGCATGTAAAGCAATTAGCTTTTACTCTTATCACAACACTTGTATGCGGTGATATTATAATCTGTAAATACTAGCTTGAAACTGCTTTGTGTGTTTGGTATTTTGCTAGGGAAGTATCAATGGGGCGTGTCATTGGTGCATTTTTAAGTCGAGCAGATTGTCAGCACTACTAAAGTGCTCCACATGCATAAACTACTAGCTTTACTCCTTATTTACTGGGGAGCATGGCGTTAGGGTTACGGCGCGAATGGTTTTTATATGACACTAGAAGACAAAAAAAATATTTCAGAGACGATAAGAAATATCGTAATGACCGTGGATTTTTGCATAGGCGGGCTATGGACATATTATATATTCGATGCTCGATTAGAAATTCAAAATGCTGAAGCGCAGTTACAGAAATTAAATAATGAGTTAATTCAGAGGCCTATAATAATCACATCTATGGATTATTCTGTCAAGAAGGATGAAACTCGCAAAGCTTGGTTTATTATAGTTTATATTGAAGTTGAGAATAAAGGGAATTTGAACGCCCAAATTGGCATAGCTAAGGAATCACTTAGGGTTGCAAAGGTGGTTATGAAAAATGGTGTGATATCCGATTTTAAAAATCGGATCCATACTGAAGTAAAAGTGATTCCTGGAATAAATGAAGAGAAGTCTGCATATGGTTTTGTTGGTGCATCAAGTCTTTTAGCAGGCCAGGTGAAATATTTGCAGTATGCTGTGGAAGTGACCGAGGCTGGTTTATATCAGATTGAATTTCATGGAAAATTGGGGGATTCCATTGCTGATGCTAGAGGAGAGAGTGAGTTTAACTATCCAAAAAAATTTTTAGGTACACTTGAATTTATTCTAATAAAATAATGCTCTAGCAAGTCAACTGTTTAGCCAAAGTATGCCAATTAGTTACCTTAGGTAAATTATGGCTTGTATATCAGCTATCTTTGATATAATAACCGGCTGCTCCTGACGAAAAATAGAACTGATCCTGTGCACAACTTCATTGTTTAATGGCTTTTGTGTGCGTGTTTCTGTAGTGATGCTACTAGCCTCCATAACTGATCCCGATCTAGCCAATCTACTTTTTCAACTTTAAACATCCTTTGCGCCATAGCATGCGCATAGTTCCAGTGCAGTTTTCTATTTGCCAGTAATGCTTCTACTTTTCCCATGAGGGCTGCTTTATCTTTGGGTGGGTTAGGGCGTTTACCAAACTTACGCGCAGCGGGTTTGTAGCCCAGGTTTTTTAAGTGCTCCATGACTCTATACAGGTCACTAATATGCATGTTGGCGCAGCTGTTGTGTTTGGTTACTTGGCTGAGCATAGCGCGGTAGGTTTCGTCATCCAGCCCCAACTCTTTTTTTGCGATATGGATGCGGGCGGTGATGGCCTTGCGGTTGTTTTTAGCTGGCGGGGTGTCGCGTTTTACAGTCATCGAAAGTGTTCCTTTTAGGAATTTTTCCTATATTTATATAAGCAAAATTTGGCTAGCTTTAAGGTGATCCTGGAGCGACAACCGGTGAGCATAAGGAACGTGCCCGGTGGTATAAGAAGTCCGCGCCTTTGTTTAAGGCGCGGCGCATTTAATCCTCATCCAGTTATTTAAAATTTCCCTTCACTTGCAGAATCTTACTGGTACTATATGGGAGCTAGTGGGATGTTTATTAGTGCGGCTGCCTTCTCAAAGTGGATTTTCTTAAGTCCACTTTGATGAGGCAGTTCGCCTCGTTTGTTTTAATAAAATAAAGGAGCTCATATAATGAGATTAATAATACAAAAACCTAGAACAGTATGCGTTAAATACCCCAATGGTATGGAAGTTTCCATTACTGATAATGGTCGAACCTCTTTTGAGTGTTCGTTTCCTTTCTTGAGGTACTTTATCGCGTAATTTGTTGGGGGCTACTGAAACAGCCCCCCAACCCTTTCTTCATATTTAATTCTCTAAAGCGCTGCCAGATCCAACGACACAGGTTTAAATTGATCGGTATCACCGCACCGTTCGTACAGGCGTATATAGGATTTACTGCCAGTGATCTGGATAGAATCGGCAATGGCTTCCATAGCCTTTATCCAGTCTTTGTCATCGATCTTGATACGACGCAGGCCGAGAATACGGGTGGTGCTGAGGTTGCCTTGTTTATCGACTTGGAAGGCTTGCTCGACTAACGCTTTGATCTCGGTGCCAGAGTTTTCTGTCCAGCGGTGGATGCATTGATCTATCAAGGCTTTGGCCGCTAATAAGCGCTCATCAAAGGTGATGTGCTCAGCAATAGAGCGCTGTACTTTGTATTTACCATCAAAGCTGGTCAGGCTAACGTTGCCTTTCTTACCGCCTACCTTTACGCCGTACTGTTCCAGCGATAAATCCACCATGGCAGCGACATCACCAAAGGCATCAAGCTTGAACTTGAGCATATCTTGCTGCAGCTCTTTGGCCTTGGTGACAAGCGCTAACACGAGTTCATGGCGTTCGAGGTCAATCGCTTCCACGTTTTCAATAGGGACTAAACGGCCCAGGTTATCTTTTAAGTAACCCGCTGGAATATTGAGTTGCTGGTTCATATAGCTTGCCTCTGAGTCATATTTTTGTGAGAGAGGAGCAGCGTGCTTACGTCCAAATTATGTAATGGCACAATGGTGCGGCTGCTAGATTTGATGGCGCTGGTTAACATGGCGCGTGTGGTGCTGCCGTTATCAAAGCGCTCTAAGTTTTCATTAATAAACTCTTCCATAAAGGTGCCTGCCTCTTCTAAGAAGCGCGTACGTGTTTTCATGTCTTGGGCCAGAAACACCACGATGCCTTTTTTAATATCGGTGCGTTGTAAGTCGATAACGTAATAAGTGCTCATGCTGTTTCTCCACATTTCAGGTTGTTCGGGCAGGTTTGACAGGCGCGATACAGCGCCACACGTTGCGGGTTAGACGGCGTGAATTTCGCGTTGCGGTGTTTTTGGCACTGTGCAGCGGTGATCTCACCCATCACAGGGCATTGAATCGCACCGAGTACATCCATCACGCGGGTTTTCATTTTCCCTACTGAGGGGCTGGTGTATTTGTTACTCAACAACAAGCTAACGCTGGTGCGTGAGATGCCTAAGCGATGCGCGACTTGAGTGCGGTCGCTCTCGGATACGGCATTGGCCAGCAGCTGTATGAAGTGGGGAGGTTGTGTGCCCCAGTTACTGATGTCAGTTTTGACGGTTTCTTTTAGAGTCATGGGTTTCATAGCAGCTCCTGTGGGTCTTCGGCGTACATCACTTTATTGAGATTAGGGTCATAGACGGTTTTAACGCTCTGCACCTGGGGTGGCCGTGGGCCTGTGTTCATTAGGGGTTTGAGCGAATAGCTTTCTAGGCTGTTACGGGTCGCTACCTTGATGACGTGGAGATAACCCGCCCGCTTGAGTGCATACAGATAACTTTTGGCATATTTAAGGGCGATATCGATGCCGCTTGCAGAGGCATGTGCGACTAGTCGCGCTGCATCTAACTGGCCTAGCATGCGCAGTGTTCGCCACATGCATTCTGCTGCTTGGCCTTGCTGTATTGGCTGGCCTTTGCGGTTGAGACGCGGCGCTTCTATACCGGTGTCCTTCACTAATATGTAGATGCGTTTCTCAAACAATCCGCCGCTCTTGTGAGTGATATAGCCTCCGGCTTGCAGGCAACTGAAATACGTCCTTAATGCGGCAAGATCCACATTGGCATCCCGCGAGAGAGGGCGGGCAGTAAACTCCTTGCCTTGGGTTTTGCGGAGTTCTTCCCATACCCGTTGGCGCGCTGACTTGCCGCCAATCATCTCTAGCTGGGCAGGTTTGCGGTGTCCTTTTCGTTGAGTCATGTCTGTCATGGCGACCTCAGATCCGACGCTTCGGCGCTTCGCCGGTATAGAGTTCACGTTTGCCCCACGTCGCTTTATCAACACTCGACCAGCCGGTGGCGTTGGCTTCTTCTTGGATCATCTCCATATTGACGGCGACACGGCGAACACTGCCGCCCGATAGCTGCACAATGTGAGCGATCAGGTCTTCCGCTATCTCGATATGTGGTGCATACAGCGGTGTGAGTTTGCAGGCATCTTCTAAAGTGACCGGTTGCGCAGGCACCCACGCTAATACCCGTCCATGAAAGCGCTCAAACTTTTTAAGCTTGTTAGGCAGCTGCTCTTCGCCAATCAGTAAGATGGCGGATTGGCTGGCTTCGTATAGGTCGCGTACCAGTTCGACTGAGTTTTTGTCGACCAGGTGATCCATCTCATCGATGATCAAAGGCCTGCCTGACTTGGCCAGTTCTTCGGCGGCTTGATCCAGCATGTCGGGGATCGTTGAGCATGGGCGGGCACCCATCTCTAGAAGGATCGCTTTGAGTGTGGCCTTTTTAGTCCAGACGCTTTTGGCCTGAACGTAATAAGCACGGCGGCGGTTAGCAACGTGGGTGGCCGATACCGACTTCCCAAAACCGGACGGGCCATACATGCAGACCATGCCAGGCAAACTGCTGGTGCGTGAAATAGCCCGTTCAAGCGCGACATCGCACAGACCTAAGTTAGTGATGTCGGCAATACCATTGACCATGTATTCGTGTGTGTTCATACTTTTAGTGCTCCTTTCTCTAGCGTTTGAGTGAGCATCGGGGCGGCGTTGCTGCGCTTAGCCCCGACCCTCAAAATTCTGCGAATCTTTGTGTTAGCGATTTGTATTCTTTCGAGCGCGGGTAGGTTGTTACCCAGCGCCGATGTTCTTCCGGTACCGTTGTGCCGCTCTCATAGGCTTGATAGGTTTGCAGGCGCTCGTCTGGCGTCATCTGTTCTGGCATCCGTAGGCCGTTTACTCCTATTTCGATAACCTCGGGCTGTTGCTTAGCTTTGATACGCGTTTGTATGTCGTGAACGTTGCCTATGCCTGGTATAAACGTGGGTGTGTTTTGATCAAGGGCATAGCTGCCGCGACGTTCGGCTTCTATCTCGTCGATCTTCACTTCAACGCGTTTTAGGCGTGCATCAGCGCGTTTTTCACGGGCCTGCATGATGTAACTCATCGGCATGTAGTGAGCGGTATTGGCGTTCCACTCGGCTTTACAGATCAAGCGGCCTTGTTCTTGGTCATATACCCAGATGTACTGTGCATCACGAAAATCAAAGGCCACTTGCACGCTGTCTCCATGAAACTCTTCTAGCTCACGGCTGAAGTAGCGGTTATTGAGTAGACGGATCTCACCGCGCAGAACTTTGCGGGTAACGCGTGGGCGAAACACATCAGCGGCTTGGTCTTGAGTTAATAGGTGCGCTTCCCAGCCTTTGCTTTGATGCATGGCCCAGTTCTCGTTGGGTGACATGTGACGGCGTTTACCGGCTGTGTCGGTAATCTTGGGCAGTGAGGCATGTGGTTTGGTGTTGTAGAAGTCCATGCGGTCTTCACAAAAGTCGATAAAGTTCTCCCACCCTAAGAGGTGGGTTTTACCACTCTCTTTAATCGCTTTACGGCTGAGCTTGTGTTGCAGCTGGGCGGCTTCGCGGTCCATGTCTTTACCGATGTATCCGGCAATGGATTTAGCACCATCAATCCAAAGGGTTTGATGGACACGCTCGATAACGCCGCGAGCCTGAGAGTTGTAAGGCAGTGAGTGACGAATATCGGTGCCTAAACGGGCCAGTACGCCAATCGCCTCGTCTTTTAATAAGGCGTTGCAATAACCGGAGCCGTTATCGACATACAGCATGGCGGGTACGGCGTGGGTGCAGCTATCGATTAAGGCATCCAATACAGCAATACCGCTCTCGGCTAAATCAACGGAATAACCAACGGCTTTACGCGAAGCGATATCAATAAAGGTGGTGATCTCAGGGCGAAACGGGCGACCGTGGCGCGGGTGAGAGACTTCAGCATCAAAGGTATGACCATCGGCGGTGTAGATATCTGCCGGTACCAGTTGCTCAAAAGTACGACGTACAAAGGGCATGAGGTTTTTGATCTCACGCGCACCCATACGGCCTTGTTCGCGGCTGACGTTACCGACCTTTTTAAGCAAGCGGCGAACGGCATGTACACTGGGCGTGTTATCGGGCCACTGCTTTTCAAACTCACGGTAAGCATGTTCAACACTGGGCTTTTCAGGTCGCTGATAGCAGGCCATAAAAGTCGCGGCCCAGTCAGGTATCACTAGCTCACGTTTGCCTTTAGGGGCGAGTGTTTTAGTGGTGGGCGATAACCAACGTTTAAGTGTGCGTACGCTGGGGTAAGGGTTGTCGCCTCTGCCGCGTGTGTCTTTTGCCATACGTAAGGCTTTGTCTAACACGGGGCTGCTATCTTCTAACGCACCCATGGCGGCTTGTGACAATAAAGTCGTCATAGCGGCTTCTTTAGTGATGCCTTGTTTGTTCATGCTTTCAATCGTGCGAACAATCGTAGTGCGTGCATCAGTGGCTTCGCGCTGGCGTTGAGTGAGGGCAGTATCGGTTGTGGCTGGTACGTCGTTTGTTGCTAAGCTAGGTAATAGTTGTTCAACGGCATGCGCTTCTAATGCTTTGCGGGCATCGGTTGGCAGGTTGCTGATGTGGTATTCATAGCCCTTACCAAAAGTGCGTTTTTGAGATTCCCAACTTTCGCGTTCAGCGAGTTTGTTTATGCCTCGCTCGGTGCTGGGCAGGCCTTCGATGATTGTGAGTTCTGTGGCGGTAAACCAGTGTTTCATTCTGGAGCCTCCAGATTGAGTTCTGGTTGCTGCTGTTTGGCTAAGTTGCCACGTTGATGGGCAAGATCTTCTATTAAGAGAGTGATCGATTGGATGATAATTTCTTGTTCTTCTTTTCCTTCCCAAAAGCTAATAAGCTGCGCGATAACGGTATGGCTAAAAATGCTGAGTTCGTTTAGTTCTTTATGCTCTGCTTTACGCCCTGTCGGCATGTTTATGACAAGTTTGTTCGCACTGCAGGCTAAGTAATAGGTGACGTAGTCACAGCGGCAGGCGTGTTCAAACGGTCGGATTTTGATAGCGGGCATTCTTCCTGATTCAAGCCATTTGTAGAGGGTGAAGTGGCTCGCTTCTCCCATCAGGTCTGCTATGTGATCGACGGATAAGTTATGCGCGTCTTTTGCGTATCGGATACAGAGTTCCATTGCATGGCGCATACTTGTTCCGCGTTCTTTTTTCCAATTGATCTTGGCCATTGGGGCTATTACCTGAATCGTTGTTCCAAACAAAAAACGGTTTTGTCTCTATGCCTGTTGGCTTCTCGTGATTAGGCTATATCTAAGCAATCAGGAGAGACTCACAATGCATTTATGCGATATGAAGCTGCTTGTCAGCGATTTCAGTGATAGACTTGAAACCACGTTTGCCTTGATAGCGCGATGGCCATATGTCTTCAGGTCGCATATCAAGGAACTCTGCAATGATTCGTTCGGCTTTTGGATAGGGCGCACGAAACACGCTATTAAGGGTTCTCGGGTTTTTATACCCATGATGGCGGGCCAGTCCGGCAAGACTGGCTCCTTTTTTACGGATAGCAGCCATGATGTCTTGGTGGTGCATATCTTTTATTGTTGAGTGAGTTTTTGGCTTGCTCATTTTTTTGGCCTTGCGTTAGTGAGTTGTAATTAGTCACAATCATTCATATTTGCAATTAATTTAACTCATAAATGATAGGCATGCAAAGCATTTATGATAGTTCCTATTCTTATTTATGATAGGTGTCTGTCTTTTTTGCGCTAAGTGTTTGATGTTCCGGTACTTTTAACTGAAAAGGTTTATCAAAAATGAATGACTCACCAGTTCCTTTTAATACGAATGGAATCGGAACGCGCATTGAAGAGGCTGCTGCCAAGGTTGGTGGTAAGCGTGGTCTCTCAAAAATGATTGATATATCTGAAGCGCAGCTATACCGAATAATTGCGGAAGAGAGCAGTCCCAAGATTGAAACGTTGGTGGCTATTGCTAATGCGACAGGTGTTTCGGTGACCTGGCTTGCGATAGGCGATAATAGTGCTGAAAGTGATAGTGCTGAGCATATTCAAGAGTATGACTTTGTGCCGCTTTATGATGCGCAGTGCAGTGCAGGTAACGGTTCATGGAATGAGAATGCTCAAGTCCTGACTAAGCTGGCCTTTACTAGCTACTCTTTAAGGAAGAAAGGCTTAGACCCTAAAATGCTATCAGCCATCCGTGTTGATGGTGATTCAATGGAAGGCGATCTATCTGATGGTGATGCTGTAATGGTTGATCACTCTAAGACTGATGTAAAAGGAGAGGGGATCTATGTGATTCGTTTGGACGGGCATTTATACGCTAAGCGTCTACAGCGCACGTTTGATGGGATAGATATCATCAGTACTAACAAGGCTTACAAGGCTATGTCTGTACCAAAGGATCGTATAGAAGAGATTGAAGTTATTGGCCAGGTGGTGTGGTCAGCAAGTTGGTGTATATAAAGGAAAGAGTATAAATGGAATTAGGTCCTGAAGATTTTAAAAATTTGTCTATAGGCATTCTGGGTGGTGCTATTGTCCTAGTAGGACATGGATATTATAAAAGACTAAAAAGGTCGAACATCCTTTCTGATATTGAGATGCTTACATATGAGAAAGAGCATCTTGAGGGGATGAAGCGCTCAAGTGTTCAAATGAGCCGTAGCTCCTTTAGAGCTATTTTTGCTGTGTTTATGATGTTTTCAGCTGCAGAATTGGTTCCGCATTTCGCAGAATTTGTAAACTCTAGGGGTGCTTCCTATCACTCTCTCCTTTGCGTGTTTATTTGGGCGGGCGCTGGAGGGATAAGTTATAAGTACTTTCGACGATTCAATGATCTTAAATCCATGAAGGCTGCGTTTGCGAGGATCGATGGCAAGCTAGAGAAGTTGAACAGTAAGCTCTGAAGTGACAAAAAGTGCGCCAAATCATTAAGTCTTGCAGATGCGGTGCGCTAAATTCTTACTAGGCTAAATTTATACTCATTCTATCGATACTTGCCTACACCCCACGTATTCTTCGCCCACAACCTCCCGCTTAATTTCAGATACTCCCGCTTATATATGTGCCAATAAAGGTGCTAGATCACACCACTCTGTGAACTCATGACTGATAAACTTTAGATTGGATTTTGTGGCAGCAATTAAGATTTGTCCTATACTTTTTTTGTGGTGTGCTATTGGTTTAGGAACAGGGCTCCGATTGCTAACTGGTTACTAGAACTATGGCGTATTTCCATCGGAGCGATTACGCTGCATGCCACGCCAATTCCCCCTTTTTGTAGAGCAGTGCACGGTTTATCTAGGTTACTGTGCCACTGATGATTTTAAAGACGTGATTAATCAATTGAATTAGTTCAGGGGAGTTAGTATCGAGGTTGGATATCAGCTTTAAATGGGCTTTTTAAGCGGGCCGCTTGAGCGAAGTTGTATCGTTTGCCCAAGCGGTGAATCGATATTCTTATTTATCTATTTTAACTGAGCTGCCTTCACCAAACCATTTTTCGGCTAGTGCCTTGGCTGCTTTTAAACTCATTTCTTTAGAGTGGATATCGCCAACAGGGCGTCCATCTTTGTTAAATATTTTGTAACTCATTTCATAGCTCCAAGCTTTTTTTATTTTCCATTCTTATTAAATGTAGTCCATTTTTGACAGTATTATGGATTTTAGTTCGATTTTCTGTCTTTTTATTTGTGTTTAGAGCGTAACTGTCACGAAAAATGTTTATTTAAGGTGTTTGTTAGTGGGGCAGGCATCACTGCGTTCGAGATAAGAATGACGTTTTTTTATTATACTTTAGTTGTAAAAATCAAACGTTTGCTTGAATTGACGTGCAGTGCCGAGCAATCTGGTCTACGAGATTTGGTGTTAGCAGTTGAAGTTAATGCAGCAAAGATAATGTGCATGCTTGTTATCAGCTAAGGCAAATACTGTCTTATCTTCATTAATCCCTTCTTTATACATGAGTGTATTGTCATTCTTATTTTATGTAAGTACGACATACAGCATGCGCATCTGATAATTATAATAAATTGAACTGAGACGCGTAACGATACCGCGGCAAGGCTATTCACGGTCCGTTACTTCCTAGAGGCTTCTCAGTTTAGGAGGCGGGATGCTATTTATTACGAATCGATTTCCTAAACAAAACATAGAAACTGAAATTGGCCGTATTTTCGATTTTGATCTTGAAAATAACGCGTCAAGTAATTCGGTGTTTTTCTGTGAGCGTACGGACGAAAAAGAATACACCGAGATTGGTAGTATTGATTTTTTAACGCGTCTTAAAAAATCCAAATATCGTCAGATTCTTATCTACATTCATGGTTTTTCTAATCTCCCCGAAGATGTATTTGCAGCTGCACAAGAGTTCCGTGAGTTGTGCGATAAGCAGAAAAAGAAAGAAGTTCTGGTGATCCCCTTGATCTGGCCATGTGATAACGACCTCGGGGTTGTGAAGGATTATTGGGATGACCAAAAAGCAGCCGATCAGAGTGGTTTTCCTTTTGCGCGTGTACTTGAGAAATTTTTAGCATGGCGCAGTGATGAAAAGCTAAATCCTAGTGATAATCCTTGCTTCAAGCGTATTAACGTTTTGGCGCACTCTATGGGTAACCGAGTTCTTCGTGAAACCTTATCTGTTTGGAAGAAGTACGATCTTCCTCAAGGTGTGCCGCTTATTTTTAGAAATACGTTTTTAGTGGCGGCGGATGTGGTCAATGAAACACTGCACGAAGGCGAAAAGGGAGAGGTGATTTGCCATGCATCGCGTAACGTAATTGTTTATCACGCTTCTGATGATCTCGCGCTGCGTGCGAGTAAAATATCTAATCTAAAAAATAAAATTGCTTCACGAAGGTTAGGGCACACAGGGCCAGAAAAAATTGATGAGACACCGCAAAATGTCTATTCAGTAGATTGTGACGATGTAAACAACAGTTACGATAGACCAAAAGGGCATTCGTATTTTAGGTCGGGCAGTCGAAAGGGATCACCGGGTAAGGTTTTTAAACACATCTTTGCGTGTTTATTATCTGGGCGCGTGTTTCCTGATGATGAAGATCGTCGCACGTCGATTTTAAGCTCAAAGAAAAAAAGCTGACTTTACTTCGCACTTTCTAAAGGAGAATAGAAGTGGATACGGGTCTGATAACGGTAGTACCTTTTTCGACGCCAGAGCGTTTTAGAGAGTTAAAAGCGGCGCTAGATACCTTGCCATATAATATTAATGTTATATGGCCAGAGGATTGGACGTGCTTAACTCAAGCAGAACTGGGCAGCGCGCTTGTGGTGTTTATTTCTGAAGAACAGGCATCAAATCTTGAAGTATGCCAGTATTTTGATGAGCTGGGTGGCCTTCCTAAATTATGTATTTTGGATGACATTAGTGGCTTTAAACAGCGGCGTATTATTGATCGCTGCCATGATGTGATGACATGGCCATGCAGCGCCGAAGAGATTAGTTATCGTTTTTGCCGAATGCTGGAAAACAGCACTAAGCCTACGGGGGAAAAGTCACTGGATACTGAGCTTAAGCAAGCCTTTATTCAGATGAACTTTATTGGGGACTCTCCGGTTTTTTCGCAAGCGCTCTCACGTATTCAAAAGGCAGCAAAGCACGATGTTTCTGTTTTACTGATGGGTGAAACAGGCACAGGGAAAGAGCTCGCAGCCCGTGCTATACACTATATGGGGGGGCGTAACGCACAGCCTTTTATCCCAGTTAATTGCGGTGCCTTACCCGAAGATATCTTTGAAAATGAGCTGTTTGGCCATTCGCAGGGTGCTTATACGGATGCTAAAAGGAGCCAGTTAGGTTTAGTCGCTCAGGCAGAAGGAGGCACGCTTTTCTTAGATGAGATTGATTCGTTGTCTTTAAAGTCTCAGGTGGCATTGTTGCGTTTTCTACAAGATCATCAGTACCGGTCACTTGGCTCGCAGAGTTATGTAAAAGCCAATGTGCGTTTGATCGCAGCGACCAATGCCGATTTAGCAGAATTGGCGCAAGCCGGTACTTTTAGAGAAGATCTATTTTACCGTCTCAATATTATGCAAGTTACTATGCCATCTTTACGTGAACGCACTGATGATCTTCCACTGTTAACGGATCATCTAATAAAGCGTTTTATGCTAGAGCACGGAGGGGAAGAAAAGCATTTATCCGCAGGTTGCTATGCCTGGATGCGTCAGTACTTATGGCCGGGTAATGTACGTGAGTTAGAGAATGTTTTACTGCGAGCCTTTCTTGAGACAGAAAGCACGGCAATTCTGTTATCACCACCTGCTCAATGGGTTGAAGAAAATGAAAGTATTAATATTTCCGGTGTTAATTGGGATGTGGATTACAATGAAGCTAAAAGTCTAGTTGTAGGCGCGTTCGAAAAAAATTACTTAATGCATGTACTTTCAAAAGCCGACGGGAATGTTTCGCAAGCGGCTCGGCTTGCCGGTAAAGAACGGCGCTCGTTAGGCAAGTTAATCAAAAAGCATGGTCTCAGGTAGTTTTCTGCTTCTTCATAGTTTTATCTAACGCTTATTCCTTACCTAAATCATAACGATATATCTCTCTGGGTTAAAAGTAACCCACCTGCATAGGCTGCAACCCACCTCGTTATAAGACAACCCCACTTTATTCAAACGTATGTATTAACTAAAGAATTTTTCACCAGTTAAATACAAGAACTTATAGATCACGAGTTAGCCGGGTCATTTTTCCCCCAGTTAAAATGATTGATAAGACTTAATTCATTAAAAATCAATGAGTTATTTTTTGGTATGTATCTTGAATTGATTAAATAGTATCAATCTTGCTTTAACGAAAATGAGTAGTCAGGTATGCAAAGCAACCACAATGATGATATCGAAGTAATGCGCATCGCTAGTGAAATCAGGCGCTATCTGGGTAATCACCCACAAGGGGTCGACACTATTGATGGTATTACGAAGTGGTGGTTGCCACAGCAGCGTATTGAGGAGTCATCTTTGTTAGTGCAGCAGGCGTTGGATTATCTGGTTTCAGAATCTCGTATAAAGCGAACAACCAACCTAGACGGTAAGTACTTGTACTTTGACTCAACCCCAGTTCATGGCGAGCAAAAACATTAACGGAATCAAAGGTAGAGGAGTAAGGACATGCCAGTTTCTCTCACATATCCCGGTGTTTATATTGAAGAGATACCCAGCGGTGTGCGAACTATCGCCGGAGTCGCCACATCGATTACTGCCTTTGTTGGCTATACGAGTAAAGGCTCACTAGATAAGGCAACGTTTATTAGTAGCTTTTCGGATTTTGAACGAAGCCATGGTGGGCTGCATCGAGATAGCCCACTTTCTTATGCTGTTAGGCAATTTTTCTCTAATGGTGGGAGCCAAGCTTATGTGGTGCGAGTTGCTTCAGGGCAAGCTGCAGCGAGTTGGCAGTTGAGTGATGGGGTTGGACAGGTTTTAGATATTGCAGCATCGAGTTCTGGCGCATGGGGTAATGATCTGCGAATGAGTGTTGAGCATTCAGGCACACGTAACCCTGATGCTGATTTTAATTTAGTGGTATCACAAGCTGTGATTTCAGGCGGTGCTCCTCAAACGGTGGTCCTTGAAACACACCGTAACCTTAGCCTTAATCCCAACTCACCAAATTACGCAGTGGCATCTGTGAATGCGGCTTCTGCATCAATTAAAGTAACACAAGCGCCTTTGGTCTTTGCCGCTTCCGGATTTGCTGTCAGTCAAAGCATTACGTTTCCCTTGGTACTAACTAACAATCTATTGTCAGGGTCGGTGGACGGAGGCGAAGCATTCTCGCTAATACTGGCATCCAATTATGCTGATATCGGTGCATTACTGACAGATGTTAATTCAGCCATTGCAACAGCGGGGCTCGCAACACGAATGGTGGCTGTGGAGTCTGGTCTTGATGGCGATGTAACAGGCAATGGCAGCTTACGAATAGCGTCTTTGGCGGTGAGTGAGTCATCCTCAGTGGTTGTGGCCGTCGGTGATTCAGGAGGTTTAGCGTCGGTTATTAGCTTAGGTTTGGCAAGTGGTGGCCGTGAATTTACAGGAGATTCAGAGCATCGGCCGAATGTAGTCAGTGGGGGGTTACCGCAGAGTGTGGGCAGTGATGGAAGCAAAGGAGGTGCGCTCGAGCTTATCGGTAGTCCTGCCTCTAAAACTGGCATTTATGCATTGCTTGATGTCGATCTGTTTAATCTATTGTCGATTCCTGAAAGCCGCGATTTACCGCCGGTTCAGGCTGACCCATTAATCCAGGCAGCAATAAAGCTCTGTGAAGATGAGCGGGCCTTTTATATTGTTGACCCTCCAAGCGGCCAGATATTAACGGACATTGGCACCTGGGCAAATGGTGTTTCTCAGTCTCGCAACGCGGCGGTGTACTTCCCTGCTGTGGTGGTCTCTGATCCGCTTGATAACTTTAGGGCGCGTGCTATGGCACCTTCGGGTTCTGTGGCAGGTGTCTTTGCCCGTACCGATAGTACGCGAGGGATTTGGAAAGCACCCGCAGGCACGGATGCAACGATAAATGGCGTGGCGGCTATTAGTCCTGTGATGAATGATATTGAAAACGGCCAGCTGAACATTGTGGGTGTGAATGCTCTGAGAACCTTTCCTACCTATGGAAAAGTGATTTGGGGTTCCCGCACGATGAAAGGTGCAGACGCGCAGGCTGATGAGTATAAGTATGTTCCAGTGCGCCGTTTAGTGCTGTTTTTAGAAGAGAGCTTATATCGCGGTACCCAATGGGTCGTGTTTGAGCCTAACGATGAGCCATTGTGGTCTCAAATTCGGCTGAACCTTGGTGCATTTATGCACAACCTTTTCCGCCAAGGGGCTTTTCAGGGAATGACACCGCGGCAGGCTTACTTTGTTAAGTGCGACAAAGAAACCACCACACAGAATGATATTGACCGAGGCATTGTCAATATTGTGGTTGGCTTTGCCCCACTGAAACCTGCTGAATTTGTCATTATCAAATTCCAGCAGATCGCTGGTGAACTTGAGGTTTGAAGGAGTAAATCATGGCTCAGTTTAGTGTTAATCCACAACGATTTGATCCCTACAAGAACTTCAAGTTTCGTGTGAGGTGGGATGGAAAATATGTCGCAGGTATTAGCAAAGTAGGCGCGCTTAAACGCACTAATGAACCGATCACTCATCGAGAAGGAGGAGATCCTAGTACAGAGCGTAAGTCGCCGGGGCAAACAAAATTTGAAGCAATCACGCTAGAGCGAGGTGTTACTCACGATAAGGAGTTTGAGCAGTGGGCCAATAAGGTATGGAATTTCGGTTCAGGCCTAGGCGCTGAAGTATCCCTTAAAGATTTTCGTAAAGATATCGTCATCGAGATGTACAACGAAGCGGGTCAATTGGCCATAGCGTACAAGGTGTTTCGTTGTTGGGTGTCTGAGTATCAAGCCTTACCCGAGCTGGATGCCAGTGGTAGTGCTGTTGCGATTCAGTTTTTGAAGTTAGAAAACGAAGGTTGGGAGCGTGATTATGATGTGTCTGAGCCTGTCGAACCTGATTTCACTGAGCCAGCAGCTGGGTAATGGCTGATGAAATCTCTAAACGCAGACGAGCTGCTTAGCGTATGGGAGCAAGGGCTTAACCAACCTTTGTTGCAACGTGCCTTAATGTTGTTGGCTGCTGCGTTTCCAGAAATAAACTCAGACAGCCTAGCAAAGCTGAGCATAGGGCAGCGCGACCTATTACTGATGCAGTTACGCGAGCGTTTGTTTGGGCAGTTACTGTTAAACAGGTCGGCATGCCCTTCATGCGATGAACAACTGGAGTGGCAAAATAATTTATCCGACTTCATGGTTCCTAATGGCAAGCACGCCAGTGATCAACACTTTGAGCTTGAGCAAGAGGCGTATCAACTGCAGTTCCGCTTACCCAATAGTTTGGATATTGCGTCGGTTGTAAACAGTAAGAGTGCATTATCAACACAGCAGCAATTGTTATCTTATTGTGTATTAGAGGCAAAACGTGAAGGTTCTGATTATGAACCTGAGCATTTACCAGAGACGATTGTTCAAGCACTGATGGAGCGTATTGAGCAGTTAGACCCTCAAGCGGATATACGCATTAACCTTGCATGCCCTGAGTGCTCTCATGAATGGACGGTATTATTTGATATCGCCAGTTTTCTCTGGGAAGAGGTTAACGGCTGGGCTGAGCGGACGCTGCAAACCGTTTATAAATTGGCGGTGGGGTATGGCTGGAGTGAGCAGCAAATATTGAGTTTGAGTCCAGTACGTCGGCAACTCTATCTAGGAATGATGGGGGCGTAATGGATTACTTTCAGAGCTTAGTAGTGCGCAATCAATCCGATAATGCTCAAGCGAAGTCGAGCATTAGGCTTATCGTTCAGCCGCGCCTGCAATTAAGGTTTGAAGAAAAAAGCTTTAAAGAAAACGCTCCTGTGTCTGTACAAGAGAATGACTCACCATATGAACCAAGTGATGATTCGGTACATATAAGGAGTGAGTTATCCGCAAACATGTGGCCGCAAGAGCAAAGCACCCTTGAACCAAATAAAAAAGCCCCTTTGCATAACCACTATAGTCTTGAGACACATAAAAAAAACCCAGAGCTTAATCTGCACAACGCTCATTTTAAGACCAACTCTTTGGAGAAAAACCAAGAGCCGCTTTTTAATAGCTCAATTGAATCTTCTTTTGAAAAAGGCTCGTTTGATGGGCCACTTTCTGCACCATTTATTAAGAGTAATAGAAAAACAAAATCAGTATCGCAAGAGAAATCATTATCAGAAGAGAAATCATTATCAGAAGAGAAATCATTATCAGAAGAGAAACAGCCACCGCTAATCATTGATCATGCTCTTAATCAGCGTATACAAACCGTCCTGCAGAGCTTAAGTACAAACACACATTCAGTCACAAATATAAATACGGACGATCAATCACCTCTACGTGAGCCAGTAAAGCTTGTTAGCCAGTCAGCTAGTTCTGTATTGGGTAAGCCTGATGTTAAACAGCAAGCACTAAGTGAGCAGAATATATCGACTGGAGAATTACAAACGCCAGATTGGTTGGCAGAGCTGCGTTCTGGGTTACAACAGCGCTGGCAGACACAGAGTCAAGTCGCAAGTGTTGAGCCGGTGATCAATGTCACTATTGGACGCGTTGACGTACGTGCCGTAACAGAGAATACGGCCCCGCAGGTTAATACTCGTAAAAAACCTGTGAATACCATGACACTAGAAAGTTATTTAGAACAGCGTGATCGCCGGAGGCAAGGATGAGTAGCCCCGCGGCATTAGCCACTGTCACAGCAACACTTAAAAGCTTGTTACATGGACTGGTGGATAATGAAGCTAAAATCACGACGCAGCCACCTAGTAAAGCGCGTAGCGGTGATGATGAACAGATCAATATTTTTCTGTACGGCACACAAGTTAACACTGCATTTAATAATTCACCACTGCCCGGTACGAGCCGCAATGGAGAGAGTGCGTATCCGCCAATGCCATTAACACTGAAGTATCTCATTACTGCTTACGGTGCTAATGATGATGATATTTCTGGCCAGCAGTTGATGGGGCAGTTAATGAGTCTTTTACATGATCATCCAATTTTAGGCCCGACAGATATCATTGGTATCATGCCAGACTCGAATCTACACCATCAGACTGAACGTATTCGTATTACCGCTGATGGCTTGTCATTAGATGAGATGTCTAAACTATGGGCTAGCTTTCAGTCGGCAGAATATAGGTTGTCAGTGGGATATGAGGTTTCCTTGGTGCTGATTGAAAGCACTCGTCCTACCGCTACGCCATTGCCGGTTTTAACCAGAGGCGAAGCCGATCAGGGCGTGTTAGCGCAGGCCAGTCTGATTCCGCCATACCCAGCTCTTATTGAGATAGAACTGCTTAGCCAGCAGGAAAGTGCAGTATTGGGAGATTCATTATTACTTAAAGGGCACCATCTCAGTGGTGCTAGCAGGGTACGTTTTAATCACCAGAACCTTGCCAACCCGGTTGAGATAGCAGTAATGGCGGGTGGAACCGATACACAGTTACGTGTGGATATCCCTAATGCTCCTGCTGGTTGGCGAGTAGGGGTTTATGCAGTCGAGGTTGTTATTAATAAGGTAGGTGGGCAGAGTGTAACAAATATATACCCACTGACGATTGCCCCCCAAATATTGTCAATTGCTCCCCCTAATCCCGTAGCGCGCAATGGTGTGGGCGCAGTGGCATTAACATTGACTTGCAGCCCGAATATCTTGCCACAACAGCGTGCAAGCTTATTATTGGGCGGTAAAGAAGTGCTTGCTCAAGCACACCCCGCATCGACTAATACAGTGAACTTCATCGTTGAAAGCGCTGCGGTGGGTACTCGTCATGTTCGCTTACGTATCGATGGCATCGATAGTTTATTGATCAATAAAAGTGTAACTCCTCCTGTTTTTGACGCTGCAATGGAAGTGGTTATCGTATGAAACAACATCCGGACTGGGCTAGTATCAATGAACAATACTTATCAGCCATGTTGATATGGCTGCGTTTGGTATTACAGCAGGCCGTTCATAAAACTGAACCTAAAAGTGAAGCCCAAGTTAAATCATGGAGTGCTTGGTTTAGCCGTAAAAAAGCGACACAAATTACGCTTGGTCATGATCATGCTCCCAAAGACGATGAGGTAGATAAAGCCCATCAAGCTATGGTGACGCTGGAAGCAAACGACCCTCCTCCTGCCATGGTGTTGTTATCACAAGCCTTAGGCTTATCTACGTTTGATACTCAGGTGCTAGCACTGTGTACAGCGATGGAGCTCGACACTGGTATTGGTGAGTTGTGCGCTAAAGCGCAAAATGACCGTAATAAACCCTACCCAACATTTGCGTTAAGTTTTGTACTTTTTGATGACCCTGATTGGAATGTATTAACTCCTCAAGCGCCGTTGCGATATTGGCGACTACTAGAGATTAACCAACCAGGAACACAGACGTTAACGAGCGCCGCACTTGGGGCAGACGAGCGAATTGTTAATTATATTAAAGGGCTGAGCTATCTTGATGATCGTTTGTCCTCTTTGTTGGATGGTATTGATGTCCAGTTGAATGCAGGTTATGCGTTACCCCTTTCTCAACAGGAGCAGGTTGAGAAAGTTGTTGCTGCACTGCAAGTGAGCTTTGGCAGTAATAAAATACCTGTTATTGAGTTGTTAGGGCATGACTCTGCCAGTAAACGTTTAGTGGCTGAGCGTGTCTCATCTGCTCTAGATGTGAATCTCTTTTCTATCAATTTGCAATCATTCCCCAGTAGTAACGGTGATTTCGAAGCCTTTAGGCGCCTTTGGGAGAGAGAATCTTATTTAATGCCGCTCGCTTTATATCTTGATGTGTCTAGTAGCAGTGATTCTGAAAAGCACTTACTTCAACGTTTTTTGGAGCATAACAAAGGAATTACTTTTGTCAGTATTGAGGGAAGTAGGGGGGCAGGGTTTGAGCAGCACCTCTCAATTGATATCAGTAAGCCAACGCCACAAGAGCAGCAGCAACTGTGGAGTAATGCATTGCAGCAATCTAACGACGGGCACTCCCAACGTTTGGCAGAGCAGTTTTCTTTTTCACAGCATGATATTTACGCTTTGGCTCACGCAGCTTTGCAGCGCTGTAAAGAAAGTGAAACGGCTTTAAATGGCGAGCTATGGGATGTCTGTCGTGTTTCTGCTCGCGCCGGTATGGAAAAGTTAGCACAACGAATTGATAGTAAAGCTACCTGGAACCAACTGGTATTGCCGCAGGAGCAAACAGAGTTGCTTCGGCAAATTGTGGGTCAGGTGGCGTATCGCAATCATGTTTATGAAGGATGGGGGTTTCGTGAGCAAATGAACCGTGGCTTAGGCATTAATGCTTTATTTGTTGGCGAAAGCGGAACCGGGAAAACCATGGCTGCTGAAGTGATAGCAAATGAGCTTGAGCTTGATCTGTATCGGGTTGATCTATCATCGGTAGTGAGCAAGTACATTGGAGAAACGGAAAAGAATCTTCGCAAGCTGTTTGATGCGGCAGAAGATAGCGGCGCCATTTTATTTGTTGATGAAGCCGACGCACTGTTTGGTAAACGCACTGAGGTAAAAGATAGTCACGACCGTTATGCCAATATTGAAATCAATTACCTTCTACAGCGTATGGAGTCCTATCGAGGTCTCGCTATTCTTGCCAGTAATATGCGAAGTGCATTGGATAAAGCGTTTGTAAGGCGCTTGCGTTTTATTGTCGATTTCCCATTCCCCGCTATCGAGCAACGCGCAGATATATGGAAAAAAGTGTTTCCTACACAAACTCCAATTGATGGAGCACTCGATTATCAGCATCTTGCTAAGCTGAGCCTCACAGGCGGGAATATACATAACGTGGCCATTAATGCTGCATTTTTGGCGGCCCAGCAAAACTCACAAATTAGTATGCCACTCGTGTTAAGTGCAGCCCGCAGCGAGTACAAAAAACTGGAACGCCCCGCTAAAGAGTCAGACTTTTGGTGGGGTAAGTCGGTGGGGACGGTCGCATGAGTATTAATTTGCATATAGAGACACTGGTACTGGATGGTATTGATATTCAGGCGCACCAGACACAAACGCTAAGTGCAGCGTTGACTGCTGCTTTGGAGACCAAATTAAGGGAGCAGCTGCCGTGTCAAGCAAGCACAGAAACGCTATTACCCTTTACAAGCAATCCATATATTAAGACCTATCCTATTTCCATTAACCGCAGTCAAAATGCCAGCAGTATTGGTGAGAGAGTTGGTGATGCAGTGTATTGGGGGATCAGAAAATGACAATGTTATATGCACCTCAAACTAAGCAAATTGATCGATCAACGGCGTTACTGGCAGGGCACATTTTGCTGCGAAAATGCGCTTGTGGTCAGCACAAGAGCGCGAGCGGCCCATGTGAAACATGTAGTAAAAAGAATGCCCAAGCTAATCACATTCCTGCTTCGGTATACGATGAGCTGCATTCAGCTGGGGAGCCTTTAGATGCAGCAACGCGCTCTTTTATGGAGCAGCACCTAGCACAAACATTAGTGAGTGCGCCGATAAGCTCAGCTCAAAGAGGCGTTGCTGCAAGTAGTTTGAGCTTGGGTGCAGCGGATAGTCTTTATGAAAGAGAAGCAGATCAAGTGGCTGATACTTTACCTTCAAGCCCTCTTCACTTTTCATCAGTACGTGAACAAGCAAAACCTCTCACACGATTAGATCTTTCTAGCGTGCGTATTCATACCGGTGATAAAGCAGCTGAATCAAGCAATGCTATTAATGCTAGAGCTTACACCGTTGGTAGTGATGTGGTCTTTGGAGCTAATCAGTATTCGCCTGGTACATCTACAGGGCGGCATTTATTAGCGCATGAATTAACACATGTAGTCCAGCAATCGACTAATGGTCAGGTCTCACGAGTTATTCAGCGAGTGGGATGTGCAGGGCGAACTGGCCGCAATTGTAATGGCGCTAGATGCACCACGCCTGCCGGCCGTAGAGGAATGTGCCAATGGGGTGGTATGAAATTTGGCTGTAATTGTAGGGATCAGTCCGGTGATGCACCCACTCCTGTAAATTTGCCTTATTGGATAACCGTGTTATTGGGCGCTGCGGCTACAGCAGCGATTATTGCTTGTTTTGCCTCAGGCGCATGCGAGTTTGGACTGATTGTTGGTGGCTTAGGAACAGCCGCCGCTGCCGCTGTTATTGCGTTACTTAATGAAGCGGGCATTAGAGATAGTGGTGGAGATTCAGCTTAATTAATCAACTTAAGATTGGGAAAAGCGAATGAGTCACGAGCGCATGGACAAAACAAGTAATACGCGGCACCGGGCAGCGCCTCGTGTATTGCAACGTAAGTGTGCGTGTGGCCAGCATATTGCAGCAAATGATCAGTGTGGTTTTTGTAACAAAAAAAATAGTTCTGTAGCAACACAAAGCCAAGAAAATAAGGAGCTAGTGGGTAGTCGCGTTGGTTTACCTAGCTTGCTAAGGACTGGCTTGGAAGCCCTTTCTGGAATTGATTTATCTGGCGTACGAGTGCATAGGAACTCTTCAAAGACACGTCAAATTAATGCATTAGCCTATACGCAAGGACAAGATATTCATGTTGGCTCAGGTCAAGAGAAGCATCTTGCACATGAGGGGTGGCATGTTGTCCAGCAGATGCAGGGGCGAGTGAAGCCGACGATACAGACAGAGGGCGTGTTAATTAATGATGACAAGGGGTTAGAGCATGAAGCGGATGTGATGGGGGAAAAAGCGTTACAAGTGGCGGAAGCTGGTCAAGTTACTACTAAGTCAATCTATAACGCGAGTGTTCCATTACAACGGAGGAGTAAAGAAAGAGTTTTTCAAGAGACTGCCGTAGTTTCTAGTCATTCCATCATCCAGCGATATGCGAATTGCTATCCCCCTAGAATGTCTGGAAAGGCGTGCCCATCCCGAGAGAAAAATGAGCGACAAGTTGCTCATGGCGGTCCGATGGTCTTTCTTCCGCAACTTATCATTCCAGCCTCGGGTGAGAAGGGTGCCTTGATCGCCAACTTCAACATCGGTAGTGCTGCGATCAAATCGAACCTTGGACAGACCGTCTACTGGACACGCTTCCTCACAAACGCTCAGACCGACAAGAAAAAGTGGCGGATCAAGGGGTTCTCTGATTGCCAGGGAAGTGAGGCCGCCAACCAATCATTACGTGAGCAACGAGCTAAGGCTGTCTTATCTATTCTACCGGCACCGTTGCAGGCGCGGATTACGTCAGCGACAGGAGGGCTGATCCAAAACTGCATCACCGAAAACTCCAATGCGGGACAACGAACACTGAATCGAAGTGTTGCCCTGCTATTAGTCGAGTCTAGCTACGAGTTCACCGGTGAGACGATTAAGGGAGAGCTCGAGCGTAACTTTCCAGCAACGGACGGCTGTTCAGAAAACCAGAGGGAACGGCTCGGAATTGCCTTTCCATTGGCCCGACGGATGGGTGAGAACGCCAAAGCAGCTATCTCAGGAATGAGGCGGGGCTCACCCGACGAAGCGCTACTGCAGAAGTTCTTCGGATCTCGTGCTTTTGATCGACGTTGGCTTATTAATCAGGGCTACACCGCCGCGCTCAGAGCAATCTCTGGTGGCCCAACTTACAAATGTGTTTCGCAGGGCACGGCCCCTTGCGACAGTTCCACAACATCCGGATATGTCGGGGCGCATGCCATCATCTTCGGAAGCCCCGTGGTGGTGTGTGCCCATGGATTCAATGTAGATAATATCGAACTAGCAGACACCATTCTTCACGAGGCAAGTCATGTGGGCGACCTAACCAATGATCTCGAATACTGCTCGAGAACTAACGGTTGTTCGCTCGAGACTGTCGATGAGCTTTTGCCCGGTATACGCCTGACAGGGCGGGGGGCGCTCAACAATGCAGACTCTTATGCTCGGTTTGCTAGTGAGCTCTTTCGACGATGACAGCATAGAAATATATGAATAAAAATTTACTGGGCTAGGAGACTAATGATGAAAAAGTCAGCTAAAACCTATACCTATCGTGGTGGCCAGAAGGTCGCACTGGAAAAGAATCCTGAACAAATGGTAGTGAGAGCGCTGCCCACCGATTTGGATGATGATGCCATTGCATCCTCAGAACAGGTTTCCTCGGCATCAACACGTATTAATACTAGTGGAGCTGAGCTTGATGCTTTGATGTCACGTAGTCGTGTTGTTGCACCAACCCACCATGCGTATTACGAGGCAGATTCGGGGTCTGAGTTTTTAATCACGGATCGCATCTTTGTTACTTTCAAGCAAGCCATGACAGATCAGCAGGTTGATGACTTTGCAGGCCGTTATGGTTTGATAAAAACGGCTACCTACAGTGACCGTGATTATCTGTTTCAGTTGACTAACCATACCGGAATGAATCCCGTTAAATTGGTAGTGAAACTTACCGAAGAAGAGCCCTTACTTGAAGCCGCTGAGCATGACTTAAATCAGCGTATGAATGCTGAACAATTCTCTATTCCAACTGATCCTGATTATGCCCGGCAGTGGCATTTACATACGCATTTGAATAACCCAGATTTTGATGCGCGTTCTAGTGCCTTATGTGAAAACTCCTGGGGGTTGCTCGATGGATTTGGCAGCGATGAAGTTGTTATTGCTGTATCCGATGATGGTTGCAAGCTGGATCACCACGACTTTGATTCTCCTGATAAGTTTGCATCCTGGGGGTATTTTCGTGGGTCGCGCTTGGTAACGGCTGTGGATATTGATGCAGATCCTCAGCAAATGTACAAAACAGGATCTAATCATGGGACATCGTGCTGTGGTGTTATCGGTGGGGAGATTGACTCGGTGCTCACTGTGGGCGCTGCGGCTAGTTGCCAGCTGTTACCGGTTCAGTGGGAATCTTCGGGGCCTTCTTTATTTATTAGTGACTCAAAACTGTTGACCACACTTAACTATATTGCTGATAAAGCTGATGTGATGTCCAACTCATGGGGCGGTGTGCCGACCAGTATTTGGGCTTTGCCGGTTATCAATCGGATTAAATCACTGGCCTTAACGGGCGGACGGCGTGGTAAGGGGATTGTGTTTCTCTGGGCCGCAGGAAATGAAAACTGTTTGATTAATCATACGGCTACTCAGCCCGTCCCTTATGATCATGGGGTTGAAGTGCAAGGTGGTGCGCTTGTCTGGGTGGGAGTAAGAACCACGCGCGTGTTTCGTAATAATTTAGTGGGCATTGCGGGTGTGATGCATATTGCTGCACTGGCGAGTACAGCGAGACGCAGCCATTACTCAAATTATGGCCCAGGGATTGGTGTGTGCGCACCTTCCAGTAATAGCCATGCCTATTACCGCATGACAGTGAGGGGCTTAGGTATCACCACAACAACCGGTGAATCAGGTGGTGTAACCCATAGTTTTGGTGGTACATCCAGTGCAACGCCTCTCGTTGCCGGTATCGCGGGTTTGGCCATTTCTGCAAACCCTAGCTTAAGTGCGCTTGAGGTTATTTCCATACTTAAACAGACCGCATCTAAAGACCTTGATTTCAGCGATTACCCCCGTACGCCACCCGCTAATTTCGATATGAACACGGATTGGGATGTATCACCGGTATCCCCTTTTGATAACGGTGCTTTCATAGACACAGGAGAGCCCGAGGGTAGCTGGAGCCCATGGTTTGGGCATGGGCGTGTGGATGCCAATGCGGTAGTCGCTGAGGCGTTAAGCCGTAATCTGCCGGTGGGAGATAAAACCTTTCAAGGTGACTCTACTCCGGATCGAAGTATTCCCGATAATAACGAGAGAGGTATAAAGGATAGAATTGTCTGTACGCGTGAATTTGCGTTGGCATCAATCAAGGTCAACGTAGATATCAGCCATACCTATATTGGTGACTTACGCGTCTCTCTAATATCACCTTCAGGCTCGGTTGTACCGTTACATGATCGTACTGGTGGTAGTGGTAATGATCTCCACGTTGAGTTTGATAACACCTCGACTCCAGGCTTATTAGCGTTAATAGGGCAGTCGGTTAAAGGGGAGTGGGCACTGCATATTCAGGATCTGGCGCTGGTGGACCGTGGTCGATTAAAAGCGTGGTCGTTAGAGATTAAAGGGCAAACAGATACCTCAATTGTGGTTGAAGAGAGCCCGGGTATGATTATTCCCGATAATGTCCAAGGCGGTATTGAGCGTTCATTATCTGTTTCAAAAACCGGACATCTGGATAGCATCGAAGTTTCGTTGGATATCACGCATACCTATGTGGGTGATTTAAAAGTGGAGTTGACCTCCCCAAGCGCTACTTCTGTGTTACTACACAACCGTATCGGTGGCTCTGCCAATAATGTGATTAGAATTTATAGTTTATCAAATGCGAGTGCGCTGCAGGTTTTTCAGGGTGAAGCGGTTAAAGGCGTTTGGAAACTGAAGGTCTCGGATCACGCCGGTGTTGATCAGGGTAAGTTGAATCACTGGGCTTTAAGGATTGTATCAACCACACAGGAGTGACATCTGGATGACGACTTTTCCAAATTCTCCCCGCGTTATTAAAGGCGGTATTGTGTTGGTTGACCCTGCATCTGCACGGGTACTGCGAGTTATTTCGCTGCAATACAACCCAGGAACATTAACGCGTACCTTTCAGGCGCAACGGATGGGAGACGGCGCCGCCCAATCTGAAGTTTTACGCCTTAAAGGCCCTGCGTCAGAAACACTGAAGTTGGAAGCAGAGATTGATGCTGCTGATCAGTTGGAATTTCCGGAGCAGCATCAGTCTGTAGTTGAGTTTGGTGTAGCGCCGCAATTGGCTCTCTTGGAAGCCTTAATAAACCCCGCTAGTGCTAGCTTGTTGGCGAATAAGGCGCTAGCTAATGCCGGCACGTTGGAAATTGCTCCCATGGAGTCAGCGCTAACGCTGTTTGTGTGGGGTGCCAGTCGAATAGTGCCAGTGCAAGTCACTGAGTTTTCAATTATTGAGGAGGCCTTTGATCCTTCTTTGAATCCGTTAAGGGCCAAAGTAAATCTTGGGTTACGTGTGCTAACGATTGATGATTTGGGCTTTGACCACAAAGGTGGTGGTTTATTTATGGCCTACCTGCAGTCACGTGAGCAGTTAGCGAAGAAAGCCGCAACTTTTGGTTTTGATGCACTAGGGATAGGAGGCATACCATGATTGATCCCATTAAAGCATTCATGCAAGCGAATGCGCTGAGTACTTCGGCTTTTGCGCCGGGTAGCCGTTATCGCGGTTTGGATACCGCTCAATGGGCGCAACCTGATGGTGAGCTGATTACCTATGTCCGGCGGCGCTTTATTCCACCACCAGAGAACTTTGCTACCTTACAAGAGCATCAAATAGTGGAAGGCGATCGTTTAGATAATCTTGCAGCAACATACTTGGGTGACTCTCAACAGTATTGGGGTATCTGTGATGCGAATGGTGCGATGCGGCCCGATGAACTGATAGAGGCTTTGGGTTTGGGTAAACGTTTGCGTATTACCTTGCCTGAAGGAGTATCGGGAGGCGCGGATGTCTAGTGCTGTGCATATGAGCCTGATGATTGGGCCTGTGGTGCCTATTCCTGTGCCCGCCATGATGATTAATGCGCTCGAAGAGGCAACGGTAACGAGTGCTGCTGATTCATCCAGTGGTTTTCAGTTACGTTTTAAGGTTCATAGTAAATCAGAACTGAACACGATTTTTTTAATTGCGGTGGGACAAAATACCAGTGTGGGTACACCACCATTACGTGTAGTGTTGATAGTTACACTCAATGGTAGGCCGCGTCCTTTGTTTGATGGTGTTGTCACCAATGTTGAGGTGCAAGCTGGGCAAAATGGCCAGCCCGGTAATATCACGGTGACAGGTGATGATTTAACGAAAGTCATGGGGCTCATCGATTTTAGTGGGCTTCCCTATCCTGCCATGCCTATTACAGCCCGAGTCGCGCTGATCTGCGCTAAATATGCAGCCTTTGGCATTATTCCACTGCCCATCCCTGCGTTGTTTCCCGATGTACCTATTCCGGTTGAACGAATACCTGCACACCAAGGCACCGATTTAGAATACTTGCAGCAGCTAGCCAGTGAAGTGGGATATGTGTTCTACATAGAACCAGGAGAAGTCCCGTTAACCAATATCGCCTATTTCGGTCCTGAAATAAAAATAGGGCCGCCGCAGCCTGCACTTAATCATGATATGGATGCGCATAGCAATGTGGAATCACTGAGTTTTAACTTTGATCCTACTAAAGGTGTTTTGCCGATAGTTTATATCCAAAACCAACTGACGCGCGCACCGATCCCTATTCCGGTCCCCAATATCAACCCACTGCAACCACCATTGGGTGTGTTACCTGCCCCGGTCGCTAATATCAAATTTATGAAAGACACCGCAAAAATGAACCCTATGCAAGCACTCTCTAAAGGGCTGGATGAGGCTAAAACATCACAAGATGCGGTGACCGGATCAGGGAGCTTAGATGTACTGCGCTATGGAAATATTCTTAAACCTCGCAAGCTCGTCGGCGTGCGTGGTGTCGGTGTTGCTTATGACGGGCTTTATTACGTAAGAAGTGTGACCAGCACACTTAAGCGAGGTGAGTTTAAACAGAGTTTTAGTTTAACGCGTAATGGTTTGATCTCGATTACGCCGAGGGTGCCTGTATGAGTGAAACCTACTTTGGCAAATACCGTGGTGTGGTACTCAATAATATCGACCCGATGCAGCAAGGGCGCTTGCAAATACAGGTGCCGGATGTGGCCGGTTTGGTGCCTACCAGTTGGGCGATGCCTTGTGTACCACTGGCGGGAATTCAAAACGGCATGGTGGCGTTACCCATTATTGGTTCGGGTGTTTGGGTTGAGTTTGAGCAAGGTAGCCCGGATTACCCTATCTGGGTGGGGTGCTTTTGGGGCAGTACAGCAGAAATTCCTGCACTGGCGCTGCTTACCCCACCAACGACACCGGCAATTACATTTCAAACACCGCTGCAAAATGGCATGACGATATCGGATATGCCAGGGCCAACAGGCGGCATCATGTTGAAGAGCACAACGGGGGCCTCTCTTATTGTGAATGACACGGGTATTTATATGCAGAATGGCAAGGGGGCAGTGATTACGCTGGTCGGCCCCTCTGTGACGATTAATAACGGCGCACTAACGGTGATCTGATATGCCAGGACCCATATTGCATGTAGGCGCAACCGTGTTATGCGCACACGGCGGTACGGCTACGCCAACAGTGCCGAATCCAAGAGTTATGGTAAGTGGCCAACCCTCAGTTGTCATGAGTTCGCCCTATATGATTGCGGGTTGCCCATTTAATGTGTCAGGAAGCCCTGTTCCATGCATCACGGGCCAATGGGTAATGGCAGCGACACGAGTACTCTCTAACGGGCAACCGTTACTACTGATGGATAGTCAGGCCATTTGTGTCCCCAATGGTACACCGCTGATGCCTGTGTCAGCACAAACACGTGTGATAGGGAGCTAACAATGACTTTACATGTTCACTTTCCCTTACAGTTTGATGGCCGTGGTCGAACCCTTGATGATGACGAGGCATTGTGGATTCGTGGCTTAATCGAGCAGGTTTTATTTACGGTGCCGGGTGAGCGAGTCATGCGACCGGATTTTGGTAGTGGCTTACGAGAGTTAGTTTTTGCACCCAATAGCCCTGAACTTGCCGCTACTACTCAGTTTTTGGTTCAAAGTGCGCTGCAGCAATGGATGGCTGACCTTATTACGGTTGAACTGGTCGAGATTGGAGCGGTTGATTCACGTTTATCTGTGAATATTCAGTATTCGATTCGTCGTACGGGGATGCGTTATCAGGAAAACTTCCAACAAGGAGGTGGCTAATGATTTACACCTGTTGTGAAGAGAACCGACGTGCTGCCGTGGAGGCCCATGCAACACTCAATGGTATTGACTGGCTTGAGGTTCTGGATCTTGATGCCCCTGCAGGCAGCCCGCGCCAGCAGACATTAATGCTACGGTTGTTAAAACCTGTTCCTCCCGGGTTAAGCGTTGAAAATATCCGCATTGAGGGGGGAGAGCGAATTCGTCATATCACGGTGGAGTGGGTCGCTATTGCGAGTGAACCGCCTGCATTGCCGGATATTTCACTGGCCGAACAGGCGTTCTTTACAGCACTCCCTGACGCTGATCATTTGCTCTTAATACGCACCGGAAGCAGCGGTGATTTTTCGGGTTATCAACTGACATTGGTTAAAAGCAGTGTTAACGATGAGCCGCTAAACGGTTTCGACCCGCGCTTATCGGCGATCAATTTCACATTTAAAGTTGAGTGCCCTAGCGATTTTGATTGTGCAGACAAAAGTGATTGTTCTGAGAATCTAACTAATGCACCTGATATTAACTATTTAGCGCGCGATTTTTCTAGCATACGCCGTCTTGTCATTGACCGGCTGAGCCGCCAGATGCCGGGGTGGCGTGATCGCAGCCCGGCAGATATGGCAAGTACGATGGCAGAACTCATCGCCTATGTGGGGGATTTCCAACATTATCATCTGGATGCTATCAGCACCGAAGCATACTTGCACACAGCACGTCGGCGTACGAGCATCAGAAGGCATGCACTGCTGGTGGATTATCATATGCATGAGGGGTGTAATGCTCGAACATGGTTACATTTTCATGTCGATGAGGGGAGCGCTTTTGCGTTGCCCGCAGATATTCGCTTCTATACACATGTGCCTAGTGTGCCGGTACGTATGTTGTCGGGTTCTCCTGAGGAGCGTACGGCATTACAGGCAAATCCAGCAGTGTTTGAGCCTATGCATTCTTTAACGCTTAGGTCAGAGCATAATGAGTTTGAGTTTTATACGTGGGGAGATGCTAGCTGTTGTTTGCCGGTAGGTGCAGTCCAAGCGACACTTCGAGGTCATTGGCCTGATTTAGAAGTAGGTAGTGTGCTGATCTTTCGGGAAATGATGGGGGCGCAAAGTGGTGTAGTTGAGGATGCCAATCCGCAGAATCGACACGCAGTGCGCCTGCGCTATGTTAACGCTTTTAAGGAGGGCGCCCCCCTTACTGACCCGTTAGATGATTCACCTATTACTGAAATCAATTGGTATAAAGATGATGCCATGCCATTTCCACTGTGCTTATCCGCACAAAGTGATGAGGCTCATGGCGGAGCATTACTTGAAAATGTTAGCTTGGCTTTTGGTAACAATGTTTTAGTAGATCACGGCGTTAGCATTTCAGATAACCCTACTGAGCCAGTACCAGCCTCACGCTTATATTACCCCCCTGAAAAACAGAGCGGGTGTAATGACCAACCACCACAACCTTTACCGGTACGTTTTCAACCTCACTTAGCGAGTGGCCCTGTTACATACCAAGGGCATAGTTTAAAAAATTATTCTGAACTCGGCGTTGGCCATAGTGAGTGGGTGCTGTTTGACTCAGAGGCTAGTGCGCATTCTGTATTTGAGTGGCGCACGCAAGATGCACTGCCGGTTGCCACACTAATTGATACAACGTCTAGCTGGCATGCTCGTCGAGATTTGCTATCAAGCGATGCTATCGATACCCACTTTGTCTTAGAAAGTGAAGATGGTGGCACGGCTCAAATACGCTTTGGTGATGATGTACATGGCCGGCGCCCGGATAGCGGAACCGTCTTCACAGCCCATTATCGGATAGGTAATGGACCGCAAGGCAATGTGGGGGCGGGCAGTATTGTGCACTTGGTCAGCAGTGAGGGCCGTATCACAAGTGTGACAAACTTTTTGCCTGCACGTGGAGGTCGGGCTCCCGAAAGTCGCCAAGAGGTTAAACGGCATGCTCCCTATGCATTTCGTACACAAGAGAGAGCAGTTACTCCCGCAGACTATTCGGAGGTTGTCGAACGGCTTGGCGGTGTTCAAAGAGCCAGTAGTAGGCTGCGTTGGACGGGTAGTTGGCATACGGTGTTCACAACGGTTGATCGAAACAAAGGATTCTCTGTTAAAGAGGGTAGTTTCGATACCACAGTAGTGGAACATTTAGATAGGTATCGCATGGCGGGCCACGATGTACACGTTAATGATCCGGTACATGTGTCACTTGAAATTGACATCTTGGTGTGTGTGAACGTTAATTATTTTCGCAGTAATGTTCGCCAGGTGTTGCTAGATGTGCTGAGTAGCTCAGTGCGCAGCGACGGTACATTAGGTTTGTTTCATCCCGATAATTTCAGCTTTGGCCAAACTGTTTATCTCAGTACGATATATGCGGCAGCCCGGAGTGTTGCTGGTGTGGATTCTGTGCAAGTAACGCGATTTCAGCGCCAAAGTCAGCAAGATCTTAAACCATTAGCCGATGGTTATATGGATTTGGGGCCGTTGGAAATAGCACGTCTGGATAATAATCCTAACTTCCCTGAGCACGGAGTGCTGCGACTAGAGTTGCACGGAGGAAAATGATGAGCGGACATGACAGAAATAAGTCTGATTGTGGTTGCTGCAGTGGTGTGAATGTAATAACGCCGCGCCGATTACATAATCCACCGGGGTTGCTGCAATTCACTTACCGGATTGGCAGGCACCAAGACTTTTATGAGTCTTTACAAGCCCGTTTATCAAGTGAAAACTATCCTGCATTGGCTGCGCTTACTACACGTGAGAGTAGTGATTTCACTATTGCTATCGCCGATGGGTTGGCTTGCTCATTGGACGTGTTGAGTTTTTATACTGAGCGTTTTGCTCATGAACATTATTTACGAACAGCAACCGAGCGTCTATCGGTAGGTGAGATGGCGCGACTTATTGGGTACCAATTGGCCCCTGGGGTTGCTGCTAGTACACATTTGGCATTTACGCTTCAAAGTGTGCCGGGTTCAGTCGCACCTGCGATTGACATTCCAATCGGCACTCGCGTGCAAAGCGTACCAGGGCAAGATGAACAAGCTCAAACATTTGAGACCGTTTCGTTAGCCAGAGCCCGTGCTGAATGGAATGCAATACATGTCCAGCAGAATGAATTTAAAACGCCTGTATTTGGTGATACTCAGCTGTGGTTAGAGGGAATTGATACAGGACTGATAGTGGGGGACTTAATTCTCATTGTCGGCGCTGAGCAGGAGCGAGATCCACAGGGAGAACGTTGGGATGTAAGAGTAATAACCGCGCTAGAGACCGATACAGCGCGTGGGTTAACAAGAGTGAGTTGGCAGCTAGGGCTTGGCCATTCACGGCCTTTTGTATTACCCGCCCATGAGAGTGTTCAGATTTATACTTTTCGGACCCGTGCTGCAGCATTTGGTCATACAGCTCCTGACTGGCGAAGCTTGTCAGATGACAGTAAGGCTGACTACATTGGGCTGTTAAGTGCTGATGAACTTCAGCGGCCAGAAGATACACAGGAGTGGCCAGATTTTAGCGTGCGAGCTCCTGTTTTTCCTGAGCGGCGCAGTGGTAGCGCTGAGTTATCTGAAACACTCATCGCAGCCACCGTCGATGACATTGTTCTCGCTGCTAATAGCGCCGCTCATGGTGCCGCCGCGATGGCTATGCATCGAGCCGCGACTGCAGGTACGGGTGTGGTGATGGCGGGTGGGAAAATTGCTGAGGGAGCCATGAGCATGGCTCGTGAAAGTGCTGAAGGGCTCTCTGAGGTGGCGAATTTAGCCGTGAATGAGGTCACTCAACGTGCGCGCACATTGATTCTTGCTCAGGGCCAGTCCTTACAAGCGCTGCAAATCAGTGGCAATGACTTGATAAAAGTATTCGCTCGGGATTTTTACCAGCAAGGTATTGCCGACAGTCTTGTGGGTTTGCCCAACAAAGTTCATGAGCTTTCTGAGCAAGGTTTGATTCATCGTCTTGATATTGCTAAAGCCGTTTTAGATGATTTGATAAATACGTTGAGCACTGGGCAGGGCAACTTTCCAGTAGCGGTATTGCCGGGTTTAGAGAAGGTGTGGAGTGACGCAGTTGATGAGGCTGTTCAGGCTATAACAGATGTAAAATATGAATTAGAAGGTAGTAATAACTGGTTCGAAAGTGCCGTTAATGCTTTGGATAATTTGGATGAAGGATTGGCCGGGGCTACTGCAGCATTGCAGCAAGCCTCTTCTGAAATTGGCAATATTCCCTCTACTATTAATTTGAGCTCTACTGCATCTATCATGGGAGAAGTGGTTGACCAGATAAGAAGCTCAATAGGTGAGGAGCTCACAAATGCAGATTTTGCAGACTTAGTTAATCTTTCTGGGATATTTGCAGACGTGAAACTGTGGACGGAAGGGCTGTTTGCTGCCGGGTCTGATATTGCTCAATTGGTTCAAAAATTACAGGATGAAATCGCTAGTTCTGCTGGTGTTATGTTTGCCAAATTAGGGCAAGATGTTGCCAAAATGGCACGCGAAGCACAGTCAGGTATCACTGATACAGCTGCGTTGCTTAATCCCGCAGAGGCATTAGCGGCATTAGGTGATGCTGCTGTAGAGATGAAAGAGCTCACTCATTCTGCAGGGGTGGCTGCATTGGGAGCAGCGGCGACCGCTGATGTTGCTGCGCTTGTTAGTACAGCCGTGACCATTGCGCGTAATTTGCCTGCACCTTTCCCGCCTGCTACCCCTGAAAGCATTGCCGAAGTTGCGCGCCATTTTGCAGCGGTTGGGGTTATGCGTGCAGGAGGCCCTCCCATTAGTGAATCTGCTTCAGGTAGTATGATGGCTCAAATAGAGTCGATTATGCCAACATCCTTGCAGGTGCCGCTTGAGTTGGTTGAGCAGCTATTACCAATGGTTGAAGATGCCGAGGCGCTACTGAATGCACCTCGACATGCTGCTGAGGCTGCTTATCAAAGTATTGTTGTTGATGTAGATCGGGCTCTTGTAGGTAAAATCGTGGTCACTTCTGGCCGTCGAGCTCCGTTAGTGCGTACCCCTGATGAGATTGATCTGAGCCGTGTGCATGATTCGGTGGTCGCTGGTAGTTGGGCATTGTTGTCGGTGCCTAATTCCATTGAGCTGTATAAAATCAATAGCGTGGTGGCAGCGAGCCGCGCTGAATATTTAATGTCAGGACAAACTACTCGGCTAGGATTAAAAGGCGAATTGCCAGAGGGCCGTTTACCCACCGAATTTGAACATGCGGTTCGTAGTTTAAGTGTGCGTGTAGATAGTGAAGAGCTACCGCTTGCACATGTTCCACTTGATTTTCCGGTTTATGGTGAGGCTATTGCCTTGGCCGGGCATGTCGAAGCGTTAATACCTGAACAACCACTCGCAATAAGTGGTAAACGTCAGCGAATTGTCATGGCAAGAGGCATTATGAACCTTGTACTGTACTGTGAAGACGGTACAGAGCGGCCGTTAGTAGAAGGCGATAGCCTGATGCTAATGGTAGCACCACTGCGCTTGAATAGCGGTACACCCAGCTATATATCCCCCAGAGGTTTTGCACGGCTAATAGGCAGAAGAGGTATTAGATTTCAGCTGACGTTGAAAGACCGAGATGCTTGTATCGGACAGGTGGAACTCAGCGGTGCAGATTTTATGCTGGATACTGAGCGTGAAGAAGACGCCGTTATCTCTGAAGTCATCTTTTTAGCGGATAGCGATGATGCAGTGACGCGTGATCGTGATCGCAGCTATTTAAAATTAACAAGTGCGACACAGCATGTTTACGCAAGAAGTAGCTCACGGATCAATGCCAACGTTGCTCCAGCCACTCATGGTGAATCGGTTGAAGTTATGTTGGGCAGTGGCGATGGTGGCCGGGCTGATCAAAGCTTCGTGCTGAATCAGAAACCGCTGACTTATATCAGTGCCAACACGCCTAGCGGGCGCAGTTCAACATTAGAGCTGCGGGTCAATGATGTTCTGTGGTCAGAAGTGCCTATGTTACATGGCGCACCCCCAAATGCTCGAGTCTATGAGACGCTCCACAGTGATGATGCAGTTACAAAGATAAATTTTGGTGATGGCAGTGAAGGTGCGCGTTTACCCAGTGGCGAGAGTAATGTGAGGGCTAGCTACCGTAAAGGTATTGGTACGGCGGGTAATATTGAAACCGGCCAACTGACAACCTTACTATCACGCCCTCTCGGAGTAAGTGAAGTAGTTAACCCTGAAGCGGCTACCGGTGGCGAGAATGTTGAGTCATTATTACGAGCTCGAAGCAATGCCCCACTGACGGTGCTTACGATTGAACGTGTTGTTTCAGAAAATGATTACGCTAATTTTTCACGTGCTTTTGCTGGTATTGATAAGGCGCATGCTTTGTGGATTTCGGTGGGCCCTGCCCGGGGTATGTTCCTAACCATCGCAGGTATTGATGGAGCACTTGTTCCTGAAAGTAGTGATACGTTTCGTAATTTACGTGATGCATTAACCACATACGGAGACCCTTTAGTACCATTACGAATTACTAACTTTTCGCATGTGCGTTTTCGTTGCCGTTTATCAATCAAAGTGCAGGCAGGGCATGAAGTAGAAAGGGTGCTTGATAGCGTTGATGCTGCTTTGCGTACCCATTTTGGTTTTGCTCAACGTAGCCTTGGGCAAACAGTATCCGCTGATGAAGTCATCGCGGTTGCGCAGGCTATAAGCGGGGTAGAGGGTGTGCATCTTACTCGTCTGAACCGCCTTTCAACGGCGGCGTCTTCTGTTGAACCGCGTTTGTTCGCATCCTTGCCGGTCGCCTCTCTGTTTGAGCAGCCTTTGCCCGCCGAAATGCTAACGATATCGGATGAAATAGAGTTGGAGGTGCTGCCATGAGTTTTGATGCACAAAAACTGTTTGAATTGTTACCGGCGATTCATCGTATCCGTGATGCCGAATTGGCTAAGTCTCTTGGTCTTGAACGTGGCCCGTTAGAAGAGTTAGTTGTTGTGTTAGCAGAGCAAATTGATGTGGCAGAGGAGAGCCTAGATCAGCTTTACGATGACCTCTTTATTGAGACGTGTGCCGACTGGATAGTGCCTTATATAGGAGACCTTATTGGCTACCATAGTTTACATAGCGTAGTCGCTAAGGTGGCAAGCCCACGTGCAGAAGTGGCACATACTATTGCATTACGACGGCGTAAAGGTACAGCGCTGGTGCTTGAACAATTAGCAAGGGATGTAACGGCGTGGGATGCGCGCGTGGTTGAATATTTTCAGCGTATTAATACCACGCAATATATGAATCATATAAGGCCGCATAATTTACAATCACCCGATCTGCGTAAAAGTGAAGCTCTAGAGTGGATTGGAACAGGATTTGAAACGGCTAATCGGACGATTAATGTTCGTCGTGTAGAGTCTCTGGGGCGCCATAATATACTGAATATCGGGTTGCACCTGTGGCGTATAAAAGCCTATCCACGTTCTCAAACGCCTGCTTATCGTGCGGGCCCGCATCGATACTACATAAACCCGCTTGGTTATGACGTACCTTTATACAATTACCCGCAAGCAGAAGATGACATTAGTCATCTAGCTGAACCAGATAATGTTCCCCTGCCGTTATCTCGGCGGCGTATGAACCGGTATTTGGAACGCTATGTTGCCCAGCGCCCCAGTGCTGGAGAGCCGCAGGACAACCCAGCGCCCAGTGTTGTGCTGAGAATTGATGGTGTGATGATTGAACGAGATAAAATTCGTGTATGTAACTTAAGCGACGAGGGTGCTACCTGGGCAAATAGCCCTCCATCTTCAGGAAATTATGCCATCGATCCTGTACTTGGCCGCGTAGCATTACCGGCGGATGTGAATGATCCTGTCGATGTGCGTTTGACGTGGTATGAAGGTTTCAGTACGGATGTGGGTGGTGGCGAATATGAGCGTGGCGAAAGCTTGCTAACGCCTTTAGTGGGTACACAAGTAGTACGCGTGCCGGATGACCACTCAACACTGGCCGCGGCGTTATTGGATATTAGTGGTGATGGTGTCATTGAAATTACTGATAACAGCCGTTATAGCGAGAACTTAGATATAAATGTGGTCGCAAATGGTCATGTGGAAATTCGTGCAATGAATAATCGTCGACCCGTGCTGGAAGTGGCTGGGATGGTAATTCGTGGTGGTAGTAATAGTGGTTGCACGCTAAATGGGCTGTTAATGAGTGGTGCGCCGATAGTGATTCCTGATGAGCTGGGTAATGCTCTTTCTCAGCTTCATATTTTGCACACGACATTAGTTCCAGGTATTACATTAAACACTGATGGTTCTGTACAGCACAGTGGTGAGGCGAGTCTAGAGAGCGCACTTGCTGGGCTGAAAGTACAGGTTGATCGCTCAATTATTGGTGCCGTTAGAACGCATGCGCGTAGCCAAGTACATGCAGAAGATAGTTTTATCGATGCGAACATGCCAGAAAATGTCGCTTTTGCTGCGGTTGATGGTGAAGCACCGGGAGCAGAGTTATCACTGGTTGCTTGTACGGTGGTGGGCAAGGTGCATGCGAGTGAGTTTTCATTAGTATCAAATAGTATTTTAGTTTCAGCACTTGCTAGTGGCGATAGTTGGGTCAGTCCCGTTAGGGTAGAGCGTAAACAAGCGGGGTGTGTGCGCTTCTCTTGGCTGCCATTTAATTCGATTGTGCCTGCACGTTATCGTTGCCAACCTGATTCGCTACAGACTGAGCAGAGTATTGTTCCGCATTTTACTTCTCTTCATTACGGTACGGCTACTTATGGTCAGCTATCCAGCAGCACTGTAGATCAAATTGCGAGTGGTGCAGATGATGAAAGTGAAATGGGTGCATTTCACCATTTATATGCTTCTCAGCGTGAAACTAACCTGCATATTCGTTTGGCAGAATATTTGCGGGTAGGCATGAACGCCGGAATTTTTTACGAATCGTGAGGGAGTACAGATTATGACTTTCGATCTAAGCCGCATTCGTTTTGATGCCCGTAAGGATTTCTTGGGCGTTGTCATGCAGCAAGGCCGTGTCCAATTGGACTCTGATTGGAACGAGTGGGTTGCGCAATTGGCGCGCCGACTACAGGCAGGCACGCTAGATACATTCAATGGCAGTGTTGTTCCACGCACAACACATGATGGTTTTCTTATTGAGGCAACGGGTGGCGCGCTGAGTATTGGCGCTGGGCGTATCTATGTTGATGGCTTGTTAGCAGAAAATCATGGTGGTCCACCCTATGTTTGGAATGCACAACTAGCAGAACTGAACGGTACTGCCAACGTTGATTTTACTCGTCAGCCTTATCGACGTGCTTATCCATCTGCGAGCTTTGATCGTGATGCATTACCTGGCGGGGGACCTCATCTAGTGTATGTGGATGTGTGGCAGCGCGATGTGAGCGCATTGCAGCAGCCCGATCTCATTGAATCAGCTATAGGTGTGGATACCACAGGACGCCGACAAACAGTATGGCAAGTCAAGGTGTTGGAAGATGTAGGTAATATTTCAAGAGATAGCTTAGGTGAAGATATTCCCGGTTGGCGTGAAGCAATAGCGCCTTCAGCTGGACGCGTAACAACGGCAATTAGTGCACCCCCAGTAGAGGAAGGTAACCCATGTTTGATATCTCCTGATGCCGGGTATAGAGGGTTAGAAAATCAACTCTATCGGGTTGAAGTGCATACAGGAGGGCCTTTGGGTGTCGCCACTTTTAAATGGTCTCGCGATAATGCTACGGTTGCTTCGCGTGTGACACATATTAACTCCGAGCGTGACAGAATCACGCTAGAGAGTATTGGTCGTGATGACCTACTGCGTTTTAATGATGGCGATTGGGTTGAAGTGACGGATGACTGGCGTGAGCTGAATAACTTACCAGGTGAGCTACGTCGTATTCGCACAGGAGGTGGTGTTGATGAGACTGCCCGTACTCTTACATTTGATCAGCCTTTACCGGCTGAGCCTACGAGTAGTGCAGACTCTAGCCATTTTCCTGTGGGCGGTAATAATGCCACAGATGCTAAACGTAATACGCGGGTTGTTCGTTGGGATCAATCAGGCTTAGTACGCCGTGAAGATGGCAGTGACGTTCATAACTTAAATAGCCCGTCCAGTGCTGGCGATATCTTTATTCCGCCATCGGCCAGCGCTATATTTCTTGAGCACGGTATTGTGGTGTCTTTTGATCTAGACTCAAACCCAGACCTATACCCTTCAGGCGGTGAATTTAAAAGTGGAGATCACTGGGTATTTGCTGCACGCAGCACAGATGCCAGTATTGAACTGCTTGATAAGGCTGCTCCGTTAGGCGTACACCATCACTTTACACGATTAGCGCGTGTTGATTTTCCTAATAACGAAACCGATTTTAGAACTCTATGGCCCGCTATTCTTGATGGAGAGGATTGTAGTTGTACGGTGTGTGTGACTGCCGAAAATCATAATAATGGCACAGCAACTATTCAACAGGCGATCGACACTATCAAAGATACCGGAGGTTCCATCTGTTTGGACATTGGTACTTATAATATCGATCGTCCTTTAAGCATGACAGGTGCACGCTCGTTGACAGTAAAAGGTCAAGGGTGGGCTTCTTTGCTGGTGGGGACTGAACCAGGTGAGATTTTGGAAATTGCGGACTGCAAAGGTGTAACACTTGAAAACTTTACGGCTATCGCGTCGGCGGGTAAGTCGGGTACTAGTAGTGTAATTGCTGCACATAATGTTGTTGATCTACACCTTGATCATATCAACATACTTGGGCTTGCAGTTGAGCGTAGTACCAGTATCGGTATTGGCCTGTCAGGTTTGGTTTTAGGTGCAAATATTAGCCAATGTGCCATTGTTGCTGAACGTGGCATCGCCACTGTTAGTAAGGGAAAGCGCAATTTTGTGATGAGTGCTGAGCTTTGCATAGAAAAAAACCTGATGTTCTGTAGCCAGCGGGCAATAAGCTTTGATGCAATTAGTCTGCACTTTGGCAACACTCATATCGATACAAATCTAATGCTAGCGGGTAGTGATGCCGCGCTTGTTGTCACGGGAGCAGTGTTAGAGCGTTCTCAGATGATTATTACTGACAATACGATAACTAGTAGCGGTGATGGTATACGAGCTGGTGTGGGATCTTTAACGATCAGAAATAATAAAATAAGTGGTGCCGGTAAGAAGAGTGGTCATGGGGTTGTATTACAACAAGGACTTGGCCCGGACCCCATTGATCAGGTTAGTATTACGGCTAACAGTTTATCGTTATTAGATGGCAATGCTGTGGCGGTTAATGCTCGAATGCAAGGCATTACAATCACAGATAACAGTATTGAAAAAATTGGCCTTGGCGCTTTGGTCATGAGTGAAGATGCTAGTGCTGAATTGATGCTGATACGAGGGAATCGGTGTCATCATCTTGGATTACAGGTTCATAGTGAAGAACGAGCTTTTGCGGCAGTGCAGTTGATCCGCATTACACGTTGTGATGTCCTAGATAATGTTATTTCCAATGTGGCAGTACAGGCCATTACTAGCCTAGGTGTTGATGCACTGCGTACTGGCGCAATAACGCAGCTTAGAGTAGCGGGTAACCGCTTTTATGCGATTGGCCCAGATCGAATCAGCAGCTCGGCTCTAGTGAATGCTGTGCATATCATTCCACCCTTGGATAGCCTTTCATTTGATGGAAACCATGTGGAACGCCTCGGTGATAGCAGCCAAAAGCCTACACCTATTAGATGGCAGGCACTTAATGTATCTTCACAGCAAGAAGCATTTCGATATCAGGCTGATGCTTCATTTATTACCGCAGAAAAGGCTCAACAGGTGTATCTGCTTACAGCCAGTAGCGTATCAATCGTAATGCAGTTGCCAGCATCGGTCATTATTCGTGGTAATCATTTAAAAGGACAGCTGACAGAAGTGGTGCTTAATCAGTGCCAGCAGGTTCAGAGTTGTCTGTTTGCCGATAACTACTGTGAAGTTAGCGGGGACGGAGGTAAACAGTATTTACTGGCTGATATTAGCGCCGTTACGATTAATGCCAGCAATAATTATTTAATTGGAGCATTAGAGCAAGACTCGTTACACCTTAAACCTTTTTCCAGAAAAGCGATTGTGATGGGAAACACAAGCACAGGCCCCATTGTTGTTCAAGGTAGCTCGGTGCCTTTAGATATTAATCTGACAAATATTATTGGCTTTTAAGGAGAGTATTTATGTCTATCGCAACCTTTCGTGGTGAATCCAGTATTACCGAGATAGCTGATAATCTTTTTGCCGGTCTAACCGCGCATCAGCGTAAAAATGTTGAAAGCAAAATTCTCAAAGCTAACCCTCAATTGCGTGATCTGAGTAAAGTTCGCAAAGGAAGCATTTTGCGTATTCCTGAAATACCTGAGTTAAGAGCAAAGGTGACTCGGAATTTGGAAAAACCAGATGTGCAAATAGTGAAAGATTTATCTATTGCTGTGAATAGCTTCCTTGAGCATGTTACTGATCAAGGGGAGGTTGAAGAAGAGAGCATTAAGGTGCAGCGCGAAATTTTAAAAAATGGTGTTTTTCAGGAAAGTATTTCTAGTTCTGAAGCTTTATTATCATTGAGCGGTGAAGCTGATAAAGCATTGGCTGCACGAACGAAGTTATTGAACGAACAGCAAAAAGAGATGAAAAGTGCGATTGGTCAAGGTTTAGATGATCTCAGTAAGTTGCTAAAATAATAGGATATTACGGTGAATAATGCTCTCGGATTGGTATACAACTGACTAGAAAATCAGCGTTAGTAATAATTCTTAAATTTTTTCTAAGATTTTGAAATAAAACACTTGTAATAATTTTAAATATTCGCATAATACGCGCATCTCATTGAGACACAGAATATTAAACAAGCCAAGCGCTTAAATTCTGTTCTTTACTCTAGCAGAAGCTTGCATTAGAGCATCCAGCCCGGATGGTGAAATTGGTAGACACACAAGACTTAAAATCTTGCGCTTGAAAGAGCGTGCCGGTTCAATTCCGGCTCCGGGCACCATATTATCCTTCTATTGAATTTCATATCATATTCCGCTTTCGCTAAATCTAATTACGCTTCTTAGTGTTTCTGATTAGACTTATCTATCTATCTATCTATCTATCTATCTATCTATCTATCTATCTATCTATCTATCTATCTATCTATCTATATTCATAAGATGGTCGGTGAGCTGTTTGTGCAAAAAATAACTTTATTTGATGTTTGCTGTTGACTCCTTTAGAGGTGTCTGTAGAATGCGCACCTCTTCCCAAGGAAGCCCCTCAAAAGGGTGGCTTAGATGAGAAGGTGCTGGTTTTTAAGTTCTTGATAATTAACATATTTTCAAGGTTTTTAGATTAGTAGTTGGTGTCTGGTTTTGCAGCCAAATGAGTTTCAGAAAGTTGCAAAATAAAGGTTGACACCAGCGAGGCGTTCGGTAGAATATGCGCCTCACTTGAACGACACGTTCAAGCGCTCTTTAACAGATTGGTCAGATAATTCGTGTGGGCGCTTGTCAGGACGAAGCTACAAAAGCTTTATCAGGAT
>NZ_AUGR01000018.1 GCF_000422765.1 Neptunomonas japonica DSM 18939 | reverse complement strand
AATAGGGATCACACCGGTGTGGCGAATAGAGCCGCCGGTAAAAATAGCAATATCTGTGGTACCGCCACCGATATCCACCATGCAGACACCAAGGTCTTTTTCATCTTCGGTCAATACGGCATAACTAGAGGCCAATTGCTCTAGCACGACGCCGTCGACTTCTAAGCCACAACGACGGACACATTTTTCTATATTCTGGATAGCATTAATGGCACCGGTGACCAAATGCACTTTGGCTTCTAAGCGAACACCCGACATACCCAAGGGTTCTTTAATACCTTCCTGATTATCTATCAGGTATTCCTGCGGCAAGATATGCAGGATTTTCTGATCAGCCGGAATAGCAACAGCACTGGCCGCATCAATGACACGCTCCAGATCATGATCCATCACTTCGCGATCACGTACGGCAACAATCCCGTGCGAGTTCAAGCTACTGATATGACTACCAGCAATACCCACAGTTACCGAGTGTATTTTACAACCGGCCATCAACTCTGCTTCTTCAACGGCACGCTGAATAGAACCCACCGTCGATTCGATATTAATCACAACACCGCGTTTTAGTCCTCGCGATGGGTGCGAGCCGATACCGACAACCTCAATATGGCCATCTGGCATTACCTCGGCTACCAAGCACACCACTTTAGAGGTGCCGATATCCAGTGCGACGATCATGTTGTGATCAGTATTCATTTAATTAACCATTAATTAATAAAATATTTAAAATTCTATCAATGTTTTGTACTGTTTATTAAAGCGCTTAATTCTAATTAGCAAATTATAAGCCAATAATCTTTTAAATCCAGCAACGACTGCTATTACTGGATAATAATTAATAATGTACAAAAAATCACCAATATATACCAATACTTATTCGGCAGTTATTTTCCTTTCTTTAGATATTTCTCTATTTTTCAACCAGATAGCCATTACCACTGTGCAAAATATTGCCGCTTTCAATATTATCCACCCCCAATAAAACTTTTACGTGGATATAAACAAAAATCAATATCGAATATTGAAAAAAGAGTATAAATCAAAACTTAATATTGACTTATAAACAATACATCAAAATCGAATTACGACATATCGACCAATTATCAAAATTCCATATTGATTTTAAATTCGCATAAAACTTATGCCCGTTATATTTTAAAGCATTCGAAAAACCTACCTTTTACCCGCCGCAATACCTGAATGATGACGATCAAGAAAGCTCTTTAAAGGAATCATTTTATGTTTTCGCAATTGCGACCTCAGCTGGTGATAAGTCAAATTTAATTTTTCAGCTGCTTGCTTTTGATTAAAACGCGTAGCTTTAAGTGCATCTAACAAAAGCTGTTGCTCAAGCGCTTCAACCTGATCTGACAGACCACTCTCAGCAACATCTTCAACAGGAAGCGCCCCCCCATCGGAAAAGCTTTTCTTCGTTTGCAGCCAACTCGCTTTGAAAGGATCTAAAACCAACTCATTAATTGACTCATCAGCAGACTCTTGCCTGTAAACAGTTCGCTCAACAGCATTACGCAACTCCCTCACGTTGCCTGGCCAGCCATACTCCAACATCTGGTTTTTTGCATTCTCGGTAAAACCAGAAAAGTACTGTCGCTCAAGCTCAAAACACATGCTTAAAGCAAAACTCTCAGCAAGAATTAAAACATCCTCCTGGCGATATCTCAGGGGGGGAATATGGATAACATCAAATGCCAACCGGTCTAATAAGTCTGCCCGGAATTCATTTTTTTCAGACATTTTTTGTAAATCGGCATTCGTTGCAGCAACCAGACGGACGTCTGCCTGCAAAGTATGCTGTCCGCCCAAGCGCTCATACTCTCCATATTCAACAATTCGCAACAGCTTTTCTTGTACCTGAGTTGAACATGTTGCCACCTCATCAAGAAAAAGAGTGCCACCTTCTGCTCTCTCAAAACGCCCTAAGTGGCGTTTTGTAGCGCCGGTAAAAGCTCCAACCTCATGCCCAAAAAGATCAGAATCAAGCAAGTTATCATTCATCGAAGCACAACTTATTTTAAGAAAGCTTTGGTCCCAACGCTTCGATAAAAAGTGAATACGTTCTGCAACGAGCTCCTTACCTGTACCTCTCTCCCCTAATACCAACACCGGCTTATTGAGCGGTGCTATTCGGGAGATTTGGTCAGAGAGATCCAGCATTAAAGGGGATTCACCTAACATTGCTTTTTTATTTGATAGTCTCATGAACTATATTTTAGCTAAAAAAGCTATATTTTAGTTAAAATAGTCATAATAAAATAATTAGACATTAACCACATCCAACAAATACCAATAAAATCAATTGGTTAATGAGCTGGCACAAAAATCGCTATAGCTACCAGTAAGTACGCACACTCATTCAAAAAACGAGTAAGCGAATAACGAACGACTCAGGAGAACCGTAATGGGTATTTTTTCTCGCTTTCAGGACATTATTAACGCCAACATCAATTCACTATTAGATCGCGCTGAAGATCCAGAAAAGATGATTCGCTTGATGATTCAAGAAATGGAAGAAACGTTAATTGAAGTCCGCACTACATCTGCCAAAGTAATTGCTGACAAGAAAATGTTGGAGCGCAGAGCCATCGCTTTACAAAAAGATGCTGATGAGTGGGAAAGCAAAGCAACACTCGCTCTCAATAAGAAACGTGAAGACCTTGCTCGTGCAGCACTGACAGAGCAAGCTGCTGCTACAGAAACCTTAGAAATTGCACACCAAGAACTTGATGCTATTGAAGAACACCTGAATGACTTAAATAGCGAAATATCTCAACTACAACACAAACTTGATGATGCTAAAGCTAAACAAAAATCGCTACTGGCTAGAGAACAAACCACACGGTCACGCTTGGAAATTAGACGTCGCTTTAACCGTGACAAACTAAATGAAGCGTTTGATAAATTTGAACGTTATGAGCGTAAGATGGATGATATGGAAGCTGAAGTAGAAAGCTATGACCTAGGCACTAAGGACCTTGCCAACGAGATTGAAGATCTCGAACGCAACGAGAAAGTTGACCAAGCAATGGCAAAGCTTAAAGCTCAGATGAACAAAAACAAATCTGGTGATTAATAATGTCTAGCTTCGTGTTCTTTTTCGTACCGACAGTTATCTTTCTGGGCATGGTGCTCCCTCTCTGGCTAGTATTGCACTACGTCAGCAGATGGCGCTCTTCCAAAGGGCTTTCGGCTGAAGATAAACAAACACTGGAAGCTGCCATGGGGGAAGTAGAACGCCTTGAAAGCCGACTTGAAACCCTTGAAACCATTCTCGACGCAGAGCAACCTGATTGGCAAACTCGTCATTCAGTAGATTAAGGAGGCTGTATGTTCACAGCTAAATACCGAGGTTATGACATTGACTTATACCGCAGCACAGGCAAACGCTGGATTGCCGGAGTGTGCGGCGGCATTGCAGAAAATATGCAGTGGTCGGCTACAGGTGTCAGAATAGGCACCATTTTATTATTTATGTTCACCGGTGCTTTTGCTGTACTGGTTTATATAGCCGCTGTGTTCTTGCTATCAAGCAGACCTTATGAAAGCAAGACGCATAAAGAAAACACACATGAAGGCAACTTCGCTTCACATGCCTACAGCGAGCAAAAGCCCAATTTAAAGCAGAAGATGTTTGACTACGGCGCATCAGCATCAAACCGTATTGAAGAAATACGTGCAAGAATGGCCAAGGTAGACAAGCGAATACGCGCTATGGAAGAGCACGTTACTTCACGCAAGTTTCACTTTGATAGAGAAATGCGTCGCAGCTAACCACCTATTTTTCATCGCCTCCAATATAGAGAGCCTCTAAATACTAGGCTCTCTATACTTTCAACACTTGTCGGCGAGAATAGACCAAGCCTACAAGACCGAAGCAAAATAACAAGAGCGTTGACGGCTCTGGCACACTGTTATTAGGAGGACTATTGGGTGTAGAACTATACGATTTATCACTCCCCCCGCAACTACTTTGATCACCAGGAAGTAAATCAGTACCACTACAGAAAACCTGCGAACGAACACCTACCAAACCAAAGTCAGATAAACCTAGACCAAAACTATTCGTTACCCAGCTAAAGGTTTGCTGCCCTTGATACCCCTGATCCCCCAAACGAAATACCAACTCCCATTCACCATCAGGAGCAATTAACGATGGATTCAAACCACTAAGATTACAACCACCCCCACAGTTATTCGAGGATGTATCAGTAGCAAACAAACTAGCCCCCGAACCACCAGGAACAATGACAGTAGTATCAACAAACCCTACAGCCACCGCGTTACCCACATCTTCATTGCCAAAATCAACAAACAAGCCCAATGCTTCTGCATTCCAAGGGTCAATTGTTAAATTATAGTTAAACTTACCCGCAGTCGAATCATCTACAGTAAAGATGTAATTAGGAGAACCGCCAGAGTTGGTAGTCCAAGTATCATAAGTTAAAACATTTGCCTGAACCGACATTGATGACAACAAAAAACCAGATGCCAACACGGTCATGCTTAAATATTTGTTCCATTTCATAATTTTACTCCCTCTCAAAGGAATTAAAACGGAAGACAAATAAACACATGCAAAGCTCAAACCAAAAAAATTATTGCTATAGCATTCAAGATATTGAAAACAAATAATTATCTTAAAAAATATAGATGTAAAATTTATTGACAAGCAATTAGTTCAGCGATAGTTTCAAACAACCCAGACAAACATTTGTATCAAACATATGCTTAAAACGGAAGTATAAAACATTTGTTAGCTTTCTTTGAAAGCCCAAAAGACAACAACTAACGCGTGAACTCATAACATGGAGAGCGGCTCATATTGACGAGCTTTAAAGCTCCTCATTTCCAAGTGGAGCTTCTGAAGTTTCTGTAAAACGCTTAGAAAGCACCTTTTTACCACTCACACCCAGACTATTTAATGCCACTGCCTGCTGAATCAGGTTACCTCTGCCCGAAGACAAACGGTTAAACGAAACATCATAGGCTTGTTGCGCGCGGGAAAGGTGCTTTCCTACATCTTCAAGAGACTCAACAAAACCAACGAACTTGTCGTATAGGTCGGCACCACGCTTAGCTATCTCTTGAGCATTTTGGCTTTGATGCTCGTATCTCCAAATATTTTGGATGGTACGTAACGTGACTAGCAATGTAGTTGGGCTAACCAGCATAATATTGCGCTCAAAAGCAAACCGGAAAAGTTCTGGGTCATGCTCTAGTGCCAACAAAAAAGCGCCTTCAATGGGCACAAACATCAGCACAAAATCTAAGGAGCGAACCCCTTCTAGTTTTTGATAGGCTTTGTCACCTAAACCCCGCACATGATTTTGTAATGAAATAGCATGGGCTTTTCTGTGATGCAATCTATGTGCTTCGTTATCGCTTGAGCAGTATTTTTCGTAAGCGGTTAGTGACACCTTAGAGTCGATAATAACGTCTTTACCATCAGGCAAGTGGACAATCACATCGGGCTGATAACGGTGCTGCTGGTCTTTTAAAGAGACCTGCACTTCGTACTCATGACCTTTACGTAATCCAGACTCTTCAAGTACGCGCTCAAGAACAATCTCTCCCCAATTACCCTGCGTTTTACTCTCGCCTTTAAGCGCTTGGGTTAAGTTGATTGCATCTTGGCTCATCTGAACATTTAGCTGCTTAAGCTGGCTAATTTCTGTATGCAGAGCACGCCTGTCTTTTGCTTCGCGATCATATACATCTTCGACACGGCGCTTGAAGTCACCAAGCTGATCACGTAAAGGCGTGAGCAACATTCCCATCTCTTTACGGCTAGACTCAGAAAAGCGCTGAGACTTTTCATCAAATATCTGGTTTGCTAAGTTTTGAAATTCTTGCTTAAGCTGATCTCTGGCCTCAGTCAACAAAACAAGCTTCTCTTCAGCTGACTCTCTATCAGCATGCAACCTAGCCTCTAGCTCCGCTACTTGAGCTTGTCGAATAGCTAACTGCTCTCTTAAATCAGAACGATCAAAATCCAAGTTATCAACCTTATCTTCAAGTTTAGACAGGTAAGATAAACGCTCTTGATACTGAACCTCTTTTAGCTCCTGCTGATGCAAACGCTTTTCTAACTGCTCGCGTTGATATTGCCACTTTGCTCGCATAAGTTGCGATAAGAGTAACGCGATCACACTGACCAGCAACGCTGTTATTAGCGAGCTAGCCATATCCCAACCAGCTAATATTTGCGCTAAAGTCACAGTGCTTACCAGTAATAATAGAGAGTCGCGATAGAGCCAATGACCAATGGCGTCATTAATATCAAGTTTTTAACATCACCTATCAAGCGTTGCATAACCAAAATATGTACCACAGGAAAAGAAATAAACAAACAGACTAGTGGAATCCACCATACTAAATTAAGCATACCAAATGCCATCGCGCCAATCATTGCTAACGCAGCTAAATTACCTGCCATGATGATAGCAACTTGGGTATTACGCTCAGCTAGCTTTCCTGTTTTCTGTTCGTCTGGCAGTTTATTAATTGCACCCGCGCTTAATGCTGCAGACATTGAAACAAAACCAGTAATCAAAAAGGTAAAAATAGGATCCACGCGCCGTTACTCCACTCAAAGGGGTTGATAGCCGTGATTGTAGAGGAATTTCACGGCTAACCCTACCCATCTCTGCGTTTAATCACTCCTACAACTTTGCAGATAGCGACTTCACGTTTACCATGGCTACCAACTGATAACCGCTAAGGCTTCTCATGATTAAAACAGCCGTTGTTTTAACATCCTTACTCAGCTTTTCGTTAACCGCTTTTGCAGATCAATGGAGAGTCGCTGAAGGCGGCTACCAAATATGTGATTCTGAAAAAAATTATCGCCAGCTACTTCATTACGCCTTATATGGAGTGGGCAATAAACCCGCTACGGGTTGCCAACTTGCTCCTGCGGGTGCACAAGTAAGCATCAATCATTGTGTAGAAAGTGATATTATTCTCTGCAAATTTACTTTTACCCCTATTTCTGGCGCAGCTATAAACGGCTGGGCCAGCAAAGCCTTATTAAGAGAGATTCCGCACTAATGGAGTACCTGGTTAACGAAGCCGTTGAAGATTATGCTTTTCTCAATACAAGTGAAGAGCCACCTCTGCTAACAGAACTAATCTCTGCCACCAATGAAACTATGGGTTGGCCACAAAAACTATCCGGCAGACTGGTTGGCCGTACGCTTAAAATGCTAAGCGCCATCCACCAGCCTAAACGCGCTCTTGAAATTGGTATGTTTACTGGTTATTCAGCATTATCTATCGCCGAAGGCATGCCCGCTGATGGCAAACTTATCTGCTGTGAAACCAACCCTCGCGCTATAGAGTTTGCAAAAACTTTTTTTGAACGCAGCGAGCATGGCGATAAAATCGATGTCATCTTTGGTAAAGCACTGGATACGCTAGAAACTTTAGATGGCCCTCTGGATTTCACCTTCATTGATGCTGATAAACGTAGCTACCTTAACTATTACTTGAAAGTAAAAGAGCTTACGCGCCCAGGCGGACTCATTATTTTAGATAACGTATTATGGTCAGGAAAAGTATTACAACCCGAATCAGAAATAGACGATACGCTAGTAGAAACAAACCGTTTAATTGCTGATGACCCCGATATGGAAAATGTTTTTCTTACTGTGCGAGACGGCCTGAATATCGTCAGGAAAATTCGCTAATGAGTGAACACATAGACCTTCAAAAAGTAACGACGGCCGATGAGCTCCTTAGACTCTATGTAAGCACTGATGATAATGATTCACTCATGCCCACTTTGTGCAAAAAGCGTGATCAATTCTTAGATAATCTAGATGATGTAAGCAATGCAGCTGAAGTAACAGGTCTGGTGCACTGGTCACTTAGGGAGAACAACATTAGCCCTCAAGGAGAAACCTTGGATGAAATAGCGGATCGCTTGGGGGATTTAGATATTGAAGCGAATACGGATAATTATTCGGAGCTTATTTTCATGATAAAAATAGCGGTTGCTCGTCTCGACGATATTATGCTGGATAACATCTAGCATGCTAGTTGGGTAACAAAATGAAACGCTGGCTTTTGCTCAGTTTGGTAGTGCTATTGGCACTACCTTCGCTGAGCTATGTTGCGATGCCCTTCATTGCTAAAAATGTAGTAGAGAGCTGGTTACTCGACCAAGGCTTTCAAAAACCTGTATTTAGCGTTGAATACCCGAGCCATCGAGAACTGCTTATTACCCAAATCAGCGTTGAGAAACATACTGATAATCGAGTTTCTACACTTACTGCCGGCCCCATTCGTATCACTTACGAGCCGTGGGCTTTATTTCTTAGAGGTGAGCTTAGCCGTATAGAAATCCCTTCTGCCAGTCTTGATATTGCTATGACAGGTAAAAACTCTGTAGAAGAGCCAGAGGAAGAGCCCTCTTCACTTGACCTCTCATTGTTATTGCCAGATTCATGGCTGGATTTTGCCCCCGCGGATGAATTAGTCATAGGCCAATTAGATGTAAAGTGGCACGGCCCTAACCAGCCCCTTTATCGTTTTACTGGAAATATATTTCTAACTCAGGAACGACTACTCAGTCGCGTACTCAGCAGCATTAACGAAAAAGAGCTAACTCACTCTGACATTATGCTATTAAAAGATAACCGCTTTAAAATAAATGTTATTGACCGAGCAACACCAATCTTCAATCCTGTTCTCAGATTAACGGGGCAATTGTCCAGCGATGACGACACCATTACTCTGCAAACATTACACTCCTTAGATTTAGAAAAAACCCAAAAACTAGCACGCCTGCTAGCGCTTCCCGAAATAGAGAAAATACCCGCTATCAGTGGATCTTACTCAGGAAAAACTGATTTTTCATTTGCAAAGCGCTATGAAGGAAATCTTGAGCAGTGGCTGTCAAACCTTACAACAACACAAGACAACCGACTCAACATGTGGGCAAGTACCCCTTTCGTAGGTGCTAACGGCACGCTTAACACAGCTGAAGACATCAGCTTAAAGAGCCTATATTTAAATCTTTCTTCAGCTATAGGATACAGCTACCCCAACAAGCTAAAACTCAGCCTAGCACCCGAAAGTGAGTTATCGATTGTTCAGTTCAAACGAAACGAGCTAGCAATAACAAAAGCCAACCTTACATTAAATACCGCTTTCAATATCCAGGAAAATGGAACAACAACGATAGAACCTTTCAGCATTACTATTACACCCCACGCTATTCGTAATGCAGATATGCATATAGCCAGCCAACCCATCAAGCTAGTATTTAAAGATATCGATTTTACTCAGAAAATCGCTTCAATAAACATAAAGGCAGGTTTAATTAATCTAAAACAAGGCAAGCAAAAACTACCCGGTTTGATTGTTAGCGGGAATATCTATACCCACTTACCTGATATCAAGGTAGGCCTTAGTGTTCAAAGCAAAGAGATTGCACTAAACACAGCGATCAGTATGAGTGCTGATTTAGATAAAGAATTAATTGATGCGCAATGGCGGATTAAAGAGATCTCACTAGCAGGCAGCAAAGCCCAATGGCAGCCCTACTTACCTTTTATGCTGCCAGAGGCGTTAACCTTTACCAGTGGAAATTATACTCAGACCGGGCACTTTCAATGGTTTAGCGGGCGTTTAGACGGCACAATTAGTCATATCGCAAATAACATAAGCCTTACCCATGAAAATATTTCTGTAGAGGGAGTATCCATAAACAGCAAAACCCACCTCAGAGGCGAGCGCATAGATGAACAAGGCTCCCTGAAAATAGACAAAATTGATGCGGGGATACTAATCAGTAACCTTAAGTCAGAATTCCGTCTCAATAAGCTAGGGACATTGAATGCCATAGCAGACATTAGACACCTGTCAGGTTCGTTACTAGAAGGGACATTTCAATTGGCCCCTTTTTACAGCGTGCTTAGTCCTCTAACAATAAACACAGACTTATACCTTCGCAGCCTCTCCCTTGACGCGTTATTACAGTTAGAGCAACAGCCAGGACTTAGCGGAGAAGGTATTCTTGATGGTGATTTACCACTTCGCTATAACACTGTGGGTTTGAGTGTTTCAGAAGGAAAGTTACATGCGCGCGGGCCAGGCATTATTCGTTACCAACCAGATGCGAGTATCCAAGCATTGCGAGAGTCTTATTTAGGCTTAGGTATCGCTTTAGATGCACTTTCTAACTTTCACTATAATAAGTTGTCTATATTGGCAGACTACTCCCCAGACGGAGCTCTCTTGTTAAAAACACAGTTAGGCGGCAACAATCCTGAATGGAACAATGGACAACAGGTCAATTTTTCAATGAATATTGAAGAGAACCTGCATAAGCTCATGAAAACCTTACAATTCACTGACGAATTGACGAACAGGATAGAGAAACGTTACCGTACACCTTAGACGAATGTTGAAGGAACACCTTTATGCAACGCAATATTACGGCTCTATCAGGAGTGCTGCTTAGCAGTATCCTGTTAATGGGCTGCTCACCCAAGGTACAGGTTGCTGTCCCAAACGAACCTATAAATATTAACCTGAATGTTAAAATTGAGCACAAAATTCTTATCAAAGTTGATCGCGAGATTGATGACCTTCTCAGTGACCAAAGCGATTTATTCTAGGAGTAAGACTGATGATACAGACAACCACTAAACTCCTAAGCACTCTGTTACTTCTAGTAAGTGTTATTGCAACACCCGCTTGGGCGATAACGTTAGGCGAAGCAAAAACACAAGGACTCGTTGGTGAAACGCCTTCTGGCTACCTTGCCAGTGTGCACGCAACACCCAATAGCAACACCCTTCGCTTAATGAATGATATCAACGCTAAACGAAAAGCAGCCTATACTAAAAGTGCTAAGAAAGCCGGAGTGACACTCAAGGTAATGGAAGTACGCATTGGGCAACGCTTATATGATAGGGCTTCACAAGGCAGTTATGTGCAAAAACCAAATGGACAGTGGCTGAAAAAGTAACACTCTTAACACTAGAATAACTTACTAAGTATAGGGCTGGCCGTGAAGAAAACTGATAACACGCTATTTTCTTATCGAAGGCTAAATTTAGTAGGTTTATTCATTACTGGCGCCTCCCTAGCTTATGCATCAACAGCCCTAGAACAACAACTCAGCTCGATTAATTGCTCTTTGTGCAGCATCGTTCGGCTGTGTTTATTATGCATGAGCATAGTGTTTTTCTTAGCTTTTTTGCATAACCCTTGGACCTTTGGTCAGCGTCTATATGGGTTGATTAATTGGTTATTCGCTATTTTAGGGTTAACTGCTGCTGGTCGTTACGTATGGTTAGAATTACAGCAAGCCGAAACACTCTGTAGTGCTGGTTTTAGTCGCGGTTTTGAAGCATTGGGCAGTACTTTGCCCTTTTTGTTTGACCTACAAACACTGCTAGCTAACAATAATGAATGTCTAGACAACACATGGCGGTATCTTGGGATATCGTTACCCCAAATAACGATGGGTGTATTTATACTCCTATTTCTTATCACATGGCGATTGCTAACCCGACGCCCTGAACCTAAATTATTCTTCTAAAATGAAACCACAATACCTACAACTATTAATAGCTCTGGCGCTATCATCGACTTCTGCGGTTGCTGCTCCATGGACGCACAACCTCTACTTTGAGAACGATCTCTTTGCCGACACCGACCAAAGTTACACCAACGGTATTCGCTTAGCGTGGGTCTCACCTGATATAGATACATACCTCTATGACCCTGAACTCCCTTCTTGGTTACGAGAAGTAAACTATTGGTTCACGCCGCTTTACCCCGACCCAGAAAACAGCAAGGACAATATACACCGCAACCTGGTTTTCACGATTGGCCAGCAGATGTATACACCTGAAGACCCTGATAGAACCACCATCGACCCAAGTGATCGCCCGTATGCAGGCTGGCTATATGCAGGTTTTGGTTATCACGCAAAGACCCAAAATACGCTTAACTCTGTTGAAGTTAATCTAGGTGTTGTAGGCCCAGCGGCCTTTGCACAAGAAGCCCAAGATTTAGTACATCGCACCCGAGGTATCGACCTGTTTCAAGGATGGGATAACCAATTAAAAAACGAGCCCGGGCTTCAAGTAGTTTGGGAGCATAAACACCGCCTCTCTAAACGTCCCATTTATGGCCGTTTGAGTTACGATTTCATTACCCATTACGGTGGCAGCTTGGGTAATGTAGCCACCTATGCCAATACCGGTGCTGAACTACGCTTTGGTTTTCGCCTACCAGATGACTTTGGTACATCAGCATTACGCCCTGGAGGTGATAACAGCGCTCCAGGCAATGCAGACCCTCGCCTGCGAAAAGGCTGGGGGCTGCATGCATTTGCTTCTTTTGATGGACGCTTAGTTTTACGAAACATATTTCTTGATGGAAACTCTTACCAAGATAGCCATTCAGTCTCTAAAAAGCACATAGTGGCAGATGCGGCTATTGGTGTAGCTGGGGTATACAACAAGTGGAAAGTATCTTTCGCGCGTGTCTATCGTACTAAAGAGTTCGAAACGCAGGTGGATGCTCAAAGCTACGGTTCGCTGACTGTGTCCTATTCATATTAAAAGTCGGCTGATAGCTTATACATAGCGAATATACTTTTACGTATATTCGCTATGTTAAATATCCAACAGATAACAACGTAAGGATGCATTAATTCAAAACTAATGCTCATAACCTAGCGCTTTAAAAACGACCGGTTAACTTTAGCCAAACAGAACGCCCCGGCTCATTAACTTGCGATGGTGTAGGGTCAAACACATCATCACGGCTTTCATGATTGCGGTATGTTTTGTCAAATAGGTTATCGACACCAACCGCCATCGATATAGCAGGTGATAAACGGTAATCCATAAACAAATCAACCACACCGTACCCGGGTGTTTTCGTAACATCTAAGCCTCCACAGTCGGAAGCGGCTAAACACACATTATTCTGTGCAGCGACAAACCTACCAACTACACCCGCTTCCCAAGTAGTCGCTGAGTATAATGCTTGTAATTGTGCAGATAACGGCGAAATACGAGACAATGGCTTGTTACTATCTACGTTATTCCCCACGGTATAGCTCAGACTACTCTTCAATAACCACTGATGATTAACGGGGTATTGGTATTCCAGTTCAGCCCCATAAATCTCAGCATCAACATTTTGATAACGATCTTTGCCACTATCTTTATAACGTAGAATATAGTCATTCACTCTATTGTAATATGCTGAAATTGACCATGGAGTTTCACCTATATTACTGAAAACCCATTCAAGCTGATGATGTTTCTCGGGAGCTATCCAAGGGTTACCTATCCAATTACTTTTTGCCATATAACGTTCTGTTGCATCAGCTGTACGAACACTTCGCGAAGCTGTCATTGCTAGCTGGTAGTCAGTTCCAAGCTTATGCTGCCACGTAGCAAACCCCGCAACATTATGCTCATTTTGTTGCTTCGGTTCCGCACCATATAGGCCCGCTGCTGTCTGAATCATCATAAACGGAGAGTTTACATTATCAGCATTGGCAGTAATGTAGTCATAACGCAACCCCAATTTAATTTGATCTAGTGACGAGAGCCTCCGGTTTACTTCTCCAAAAATGCCCACCTGTTCAATTATTACATCAGGCCATAATTGCCCCATTGGCTGGTTAGCAGGATAATTATAGACCACTCCATTACGGGAATTTTTTTGATAATCCACACCAAACGTCGCTTGATGAGCACCAAACCAAGCGTCTAACGTTATGCGCCCACCCGTGGTATCTGAAGTACTAGGTGCATACATACCCATCGCCCGATTTCGAAGAGAGTAGCTATCCATTAAATGATCAACATTACTTTGAAATAGCTCAGCTTTTAGGCTCTGAATTGCAGAATAGCTGAACTGATGTTCAAGTTTCATCCGGTAAATATCAGCATTAGATTCGGGCGAATCCATATTAGCGCCGGCATATAGAACATCACGCTCTTCATTACGGTCATAGCTCATTGTGAAATCAGTATTATCACCCAGCTGAGCCCCTACAATAAGGGAGCCAGAACGAGACTCATACGCCGAACGCACTGTATCCCCATTGCCATCCTCGTAGCTATCTACATCAGCAACTTCACCGATAAAGCGTATGTAACCATTATCATTTCCTGCAGCAATATCCGCAGAAATAGAGCCACCCTCACCATTGCTTCGTGCGACACCCGATAAACTAACATGATATCCCTTCTCGTTTAGAGCTGGGTTATTACGCATCAGAATGACAGAACCTCCGCTTCCTCCACCTCCGTAGAGAACTGTTTGGCCCCCCTTGATAAGGGAAACTGAATCATAACTATCGCCAGAAGCATAAGCAGTTGGGGGGTCCATCCGATTCGGGCAACCTCCGTGAAGGTAAGCTCCATCTAACAAAATATTCAGCTGTGTTTCGCGTTGCCCACGAATAATAAGATCGGTGCCTCTCCCTCCCATGCGCCCTCCCGACACGCCATTAACTGAGCTTAAAAGCTCAGCCATATCAGATGCTGGCTTTACAGTAAGGGAGTCAGGAAAAAAGCGTTTAATCGAAGCGTCTTCTAGCGCGCCTCGAGTAACCTCAATTTCTAACGGCTTCTCATCCGCTACAACATTAGCAGACACTAACGACACACAAACACAAAGAACTTTTCGAGCATTTTTCACACGACATTCCCATCATATTAGAAAATTCGATTTTAGCACTCGCTAATATCATGAAAAATGTGGCATAACGACGCAGACTATAAAAGAAGATAACGCTAAACTTGATTAGGTTTTATCTAAGTAACTAGGAAAGCAACAGTGAAAAGGATTACATTCGTACGCTATATCATACTGTTATTTTTATTACTGGGTGGATCTTCAGCCTTCTCACAAGAGCGCATACTCAATTACGACACGCGTATTCTAGTGACAGAAGATGGCGAGTTACTCGTCACTGAAACAATCACCGTAATCGTAGAGCATGCCGCTATCAGGCGTGGAATCTATCGTGACTTTCCCACGACCTATGTTATACCTGCCACAGCGTCTAACGCCCTAAGCTTCTCTAAGAAGCACCATGTTGGTTTTGAAGTTATTAGCGTAATGCGTGATGGAGAAAACGAGCCGTATCACACCAAAAAGCAACAAAATGGCATCCGCATATATATTGGCGATAAAAATAAATATGTACCTAAAGGCCAGCATACTTATGAAATTTTTTACCGCACTAATCGACAAATACAATTTTTAGCACAACAAGATGAGCTCTACTTTAATGCAATAGGCCATGGGTTTACATTTCCTATTGATAAGGCAAGCGCAACCATATCACTGCCCTCAAACGCTATTATTAAAGACTATACCGTCTATACCGGTAAGATGGGCAGCACTTCACGTTATGCTAATGCGGTACAAAAACTTCCATTTGAAGTTTCATTTAATAGCAGCAAAATGCTCAACATTCGCGAAGGAATGAGTATTGTTGTCGCTTGGAATAAAGGCGTCATAAACGCGCCATCAGCATCACAACAAAGTAGCTGGCTCATTCAAGATTTTCGTATGACTATTTTTGCAGGGGTAAGCACCTTAATTATTTTAGGTTACTTATTGCTTGCTTGGTTTGCAGTAGGTCGGGATCCTAAGAGCGGAACCATTATCCCTCTATTCTCTCCTCCAAAAGGGTTATCTCCAGCAGCGTGTCAGTTCATAAAAGACCGACGCGTTAAACCCTCTGCTTTTTCTGCTGCATTAATTAATCTCGCCGTAAAAGGTTACTTAACAATTGAACCCACTTCGAACAACACTAGTTACATAGTCACTAGAATGGGGAGCGCCACAGAGCTGTTTCCCAGTGAACAAGTATTGGCTACAGAGCTATTTAAAAATAACCGTCAACAACGAAGTATTGGTGGCAAATATTCATCAACAGTCTCTAACGCGCAAATAAAACTTAAAAAGACTCTGATTCGAGAGTATGCCAAGCAAAACTTTTCTAACAACCGGCTCTGGTTTTTTGTCGGAGCGGCGCTTGCCATTGTTCTAGGCATTTTTATGGCCATTCAAGACCAGCGTGTTGAGCTAATATTCCTATCGGTATTTGCCGGCATCTTTGGTAGTGTATTTATCACAGCGGTTCGCCGCTCTATCCGTGCGGCTAACTCTTCATCACCTGCCAGAAAATTTTTTAACCTCATACCTACACTTTTGCCTGCAGTTTTCATTTTTATCGCTGGCGGACCTTTCATCTCGATGTTTGGGCAGTTCTCATTCGATATAGAGAGCATTGCCGTCCCGGCATATTGCTTAATATCAGGACTTTCCCTCATGTTGTTTTACTGGCTACTGGAGGCCCCTACCATAGCAGGCAGGGTAACTCTGGATAGTATCGAAGGCTTTAAAAGCTACCTCGCTATAGCGGAAAAAGACTTACTTAACGCCCAACACCCGCCCGAAAAAACACCCGAGTTATTTGAGCGATACTTGCCTTATGCCATCGCACTTGGGGTAGAAAATGAATGGGGTGAAAAATTTACTGAAATACTGATGGCTGAAACACCCAGCAGTCGCAACTCATTACACTGGTATAAAGGCCACAGCTACGGCCATGCTTCTTCATTATCATCAAATCTAGCCAATGGGCTAGATAGCGCTATTGCATCGTCTTCAACACCCCCGTCTTCCTCAGGCAGCGGTTTTAGTGGTGGCTCATCGGGTGGCGGCGGTGGTGGTGGTTGGTAAAAAGACGGGAAGCATTCAGTTGCTGTAAGCTAAACTTCAAAACTTAACTTCAAAACTTAACTTCAACCTTTAGCATGTCTGATTAAGTACAGTGACGGAGATAAATCTTGTGTTAACACTCTCAATTATTCTTGGGCTTATTATTGCTCTGGTTCTTTACGTTATTAGCTTGTACAACGGATTGGTTGATAAACGAGCGAGAACAGAAGAAGCATGGAGCGGTATAGAGGTGCAGCTAAAGCGCCGTCATAATCTAATCCCCAACCTTATCGAAACCGTCAAAGGCTATGCTTCGCACGAACAAACAACCTTAGAAACCGTCATCAGTGCACGCAACACAGCAATACAAGCAGGACAAACAACGACAAACTCTACAGCTCAAGCCGAAACGATGCTATCTGGTGCTCTGCGACAACTGTTCGCACTAGCGGAAAATTATCCAGACTTAAAAGCTAATACTAATTTTTTAGATCTGCAGGGACAGCTAAAAGAGCTGGAAGACCAAATCCAAATGGCACGGCGCTTTTACAATGGTTCAGTACGAGACCTCAATATCATGGTCGACAGCTTCCCATCCAACTTAGTAGCAACGCGCTTTAGCTTTACTAAGTTTGAGTTTTTTGAATTAGATGAAACAGAAGCGGCTGAAGTTAAAAAAGTACCTAGTATTAAATTTTGAGAAGCATAAAGTAAGCTAGGCGTAGCGGATATTGTTAGGAGACGCTGTAATGAAAGCGAGCCGTATCATTGGCCACCGAGGTTTAGCATCCCTAGCCCCTGAAAATACATTGGTATCTATTAAAGCGGCCTCTCAACATAAAATAGACTGGGTTGAGGTTGATGTTAGCATTTTAGGCGATGATACCGTCGTTCTCTGCCATGACGACACATTAGAACGCTGTAGCAATAGCCAAGGTCATTTACTCAATATTACTTCTGAGCATCTGCCAAGCATAGATGCTGGCAGATGGTTTTCTGAGAAGTTCAGTGGTGAGCGAATTCCCACACTAGCCGAAGCACTGAAATTAATGTCTAGTCTAAATATGGGTCTTAATCTTGAGTTAAAACCACAGGAAGGAGTCTCACCTCTAAAGATAACATCCCTTATCCGCCCCATTATCAAAAAACACTGGAACAGCAGTAAGCCTCTGCTGATCAGTAGTTTTGATCATGATATTTTACGCTATTATCGACAACTCGATTTAGAGCAACCTCTGGGTCTACTTTACGAAGATATAGACAGTTACTGGCACAGCACAATGCAAGAGCTCAATGCCGTTAGCTTACATTGCGATTGGGAATACTTAACACCATCATTGGCACACGCCATTACAGCGGCCGGTTGCCAATTGATCGTCTACACATGCAATGACTCCAGTGCCGCTAAAGAACTTTGGGGAATGGGTGTAAACAGCATTATATCAGACACGCCTCACCTGCTTTAACCTCTCGTTAACCAGACGCATCACGATATATACGCTTAGTCATCTTCTAACTTTCTTACTCTTCCTCGCTTTCCTTTATAAAAAAATCTCTATTTCATCTCTATTCTCTCACCTTTTTTTAAACTTACATCTTGATTTCAATCTTATTAATTTATAAATCTAACCTTTAGAGTATCGCCAAAAGTCTCATAAACACTGGGATGCAAGTGACAAAACCCAAACAAGTGATACACTAATTTATGTTTTTATATAATTTTATGTATCATTTAAAAAAGTTTCGAGGTACATTTATTCTATCGCTGTTATATGTAACTGATGAGCCTTCCTCAAAGGCGAGTTTTTTATACTATAAATGGCAAGACCAATAGCAAGATTGGATAGATGCTGACTGCTATGAAGACAATAAAAAATTCGTAGTCTGACAAACGAACCAGAACATCGGAGAGCAGAACAATGACGCCAGAAGAACAAAATTTCATGCGTAAGATCAACGCTGAAGAGAAAATCGAACCTAAGGACTGGATGCCGGATGCATACCGCAAGAATGTTACCCGTCAGATGTCTCAGCATGCACACTCTGAAGTAATCGGTATGCAACCTGAAGGAAACTGGATCACCCGCGCGCCTTCTTTGCGTCGTAAAGTCGTTCTGCTATCCAAAGTACAAGATGAAGCAGGCCACGGGCTGTATCTTTACAGTGCTTGTGAAACGCTCGGCATCTCTCGTGCTGAAATGATCGAAGCATTACAAAAAGGCACTGCCAAATACGCATCTATTTTTAACTACCCTACCCTTACTTGGGGTGATGTCGGTGCTATTGGCTGGCTGGTTGATGGCGCGGCTATTGTGAATCAGGTATCTCTACAACGTACCTCTTACGGCCCGTATGCACGCGGCATGATTCGCATCTGTAAAGAAGAAAGCTTCCATCAGCGCCAAGGCTATGAAGCACTACTGGTTCTGGCTCAAGGCTCGCCGGAACAGAAACAGATGGCACAGGATTCTCTGAACCGCTTCTACTGGCCAGCACTGATGATGTTTGGTCCACACGACTCAGAATCAGCTCACTCTGCAAAATCAATGGAGTGGAAGATCAAACGTGAAACCAATGACGACTTACGCCAGAAATTCATCGACCAGACAGTCCCTCAGATAGAATTTTTAGGATTAGAGCACCCAGATCCAGCGATCAAATGGAATGAAGAACGTGGTCACTATGATCATGGCGATATTGACTGGGAAGAGTTCTACAGCGTAATCAACGGAAATGGCCACTGTAACCGCCAGCGTATTGAGCACCATGTTGCCGCTCATGAAGAAGGCGCTTGGGTACGTGATGCTATTACTGCATATAACGACAAAAAAAATGCCAACAAAATAAAAAACGTGGCGTAAGGGGTATCTGACATGACAACTGAAAAACTAGAACTGTTTGAAGTATTCATCCGCTCAAAGCGTGGTCTTGATCATAAACACGTCGGCAGCTTACACGCAGAAGATCACGCTCAGGCATTAGAATACGCCCGCGACTGTTACACGCGTCGTAGCGAAGGCGTTAGCATTTGGGTGATGAAATCAAACGATATCTGCGCTTCTCAAGAAGATGATGCTGAGAGCTTTTACGATCCTTCAGATGACAAACCGTACCGTCACGCGACTTATTATGTATTGCCTGACCCCGTTAACAACATGTAATTCAGTGAGGACTATTTAAGATGAGTGATGCAATTAAAGCAGCCACACTGGAATACGCGACTCGCTTAGGCGACGATGCTGTTGTACTGGGACACCGTATATCTGAATGGGTAAGCTATGGCCCATTTTTAGAAGAGGATATCGCTTACGCCAACGTGTCATTAGATTACGTAGGTCGTGCACGTATGTTCTACACCTATGCAGCAGAGCTTGCTGATGATGGCCGTACCGAAGATGATTTTGCCTATATGCGCAGTGATCGAGACTATCGCAACCTGCTATTATTAGAAATGCCACGCGGTGATTTTGCTTATTCGCAAGTTCGTCAGCTGCTTGCTGATGTTTACTACAGCCTAGTACTACCTGAGCTTGCAAAATCAAAAGATGAAAGGCTCGCCGCAGTCGCTGCAAAAGCAGTCAAAGAAACAAAATACCACGTGCGCCGTAGTCGTGACTGGGTTCACCGTCTTGGAGATGGTACCGAAGAAAGCCATAAACGCACTCAAAAAGCGGTTGATCAGCTATGGGGCTATACCCATGAGATGTTCGATATGGATGAAACTGAGCAATTATTGGCTGACAACGGTATCGGTGTTGATGTCTCTAAGTTACGTGACCAATGGCACAAAGAAGTCAGTGCTATTCTCACCGAAGCAACCATAACAGTTCCTGAAGACAGCTGGGCTGTACGTGGTGGACGCACCGGTTATCACACAGAAAACTTGGGCCACATGCTGACCCAAATGCAAATTGTGCACCGCTCCCACCCCGGTTGCCAGTGGTAATTGATGATGAAACAGATCTCACTGATGCCAGACGAACAGTACCAACGTCTGCAACAACGCAATAACGCAGAGGTAAAAAATCTCTGGGATATTCTCGATGAAGTAAAAGATCCTGAAGTACCCGTACTGAGTATTTGGGATCTAGGCATTTTGCGTGATATAGAGCGCGACGGAAGCAGCGTGGTAGTGACAATCACTCCCACCTACTCTGGCTGCCCTGCTATGGATACCATCAGTAGCGATGTAAAAGCCGAACTCAACAAAGCAGGTTATCAAGAGGTGGTTATAAAGACCAAGCTCTCGCCAGCCTGGAGTTCAGAGTGGATGTCGCCACAAGGACGTAAGAATCTTCGCGAATATGGCATTGCGCCACCTGAAGATGCCGATCTTTGTGAAGAAGGTTTAACACCAGAAGCACATGCCCAATGCCCACATTGTAATTCCAGAAATACTCGTAGGATCAGTGAGTTTGGCTCTACCGCCTGCAAAGCGCTGTTCCAATGCAATGATTGCAGTGAGCCATTTGACTATTTTAAAAAGATATAGGTGAAGCGATGTCTGACACCAATTTCTACACATTAAAGATAGCTGACGTACAACCGGAAACGGATACGGCTGTCTGTGTAACATTCGATGTTCCAGAAGCTCTAAAAGAAAAATTTACATTTATCCAAGGTCAGTTTTTGACTATTAAAGCCATGATCGACGGTGAAGATGTGCGTCGTTCATATTCAATATGTTCAGGCATTAACGATGGGCATATGCGCGTAGGTATCAAGCGCGTAAAAAACGGTAAGTTTTCAAACTTTGCGAATGATGCTTTTAAAGCCGGTGATGAAATAGAAGTTATGCCTCCTCAAGGTAGCTTCCATACCGAACTCAAAGCCGACAATGCCAAGAACTACATGTGTATCGCTGTAGGCTCAGGTATTACGCCGATGATCTCGATCATTAAATCCGTACTGGATGTTGAACCAGAGAGTCGCGTCACCTTGATTTACGGAAACCGCCGTAGTAACTCAGTGATGTTCAAAGAAGAACTAAACTTTGTCAAAAACCGTTATATGGACCGCTTCCAGTGGATCAACATTATGGATTTTGAAGACCAAGGAGCTGACTTACTCAATGGCCGTATTGATAACAAGAAAGGATTCGCCCTTCAAAAAAGTGGCCTGATTGATATCAAAAGCACTGACGAAGCCTTTATTTGTGGCCCCGAATCAATGATGTCTGAAGTATCGCGTGGCTTCCGTATGGAAGGCTTGAACGATGACCAGATTCATTATGAGCTGTTCGCCAACTCATCAGCCGACTCCCAAGCGATTCTGGACAAAGCCCAGAAACGTATCGAAGAGTTTGGCGAAGAAAAACTCAGCAAAGTCACTGTTGTTGCTGATGGCCGCTCAATCATGTTTGAACTGGCAACAGTAGGCTCAAACATCTTAGATGCTGGCATGGACAATGGCATGGAGCTACCTTACGCCTGTAAAGCCGGAGTATGCTCTACCTGCAAATGCAAGCTAGTCGAAGGTGAAGTCGATATGGACATCACTCACGGTCTTGAAAAACACGAGATCGAAGCCGGCTACATTCTGAGCTGCCAAGCACACCCTATATCAGATAAAGTCATGGTCGATTTCGACCAACGCTAAACTCACTATCTCCATTTATCTGAAACTCTTAAGCCCTGCTCTTTGCAGGGCTTTTTTATTTCATTTGTTAAGCTCTATTAACCCCACTGCCTCAAACAAGCAGCTATACTGAATCAAGACAGAAAGGGGGGAGTTACATGAATAACGAATATAAACCAATGATAATAGCTTGCGTACTATCCGCCTTGTCCGGTGCGCTTGTAATGGGTATTATCTGTTTTATAACAAGAGCATAAAGCATAAGACTAGTTACCCAGCGTGCTAGCAGACTTAATCCACACCGAATGCGTCACTATAAATGCCCAACCAGTTCTAAATCAACCAACATGCTCTGCTTTTACATCTAATTAATCGCCCATTCCAAGCGCTCAATACCACACATACCTAAAACCTCATCAATAAAAACCGAACACTTTCACATCCCGTGTTCAGCAAGCTTTCGCTGTTCGAAAGTTTGAGCCTCTTCGTATATAATCTGCCTATCCCGCTTAATAAAAATTCTGCAGTTGATCCATCTGCACGTTAACGCGGTGCAATAGAAATCATATAGTTTTTCAGTGCTAGACGAAATTATGTCGCATTACATACGCCAAAGCACTCTACAACAACCCAAAACGGCCTAAAATAGAACATTGAATATCTCAACAAATACAGCCTTAAAGCCAGGTACCACGCGGGATACTCTGGATCGGCGCTTCTGCATTGCACCCATGATGGATTGGACAGACAAACATTGTCGTATGTTTCATCGTATATTATCTAAAAACACTGTGCTTTATTCAGAGATGGTTACATCTGGCGCGCTGATCTTTGGTGATAAACATCGTCATCTAGCTTATAACGAAGGCGAACACCCCGTCGCTCTTCAACTAGGTGGCAGCGACCCAATAGACCTAGCAAAATGTGCACGTCTGGCTCAAGAATATGGCTATGATGAAGTCAATTTGAATGTTGGCTGTCCGAGCGATCGCGTTCAGAACAATATGATTGGCGCTTGCTTAATGGAGTACCCTGAAAAAGTTCGTGATTGCATGTCAGCTATGCAGGACGCCGTGGATATCCCGGTCACCATTAAGCACCGCTTAGGTATTGATAACCTCGACAGTGACGAACTTCTTCATCACTTTGTCGATACTGTACAAACGTCAGGTTGCAGCACTTTTATCGTACATGCCCGTAAAGCTATTTTGCAGGGCCTTAGCCCGAAAGAAAACCGAGATGTGCCACCGCTACAATACGATAGGGTTTATAAGCTAAAACAAGCGTTTCCTGAACTTGAAATTATTATTAACGGCGGTATCAAAACCTTAGATGACTCTCAAGAGCACCTTAAACATGTTGATGGCGTCATGATGGGAAGAGAGGCCTATCAAAACCCCTATATACTCGCCGAAGTTGATAGTGCTCTATATGGCATCAGCCAGCAAGTTATGAGCCGCATAGAGGCTGTTGAAGCGTATTTACCCTATATTGAAGAACAACTTAGACAAGATGTGTACCTAAATCACATATCTCGACATATTTTAGGTATATTTCATGGTATGCCAGGTGGCAAGCAATTCCGCCGCTTGATTAGTGAAGAAGCTCACAAACGTGGTGCGGGTATTGAAGTAATTCAACAAGCCCTCGCTAAAATAAAAGAGTTTAACTAATTCATCGAAAGATAATTTATGGAAATCCAACTCATGGAAAGCCAACTGCAGCAACTTAAATCAATGACAACCGTGGTTGCCGATACTGGTGATATAGAGGCTATCGGCCAATTCACACCCGTGGATGCAACAACAAATCCATCACTGCTACTCAAAGCAGCTGGCCTAGCTATCTATAGCCCTTTGCTTGACCAAGCCAAAGCGTGGGCATATGAGCAAAGCCAAGAGTCTAAAACACAGCTATCTTTGATGACTCAAAAACTCAGCGTTTTAATCGGCCTAGAGATTCTTAAAATAATCCCTGGCAGGATTTCTACCGAGGTAGATGCCCGCTTATCTTTTGATACTGTCGCGACAGTTGAGCAAGCTCATCAGTTGGTACGCTTATATAACGACGCTGGCATCAGCAATGACCGTATCCTAATAAAAATTGCATCCACATGGGAAGGCATACAAGCGGCCCGCATTCTAGAAAAAGAGGGTATCAACTGCAACCTAACCCTACTCTTTAGCTTTGCACAAGCAGCAGCCTGCGCCGATGCAGGCGCTTATTTAATTTCTCCTTTTGTCGGTCGAATTTTAGACTGGTATAAAGCAAAGCAGCCCGAACAAGACTACTCTGGCGAACTAGACCCTGGCGTAGTATCTGTTTCAAGCATCTATAACTTTTACAAAGTAAATGGCTATAAAACCATTGTGATGGGTGCTAGCTTTAGAAGCATTACAGAAATACAATGCCTTGCGGGTTGTGACCGACTCACCATTAGTCCACAGCTAATGAGCGAACTAGAAAGCTCTCATACAGCATTACCTCAAAAGCTAAGCAAAGAAACAGCTACATCAAAGATTGCCATCCCAGATAATGACGAAGCAACTTTCCGGTGGTTAATGAATGAAGATGCAATGGCAACAGAGAAACTAGCAGAAGGTATAAGAAATTTCGCAGCGGACCAAGTAAAACTAGAGCAGGTATTAGCTAACCACTGAATAAGTGTATAAAAAATAAAGGGCTCTAATGCATCCTGCAACGAGCCCTTCGTTCACATCCTTGTAAATCACCACAACTATCCTGATGCGATGGCCAGACGAACAATTCCATTCGTTTAATCAACATCCCTGCTGCATCCCTGACAACCGTTATTCTACAGATTGCATATATTGAGGATATAGGAAAAAGTCCTATTTTTTCTCTAACACACTAATCAAGTTATTAAATGCCTCATAGTTTGAATCATTTAACGACATCAAAATTTTATGAGCACTAACAATACGAAGCTGAGTAGCTTCGATAGACTCTTGCACTACCGGGACCTGCTGCAACTCACATTGAGTCTTCGGTAAAGACTCAAGTAAAACAAAAATATGATCAAACCCCATGCTCAATAAGGTCTTCGTCACATCATCATGCGTGGATACTAAAACAGGCGTAGGGAATTTCTTATTCTTGGCACGTATAGCCAACTTCGCTATGAGCCCAAATGTCGTGCTATCAAGACAAGTTGCTTCTGTTAAATCCACCAAAACTTGATCACACTGATCCGATGATAGTACCCGCTCAATATGAGTATCTAATGATGAGCATAACGTTAAGCGCACCTCACCAACAAATTTGATGACATAGTGGTTATCCACTACAGCATAATAAATTGAGCCCTGACTCATGGTAAAACTCTCGACACAGTCATTATAGTAATATCATCAGGATATTGCTCCAGATGCTCACTAGAATCAAATATATGGGATTTCAGTGCGTCTAAATCTGCACCATTACTCTCTAACCACGTTAAAAGGTTTTGCTCTTTCTCTAAAATTGAGCTTTGAGGCAATAGCTCCAACACGCCATCAGAAAATACAGACAACGAAAAATCCGCATCCAACTCTATCCGGTTTTGAGAAAAAACAGCGTCAGGAAATAAACCAACAGGCATACCACGCCCTTCCAACACATAAGTGCTATTTAATGATTTATAAACCGGCATTGGATGGTGTCCGCCTACCGCATAAGTAAGTGTACTTTCTGAATTATTAATCAACCCAGCAAAGATAGTCAAATGCTTATCCAAAGCTAATGTACACAGCTCAGAATTTATACGATTAAGGGTTTTCAAAGGTGACAGGATGTCATAACTTGAATCACGCTTAAAATTTCGAAGCAACCGACTGGTTATATTTTTAAGAAGTACTGTTACTAAAGCTGATGACGCTCCATGACCAGAGACATCCGCTAGATAGAATAACGTCAGTTCATTATTGATAGGGAGAACATCAACAAAGTCCCCACTAACGATAAGTGAAGGGGTAATACTGTATTGGTACTCAGTGTTCTGTATTACTTGTTTTTGTGCTGGGAGTAAACGGCTTTGCACTTGAAAAGCAGCGTATTGGTCATCCTTAAGCTCCTCAAGGGAAGCTTCTAAACCTTCTCGATAAATTAGCCTTTCATATAGCAGACGACATCGAGTCAACTTTGCTTGTAGGGAGCTTATAAACTCTTCACATTCTGACTGAAGGCTATCCAGATAAAAAACATCATCTGCACCCACTCTCAAAGCCTTAATGACAGACACGTTGCCACTGCTAGATAAAACAAGCACGATAGGAAATCGCCCGTCGTCACTGAGCAAATCAGCCAACTGCTCTAAATCAGCTTCGCCGGATATGAATAAGACATATATACCAAAGTGTTTAAAATGCGGAGTATTCACTGTGGAAATAGAGTAGTGAGCACCAGAGTTCATATCAGCTAAAACAGACTTAATTAAAGGAAAGTCTGCTTCTTTAAAACCCACTAGCTGTATATCTGATAAGTGTGTTGTCATAAATAATAGTTTAATCTGATCAAGAAAAATTATCGTTAAAAATCTTCCTGATTAAACTGAGCATCCATTTGTCCATCTTTAACAGCGTAATCTCGCTGCTGTAAGTAAGCATCACGTACGAAGCTATACTCATCACCTGTAATTAGCTTTTCCGCTGAAAACAACCCTACACGCGTATCTAATAAATCAACACCATAGCCCGTGTTACGCGTAGGAATATGCCCCACCTCATTTGCCCAGACATTCGTAGCAGCATCTGGAATTCGCCCTAAAGCATCACGAACAGAACTGGGACCAAACAAAGGCAACACGACATACGGCCCTGGTTTTACACCCCAATAACCTAACGTCTGCCCAAAGTCCTCATCGCTACTTTGAATACCCATTGGCGTTGCCACATCTATCAAGCCAACAATGCCAAATGTGCTATTAAAAACAACCCGAGAAAAATCTTTAACGGTGCCTTCCAGCTTTAACTGCAAAATATTATTCGCTAATGAAGTGACATCACCCAAGTTAGAGAAGAAGTTATGCACCCCAGCTTCGACTATATCAGGAGTCACAGCGTGGTAGCCTTGGGCAAGTGGCTTTAAAAGGGTACGGTCAGCGGTTTTGTTAATTTTATAGACTGCTCTATTAACCCCTTCCCAAGGATCACTTTCAACAGCCGCAATAGCACCAGAAGTATAAAAAGAAAACATGAGTGCAACACCGCACCCAAAGCCTGCTGCTTGCTTATTCAACATCATCACTTCCTGAAACGACTAAAACTTAATTGTAAGACACTGCACTAGAAAATAAAATCAAACTTTCATAAAACGCAAAAAGACTCCCGAAGGAGCCTTTTAAGCGAATGACTAATCTAAATTTAGATTAGAAGTCTACGCGCATACCAGCAGAGAAAGTATCGGCTTTCTGAGCGAAGCTAGATGCAGCTGCATCGTCATTAACTTCTAAGTAGTTAGCAAATGCACGAACCTGCTTACCTAAAGTCTGCTGTACTTCGATACCGTAACCTTTAGCATCGCCTTCTTTAGCGAAGTTAGCTAGCAGCTTAGTGTTACCGAAAGCGTAAGAACCAGCTAGTTCGTACTGGTTGTCATCTAGTGCTTCTTTATCTTGAATCAAAGCAGCAACATATAGAGCATCAGCAGCATAAGCAAGAGAAACAGCAGTTCTGTTCATATCCTTAGCAGCTTCATTGCTGATGTAAGAAACAGCACCAGTGAAACCAGCCATGCCGTATTTAGCAGCTAGGTGATAAGAATCAGCGTCTTCGCCGTTTGCATTATCATCAGCTACAGCAGCAAGAGCACCCTGGAAACCACCCATGTTAGGAGTAACATAAGAGATCACGTTTGCAGCACGGAAAAGATCTACCGTTAGAGCAGTAGAGTTACCATCAAGAATATCTACAGAACCAGTAGCAAAGCTGTATTCTGGAGTCCATTGCTGACCGATTGCAGCAGTACCGAAACCGCCAGTCAAACCAACGTAAGCCAAACGACCAGTACCGAAGTTAGCTTCGTTACCAGTACCAGCACCACCAGTTACTTTCCACTCACCACGGTAGATAGCTTTAACGCCATCGATGTTAGTGTCTACAGAACCTTTGATACCAACACGTGAAGCGTTGTCAGCAACATCTAGATCTTTATCTTCTGCAGCAACTACTTTAAGGCGCAAAGAACCGTAAAGTGTAGCGTCAGCTTGTGCAACCATTGGAGCAGTCAGAGCACCAGCAACAGCTAGAGCGATCAGTGACTTTTTCATCAATATTTCCCCTTCAAGATTCAACATACTAGTAGTGAATTCAAATTTTTCTTAATGCCTGCCCTTTTTTAGAACAGTGCTATATAAGAAAGTACTATAGTTTTAAAATATTTCAAACATATGAAGTAATTTTTTTTACTTTTATTTCATATGCCTATCAATTCTTCTTTAACCATTACCTTATTAATAACAGTTATTTTAATGAATCATGAGCATTTTTCTCTAAAATACTAAATTTACGCACATGACTAAATTGTGCGCAATTAAACCACAGCAAAGGAGACACCGCAACCCTTAGAAAGTTTCCGGCCCCCTTTAATACTTATGTATCTATTTTTTATTGATCTCAATCAGCTTGTACTTCTTTCCAACGCTGACGCACTCTTTTTTCAGAAACACTGACCGACGTCCCCAACTGCTGGGCAAAAAGTGACACCCTATATTCTTCTATATACCATCGATAACTATTGAGCTGCTCAACCCACAAAGCATTGCTCCCGCCCAACTTTATTTTATGCTCCCTTAACTCGACAAATGCTTTCCAAAGCTGCTGAAGTTGGTCACTTAACAGGCGTTGACGCTGAATTTCACGAGGAAACTTTTCAAGGCGCAATATAATCGCATCCATATATCTTGGGTATTGATGCAACTCAGACCACGAGATGTAGGATATGTAGTTTTTGAAAACTAAGTTTTCTAGCTGACTTTTAATATCATTCAATATAGTCACCGACTCGAATGAAACACTAGAACTCAACTGCTTTACAATAGAGTGGTATTGCTTATGTATTGAATAAACTAACTTAGCTAACTCTTGCACGCTGGCGCTTAATTCCATCTTTGCTTTCTTAATTTTTTCGGCAAACTCTTCTCTTGATGCTGGAAGCATCTCATCTAATTTCATCACACGTCTTACAGACTGGCGAATGATATTTTCTTCTAAATCTTTTTTTGTAAATATTTTACTAGCAAATAATAAACTTTCATTTAAGTGAGGAATTTTGGAGCGATTGGTACGAATCTGCTGGCTCATCGATAACATAGCTAGTCGCGTAAAACCCTGTATAGAAGCTTGAACAGCTTCAGCTTTATTCATCGCCAACATGAGCTCAACGCTGTCTTTACGATCTACCAACATTGGCCAAGCATCAATCATAATGCCACCGGCTTGGCGCAACTGTACTTTTTCTGCCAGTTCACCAAAGTCCCATTCAGTTATCCCTTTACGCCCCCAACTGTCATCTGGTCCTTCTTTTATAGCTGCATCAGAGGACGAACCAAAGTGCTCGCACAAGAAGCCCCAGTCTCGATTCTCTGCAACCAAACGCCCTTGATCATCAAGTAATTTAATATTGATACGGTAATGGTCATCCAACTGAATCTGACTTAACTCTGATGATTCAAGCCTAACCCCACTCATACGCAACAATTGATGAGCCATCGCGTCGAACAAATCACCATCGGCAAAAAGCATTGCTTCAGCGATTGCTCCAGCATAGTCAGGTACTGGTACAAAATTTTTACGGCGCTGCTTTGGTAAGCCTTTAAGCAAAGCAGTACATTTTTCTCTGATCATTCCTGGAACAAGCCATTCGAGTCGCTTAACCGGCAACTGGCGCAGAAGAGCCAACGGAACAGAAATGGATACACCATCATCGATGGCTCCCGGCTCAAAGTGATAACTTAAGTTCAGCTTTATTCCCTTCCACTCAAACTCGTCGGGATAATCGCTTTGCGACACATGTGACACGCAGCGCTGTAAAAGATCTTCTTCCGTCAGATAAAGCACTTCTGCTTGCTTAAACTCAGCCTCTTTGCGCCACTTCTCAAATCCTGCACCATTAACTATATGCTCTCCCTGCAAACCAATAAACTTACGTGCATAAAAGTCATAGAGCGTATCTTCATCAACGAGTAAGTCTTTACGTCGAGATTTAGCTTCTAATGTTTCAATTTGCTCTAATAAGTCTCGGTTATGACTAAAGAATTTTCCTTTTGTATAAAAGTCACCTTCTACCAGCGCCGAGCGAATAAATATCTGATGCGAAACTTCTGAATCAATAACCCCGTAGTGCACGGTACGTTTAGGGATAATCAGCAAACCGAAAAGCGATACTTGCTCCGTTGCTACTACCTGTGCTCGTTTTTTATGCCAAGAAGGCTCAAGGTATGAGCGCTTCACAAGGTGCTTAGCCAACGACTCAGCCCACTCGGGTTCAATACGAGCCAACATACGAGCGTACAACTTAGTGGTCTCAACCATTTCAGCTGCCATCACCCATTTCGGTGGCTTCTTAAATAAACCGGAGGCTGGAAAAATATGGAAACGGCGATTACGGGCACCAAGAAACTCTTTATTCTCCTGCTTAAAACCAATATGGCTCAACAATCCCGACAGCAGCGAAACATGTAACTCCCGGTACTGCGCTGGAACCTTATTTTCTTTTAGCCCTAACTGCTTAGCCGCTAAATGCAACTGGCGATGCATATCACGCCACTCTCGCATACGCATAAAAGAAAGAAAGTTTTGCTGGCAATACTTTCGTAACTGGTTTTGCGAAAGCTCCTGACGCTGTTCTTCATACTGATTCCAGAGATTCAACATAGTTACAAAATCGGACTGATCATCTGCAAACTGTTTATGCTTTTCATCGGCAGCCTGCTGCTTATCGAGCGGACGCTCCCGAGCATCCTGAGAACTCAACGCACTAGCGATCACCAGGGTTTCTTTAAGAGCCCCCTGCTTTTCAGCCTCGATAATCATTCGACCAATACGTGGATCGACCGGAAGCTGACTGAGCTTTTTACCCAACGAAGTCATATGCCTGCGCGTAGTCACAGCCCCAAGCTCTTCTAGCAACTTAAAACCATCGCTAATAAAACGACTGTCAGGCGGATCAATAAAAGGGAAGTCAGCAATATTGCCAAGCTTTAAGTTGAGCATTTGAAGAATAACAGCAGCTAGATTAGTACGCCGTATCTCTGCATCAGTAAAGGCCGGACGCTGCTTAAAGTCCTCCTCACTATAAAGGCGAACACAAACTCCAGCAGCAACACGCCCACAACGGCCCGCTCGCTGATTAGCACTGGCTTGAGAAATCGCTTCAATGGGTAAACGCTGAACCTTTGAGCGATAACTGTACCGTGAAATACGTGCAACACCTGTATCGATCACATAACGAATGTTAGGCACGGTAACAGAAGTTTCTGCCACGTTGGTAGCAAGCACTATTCGTCTACCGGCACTGCGAGCCCCCTGAAATATTCTATTTTGTTCAGATACACTCAAGCGCGCATATAATGGCATCACTTCGGTATCTCGTAATTGCGCTTTCCTCAGCATTTCTGCTGATTCTCTAATTTCTCGCTCACCACTTAGAAAAATAAGAATATCCCGCGCACCGGCTCGCTTCGCTGCTTTATCAAGCTCAACAATCTCATTAACAGCGTCATAAGTTCCCTGTAGAAGCGTTCTATCTTGAGAGCCCTCTTCATCACTTAATAAAGGACGGTAGATTGTTTCAACAGGATAAGTACGACCAGACACCTCAATAATTGGGGCATAATTAAAGTGCTCAGAGAATCGCTCTAAATCTATTGTGGCAGAAGTAATCACTAACTTAAGATCAGGGCGTTGCGGCAAAATACGTTTAATGTAGCCCAATAAAAAGTCAATATTCAGACTTCTTTCGTGTGCCTCATCAATAATAATAACCTGATACTTCGACAATAACGGATCATGCTGAGTTTCTGCCAGTAAGATACCATCAGTCATAAGCTTAATAAGGGAATCATCACTCACTAAATCAGTAAAACGAACCTGATAACCTACTTTAGCCCCCACCTGAGTACCAAGCTCTTCTGCGATACGCGTGGCCACAGTTCGTGCAGCAAGCCTTCTAGGCTGCGTATGACCTATTAACCCTTGAGTGCCATAACCTAGCTCTAAACAGATCTTAGGTAACTGAGTGGTTTTCCCAGACCCCGTTTCACCAGCAATCACCACGACTTGATGCTGGCTGATGGCTTCTTTTATTTCATCCTTTCTATCAGCGACCGGTAATGTAGGGTAATTAATCTCACCTATCAACAACTGCTTCTGTGACACCAGCTTTTGGCTCGCATCTATTTGGGATTCAATAGAAACTAGAGTCCTATCAACCGGCAACGCATTTTTTATGCGCTCTACCATTTTATTAATAGAATGACGCAAGCGCTCGCGATCAACCGTACGACACTTATCAAGCTGCTTGTATAAAGAAGAGGTTTGCTGAGTATTATCGTTCACAAAATTCACATGAGATATTTTATAGAAAGGTCTTATTAAAGATGACGACCATATTTAGGGTGTTGCAAAGCATTGAGTTCCTCCTCACGCAGCTGGCGCCGGAGAACCTTACCTACACCATTATGCGGTAAGCTTTTTCTAAATTCGACTACACGAGGCACTTTATATGAGGTTAAGCGCTCACGACAATAGTCCCTAACATCACGAATCGAAAGTCGTTGATTAGAGGATACTACGTAGAGCTTGATATGCTCTCCGCAAATCTCGTCCGGAATACCAATAGCAGCACACTCCAACACATCGGGATGACAGCTAATTACTTTCTCTAATTCATTAGGATAAACCGCAAAACCAGAGACATTAATCATATCCTTTTGGCGATCAACAATTTGGATATTACCCTGTGGATCGACTCTTGCAATATCACCTGTTTTTAACCAACCATCCACCAGTACCTGGTTAGTATCTACAGGCTTATTCCAATACCCCTGCATTACCTGCGGCCCCTTTACCCACAACTCGCCAGTCTCTCCATAAGAAAGCACATCTCCCTCTTCCCCTAAGATTTTAACTTGGGTATCGCGCAAAGGTTTACCAACTGTTCCAGCAGCCACAGACCTTGGAGCATTCGCCGAAACAACTGGCGACGCTTCTGTTAACCCATACCCTTCTAAAATCCTATTTCCTGTCACACTTTCCCACTCATGAGCCGCTGATTGAGTTAAAGCGACACCACCAGAAAATGTTGCTTTGAGAGAATTAAAATCTAGCTGAACAAATGTTGAATGCTGGCACAAGCCGATAAAGAGTGTATTAAGGCCCGCAAGAATAGTGAAAGGATACTTTACAAATTCGGACACCAATGAATCGAGATCCCTAGGGTTAGGGATTAACACCATATGACTACCGTGAGACAACATAACAAGACAATGAAATGTTAAAGAATAAATATGGTAAATAGGCAACGGAGCACAAATCACCTCTTTTCCAGGAACAAGCACTTCACTAAGCACATCGTTAATCTGATGCATATTAGCAATAAGCTGTCGATGATGAAGCATTACACCTTTCGCTACCCCCGTAGTCCCCCCAGTGTATTGTAAAAAAGCAAGATCATCAGGAGAAATATCAACCTTTTGATATAACTTCTTTTCACCTAATTTAAGTACTTTTCTAAACCCAACCGTACCGGCAAAACTATCTAGGCTATTTTCAGGTTGTCTCCATTTGTTAGAAAGCGCGTACCAGCAGCGCATCATAGGCGAATGAAGATCGACTACATTAGTTACAATAACTGTTTGCAACAATGTCGTATTAATTATTTCTGCTAGGTTTGCAGTCATTTGAGATAGCACAACAGCGGCTTTCGCTTCACTGTCTTGTATTTGTCGTTGCAGTTCATAAGCAGTAAATTGAGGGTTGAGATTTACAACGACAAGACCCGCTTTCAAGGCACCAAAAAGAACAACCGGAAACTGAAGTAAATTGGGCAGTAACAGCGCTATCCGGTCACCTTTTTCTAACGATGTATAGTGCTGAATATAAGAAGCAAAGTGCGTACTTAACTGATCTAACTCTTGATAGTCTAGCGTAGCACCAGCATGACTAAATGCAGAATGATAAGTGTAACGCTTACATGAAAAAGACAATAACTCAGTAATAGTTGAAACGGGCAGATCTGTTGTCTGATTCAAAATAGTCCTATCCATGTTTTATAATAATGACCAGCAAACATGCGGCCATCATTCACCATGAGTACTCCGTGACAAACGGCGGTCCTTATCCAATCCTCCTTGAAACACCACCATCTCACCCGTTTTTAAAGTAATCCATGCTTCATTATCAGTAAGCGGATCTGTAGCAATAACGGTAACAATGTCGTTATCTGTCGTTTCTTTACAAAAATCTACCGTTAAATCTTCATCTTTCAAGCTCGCTTCACCAAAAGGTGCTCGCCTAGTAAGCCAAGACAATTTGGTAGTGCAGTAGGTAAATAGATATTCAGACTCAGACAACAACATATTGAATACGCCGAACTCTCGTAACTGCTCACAACGCTGATGAATAAATGCCGTTAGCTCATCAACATTTTCTGGACGCTCAGGAAACGCCAAACGGACTTGGTCTAACAACCAACAAAATGCATATTCACTATCAGTACTCCCCACCGGCTTGTAAAAAACCAAAGGGAGATCAAATATGCGTTTATCCAGCTGCCCATTATGAGCAAAAGACCAACTAAACCCCCATAGTTCACGAATAAAAGGGTGAGTATTTTCTAAACAAACCTGACCTACATTAGCCTGGCGAATATGGCTTATCACCACCAAACTTTTAATTGGATGGCTTTTTATTAGTCGTGCAATGACTGAATGACAACTCGGCGCGGGGTCATGAAATGTCCGCACTCCCTTCCCTTCATAAAAAGCAATTCCCCAACCATCGCGATGCGGGCCTGTTTCACCGCCTCTTTGCATCAACCCACTAAAACTAAAGCAGATATCAGTAGGCACATTGGCACTCATACCAAGCAATTCACACATAGGCTAAGAGTTCTGCTTTTCAGATGTTGTTAAAGTAATCTTATCAGGCAAAGAATCAATAGCATCTACACCAGATTCATAGTCGGCAGCTTTTGCGGCAGGATAAGCAGGGCTTGCATTTTCTCTTCGCTCCCCCTGAAAACAACCAGCAGGGTCAATGCTCATAATTTTGCTCAGCACCATCGCTCGAACTTTCCCGCCTTTCTCTATGTGCAGTTCATCACATACGACTTCACCTTCTAACAAGCCGCTAACCGTCATGTGCTTGGCTTTGATATTGCCTGATACGTGCCCCGTTTTACCAATTGATATGTTATCCAGCGAATTAATATTCCCTTCGAACATCCCATCTATATGCATTTTCCCAACGATATTCATTTCACCAGAAAACTTATTCCCTTCAGCAATAATAGTTATGGCTGAACGGTTTGATTTAGAGGATAGAGATTTTTTAAGGATGCCCATTTCACACTCTTCACTGTAGAAAAAATTGTATCAAAGTTAGCTATATTCCACGCTACAAAAGGTGCCGGATTAATCTTCGAATAAAGGTGGCGAACTTCATAATGTAGATGCGGCCCGGTGGACTTACCCGTATTGCCACTTTCTGCTATTTTCTGTCCTTTATGAACAAACTCGCCACTACTTACTTCAATTTTATTCAAATGACTATAACTGGATTTAAAACCAAATCCATGAAGAATCACAACCTGCTTGCCATACCCATCATGCTTATTGCCTGCTGACTCTACTACGCCATCCGCTGTCGAGTACACAGGAGTTCCTATGTTCGCTTTATAGTCAATGCCATGATGCATTACACGTTTTTTACGAATCGGATGCATTCGCATACCAAAACCATCACTGATTCTGATAGCTTGGATAGGCACACCGTTAGGAATACTATTTAGCATAAACAAACGCTGGTTAGCCATCATAGTCAAAGACTCAAGCCGCTCTTTTGACATATCGTTTGATGGCTCTACATTTAGCAGAGTCTCCAAGCCATTTAGACTAGCGCCTAGTGTAGCATGTAGCTCACCAAGACGGTTATTCCCCTCATAAAGCTTATCACCCATACGAATGTTTTCAGCTTGCAACTTATCACGCTGACTTGCAACGCGTGATAATGAAACGCTTAACTGATCTAATTCATTTTTGTATAGGTTCTGTGTTCCCAGCATCATCTCATACTGGTCGCTTAGCTGCTCATGATCTTCTTCAAGATCAGATAAGTCGTCGCTTGTCTTCACTAAAAACCAGTTGGATATAAAAAAACTTGTAGCAAACAACACAATAGTCAGCGCCACTATATAACGTGCAACTTGCCCTAAAGAGTACTGACGTGAGCCACGAACGGTTGTTAACGTGACTATTAACTTATTCTTCAATCGCTGCCCCTTAAAGGCTTTCCCAAACAGCGCTAAATATACCCATAAATTTCAGAGTTGTCATAAAACACCGCTATATTCGCTTCTGGGCATTACTCAATAGTCTAAAAACTAAACCAATTGTCTATAGACCAGTGTAACTACTGTAGTAAATATGGTTTATGTTCAGTGGTTCTGAATATATTTCCCATTTCAGAACCAGAGCTAGAGTTACTATTATATTAAAAAAAGGAAAGTAGGGTATGAGTCAGCATGATGTCGTTTTTTTAAGTGGCGTACGTACAGCTATCGGTGGTTTCGGTGGCAGCCTGAAAACTAAAACTCCGTGTGAACTAGCAGCAGCCGTCGTGAGCGAAGCCGTTCAGCGCTCAGGAGTTGAGCCTACCGCTTTTGGACATAGCGTGATCGGAAATGTAATCCATACCGAACGCCGTGATATGTATATTGGTCGAGCCGCTGCAGTTGATGGTGGACTGCCATATGAAACACCTTCTCTTACTGTAAACCGTCTTTGTGGTAGTGGCTTACAGGCCATTATTACGGCGGCACAACAAATTGAACTTGGCCATTGCACTGCAGCAGTAGCTGGGGGCTCCGAAGTAATGAGCCGCTCACAATACTGGATGCCAAGTGCTCGTTTCGGCCAGCGTATGGGCGATGGCGCTATTATTGATGCAATGGTTGGTGCCCTAACCTGCCCATTTGACGACACTCATATGGGTATCACTGCTGAAAATGTTGCTGAGAAGTGGGATATTAGCCGTGAAGACCAAGATGCATTAGCAACATTGAGTCACCAACGTGCTGAAGCCGCTACCGCTGCGGGCCGTTTCAAAGATCAAATTTTGCCGATTGAATTAAAAAGCCGTAAAGGTAGTACCTTTTTTGATACTGATGAGCACACCCGTCTAGGCTGTAAAATAGAAGACATGACGAAACTTCGCCCAGCCTTCAAACGCGACGGTAGTGTAACGGCAGGTAATGCTTCAGGTTTAAATGATGCCGCTGCTGTTGTAACCATGATGAGCGCTGAAGAAGCCAAATCACGCGATCTTAAGCCAATGGCTCGCTTAGCTGGCTACTCATTCGTCGGAGTTGAACCTAAATATATGGGTATTGGCCCTGTTCCTGCAGTTCGCAAACTACTAGATGAAGCAGGTCTATCTGTTGGCGATATTGATGTTTGGGAAGTGAACGAAGCATTTGCAGCTCAAGCACTGGCTGTGGCACGCGATCTAGAGCTACCAGCTGACAAGGTAAACCCCAATGGATCTGGTATCTCTCTGGGCCATCCAATCGGGGCAACTGGTGCGATTATCACAGTAAAAGCATTGTACGAGCTGCAGCGCGTTGAAGGACGTTATGCCGTCGTCACTATGTGTATCGGTGGTGGCCAGGGTATCGCCGCTTTACTAGAGAGAGTCTAAGCAATAAATACTGAGCTTAAGCTAGCAAATAAAAAGGAGTCTCAATTGAGACTCCTTTTTTATAGCTTTAAGTTTGTATGAAAATAACAAGAAACATCACCTTTAAAAGCGCACCCCTAATTCACTATTTTATAACAGGGCTGATACTCTTCATGATTAATCTTCATGCGTTTTTGTTCTACAAACGATGCCAGCAATTGATCCAGCGACTGCATAATATCCTTATCGCCCGTTAACTCAAAAGGTCCGTGTTGTTCAATAGCCAACACTCCCGGCTCTTTAACATTTCCAGCAACAATACCCGAGAGCGCCTTCCTAAGCTGAGCGGCCAAAATATAATCGGGCTGCCCCTCTCGAAGATTCAATTGCGCCATCTCTTCATGCGTTGGCTCAAAAGGCTGCTGGAATTCATGCGGAATATGTAACTGCCAATTATAATGGTATGACTCATCAGTCTTCTTGCGATAAGCCAAAACCTTCTCAAGGCCTTCTCTCATTCTTACGGCCACACCATGAGGGTCGCCCACAACAATCTCATAACGCTCAGCAGCGCGCTCCCCAATAGTCGCTTTAATAAAGCGGTCCACTGTTTCAAAATAAGCTTCACTACCTGCAGGGCCAGTAAATACCAAAGGAAAAGGAACATTTCTATTTTTAGGGTGAAGTAGAATCCCGAGCATATAGAGAATTTCTTCAGCCGTACCTGCGCCCCCAGGAAACACTATAATCCCGTGGCCTAGCCTCACGAATGCTTCCAATCGCTTTTCAATATCCGGCAAAGTCACCAGCTCATTCACAATAGGATTTGGCGACTCAGCGGCAATAATACCAGGTTCAGTCAAACCAATATAACGCGGGCTTTCTTTACGTTGTTTTGCATGCGCTATAGTGGCCCCTTTCATCGGGCCTTTCATAGCACCTGGACCACAACCGGTACAAATATCAAAAGAACGCAAGCCCAGCTCATAGCCTACTTCCTTGGTATAGTCGTACTCTAAGCGCTGAATTGAATGCCCCCCCCAACACACCACTAGGTTGGGTTTTACATGCGGCCGCATAGCCGAAGCATGGCGTAAGATGTGAAATACCGTGTTGGTAATGCTCTCAGATTCAGTTAAGCCAGCACAGCATTGATCAAGTTCATCCCCCACATACAATAGATCACGAAGTACCGTAAAGAGGTGCTCACGAATACCTTGTATAATTTCCCCGTCAACAAACGCAGAGGCTGGCGCATTAATTAGTTCAAGCTGAACCCCTCTATGCTTGTGCTTAATACGTATATCGAACTCACGAAAACGGTGTAGCACTGTACGCGTACTATCAAGCTCACTTCCAGTATTTAATACCGCCAAGCAGCACTGGCGAAATAAACGATATAACCCCCTTTGGCTTATATCTTGTAATTTGGCAACCTCGTGTGGAGAGAGAGTATCCATGCTCTCCAAGGGCGTTACACTTGCATTGATAAAATGTTCAGTGATCATAGACGCCACCCATCCTTAAAAATAAAATCTAACAAGAGCATATACAGCTCTTTATACTTCAACATAGTTCACTTTTTATTACAGGTATATCTATAAATAACAAAAACTTATATTTTTCTCACTTAACTTTAGCTGAGCAGATCATCTATAAAGCGTGGTACCTGCTCACTTGCAGGCCCATAAAAATGAGCTTTGAAATGGGACTCTTTACGTGAAGGTTCAAGATTAATTTCAACCGTATCAGCACCTGCCTCGTTAGCCACTTCCACAAAACCAGCTGCTGGATAAACATGCCCAGAGGTACCTATCGATAAAAAAAGATCACACTGACTCAAGGCCGCATAGATATGACTCATTTGCATAGGTTCTTCACCAAACCAAACAATATCAGGCCGCAAAGTACCTTGCAGCCCACAACAGACACATCGGTCTAAAGGGCTAGTATTATGCTTAACAGAAGAAACAAAGCCCGTTTGGCTGCAACGCATATTAAGCAACTCACCATGCATATGAATCATCTCCTCACTGCCGGCACGCTCATGTAAATTATCAACATTTTGCGTTACTAGGAGGAAGTTATCCTTAAAGTATTTCTCTAGCGTTATTAGTGCTTTATGGGCATCATTGGGCTGCACAGTTTTACTCAATAATTGCTCACGACGACTATTATAAAACCGATGCACCAACTCAGGATCTCGATGAAAACCTTCTGGCGTTGCCACATCCTCTATATGATGATCTTCCCACAGCCCATCGCTAGCCCTAAAGGTACGAATTCCCGATTCAGCCGATATTCCCGCCCCCGTTAGAACAACAACTGACTGATACCCCATACACTTCTCCAGAAAGGTTGACCACAAACATAAAACATTAGACTATCATGAATATTGAAGGTCTATTAAGTTTGTCATTCTCTGTTTCGGCTATAAAAGGATAGAGCCATGAGCGCAACAAAACTCTATATTCTCGATACTAACGTTCTGCTGCATGACCCCAAATGCCTATACGAATTTAAAGAGCAAGATGTCGCGATCCCGATGACGGTTCTAGAAGAGCTCGATGACATCAAGGATCGTAAAAAAAATGTCGCCCAAGAAGCACGCTACGCTATTAGAGCGATTGATGACATTTTATCCACCGCCACTTCGCCATCACAAATAACTAAAGGCGTTCAGATTCCCCTCCCAGGAAAGGACCGTGAGGAACGACTCGGTAAACTCAGTATTTTTCCAGATCATGAACTCACCGCTCGCCCCGGATTTTTAACCAGTAATAAAAAAGACAACCTCATCATCAATTGCGCATTACACCTTCAATCAACTACCACCCATAGAGAAGTTATTCTCGTCACCAAAGACATCAACATGCGTCTAAAAGCATTAGGCGCAGGTCTTGAACAGGTTGAAGACTACCGCACAGACCAGCTAGTGTCGGATATCGACTTACTGCCTGCTGGTCATACACATTTAGATGGCACCTTCTGGGAAAAGGTCGACCAAGTAAAGAGTATTCAAAAAGATGGACATACCTACCATCATGTCGACAAGTCATTAATCCCTGAAGCATATATCAGCGAATACATCTTTGACGACTCCAAAGATTTTGCAGCCCGTGTTGTTGCCATTAACGATAACGAAATAATTTTACTGGACTTAGGTTACGAGCACTTAATGCAACAAAGTTGCTGGGGTATATCACCGATCAATATATTCCAAGCTTTTGCTATGCAATCTGTTTTAGACCCAAGCATAGACTTAGCCATTCTTAATGGCGCTGCAGGTTCAGGTAAAACACTGATAGCCTTAGCCAGTGCACTAGAAATGGTAATAGAGGATAAACGCTACAATAAAATTATAGTGACACGTTCAACCCCCCCTGTTGCAGAAGATATCGGCTTTTTACCCGGCACTGAAGAAGAAAAAATGACACCGTGGATGAGCGCGATCAATGATAATCTGGAAGCGATGCATGAAAATGATGAGCGCCCATTAAGCAGCGTTAAGTACACGATAGAAAAAGCAAACATCCAATTTAAATCTTTGAACTTTATTCGTGGTAGAAGCATTCAGGATGCTGTCGTCATCATTGACGAAGCGCAAAATCTAACGCCATCACAACTAAAAACTATCCTGACACGCTCAGGAAAAGGCACCAAAATGATCTGTTTGGGCAACTTAGCCCAGATTGATTCCAACTACCTTACCCCTCTTACTTCCGGGCTCACCTACATTGTCGAACGCTTTAAAGGATTTGACGGTGCAGCAAACGTCCACTTTGAAGGAATCTTCCGTTCAAGACTAGCCGAGTACGCTGAAGAGAATTTATAATAACCCAGCTGCTGGAGATCAACTCCAGCAGCTTTTTTATATGTTCATTCTGTTTATTAGTTCGTATTATGGAAGCACAAAGCAAACACATGGATTTTATATGAGTATTGAGACCGCTTTAACAGAACACGCTTCAAATCCTTTAGTAGAGTTCAACCCGAATGCCATTCTCGTGGTTGAAAATATGCAAATTGTGTATGCCAATGAAGCTGCTGGGCATGTATTTCATACTCAAGTATCTGACTTAATCAATCTAGCCTTAACGAATTTAAACCAATCCGAAGAAAGCCTTGCTGTTTTAACACAAAATACGCAGCAAGCAATCGAATCTAAAAGCTCACATCAACAGCATATAACGTTGATGAGCGGCGCAGGTATTCGTTACTACGATGCAACCTTCTTTTTTGCTCAAAAACAAGTCTATGTCTTTTTTCAAGATATTAGCTCCCAAGTAAAAACTGAAAATGCACTGCAAGCACAAGCAACGCATGATCCACTAACCGGTCTTTTCAATAGGCAACAGCTTTTCTTGATGGGCGCCCAAGATATTGCCCGTTCAAAACGTTACAAGAACCCAGTATCCATTCTTGTCGTTACCATAGCCAATATGCGCCACATCAATCAAAGCTACGGTTACGCGATGGGAGATCATATTCTGATCAACTTATCACGCTCCTTAAAAGACGTATTACGCGAATCTGACTATGCTGCAAGGTTAGATAATAAGAGTTTTGTTATTTGCTTAATTGATGCAACGTTAGAACAAATCGAAATTGTCACTCACCGCATTAAAACCGCCGTTGCCAATCGAGATATAACCATTGCAGATACTAATATTCCGGTTGATATAAGCTTTGGCGGCGCTGAACTAGATAATGAAGCTGATCATCAATTTGATGATTTCCTTTTACGCGCAGAAAAAAACTGCGCCGAGAGTTAATATTTTGAAAAAAGCTATAACGGCAGTACTAACAGGCTTAATCCGTATTTATCAATACGCCATCAGCCCCTTTCTTGGTAGTAACTGCCGCTTTTACCCTAGCTGTTCGCACTATATGCTCGAAGCAATTGAAACCCACGGCATTTTAAAAGGTATTGGACTGGGTTCTCGTAGGATACTAAAGTGCCATCCGTGGCATGAAGGTGGAATAGATCCCGTACCGCCTGCCTGCAAATGCCCTCACAATGAGCACTCCCCCTAACATTCGAAGAAATAGTATTTAAGCCTATCGCTAAAAACGCGTTACAATTAGGCTATATCTAACTAAGTTATACCTCTCCAAAAATAGCACTATTGAAAGGCAAATTTTGATGTTTTCGCCCTTAGCTGTCATTTCAACCGTTATCCTCTACATGCTAATGCTATTTGTAGTAGCGCAACTGGTTGAAAAGCGAATAACCAAGACAGGAACCCCCCTAAAAAGCCCCTGGATTTATGCACTATCGCTTGCTGTGTTTCATACTTCATGGACATTTTATGGAAGCGTAGGTTTCGCTAGCACTTCTGGGTTATTGTTTTTAGGTATTTATGTTGGCGCGCTCATTGGTATCGTTTTTTGGTGGGTTACTCTGCGAAAAATGGTTGCCATAAAAGAAACATTCCGTATCACTAGCATTGCCGACTTTATATCCACTCGATATCGACGCTCACAACGTATTGCAGGCCTAGTAACACTCATTGCCCTTATTGGCATCCTTCCGTATATCGCACTACAACTCAAAGCTATTGTTAATTCGTTTGATATAATCACCCATCAGCAAGGATCAAACGGAGAGTATAGCGGTCTTCTAGTAACTCTTTTGATGACAGCCTTCACCATCATGTTTGGCGTAAGGCGGCTTGACCCCACAGAGCGCCATCAAGGAATGATTGTAGCGCTTGTCGTTGAAAGTATTGTAAAACTGGCCGCCTTTATTTGTGTAGGATTATTTGTTTGCTTCATTCTTTATGATGGTTTTGCCGACATCAGTACACGTATGGCAGAAGCAAACCTTTCATACCTAACCCAGTTTGACGTTTCTACGAACAGCGCCAGCATGTGGTTGACACTTATTGTATTAAGTTTTGCCGGCATCTTCCTTTTACCTCGTCAGTTCCATGTGGCAGTCATTGAGAATACTGACCAACAGCATATAAAAACGGCCATGTGGTTGTTTCCGCTTTACATAATTGCTATCAATTTATTTGTTATACCATTGGCGGCGGCAGGCTTACTCAGTGGCTTACCCTCTGAATCCGCAGACTTTTTTGTATTACTTTTACCACAACAAGCGGGCTATAGCGGCCTCACCATGTTTGCTTTTATTGGAGGGTTTTCAGCCGCCACAGGCATGATCATCATTACAACGATGACACTAGCAACCATGGTATCGAACCACCTAGTCTTACCCATTATCGAATCCGTTACATCAGCGCAACGGTTACGCGCCTATTTATTACAAATTCGCTGGATATTGGTCGGTTTAATTTTAATTAGTAGCTATTGGTTTGAACGCGAGTTCAGTGACTCCTACATTTTAGCGGCTATAGGCCTACTCTCATTTGCTGCTATTTTGCAGTTTGCTCCTGCCGTCTTCGGTGGAATGTTTTGGCAACGCGCCAACAGTGGCGGCGCTTTTGCAGGCCTGCTCGCAGGTTTCGCCCTTTGGTGTTATACACTAGGCCTGCCCACATTTATAAAACAAGGTTGGTTGAACCCAGATATTTTGATTCATGGCCCCTGGGGCATTGAGTTATTAAACCCAGAAGCCCTTTTAGGACTAGATGGGCTACACCCACTCACACACAGTGTTATTTGGACTCTACTTTTCAACATCAGTTTTTATATTATTGGCTCTCTTGTATACCAGCCTCATAAAGATGAAAGAACGCTCACCACTGAGTTTATGACAGCACTTCAGCCACAGAAAACCGGCCACAAAGCCCGCCCAACTGGGTTAGATGCTTATATAACACTGAACACCAAAATTGAAGAGGCTAAAAGCTTACTCTCACAATACCTTAGCGCAGACAAAGCCAGAGAATCCGTATACACCATTGCTGAAGATCTACAGGTACTTGGTCAGACACATATAACCATCATTGAGCTGATCGAATTCCATCGTATGCTAGAGCACTTATTGGCAGGCTCTATTGGTGCAGCTAGCGCACACAGCGCGCTAGAACAAACCATTCGTTACACAGAACGCGAATCCAGCGATCTCAAAGCGCTATATAGCCACATTGTTAACGAGCTAGGCACACAAAGCATCACTCAGAAAAAAAACAACGATGAAGAAGATTTGCTGCCGAACGGTTTCGGTATGCTGTCAGATTTACAGTCTCAAATTGACACTTTGGAAGGCACTGTCAATGGTCAACAAAAAGAGATTGTAGTGCTCGAAACAAAACTGGAAGATAGGTACGAAGAGATTTTCAAATACAGAATGGAAGCACAGCGAGCTAATCAAGAAAATGAAGAATTGAGAAGCCAACTAACCCAGCTGCCTCGCAACCCTTCACTTAAATAGACTTTATGACGGCACGCTAAACTCACTTTTGAATTTAGCGTCCACTACCTCAGCCCTGCTTATGTACGTGTACATCCATTTGCGGGAATGGAATTGAGATACCCGCTTCATCAAAGCGTAATTTCACTTTTTCAGTGGTGTCCCAAAGAACGTCCCAATAATCTCCAGTTCTTACCCAAGGACGCACTACAAAGTTCACGCTACTATCAGCCAACTCTGAAACAGCGATCACACTCTTAGGTTCGGCTAAAATACGCTCATCTTCAGCAAGAATATCTGCCAGTAACTGCTTAGCTTGCAGAAGGTTTGCTTCATAACCAATCCCAAAAACCATATCGACTCGTCGTGTATCACGTTTTGAATAGTTTGTGATAACACCACTATAGATAGGGCCGTTTGGCACAATCACTTCACGATTATCACCCGTACGCATGACTGTACTAAAAATCGAAATACTCTCTACGACTCCAGATACTCCAGCAGCCTCAACGAAGTCACCTTCACGAAACGGGCGAAACACAACCAGTAAAACACCGGCTGCGAAATTCTTTAGAGAATCCTGCAAAGATAAACCAATGGCCAACCCAGCAGCACCAACAATCGCTATCAAAGAAGAGGTATTCACACCCAGTTGGTCAAGCGATGCAACAATAACAAAGAGTAGTAATAAAGAGCCTAAAATGGACGTCACAAAGTTAATTAACATATTGTCCATTTTGGACTTATTTAATAACTTTCTTACAAGCCTCATCACCAGTCCGATAACAATCCGTCCGATAATGAATACAGCCAGCGCCATAACAATATTAATACCCCAAGGTAGAACATATTCATTCTGAATATTAATCAACATCGCTGGATCTAGAAATTTTTCCACTTATGACTCCTTCGTCTAATTGGTCTTATACAAACAGAGCGGCATTATCCATGTGTGGAGTAAAAAAACCTACATCAAAAGGAACTTTAGTAGAGATTTTCAATCGTATTTGATACAAAATCGTTTACTATAGGCTCTCCTCAGAGATACTCATACAATACATTCATCCGAGACAAAGGCTCTCTGACTAATGAAGAAATATATACTTGCTGCTGCAATCATCTCAGCATCCCTTCCCGTCCATGCTGAAAAAGGCCATATTGCCGACAATGTTTTTGTTTTTGTTCATGGCGGACCGAGTAATCAGTACAAAATTTCCGGGCGTGTTCGCAGTGGATCACCGATAAACATACTCAGGAAGAGTAGTGATGGGAAATTTATTCAAATCCGCACAGCTTCAGGAAAAACAGGCTGGGTAGATGCAACCAATGTGGATAATGGTGACAGCATCCAGATTCGAGTACCCAAGCTTGAAACAGCATTAGAGACAAGCCAAGTACTGGTTAAACAACAATCTTCTGAAATCCAAACCCTCAGAGGAGAATTAGATACGTTCAAAACTGAAAACGGAACTTACTCAGGCCAACTAACTAAACTAAATACCGAAATCAAAGATTTGAATCGCCAGATAGACAATATGGATGAGAGCAACCTCATGCGCTGGTTCACTTATGGCGGTTTAGTTGCATTAGGAGGCGTATTACTAGGCTTACTGGTACCTTACCTACCTAAAAAGAAGAAACGCCGTGATGACTGGCTATAAATAAGTCACTTCAATGAGCAAATAAAAAAGCCGACGATTGTCGGCTTTTTTACAGCTGTAACTTAGTGATCAAACACGACTACTAATCCAGCTCCAACGTTGAAAGTGTATATTGACGCACACTTTTCAATAACTCAGGATTATCTGGTAAAGACTCACCATAAGAAGGAACCATCTCCTTCATTTTACTTTGCCACTCAGGCGTTGCCATACGCTCAGGGAAACAACGCCCAACAATATCAATCATAGTATTCACCGCTGTTGACGCACCAGGAGAGGCGCCAAGTAAAGCAGCCAAAGTGTGATCTGCCGAAGCAATTACTTCAGTACCAAACTCTAGTTTCCCACCTTTTTCTTCATCTTTTTTGATGATCTGAACGCGTTGACCCGCTTCAGCCAACTCCCAATCATCATTCTTAGCCTCAGGATAGAAGTTACGAAGAGAGTCAACACGCTCTTCATGAGACTGCATCGCTTCGCTAATCAAGTAACGAGTTAGGTCCATGTTGTTCTTACCGACAGACAACATTGACACTAAATTATTAATACGTAGGCTTTTTGGTAGATCAAGCATAGAGCCTTGCTTTAGGAACTTAGTAGTAAAACCAGCGAAAGGCCCGAATAGCAGGGCTTTTTGCCCACTGATAATACGTGTATCTAAATGCGGAACAGACATTGGTGGCGCACCGATCGGTGCTAGGCCATAAACTTTTGCTAAATGCTTATCCACAATCTCAGGCTTCTTACAAACCAGCCACTGCCCACTTACAGGGAACCCACCATAACCATCACCTTCAGGGATACCTGATAACTGTAACAAAGGTAATGCACCACCACCGGCGCCTAAAAAGACAAATCGAGATGTAATTGTTCTCTCAGCGCCTGTTTTAGAGTTTTTCAACTCCACCTGCCACAAACCATCTTCTTGTTGCTCTAGGTCTGTAACCGAGTTACTAAGCAGCAACTCAAAGTTATCTTGCTGCTCTAGGTGAGTCGACATATTACGTGCTAAAGAGCCGAAATCTACATCCGCACCATAACGAACTCTTGTACCAGCAACAGGCTCCATAGGATCGCGATTTTCAACAATAAGCGGCATCCACTCACGTAAAACGTGAGGATCTTCACTGTATTCCATGTCGGCAAATTGCGCTGACTTACTTAGAGCTTCATAACGCTTACGTAAAAACTCAACGTTATCTTCACCCCAAACGAAACTCTGATGAGGTGTCGCATGAATAAAATTTTCTGGTTTTGGTAGCGCACCTTGCTTAACTAAGTAAGACCAAAACTGTAGGCTGACTTCAAACGCGGAATTAATGGCAAAAGCTTTACTAGTATCAATACTGCCATCAGCTTTTTTAGGGGTATAGTTCAGCTCACAATATGCTGCATGCCCTGTGCCGGCATTATTCCACCCATCTGTACTCTCATGAGCAACATGGCCCAAACGCTCTACCATCACGATATTTATGTTAGGGTCAAGCTGTTTCAAAAGCATACCTAGGGTAGTGCTCATTGCACCTGCGCCAACTAACAATACATCTGCCGATTTTGCTATCATTTTGATCTTCACCATTTCAAATATAAATATGGGATCTGAAAATCACACCCGATAGTACTGGCTCTCATAAGCAAATCACTCAGAAGCCACACTGCAACGAAACTTTTGGTTTCGCCAACAACCGGATGCCTGCCCCAGCATTTTCGTGCCGACTAAAAACATATGAATGTGACAATTTGTCATTCACATGGGACATATTGGCGCGAATTATACGGATTCTTTGTGAAAAGTCTTGAAGAATTAGGTCTAGAGTACTGGTCAATTCGTAGTATACATAGAACCAACACAAGCATGCCCGGCAACCACTGATGATAGTTAACTTATTAACATTGCTTACTTTTTCACCAGTGAGACCGAATTAAGCTATATAACGTTTAAACTAAATCACAAAGAGGATGTCTACAATGTTATCCACAGATTTTGTGGAGTAAACCTTACTATAACTGTTGATTGATTTTTCTTATCTATGGCATAGCTATATACCATTTGAGAACATGCCAAAATGGGTGTTTCATTACCTTATTACTATTAAGCAACAGGACGATACTATGGAACGCGTTACTATTTTTGGAAAAGAAGGATGTGGTTTTTGTACAAGAGCAAAGCAGCTATGTGAAATAAAGGATTTGGACTTTAAGTATTTAGACATACATAAGGAAAACATCAGCCAAGCAGATCTAGAAAAAACCATTGGCAAGCCAGTTGTTACTGTACCGCAGATTTTTATTGGCCAGGAACACATTGGCGGTTACACTGAATTTTCAAATAAAGTTGCCGAATTAGGCCTTTAAAGTCTAAAGTAATACTAGTTATTGATAAATGTGAGGAGCTTTATGATTATTTTAACCACACTTGCTGTAGCCATTGTCGCTGTGTATGTAGGAAAAATATTACTAGCATCCAATCAAAACAATGAAATGCGCCCGATTAAAATTAGACCTGATGATAACCGACCACTAGACGCTCGACATCAGCGCCGCCGCTAAGCTCTCTACATAAAACGGGGTACTTCCTAATTACTCGGTACCCCATATTCTGGCGGCAAGTCCGCTCATCCTAACAGTCGGCTTCTCAATGGAAGCTGTGATCGTTTTTAACGAGCCATAAAGTGCGCAATGCTTTTTTGCGCGAGTAATGCCGGTATATACAAGCTCACGACTGATAACCTTAGCTTCTTCTGCCAATACAAGCGTAACATCATCAAACTCTGATCCTTGGCTTTTATGCACGGTCATCGCAAAGACAGTCTCATGCTGAGGCAAACGACTCGTCGAGTAGGAAACTAACTCCCCTCCTTGCTCAAACCACACCTTTAGTTGGCTAGTCTCAGCATCTTCCAAAGCAATACCGATATCACCATTATACAAACGTAAGGCACGGTCATTGCGGGTGATCATAACGGGCCGCCCAGAATACCAGCGCCCTTTCATCTGGATAAGGCCACGGTTTTGTGCCTCTTTTTCAAAAGCTATATTCAGAGCCTCGACACCAAAAATCCCTTTACGTAAGCCACATAACACACGAAAAGCAGAAAACTGTTTTATTACTTCAACTGGCTCTTCGTCTCTATTGAGAACACTCAGATAACTCCGATACTTTTCCAACATATGCTGAATCAGTTGGTCATTACCAGCAGTAGCAACAGGGATACGCTGCAAATCACTATATCCTGATGCAAACACAGTTTTAAGTTGTATGGCATCACCAGCATTCACAGCCCTAGCAAGTGCGCCTATCCCACTATCTTTAGAGAACCGGTAACTGTGTTTCAAAAATGCAACCGAATCAGCAAACGGCTGAACGTTATTAGCTTTCAAGATAGGTACATGGCACGTTTCATATAACAGCGCTGCCATCGTCTCACTGTTTACCACCTCTTCAGGAACAGAGCACACATCCCCTAAAACACTCCCTGCTTCAACCGATGCTAGCTGCTCTTTATCCCCGATTAAAATGAGCCTCGCGTGCTCAGGAAGCGCCAATAACAAACTTGCCATAAGCGGCAGGTCAATCATGGATGCTTCATCGACTACCAGCAAATCAAGATGTAACGGATTATCTGCATTATATTTAAAGGAAGTTTGTCCGGGCCTAGCGCCGAGCAAACGATGCAATGTTGTTCCTTGGTCAGGAATCATCTGTTTAATATCATCACTTACCGCAAGAGAGTCACGAGCCATACTAATAGATTCGGAGAGGCGTGCAGCGGCCTTTCCGGTGGGCGCCGCCAAACAAATAACAGGGGTTACGTCTGGGTTCTGCTGCTTCTGAATTTGTAAGTAAATTGCCAGCATTCTTGTAATCGTAGTGGTCTTACCGGTTCCTGGCCCTCCACTGATAATAGCCATTGATTGTAATACAGCGATGGCCGCCGCCACCCGCTGCCCATCAGGAGCAACATCAAGCTCACTATTAGCGACTTCACCCTCTCCAAATAAGCCATCCAGTTTTTCTTTAAGAAAAGCAGCATTGAGCTCAACGGGGTTAGCTCTGGCTAACAAGTCTCTTGCCACTTGACATTCATATTGCCAATACCGGTAGAGATATAAACGTTCTTTATCTAAGACCAGCGGTGTTAACTGCCCACCGTCTCCCAAAACCTCACGGTCTAAGAGAGTCTTCGCCGGCTGGGAAGAGACGAGCAAGCTCGCCTGATCACGAAGTGAACTAGGCCAAGCAGACCAAATAAGCTCTAATTTAGCCAAGTGAATACATACATGCCCCTCACCTAACTGCTGGCTAGTCAAGGCTGCAAGCAATACCAGCGCCTCTGGAGCGTTAGGTTGTTGCTGCATGAGCCAGCGTGCAAAGTGAAGATCTAGTGCCCTTAAAAAGCCTTGCGCATGTAAATCGTCTAGCAACTTCATACACAACCCACTTCGAATAATTTGTCTAGGGCATCAATCAACGCAAAATCTGGCTTAGTATAAAAAACACCTTGTTGAGTATCAGATAAATTCATGCCGCGAATAAACAAGTAATACACTCCACCGATGTCTGTTTCGTAGTTGTAATCTACTAAGCGGCTTCTCAACAAGCGGTGCAACGCCAATGTATAAAGAACATACTGTAGATCGTAGCGGTGCCCAATCATCGCCTGCTCCATCGCAGCTTGGTTATAATCAGCCGCACTATATCCCAGATGGTTAGACTTATAATCAACTATGTAATATCGGCCAGCGTAACGCATAGTCAAATCGATATAACCTTTGAGCATGCCCTGCAGCTGATCAAACTGTAGCTCTCCTGCACGCATCGCCAAAGGGTCATATTGACGTAACAATTGATTCAACGAAGCGGCATTTATCCCAGCAAAGGGCAATACAAACTCCATCTCAACTAAGCGGTCTTGTAGAGAAATATCCTTCAGACAACAATTCGCCTGAAGCAGAGGAACCTGTAAGGTTTGTAATACAAAGTCAGATAAAACGGGCTGCCATTCTGGTTCAAAACCACTCAGCAACAAGTGCTTCTCTAATACCTCATCAAGTTGCTGCGTTGTAACATTAGCAAAATCAATTTCTTCAAATAAGGTATGTAAAAAAGTACCGGCTACGGCACCACGATGAAATGTGAAAATATTGAAGACACCCGTGAGATCATCCTCCACAAGATCTTGTTCTTCCAATACTTCAAGGTCCAGAATCACTTCCGTAACGGGCTCTTGCGTATGAAATCTACTCAGTGCCGAATAGCTAGTCACACGCCAATCTCGCTGGATATCCCCCGAGAACTCTCTGGTAGTTAATTTATGTGATTCGAGTTCTGGTTCTGCAAACATATCCTGCGTATTTTGGTCTGGAGTAGAAGTAGGCACAGACTGTATATTAAGCGAAGGATAGCTAGCAGAAAAAAGATCAACAGCCGTAATAATATCAGGCTCCTGGCCCATCAACAGATGCCCCAGCGCACTGTTCACCGTCTTTCCTTTCTTGCTATTACGGTAACGAATATCACTCACACCCAAATAACACGCATGCACTGCACGCGTGATAGCCACATAGAGCAAACGTAAATCTTCAGCTAAACGCTCTTTTTCAACCTGCGCTTCTATCTCATCGTCATGCGCCAAACTCAACACAGCTCGTCCTTCATCATCATGAAACAGCGATGAGCTACTTTCTCGATACCGGCAAATAAAGGGCAAATAGACTAATTCGTATTCTAAGCCTTTGGATTTATGGATAGTGATAATCGTCACACGAGAGCGATCGCTTTCTAAATGCAACTGCTGCTCATCTGAATTCTGGTTAGGCGTCGCTAAATGTTCGGCAAACCAGCGAATAACACCCATCAAGCCTTCCACTTCTTGGCTCGCTTTCTGGAGCAGCTCTCCTAAATGCAACAGGTCCGTTAAGCAGCGCTCCCCGTCATTAGCTGCCAGTATTCGGTAAGACAAACCTCTGGTTGCTAGCAAGTTATGCAACATAGGCAAAACACCTAGGCGTAACCAGTGCTCACGATACTGCTGGAACTCCTCCACCAGCGCTTCCCATTCCAATTCGCTTTGGCATAAATCATCTAATTCAGACATATCCAGATGAAATAGCCCTGTTGCCAGTGCGGTACGCATCATGCGCTCGTCTGTGGGTTCAGCAATCGCCTGTAAAATATAAAAAAACTCTCGTGCCTCGACAGTACTAAACACACTTTCACGGCTCGATAAAAAAACAGAATCGACACCACAATGACGTAATGCTTGCTGGACCTCCTTCGCTTCTTTACGATCACGTACTAATACTGCAATATCCGCAGGTTGAACAGCCCGGCTACCTATCTGATAAAGCCCAGAAGCTAAAACTGACTCGATATGCTGAGCACAACCCAATGCATATTGTTTCAGGTAGTCAGCAACACTCAGCGCCTCCTCTGCCACCCAAAAGTTCAGTGAAGACTGAACCTTCCCATTAAACGTAAAAGGGCTTTTATCAGCGTGGGCTGATGCTTTTGCCGCATGAAATGGAATATCTCGATCATAAATAAAGGGGGATGGCACATATGAAAATAGAGCATTAACTGCCGTCACCATAGCACTAGACGAGCGCCAATTGGTATCTAATGTATAGTGCGCAGTAACCTGCTTACGGGCTTGCATGTAAGTGAAAATATCAGCACCACGAAATGCATAAATTGATTGCTTAGGATCGCCAATCATCAATAAAGCAGAAGGTGCTGCCGGATAAATTTGGTTAAAAATTGCATACTGTAACGGATCGGTATCTTGAAATTCATCAATCATAGCGACCGGATACTGCTTGCGAATAGCATCAGCTAGCCGCTCCCCATCCTTTTTACGTAAGGCATAAGCTAGTTGTGTCAGTAAATCATCAAATGCCAGTAATTGATGACGCGCTTTTTCTGCCTGTAAACGTTGTTTCACCTCTCCAATGGCTTGCGAAACCACGACGGCTTTTACAGGCACACGTAAATCAAATAAGTCATCTACTTGCTGAAAGATCGGATGGCTCGGGGGGGAGCCTTTAGGACAATCCTCAGCAATAACTGAATCACGAAAATAGTTCAGTTTATCCCAAGGTGCATGTGGCGTTTCCCCTTGTGCGTACGCAGAGACAGCCTCCAGCCAATTAGGTAAATTGCGCTTACTGTAGCGACGCTTATTAATACCTGAAGCATCAATTAAAGTAGTAATATCTGAGACCGACTCTAACCAATCCTGTTTAAATGCAGATAAAGCCTGCTTTTCAGCCAGCCAACCTTCTTTAAGGTTAAATTGGCTATAATCAGGCTGCTGCACAAGTTCAGGAATAGCTAAAAAACTACGTATTGCCGGCAATAACAGATCAGGCGTTTTGAACTGTTGCAGCATCTGTGCTGCCAGCTCATCAGGTGCTTGGTAAAAGGTATCTCGCCAGTAATCAAGAAGCGCTTGGCGAATAAGCGGAGCATCATCAGTTGTTAACTCTTGATTAAAAAGAGCTCCGCTCTCAAAAGCATGCTGCTTTAACATTCGCTGGCAAAAGCCGTGAATAGTAAAAATGGCCGCCTGATCCATTTCGGCCGCCGCTAGCTCCAAAAGCCGGGCCTTATCTGCGTGTTGCGATGTTTTCTCCAACAATCGGGATAGAAGAGGATCACTCGTCTGCCCGCTCATAAAAGCTTTACGTGCTTCCCGAATACGCTGCCTAATTCTATCTCGCAACTCTTGGGTGGCGGCTTCTGTAAAGGTAACTACCAGAATCTGCTCAACACCTAAAGGCATCTGTCCGTCTTCGTCACTACCCTCTTCTTCCTCGTTATTGTTCGCCCCGGAACCTAGCCCTAATAGCAAACGTAGATACAAGGCAGCCAATGTGTAGGTTTTACCCGTGCCTGCACTGGCCTCTATTAAGCACTGCCCTTTTATCGGAAGCGTAATCGGATCAAGAAGTTTAATTGTCATCTTTATCCACTTCCAAATAATTCAACATTTCACCAAATAACTGCTCAGAATAATCATAGACACCTGGTGCTAGCATTCGCCACTCAGGATAGACTCTACGAACATACGGGTTACTACAATCTCCACCTCGATCACTTTCAAAACGATTTTGGGCATCTTTACGCGCTTTTTCTTCATCTTTTTGACGTAAGCTTAACCACTTCCATGCCGGCTCAGGTATCCAGTTAAGTGGCAATCGCTGCCCTTCTAGATAAACACTCACTAAACGGCTCAATTGTGCGTAAGCCAAATCAGCAGAGAGTGGCTTAAAACTAAATTGCTCACTCAACCCACGATATACCGTACGCTCAGAAAGTCCTGCTGCACAACTGGCTAAATGTTGAATCCAGGTCATAAAACGGTGTCTGCCGGAAACTTTCGACACATCATATTTCAGCACACCACCTGAGTAGACATCATTAACCCAGCCCTGTAGTTGTAAGCTTTGCTCTAACAGCTCAAATGTGAGGTTAATTTCCAAACGACGTGATGAACCAGCCATTAAGGGCTGCATCTTTTCGTAGAGTTCGCCAATATCATGGACTCTTTTTGACAGCTCGATGTCACCAGCTTTTCCAACAGGGAGTATTCCTGCTTGGCGGATATAATGCGCTGTTGTTTGTAACCCATCACCGCGAACCGCTGACTGCAACAACCTTTTACGCAATTTATAATCAATCAACGGCTCCAGACTAAAAGGCTCCTCATCTGATAGAACGAGTTCGTCATCACGAAAATAAATCTGCATTCTTTTTTGAAAGAAAAACTGAATGGGGTGGCGGTAAAAGGCAATCAAATCATCCAGCTCAAGTACATCACTCTCTATTGCAGCTAACCTTCCTTTAATAAAGCTTTCTGCTTTACATTGTTTATTCTGAGGAATAGCCCACCGAGTGTTGTAACTAAACAGGTTATCAGCCGTTCCATCAAAATAAGCACCGCTATAAGCAGTTAAAGGATGCCCTATCAATAGATGTTCTTGAACTAAGCCTTCCTTAACGGAGAGGTCTTGCTCTTCAATCCGGTAGGCCTGATCACAATACTCCAACACTTCGCTTACCAGTACCGATGGCACCCGTTTAGAATTATCCGCAATCGAGCGACCAACATAACTGATATAAAGTGTTTCACGAGCAGACAATAAGGCCTCAAGAAACAGATAACGATCATCATCTCGACGAGAGCGATCTCCCTTGCGCGGGTGATCAACCATAAGATCAAAGCCCATCGGCGGTATTGAGCGAGGATAGTCGCTATCATTCATACCAAGTAAACAGACAACCTTAAAAGGTATGGCTCGCATTGGCATTAAAGTACAGAAATTGATTTGCCCCGATAAAAAGCGTTGTGAAGATCGCTGGCTCGATAACTGCTCTTTAAGATAGTCCTGTAATATAGCGACATCTATTTTTTGCTCAAACGCGACTTCCTGAAACGTTTCACGCAACGACTCAAGCGCTCGGTAGATAAGTTCCAAAGCCTCATGATCACGTTCGTCAGGCAGGTACATCGCATCAATCATCTGCTGTACCTGAACAATCCACTCAGTCAGTGAATGCTCACCGGCGAAGCTACTACGAAATTCATCTAATGATGTCAAAAACGCTGATAATTGCCCCAATGCAGCAGAAGATAAGCCAGTGACTCCCTCAAAGGGTGCGATATCATTCCACACCGTCTCAGCAGACCCTAACGCATAGCCACTAAAAAGGCGGTCCATACCAAAATGCCAGCTATTTTGCTCAAAAAGAGCTCCTCCCACATCCGCACGTGAAGTTTGGTCTAATCCCCAGTGAATGCCTGTTTCACTAATCCAATGACGAATGTTTTCGAAGTCTTCTTGTTCCAGCTCAAATTGTCGCAGTGTTGCCGGAAGTTCTAAAAGCTCAATGACTTCAGAGACAGTAAAACGACTATGCTTAATGCCGATAAGCTGTAAAAAACTACTGAGCAAAGGAATTTCTTGCTCCGCCGAGCGGTCAGAGATTGAGTAGGGTAAAAAATGCTTGTGCTCAGCGTTGCCAAAAACAGCGTCAATATAGGGTGCGTAATGTGTTACATCCGGCATCATCACAATAATGTCGCGAGGTTTTAATTCAGCATTACTGTCAAACATGGCTAATAACTGGTCTTGCAACACTTCCACTTCGCGTAATGCACTGTGGGCAGCATGTAGCTGAATACTTCTATCATTGGCAGAGAAAGAGATTGGTAAAATGTTTGGATCAATATTGTATTGGTCAATGTTTTCATCAATAGCTGATTCAGGAGTAGAACCTCTGTTATTCAACTCCAAAATGTCTGTTTGCAGCGCCCCCAAAAGTGTTTCATAACCCGCTTCCTCAAACAGCCCTACTTCGGGTAACTCCATTTGCTGAATAAGATGTAAATAATCCCTACCCAACTTTCCCATGGATGCTAATAAGGGATGGCCCACTTGATAAAGATCTAATCCAGAAGCACCACCCAAGCCCTGAGGTTTTGATAACCACATCCGGTTTAGTCGAGCCAAATAGCTAGGGTCAACAATATCTCCCCAATAATGCCGACACGGGTTAGCCAACATTAGATGAACATCAATTTTTTGCCCTAGTGCAGCCAATGCTTCAATATAGTTTTGAGGTAACGCTGAGATGCCAAAAACAAAAATACGTTGCGGTATACCTGCAAGGCTTACATGCTTTTCACTGAGAGCACCAATAAAGGTTTCATACATGTTTGCACGATGCCAATGTGGCAATTCTCTCTGCTCTGTATCAGTCACAATGGCCCGCCACAACACAGGCTGCCAGCGCTGATCCTCGCCACTCGCTGGCTGATTATCTCCTTGCTCCCACGATGCAATCCAATCGGGGCGGTATACAAGGTATTGATCGTAAAGGTCAGCCACTCGGGAACATAGGTGGTAAAGGCGCAGAGGCTCATCGTCTTGTTTAAGGTATTGGTTGAGTATAGAGAACTGCTCATCATCTAGATGCTCTGGCAGAATTCTCATCAACACCCATGTCATGGCTGCTTTATTGTACGCAGAACGCTCTGGTACATCTTCCAACGCTGCGACAAAGACCTTCCATAAAAAGCTAGCGGGCAACGGAAACTCTATATTAGCAGCAATACCCAAACGCTCGGCCAACTCCAACTTAAGCCATTGCGCCATACCAGGGCTCTGAACAAGGATCTGGTCTGCGATAAAAGGGTCGGCTTGAGGATCACCCTTGATCATCTCAACCAATACATCACGCAGGGTATCCAACGCGTTCGAATGATAAATCCTTAGCATGAGCCTACTCTGTATTTTTATAGATATCTTTAGTCTGCTGATTGCATCTAAGTAGCTAGCACTTCAGTATATTCAGCACTATCATCAACGGCATGTGGTTTATCGACAAAGACAAACCCTCCGTCAGTAGTCCATACATCTTTGCCTTGTTCCACCCTAATCACACCATTAAAACGTTTACCAAGATAAACGACTGCATCTTCTAATGTATCGATATCGCATAGCATCACACCACCACGATCATCTTCCGTAGAAAACAGAAAACTTTTCACTTGAATCTCCTGCTTTTAGTATCAAAACACCTATATTTTGGCTGTTTCTATTTGTATTAATATCCACATATTTCACAGACAAACGCAATACTGCATCTTACTGGAACTCAATTACAGCAGCCATTGATAAATAATTGTTTTATGTGCGATTATAAGTTTTTCTCCCTGTCAAAATCCATACAGGACGCATGCATGCAGCACTCATTGGCTACCCTAACGACACTTGTTCAAGAGATTTCAGACGCCGAAAATGCCATGACTGCAATGCAAACTATTGTAGCCCGCCTTAGCCAATTGATGGGCGTACCAGTTTGTAGCCTTTACCTTAAATCACCGGCGCGCTCTAAACTTATTCTGGCAGCAACTCAAGGTTTGTCAAAAACCTCCGTGGGTAAAATAAAACTGGGGCTAGATGAAGGGTTAGTGGGTGTTATCGCCTCAACTAAACACTCAATGAACCTTGCTGATGCGCCCTCGCATGACAAGTTCGTACTTTTCCCACAAGCCCAAGAGGCACCGTATAAACAGTTTATGGGCGTTCCACTAATTCACCTGCGTCAATTAATCGGTGTCATCGTAGTACAAAGCAAAGTAAACAAGCCTTTCCCTCAAGAAGCTGAAGCCTTCCTTATTACCATTGCTTCTCAATTAGCAGCCACGCTTTCTAACATTCAAAAATCCGGTGAGTGGATACCTAAACGCCGACCAGGAAAGTTATATAAACGCTTTAACGGTATTGTCAGCTCATCGGGCGTGGGCATTGGTGAGCTCGTTCATATTAACACCCATATTGATTTAAAAATTGAACCCGATAAAAGTGCCTCTAACCTAGAAGATGAACAAGATCTGTTTGAAACAGCCTTACAAAAAGTTATTAGTGATCTTGAGAATGGCGCGAATAAAATAAAGAAAGACTTACCAGAAGACATTGCCTCTCTGTTTTCGGTTTATCGAATGATGCTTGAAAGCCCTGAGTTAAAAGATGGGACTTTAGATAAAATTCAGTCAGGAAGCAGCGCCATGTGGTCTGTTAGAGAGACAGCATTTGAGTTAGCCACTGTATTTGAGAAGGCAGATGATCCCTATATGAGGGCTAGGGGTGAAGATGTCAAAAATATTGCTATCAAGCTGATGACACAGATGGCGAAGCATGAGCGAACAACATCTCCAGACAGTCAAACGCCTATCATTATTGCTGGTGACTTAATCAGCATCGCTGATTTATCTGAATACAATTCTTCTCAAATCCAGGGAATTATCAGCACATCAGGTTCAGCACTATCTCACACATCCATTGTAGCAAACGCCCTTGGCCTACCTGCAGTAATGGGTGTTTCTGACCTCAACATTAAGCGCTTCAGCGGCCAGCTCAGCGTAGTCGATGGTAATCGTGGCGAAGTTGTTATATCACCACCAAAAGAAATGGTACACGAATACCGCATGCTCGCTAAACATGAGCAACAATTCAACGAAACCTTAGCGAAATATAAAGATTTACCCGCTGTCACACTGGATGGATTTCATGTCACTCTGCACACAAATACAGGATTATTAGCCGACGTATCTCCTGGCTTGCGAAATGGTGCTGAAGGCGTCGGTCTATACCGCTCTGAAATCCCATTTATGGTACACGACAGCTTCCCTACAGAAGAGGAGCAATACCAAGTTTACAAAGAGGTCATAGATGCTTACAGCCCGCGCCCTGTATCGATGCGTACTTTGGACATTGGCGGAGATAAGCAGCTTCCTTACTTCTCATTCAAAGAAGATAACCCCTACTTAGGCTGGAGAGGCATCCGCTTCACGTTAGATAATACCGCTTTACAAATCGCACAAATTCGAGCCATGTTACGTGCCGCTCATGGTCGAGATAACCTGCAGATTCTTGTACCAATGGTTAGCCGTATTGATGAAATAAAAGCAATTAAAGAGCTTATCCAACAATCATTACTTGAGCTAAAGAAGGAAGGCAAACAAGTTACTAAACCCAAGCTCGGCATTATGATAGAAGTGCCTTCTGCTATGCTGTTGTTAGATAAAGTCGCTCCCTATATAGATTTTGTTTCTATTGGCTCAAATGACCTGACGCAATACCTACTCGCTGTAGACCGAAACAACCCTAAAGTCTCCAGCTTATTTGATCACCTTCATCCCGCAGTACTGGTTGCACTGCAAATGATCAAGAAAAAATGCTCAGAACTCAATTTACCTGTTTCGTTGTGTGGTGAAATGGCTGCAGATCCAGCCTCTGTACTACTACTCATAGCTATGGGGTTTGACCGACTCAGCCTAAGCGCCCATAGAATCCCCAAGATAAAATGGCTAATACGGCAACTAAAACGCGAAGACTTGCTGAAATTACTGACCAAAGCTAACGCTGCTGAAGATGAAACAGAAGTGCGAAAAGTGCTTTCTAAAAAAATTAAAGAGTTCGGTTTATAAGTTTTACAAAAGGACTTAAAGACTATAAAATCGATCCTTTAGCCTATATTTTAATATTTACCAGTAAATTTAAAAATATTTTCAAACAAAGTTCACTCATCTATAGATGGTGTTTGAATTTTTCATTAAGATGTTGGGTATATTTAACTGCAGCCAGGTAGTATCGTGCAGCCTAAAACAGCCGTACCCACTGATAACATCTATAAGTTCTATGCCCTTACAGGTCTACTTTCAACGATCACGTTAGTTGTTCTCTTTTTCCAATTGACGGAAGAATATAACAGCCGAGTGTTTGATCGCTACGTAAAAGCGTCCGTTCTTGAAGGTATCAGAGCACCCACACTAGAACAAAAAGTAACACTACAAGTTATAGATCGCCAATCTGACTTAGACGCATCGAACAAACAGTTCTATTCAATTACTCTTGGTGTACTGATTGGCTGGAGCCTTTTAGCGATGATCATTGGATTTTGGCAATGGCATACCAAAATCCAGCCGTTACACAATGAGATAAACCGACACGAACTCATTAAACTAAAACATGAAATTGTTCGTTTAAAGAAAGGCGCTAATCCTTTTTAGCGCTTAGATACTAACCAAGCCTACTGATTAGCACCCTGTAGCTTTACTTTTTTCGACAAAGCCACGACCACCAACATTGCCCAAATAACAACAGGAATCATTAAAGCATTCATTGTTTCCCACCCCATAGTGACCTCTAACCAGCCGGCACTCAATGCCGATATAGTGACCATGCCAAAGACCATAAACTCATTCGTTGCTTGGGTTTTAGCACGTTCCTGATGTGTATACGCCCCTGTCACAAGACTCGTTGCGCTAATAAACATGAAGTTCCACCCTAGCCCCAACAAAAATAGCGCACTCCAAAAATGCCATTCCGTTTTCCCATTGAGATTAATAAAGATACACGCCAACATAATAACGCCACCCAAAAGCATCATCGGTGCTGTCCCAAAACGCTGAATCAGACGCCCAGTAAAAAATGATGGCAAAAACATACCGAGTACATGCCATTCAATCACCCAAGCAGTTTGCGGAAATGAAAAACCGCAGCGGGCCATTGCCAATGGAGTCGCCGTCATTAATAAGTTCATAACGGTATAGCTCACCATACCCACAACAACAGCCACGACAAACACGGGCTGACTGGTAATCGTCAATAACGAGCGCTGCTCCCCTAGATTTGCGGAAGAAGCATTTGTCTTTGGAATTGATACGCCTGTAAGCAACAGTAACGCAAGTACATAAAGGCCAACCAAACCAACAAACGAACCTACAAACTCTTGGCTTGAAACCCAGTCCCGACTTTCTACCGCTAAAGCCGGGCCAATAATGGCAGCCAACACACCACCAAACATAACCATCGATATAGCACGGTTCTTATGCTCTGGCTCGCATGCCTCAACAGCAGCAAAGCGATATAATGTACCAAATCCAATACCCACTCCGAGCAAAGTAGTGCCAACACAAAAAAAGAAGAAGTTTTGGTACACCAATGCAACAGCAGACAATATAGCACCGATGATGCCTAGCGAGTTGCCTAGATAAAAGCCATTGCGACGACCAATCCTCTGCATTAATAATGAAGCAGGTATTGTTGCTAACATAAGCCCGACAAACTGCATCGCTATTGGTAGAGTAATGAGGGCATCTGAAGGCGACAATGATTGGCCAATTAAACCATTTACAGAAATCAGCAGTACATTCCCAGTACCTAATAGTGCTTGGCATAACGATAGCAATATAACACTGCGGTTCATTTTCACTCCTGCTGTTCTGTATTTTTCGGTTCGCCAGTATGGCAACAGACTCAAACATCAGCAATTACAAATATAATAAACCCCGACAATTCAGTGTTGCAGAGTTAGCATTAATACTGGATACAACCGGCCTGCATAAATAAAGCTCGCTCTTTATCCCATCGCAGCAAAAGCACAAATAATTATTGAATTATCAATCATAGCCTTACTACGCAAAACACAAAAACGGGTGCTAAACTGATTACCTAATACACTGGCTTTGTCATATAGAGACCTAATATGAATTTTTCGGAACTATTTGTGCTCATTATTGAACCATCAAGAGTACAAAGGACGATTATCGTTAACCATCTGAAAAGCTTTGGAATAAATAACATTGACGAGTTCAGTGATGGGCGCTCTGCACTAAGCGCAATACACCTGCAAACTCCCGATATTGTCTTATCGTCCATGCATTTACCTGACATGACAGGTACAGAGGTTGTTAAAGAAATGCGTGAGGACCCTAACCTTTGCGATATAACATTTCTACTGGTCTCTTCTGAAACGCACTATCGTTACCTTGAGCCCATAAGACAATCAGGCGCTATCGCCATCTTACCTAAGCCTTTTACACGCAAAGAATTAGGCATTTCTCTGCAAAGCACTCTACATTACTTGATTGACCTTGATACTCCAGATGAAGACAAAACAGAAGCATTTGAGAGCTTAAAAATACTTCTTGTCGATGATAGCCTAGTGTCACGTAAATATTTGCATCAGATTCTCGACAACCTAGGGATTCATGCCATTACAGAAGCAGCCGATGGAGCTGAAGCACTCAATACTCTCAAACAGCAAACATTTGATCTAATCATTTCAGACTACAACATGCCCAATATTGATGGCCGAGAGATGGTTGAGTATATTCGAACACATGGAGAACAAACTACCATTCCAATAATGATGGTCACTTCTGAACAGAACAAGAGCCAGCTTGCAGCCATTCAAAATGCTGGCGTATCAGCCTTATGTGCAAAACCGCTCTCTTACGACACAATGAAGAACACGATTGAACAGCTTGTTTTCAATAACGAGTTTTAATTACTTCAATTTAAAAATCTAATTTAGAAAGCACCATTATTAACAAAAAAGCGTATACCTACACAAATAGGTTTACGCTTTTTTATATCGCCAAGCCTACTCTTCTAATAAAGTCTCGGGGTTAAATCCCATAATTAATGCCCCCCAATGCTGCCCATTAATATAGATAGGGATTGAGAGATCATTTAGCACTTCACCAGTGTCACGGATAAAGGTTTGTAGTAGAAATGGCGCTGTATGAGTCGCTCTTCGCACTTCTGCTCGATTACCTACAAAAATACGACGGTGACGACTTTTAAGATTATCTACAGAAAAATCTCCCGTTACTGCATGAGAAACTTTAGTGTGATGAGCGGGAGCGTAACCATTTTTATCGACAGCAATAGCATAAATAAACTCAGGTCTATCACTGATAAATCCATCAAATAATGGCTGCAAGGAAGCTTCATAAGCATTCACATAGCTCACATCAAATTTTTCAGGTTTTTGCCCCTCGTTTGTACGCTGATATCTAGTGTCAAAGACATCTTGCCCATTTTCAGCCAACACATTAATTGCTTCCGTGGTTTGCTCCACCCATTGGCGCCCGGCTGTAATCATGCTTTCAAAACCACCGTATCCAATATTAAAGCGGGAAAGCAGCTCTTGAGTTTCTTCTGTTGCTAATTCCAGATCATTTGAATGAGTCTGAGACTCATCCATTTCGTGTTTAATATCATGAGCAATATTAGTGATTTCAGTAACATGGTTATGAGACTGCTTATTCGTATAAGAGAGCTCATCAATAGCAGTACTAATACCTGATAACTCAGCACTCACTAACTCAAAATCATCAACTAAACGTGTGAATTGGGCATTAGTGTTTTCTATAAAGCCTTCCGTATTAAGGACATAGCTTTGAATGTTATTTGCGCTGCTTCGCGTGTATTCAACCAACTCACCCATTTCGTTGATATTTTTATCAATTTCATGAGTAGCAACGCTAACTTTTTTAGAAAGACTGCGCACCTCATCTGCCACTACAGCAAAGCCTCTACCAGCCTCACCCGCTCTGGCGGCCTCAATAGAGGCATTTAAAGCGAGCAAATTAGTTTGTTCAGAAAATTCCTGAACCATCGTCAAGATATTGGTAATGTTATTTGAATTTTCGCTTAGTTTTTGAACGGTCTCTTGAAAACTATTAACCAACTCTCGAATAGAACGCACCTGCTCCAGTACTTTCATTAACTCATTACCAGAATTGCGCACGTCCTTCATATTAGAGCTATTATGCTCATTGAGCATACCTGTGCTTTTGGCAACACCATCAATTGAACTGGTTGCTTCTTGACTAGACTGAAATACCAGCTGAGCCTGCTCTTCTTGGCGAGTTACAGAAACAGAGGCTTGAGAGAGTACTTTTTGTAAACGTGTCGCACTTAAAGCAACACTGACGCTTCGGCGTCTAGACTCAGAAATCATTCCCTTCAAGCTTTCAGAAAATTGATTATAGCTCCCTGCCATTTCCGAAATTTCATCATGTGTATACTCAGGCAATGTCGCAGAAATATCGCCATCATTTTCTTTGATCTGCTTTAAAACATGGGTGATCGATAAGATAGGACGTAAAAACAAATGACGCATAAAGAATATGCTAAATAAAACGACTGTAAATGCAAAAAACACTGTCACTGCAGCAAAAGCTTTGAGCCCTTCTAGCTTTTCAATTAATTTTGCACTGGCTTTAGTATCAAGATTTAATTCAAAAATAAACTGAGTAATTTCATTTAAATAAGAGTACCCAATAACTAATAAAATAAGATAAGGAGTCAGCAGAAACAGAACATTCCCTATCACTTTCTTTGTCAATGAATTAAAAAACATACGTTCAATTGTTTTATATAACACTTGGTCGCTCTCATTTTATTATTATAAGCAGGTATTCACCCAGCTAACCTGAATAAAAGATTAATACTAAATATAATTGTAGCAGAGCTTTAAAATAAGTAATTGATCACAAGACAACTTAGGACTAAAAACCCTAATATTACGACTGAAGTATTACGCAGCTGCGCTGACAGTGAGGCTTACACTACTTATTTGTATACACATCATCTCCAACTAAGCCATATACTCCTGTCTTTAAAGTACTGACGCCACTGAGAGTAATCCGAACAGTGCATAGCAACTTTATTCCAAAAAGCTGGGGAATGGTTGAACTCATGTAAATGGCAAAGCTCATGAATAATCACATAATCCATTGCTACTTCATCAGCCATAATTAAACGCCAATTCAAAGCAACCTCCCCTTTTGCAGAGCACCTCCCCCACATACTTTTGTAGTTACCGATACTTACATTGGTAGGATGTAAATCTACTTGTTTTGCTAATGCCAACGTCCGTGGAACCAAATAATCTTCAGCTTTTTGTGCAAGCCATTTTTGTAATAATAAATGGGTCGCATCCACCGCGGCTTGACGAGTACGGTTGTTAAGATTCACTTTAAAGAGCTCTTGATCAAACCCAACGCTGTTTTTCTCTACGCTCTTACACATAATCAAAGGAAAACTTCGCCCACGAAAACTAACCTCTCCTGATTCATATGGAATTATCTGATGCTTATTCGTTCTTACTAGCTGTCCTGTAATATGTTTCGTTATCCATGCAGAGCGCTGCTCAATAAACTGCAGAACCCAAGACTCTGGAGTACCTGATGGAACACGGACTGTCACCTTACCCTGCTTGATTTCTACAGACGCCGTTTTACGCCTGGGGCTCTGAATAATCACAGGTATAATATCTTTCCCATCCAGCCTAATAACGCAGTTAATCAATAGAACCTCTTACAAAATCTTGTTTTTTCAAGCGCTTAATATCTTTTTTCAACTGACGACTACAGCTAAGAAATAAAATGGTATTTTGTTCAATCTGATGGCTTTCAGGCACATAGCGTATTTGCTGATAAAGCTCACTCCAATCTTCTAACCGACTCCGTAGTACAGGCAAAGACCTGGCAACACGCTGGCAATAACTTGTTACCGTTTCACCCGCTTCTCGCTGCAACAATGGTGCGACGCTGCATAACCCAGCAGACACGGTTATTACTTCTTGGTCAACGGCATTTATTTTATGCGAAGGCACCCTCAGCAATATCCAAATAACGACCGTCAAAGCAACGCCAACTGGAATGAACAACAACAGTAGCATTTTAAGGATACTAATTTTTCCAAACCAGTCCTGCAGGAGGCCACTTTGCTCTTCATGAAAGCCAAGCACCCATCGGTGCCAGTTATAGTTCAATGCATCATAACGAAGGCTCCAAGTTTTTAACCATGGTAAGCTTTGCTGCATGCGATAAGTGGCGAATGCATTATCAGACATAAACTCTGGAGAATCTGAAAACAGCTGATCAAAAGGCAATATAACTCTTTCTGGTGCTACTGCAGCAGTAGGATCAATCCTGACCCATCCTTTTCCATCTAGCCATGCTTCTACCCAAGCATGAGCTTCATACTGACGGACCAGCATATACTTTTCATAAGGATTCCACTCTCCACCTAAATAACCCGCCACAACACGAGTGGGAATGCCACCCAGCCTTAAGGCAAAAGCTGTAGCATTAGAGAAGTGCTCACAAAAGCCCTCTTGAGTCGTAAAAAGAAACTGATCAATCCGGTCTCCCCTGAGCTTTTGAGGAGACAATGTATAACTAAATTTCTCATTAAAGCGCTGCAATAGTGCTGCAATTTTTTGCTCAGGCGAGAATCCAGTGGCCGCCCACTTTGCAACCATCGCCCTAGTTGCAGGGTTACCATTTTTTGGAACACTCAAATAGCGAGCTCGATCATACAAAGGGCGACCATCGTAAGCACCCGACAGATCAGCTTTGGCACTATAAAATAGTCTTTCATAAATAGGTGATCCAGCCTGAAAAGTCCCATCGCTAAACTGTAAAATCTCCCTTGAAGGCACACCACTAGGGTAATCTAACGCGAACAGCCACGAGTTAGCAGAAGGCTCTGCTATCACTTGGTACTCGACTAAATCTTTACCTTCTTCACTGTTTCTCTTATTAATGCCCTTGTCGATGCTCTCTTGTGCCATCGACCAGCGCTGTCCATCGAATATAGGATAAGTCATTGCTCGCCAATAACGATCCGTACTTGCAGGTGGCACTCCTGTAGAAAAGCTGACACGAAAAGCAACACTATCAGAACGAGCTAACTGGCTTATATTTCCAGGCTCCATATCATCTGACAAGCCTGTTTTTGCTACTGAGTTGTTATATTGAATGCTCCACAGAGGAGAAATCCTTGGGAATATCAAAAAAAGAATAAGCATAAGAGGCATTGACTGTAACAAGATCAATGCGCTTTTTTTCAAAGGAAAAGTAAACCAGCGCTGTTCGTTAGGGTGATGCATCATCGTCAAGGCAGAAAACACTGTCATGAGTGATACTCCACCATAGGTCGCTGCAACTATAGATTGGTCAAACAAAAAACTAACCGCTGCAATGAAACATGCAACCAGTATTAGCACCCAACCATCACGCCTAGTCCTTAGTTCTAATACTTTGAGTATCGCACCGGCAATCAATAATGATGACAGCCCAGCAAGCCCCTGACTCATAGATGCATAAATAAGCACGCCAGCGATAACACCAACGACAAACAATCTTCTGCCCCACACCGGCAGTTCAGGCCGTTGAGAAAAAAGACTGATACCTATCCAGCCAATAATACATAGGGCTATAGAGGTTAACCAAAGAGGAATATAAGCTACGTGCGGCGCTATCACGACTAATAACATGATTAACAGCCATTTTTTAGAAGGTATCGACAATAGAGTCGCGGGGGTTTTAGTCGACATCAGCAGCCCTCGATACCATACAAGGCCAACTGCTCTAATACCTTTATATTGTGCTTTTCTCCAGCTGAAGGCTCAAACGTCACACCCGGCAGGCGCAACCCATAATGAGTCTGGTTTTGGCTTAACTGAATTGACCAATAGCACATACACGACAATCTCTGCTCTTCGCTTAACTCAGGCCAAAGACTCCAATCAAGCCACAACTCATCGCTAGCGCTTCCTTGGTACGTCTTCACCTGTAAACCATAACCTTTTGCATAAGCTTTCCAAGCAATACTATTCTTTGCAGCACCTGGATAATAAGGTGAGAGTGCTTCAAACTCTTCATCACCTTTTGCCAGCGCCATATTGTCGCGACTATCTCTGCCGACAAATGAGTCCAGCTGCCCTCCTTCAATAGGTTTAGGGTAAACCAATACTGTTTGATCAAAGCGCAACCAACTCCATGCTCGAAATAAACCTAGAGGATACAAAGAACCAATACGAAATAGCTCAGCACGTTGCCAGCCTCGCCGTGAACACAAGTAGGGAACTTCAATGTTATGTTCTACATTTTTTTTCAGATCAATAGTAATCTGTGCATTGTTATTAAAGCCTAGGGTTAACTGGTTCATGGCTCGGGCAGAGTGCAGCTGATAGCGAAAATATGCTATCTCATTTGAAAATGCGGGCTCTGTTGATAAAGCACTGATTTTTAGCCCCGATAGATTAGCGTAGGTATGCAAAATCGCCGTCACAAAGAGCGATAAGAGAGTAAAACAAACAGCGTAGGCAAGGTTATTTTGATAATTGACAGCGAGTAACAATATAAGCAAAACAACAACGAGATAAGCCATGCCAGCCATTGTCGGCAAAATAAATATCCGGTTTTGAGTTAACTTAACAGACCGCTGTGCAGGGTATCGATTGACCAACCATGACTTTACTCGCCCCTTAACCCGCTTCGTCTTTCTCATGATCAACCCAGTACATCAACTTGTGACAGAATACTCCTAGCAGAACCTGACTCACTTTCATTTCTTAGCAACAACCGATGCTCAACTACTGCACCAAAAACCTTCTGCACATCATCTGGCATTAGATAATCTCGGCCCGACATATACGCCCACGCTTTGGCCGCTTGTATAAGCGCCAATGAACCACGCGGAGAAAGTCCTAATACAACATCATCTGAATCTCGACTAAATTGCGCCAAACGCTGCACATAATTTAACACAGAATCTGACACTACAACTTGTGAGCAAGCTTCCTGTAATTCAATCAATAACGAGCTATCGATACATACTGAAAGCTGTTCAATGTCACGTCGTGTGTCGCCGTGTTTGAGTAGCCCTTTTTCTGTTTCAGGGTCAGGATACCCCAATGAAATGCGCATCAGAAAACGGTCTAGCTGTGACTCGGGTAACGGAAAAGTACCAAACTGGCTCACCGGGTTTTGTGTCGCGATAACAAAAAAAGGAGCTGGCAACTGTCGCGTAACGCCTTCCGATGAGACTTGGCCTTCTTCCATTGCTTCTAAAAGTGCACTTTGGGTTTTTGGAGTAGAACGATTAATCTCGTCTGCTAATAATAATTGCGTAAAGACAGGCCCAGGATGATAAACAAAACTACTTGTTTGTTGATCGAAAATAGCTCCACCTAAAATATCGGCAGGCAACATGTCACTGGTAAATTGCACTCGCTGATAGTCCAGACCAAACACATGCGCGAGTGTTTGAGCTAACGTCGTCTTACCCATGCCGGGGAGGTCTTCAATGAGTAAATGCCCACGAGCCAACATGCAAGCAACCGCTAACCTGACAACCTCCTCTTTTCCTAAAACTACTGAAGAGATAACACTCACCAGCTGCTCAACCCTATCTCGCATAGCTAACCTCTACCTGATATACACTTAAGAAATGCAACGAATCAAAGTCTTTAATAAAGACTAAGTGTAGTGCTATAAAATAGAGTCGCCTGGAAAATAAGACAAAAAAAACGCAGCCAAAGCTGCGTTTATCTCAAATTTGCTTTTACTTAGTGCTGGTGACCACCTTCACCATGTACATGGCCATGAGAAGTCTCTTCTTCAGTAGCAATACGCACTTCCATTACTTCTACAGCAAAAGTCAGTGTTTGACCTGCAAGTGGGTGGTTACCATCTAGCGTAATACCATCTTCTTCGACGCTCATGACAGTCACAGGTTGCTCCCCCCAAGGGGCCTGTGCCATAAACTGCATTCCAGGCTGAATATCTTCTACGCCTTGAAAGTTTTCATGATCGACTTTTTGAACCAGCTCATCACGTAGTGGGCCGTATGCTTGCTCAGGCTCAACAGTCACTTCCAGCTTATCACCAACCTGCTTACCCAATAACGCATTTTCCAAACCAGGAATGATGTTGCTTGCACCACCCAAGTAAGCCAACGGCTCTTGCCCTTGAGATGAATCAAGCACTTCGCCTTCGCTATTCGTTAGTGTGTAGTGAATGGTAACAGCTGAATTTTCAGCAATCTGCATGAGAAACTCCCAAAAAATATAATTAATAAATAGCCGGAGGCTCAGAATATGTCGTCAGATTACCAACAAACTCAAAATATCCGCACTGAAATCAGGCGTAATCCTACCCTGCGGATATGCAAACGTCTAGCCTGAGAAGATCCCTATTTATCTAGAAAAACGGTAAATTTTGTAGGCATTATGCAACAATAATGAAAATAGTGAATGACAGTTCAATAAATAGGAATTTTTCCTATCTTATTAGCCCTAATAATTCAGTAAGATATTGTTAAGGTATATAATAGATAGAGGAGTTTAACTTGTTATGGATAACATTTGCCCCGATTGCCAAAGCTTAATGACAAACAAGCACCAAAAATCACACGATTTTTTATCACTGATCAGCACGCTACCTAATAGCCAGCTTTATAAGTGCGTTGCATGCCATGCATATCTCCATTGCTATGATCTAAAATGGGAAGTGTTGATTGAAGGCTATTACGGCAAATTTTCAGACAACGCTTCCTCAGCCCAACCTGCACTAGTCGCTGTTTAAAGCATCTTTCTACGAACAAATTATATACCCCAATAGAAAACCGCTCCTCACACTAGAGCGGTTTTTCACACCTATTAAAAAGTATTATTCCTGCTTAGGGTCACACCTGTTTTAGTTCGAAAAAGCGGTTAAAAACACGAATAGTATTAACAAGGTCTTCAGTACCGGCTAGCTCTCTAATTGAATGCATAGCCAACTGCGGTACGCCAATATCAAGCGTCTTCACACCAATCTCTGCTGATGTAATTGGCCCAATAGTACTACCACAGCCCATATCCGAACGCACAACAAATTCTTGTACAGGCACACTATCCAATGCCGCTAGCATGCGAAATTTTGAGCTCGTTATATCTGAAGTTGCATAGCGTTGATTCGCATTAATCTTAATGACAGGCCCTTGGTTAAGTATGGGCCCATGATTAGCGTCATGTTTATCTGCGAAATTAGGATGAATACCATGAGCATTATCAGCCGATATCATCATAGATCTTGCCAACATTCTGCTTCGACTTTCCGCATCAGGTTGCAACCGTTCGAACAACTGCTCCAGCATTGGACCTTGAGCACCAGCAGCACTCATACTTCCGACCTCTTCATGGTCAGTACAAACCAACAAGGCTCCCTCTCCACTATCGGACTCTAATAACGCCTCAAGCCCCATAAAACAACTCAACAAATTATCTAGACGAGCAGAAGCCAGAAACTCTTGCTCCAACCCAATTAGAGCAGCCGATTGAGTATCATATAGCGATAGCTCATAATCCAAAACACGAGATACACTCTCTCCAGATTTTTCTAGCTGAACTTTCAATAGTGCTCGAAAGTCAGGCTTCTTGTCACTTTGACCCAATAGTGGTGGTAGAAAAGTTTGTGCATTGATAGCCCGCCCGCTATTAGCTTCACGGTCCAAATGAATAGCTAAGCTTGGAATGACTGCGATTGGGCTTTCAAAATTAATTAATGCAGAAACAAGCTCACCTTCATCATTAATAAAGCTTACGCGGCCAGCAAGAGAAAGATCTCTATCAAACCACGGTGCTAACAACACTCCGCCATATACCTCAACGCCTAGCTGATAGTAGCCATGCTTATGTACTTCAGGATTAGGCTTAACACGCAAACACGGTGAGTCTGTGTGTGCGCCGAGCATCCTGAAACCAGACTCAGACAAGGATCTATCTTGGGGCATTTTCCAAGCAATAATAGATGAGTCATTACGTGTCACAACATAACGTCCGCCGGCTTCTAGCTGCCAACTATCTTCTTCATTGAGCACTTTATAGCCCGACTCAACAAGGCAACTTGTCATTTGCTGAACCGCATGAAACGGAGTGGGTGATGCATTTAGGAAGCTAATTAACTGCTTAAGTGTTTTATTTCTTTTATTCATTATCCATCTCACTACGCTCCAGAACACCAAGTAACTCTACTTTAAAAATTAACGTTGAGTTGGCAGGTATCAACTCATTAGGACTCGTTGCACCATAAGCAAATTGTGCAGGAATATAAAGCATCCAAATATCTCCTTGCTGCATTTGTAGTAGCGCTTCCTGCCAGCCTCTAATTACTTTTTCCAAAGGGAATACTGAAGGCTTTCCTCGCTCATAAGAACTGTCGAACACAACACCATCAACCCCTGTTCCTTCGTAGTGAACTTCAACAGAACCCTGAAACGTGGGTCGTTTACCTTCACCCTTTTGTAAAATTTTATATTGAACACCTGAGGGCAGCACATGCACACCTTCACGCTTTAAATTCTCTTCCAGGAAAGCACTACCTGCTTTGCTGGTTTTATCATTGAGCGCCTTTTCCATCAACTGCTGGCGGAAAGCCTCTTTTTCAGGGTCTTCTCCGCAACCGCTCAAAAACAAACTAGAGATAAGCATCAGCGGAATAAGTAGTGATTTCATTTGGGACCTTATAGAGTAAATGAATTAAAGCATTGATTTTACATTAGACAGACCGATAGCTACACTCAGATTAGATGATCAATGGAACAATCAATTACTCTTCCTGTCATAACATTAATTGAATTAAAAGCAGACTAGATAATATGTTGAAAGGTTTACGTAACTCTCTTGCCCTATGTTTGTTAACACCACTCGTTGCTTTAGCGACTGCTGATATTCAGCAATTGCACCCAGAAGCAGTACACCAACAGACTATGAAAGATATTATCAGTTCCTTAAATATCGGCCATTATAATAAAATTAATGTTGATGACACCCTTTCTAGTGGCTTGTTAGATAAATACCTATCTGAGCTGGATTCATCACGTAGTTATTTTTTCCAAAAAGACATAAACGATTTTGAAGCATACCGTTATGAGATTGATGACTCGATTCTTGCAGGCAACCTAGATAGCGCTTTTGCTATCTACAATCGACAGCAAGAGCGCGTTGTAGAGCGACTCAGCTGGACTATTGATAGATTAAAAGACCCAACCCCCTTCAATTTCGAATTGAATGAAACACTCGATACAGACCGTGAAAATGACCAGTGGATAGCGTCACTAGAAGAGATGAACAACCTTTGGCGTAAACGAATCAAAAGCGCCATTTTAAATTTAATGCTAGCTGACAAGTCTGAGCAGGAAGCAAAAGCTACGTTGATAAAACGTTATTCTAATCAGTTAAAACGCCTTAAACAGAATAAAAGCGAAGACGTATTCCAGCGATTTGCTAATGTTTTCACTAAATATTTTGACCCACACACTTCATATTTCTCACCTCGAAACTCAGAAAATTTCAAAATAAACATGAGCTTATCTCTTGAAGGGATTGGCGCAGTACTACAGAGCGAAAACGAGTTCACCAAAATTGTACGCTTAGTACCTGCTGGGCCTGCCGATAAAACAGGGCAATTAAAGCCTGCGGATTTAATTGTCGGCGTTGGTCAAGAGAATGGGGAAATTGAAGATGTAGTCGGCTGGCGTTTAGATGATGTGGTCGACCTTATTCGTGGCCCTAAAGGTTCGATAGTACGACTAGAAATAATTCCTTCAGATAGCGAAGACACAGCGGGACGCAAAACCATTTCTATCAAGCGAAATACGGTTGCACTTGAAGAGCAAGCAGCACAAAAACGTATTCTTGAAGTTAAACATAACAACAAGGATTACAAGCTCGGTGTAATCGACATTCCTGCTTTTTATATTGATTTTGCCGCACTTCAGCGCGGTGAGAAAAACTATAAAAGCACCACAAGAGATGTTGAAAAGTTAATAACTGAACTTCAAGCTGAAGCAGTAGACGGCCTCATAATAGATCTTAGAAATAATGGTGGTGGCTCGTTACGAGAAGCCAATGAGCTAGTAGGTTTATTCATTGACCGCGGCCCAACGGTTCAAATTAGAGACCCTAACGGTCGTGTTGATATTCTTGGCGACTTCAACCCCAAAATAGCCTATAACGGCCCACTCGCTGTAGTCGTTAATCGCTTAAGCGCTTCGGCATCAGAAATTTTCGCCGGTGCTATTCAAGACTACCAACGCGGTGTAATTGTTGGTAATCAGACATTTGGCAAGGGAACAGTTCAAACGCTGCAGGCCTTAGGCCACGGGCAGCTTAAACTTACCCATGCTAAATTCTATCGAATTTCCGGGGAAAGCACTCAGCATAAAGGCGTTGTTCCAGACATTTCTTTTCCTGAGGTTTACGACACCACAGAAATTGGTGAAAGCGCACTCGATGGAGCCCTTCCTTGGGATCAAGTAAAAGAAGCCCGCCATGGTTTTTACAAAGGAATTGCTTCTTTTAAAGATGAACTAAATAAACGCCATACACTTCGCACGAGTAATCAGCCCGATTTTAACTTTTTACGTGAACAAATAGTTCGCCAGTCGGAAGCTAAAAAAGATGATTCTTTCCCACTTAATGAAATAAAACTATTAGCAAAACGCGACCAAGCAGACAAATGGCAAGTGGATGCCGAAAACAGAAGACGCTTAGCAAAAGGACAGCAACCGATAAGCAAATTAGCTGACCTTGAAGCCCTTCTGAAAAAAGATGACAAAGGCCGCCCTATTACAGCAGGGTCTGAAGCAATTCTGCAAGAAAGCGGAAAAATCCTCCTAGATATGGTCGATCTAACAAAGCAGCTTATTACAACCTATAATCCACAATAAGACTGGGTCAATACGGATATGGCACTCAATAAAACATTGATACTCTCTATAACCCTCCCTCTAATCCTTGCTGGATTAGGGGGAGGTGGGTATATGGTTTATCAAAAAATGGATGCCCAACATAAGCAAAACAGTAAAGAGCTAGAACGCTTTGGTTATGAAATGGTCGCCACATCCCGCAGCATGGAAACCACAGGGAAATTAGGCGCCGTACAGCTGCCTCCGACTTTTGATCTGGATAAACTAACGCCAACACAGAAAGTTATTCACGGCCTCATGCGTGATAAAGACGGCCTGTTAGATGAAAACAAAGTGCTACAAAGTGAGATTGAGAAACTTGAGTCCAAGATTCAAGAACTTACCGAATACAAAGAATTAAACGAACATTTTGCTCCACAAAAATTAAAAGACGAGCTCAGATCGGTTGAACGACAACTAAAAGCTTTTTTAATACGTAGCCCTGATGCCGACCGCTTTAGCACCATACAGATCGAAATTATGTCAGCCGCAGGCGCTGCTGAGTATAAAGCTTATATTACACGTAATCGCTTAATGCTTTCCGAAGACATGAAACTAGCGGTTATTAGTGATTACTTACCCGCCTATGCCTTTTGCGTTGGTGATGGTGTTGAAGTAGCGGCTAACTCCAGAACAGAAGAACGTAAGCTTGCCAACTATTTCCGTACTGAAGATTCTTCACCTTTATCCGAAGTTCTATTTCAAGATTTATCCTCTGTACTCGCTCCGTGTCAGCTATCTGTACGCAAAAAACTGGATAGAGACAAAGTATAAATTTAAATACTCCTACCTACACTCCGCTTGATTATGTATAATATGCGCTCAAATTTCTCTAATGTGTAACTGCTAGCCAGCAATACAATTACACATTATATAATCTGACCCTGTAAGCTGGCGTTACAGGTTACGTGCCGGATTTTTTACTATCCCCGGCCACAATATATAGGACACTTTCATGAGCGAAAGCTTTGCAGAACTGTTTGAAGAATCCCTTCTTAATGTAGACATGAAACCAGGTACGCTTGTTATCGGTGAAGTTATCGATATCGACAGCGACTGGGTTACAGTTAACGCTGGTCTTAAATCTGAAGCGGTTATTCCTCGCGTACAGTTCTTAAACGACGCTAACGAGCTGGAAATTAAAATCGGCGATAGCGTTAAAGTTTCTCTGGAAGCAGTAGAAGATGGTTTTGGTGAAACGAAACTTTCTCGCGAAAAAGCTAAACGCGCTGAAGCTTGGGAAGTACTTGAAGCTAAATTTGAAGCTGAAGAAACTGTTACTGGTGTTATCAACGGTAAGGTTAAAGGTGGATTCACTGTTAGCATCAACAACATCCAAGGTTTCTTGCCTGGTTCTTTGGTAGATGTTCGCCCTGTTCGCGATATCGACCATCTAGAAGGTAAAGAACTAGAATTCAAATTGATCAAGCTGGACCAGAAGCGCAATAACGTTGTTGTTTCTCGTCGTGCAGTTCTTCAAGAAGCTAACAGCGCTCAGCGTGATGAGATCCTGGCTGCTCTAGAAGAAGGCCAAGTTGCCAAAGGTTTCGTTAAGAACCTAACCAACTACGGTGCGTTCATTGATCTAGGCGGTGTTGACGGTCTGTTGCATATCACAGACATGGCTTGGAAGCGTATTTCTCACCCAAGCGAAATGCTGAACCCAGGTGACGAGATCTCTGTTAAGATCATTAAATTCGACAAAGAAACTGGTCGTATTTCTCTAGGTCTGAAACAGCTGTCTGAAGATCCGTGGGAAGCTATTAAAAACCGTTACCCTGCTGGAACTAAGTGCAACGCACGCATCACCAACCTAACTGACTACGGTTGCTTCGCTTCTATCGAAGACGGCGTTGAAGGTCTGGTTCACGTTTCTGAAATGTCTTGGACTAACAAAAACATCCACCCATCTAAAGTTGTTCAGATCGGTGAAGCTGTTGAAGTTATGATTCTAGATGTTGATGAAGAGCGTCGTCGTATTTCTCTAGGTATCAAGCAGTGCACAGTTAACCCATGGGTTGCTTTCGCTGAACAGTACGCTACAAACGACAAAGTATCTGGTCAGATCAAAACTATTACTGACTTCGGTATCTTCGTTGGCCTAGAAAACGACCTTGATGGTCTAGTTCACATGTCTGACATTAGCTGGGAAGGCGATGCCGAAGCAGCGTTACGTCAGTTCAAGAAAGGCGACGAAGTTGAAGCAGTTATCCTGTCTATCGACGCAGAAAAAGAGCGTATCTCTCTTGGCGTTAAACAGCTAGATAGCGATCCTTTTGCTGAATACGCTGCAGCTAACGACAAAAACACTATCGTTAAAGGTACTGTTAAGTCTGTAGACGCTAAAGGCGCTGTTGTTGAACTTGCTGAAGGCATTGAAGGTACATTGAAAGTTTCTGAAATCAGCACAGACCGTGTTGAAGATGCAACTACTGTACTGAAAGAAGGTGATGAAGTTGAAGCGAAGATCACTAACATTGATCGTCGTAGCCGCGCAATCACACTATCTATCAAAGCTAAAGACCAAGCTGATGAGAAAGCTGCTATTGCTGCTGTTCGTACTCAGGAAGTCGAAACTGCTGGTCCAACCACTATCGGTGACTTGATCAAAGCTCAAATGGCTAACAAAAACAACTAATTCGTTGTTTTGAAGGCATTAAAAAGGAGCACTAAGTGCTCCTTTTTTATTGCCTAACTTTCAGTTCTAAATAATGATTAACCTGACTCAGCAACCGTTAACGCTTACTCATCTAGCAATACATAATCGATCAGCTGATCTTCACTAATCTCATTATCCTTTACTGCATATACATGAAGCACTGAAGCCCCTGCATTAATAACCGAGTTTTCTTCACCAGACATCAACGGGTGCCACTCAGGCAGCTCCTGGCCTTCATGAATCAACCGATAAGCACACGAAGGAGGTAACCAATGAAAGCTTTCTACATCCTCGGGACGCAACTTCACACAACTAGGCACTAGCTGGCTACGCTTTTCATATTGCGTGCAACGGCAGTTATCAAAATCTAAAAGATTACATACCACCGTTGTATAAAAAACTTCTTCGGTATCTTCATCTTCAATTTTGTGCAGACAACATAAAGCACAGCCATCGCATAACGACTCCCATTCAGGCGTCGTCATTTCAGTCAAAGACTTAGTTCGCCAAAAAACTTCCTGTGCCACTATCTCACACCCGTTTCAGGGCGGTTAGGATAAAGATCCAGCATATAGTCCTCTTTAGGGGGCGGCATCTGTAGATAGAATCCTTTCTCCTTTATACCCTCAAGCATTTTCTCAACATCGACTCTTGCCAGTTTGCGCCCTGGCAACATCGGCATATCCATCAGATGCGAAGGCGCTCCAAACATTTGAATTAATGCTTCAGGAACTTTCTTTAACTCGTCTTTCTTATCAACATAAAGATACATTTCATCTTTAAGAGGACTTTTATAAATCGTGCAAATAATCATGAATACTAACCATTTTTATCAAACTGTTTTAGCTGATCCAACAGCGCCAAGCCAACCACTTCACGTCGCCAGCCATTAAGCTCATTAGGCAACTGATAGTCATAGGTTTCTAAACCACTACGAACCAACGCCTCTAAATCTTTCTTGCGTAGCAAAATCTCTGGAGCTATGCCTATTTTTTCAGCCACTTCTCGTGCCACAGCCTTTAACTTCTTAAGACGCTTATTCCAGATAATAGGTAGCGGTCGATTAATAGGCAATACCGGTGTTTTTTCTAGGCTAGCCTGCGCATTAGATAAAATAGCAAGAATCGCTTCTCCTTCATCACGCACAACCTTATGCCGAATGTCTTCTGCACGCCCCAACTCATAAGCGTTTCTTGGTAACTTCTGAGCAATAGAAAGTATCGTCTGATTGCGCAACACCCAATTACGCGGAGTGTTTCTCAATCGACATTGCTGCTCACGCCACATAGAGACATCGCGCAAAACGGTCAACTTAACGTCCGACAAGCCCCACATCTGACTAAAGCGGCGATAATATTCATACCCTTCAGGGTCCTGATCCAGCGCATTTTTAAGCGCCACTTCCGACTCTTCTGCAAACCACGCATAGCGGTCGTGAAGCTCAAGCTCCGCTGTTTGCATCTTACAAATAGCCGGTAAATAAGCGACATCGAGCGCCGCATATACTTCCTGCTCCTGGCTCAATGGGCGCTTAAGCCAATCGGACGTAGTTTCACCCTTGCCAATTTGGATATCCAAGGTATGCTCAACTAAACGCTGCAAGCCCATCGTAAAACCCCAGCCAACAAATGCTGCTGCTAACTGAGTATCAAAAATCGGACTAGGCAAAACACCCAGCGAATGGTAGAACAATTCTAAATCTTCACTACCTGCATGAATAATTTTTAAAACGTCAGGATTTGTGAAGACATCAGCTAACGGCGTAAAATCATTGATGCTCAACGGATCAACAAGGTAACAATGCTGATCATCGGCTATCTGAATCAAACCTGGGATAGGATAAAAAGTATCAATCCGCTGAAACTCTGTATCCAGCGCTATCATGGGTAACGACTGCCAACGAGCACAACATTCAACAAGCGACTCATTGGTTGATATATGAATAGGCTTTTGAGCCGAAGCCTCTAATACTGGCCAATCATAGCTATCCTTTTTCATGCACTAGCCTCACAGCAGACGCCGCCCGGCCAATGCATGCGCCAAGGTCCCACCGTCAACATATTCAAGTTCACCGCCCACAGGCACTCCGTGAGCAATACGTGTCACTTTTAGCTCTGAGCACTTAAGCTGCTCTGCAATATAGTGTGCAGTAGCATCGCCCTCCACCGTCGGGTTTGTCGCGATGATAACCTCTTTGACCTCACCCTGAGCAATTCGCTCAAGTAACTGACTAATACCTATATCATCAGGACCCACACCGTCTATCGGGGACAAATGCCCCCCCAGTACAAAGTAGACACCTGCAAAACTATTTGTTTGCTCGATAGCCACAACGTCCATTGGAGACTCAAGCACACACAAAGAGCTTCGATCACGGCTTAACGATGCACACAATTCACAGATATCGGTTTCGCTAAGCGTCCTACACTGCTGACATTCAGATACTTCTTCAGCCGCCTGCGCAAGCGCAGCAGATAGCTCGAGTGCTGCATTACGGTCACGCTCAAGCAGATGAAACGCCATGCGCTGGGCACTTTTAGGCCCAACACCTGGCAAACAGCGTAAAGCGGTTACTAATTGCTGAATTAAAGGACTAAATGACATCGCTTAAAACGGCATGTTAAAACCAGGAGGCATAGCCATGCCTCCGGTTACACTTGCCATTTTTTCTTGAGACTGCGTTTCAACTTTACGCACAGCATCATTAACTGCCGCTGCAATCAAGTCTTCTAGGATATCCTTGTCTTCTTCCATCAAGCTGGCATCAATAGCAACACGCTTAACATCATGACGACCATTCATTACGATCTTCACTAAACCTGCGCCAGACTCACCATTTACTTCTAAATTAGCCACTTCTGCCTGCGCTTTCTGCAAATCTTCCTGCATCTTTTGCGCCTGCTTCATAAGATTGCCCATACCACCTTTCATCATCTCTTTACCTCATTTCTTACGGGTCAATTGGGAAAATGGAATCACGATCTATCGTGCCATTAAAATGTGATACTAACATCTGTACTGTGCTATCACCCTCAAACGCTGAAATAGCCACCACCAGTCGCTCGGCTTTGAGTCGAGCAAAATATTGGCTAGGCGTCTCTCTTGTTTGCACTGCTTTAGCAAATTCTACCTCAATTGAGGTTGTAAAATAATGACAAAGTGCATCTTGGATACGCTGCTTTTGCACACCATCCAACACGGCATCTTGTTCAGCACGAAAATGAAATACCATCTGCTGCTCAGACACCGCTTCTAAAGATAAGTTACTGGCTATGTTTGCGGTCATGCCTGTTAAGCCAACATGACCTAATAACAGCACCCAATTTTCAAGCTGACAATCCGCCAGAGTACGTGGAATATCCGCAGGCACATCTGCGACTACCAAAGGAGCTTTCGCTACAACAGAAGAAGCCTTAATAGCTTCCTCTGTTTTTTCAGCAAGAACCGACTGTACTGGTGTTACCGAAGCAAGCACAACTGGCTCGATAATTTCAGGCTTAGCTAATAGCTCAGGCGCTAGCTGCTGTTCTAATCCGACCTCTTGCTCTAGTTTTTCTTCTGGTTCAGGCTTGTCTACTATGGACGAAAGCGCTTGCTCCAACTTATCTTGGCCACCAACAACAGGCTTAGTGGGTTGGCCTGAAGGCTTTTTTGCCGGGCTTACCTCATCGTCAGTATCTGCTGCGGGAATGTCATACTCATCATACGGAGGCGGCTCTAAATCTGAAGCCTGCGCAGGCACTGGAGCTGGAGCTGGAGCTGGAGCTGGAGCTGGAGCTGGAGCTGGAGCTGGAGCTGGAGCTGGAGCTGGAGGGGATATTGGCTCTGCTGGTTTTACTTGTCCAGCCTCTTTAGGCACTAAAGCACCTTGCCGCAATACCACTGACCTTGGTGCAGTATCCGCTGGACGAAACGCCAACATACGCAGCAGAACCATCTCTAAACCTTCACGCGCATCCGGCACAAAAGGTAAATCTTTTCGTCCCATCAAGGCAATTTGATAAAACAACTGAACATCTTCAGATGTTAGCTGTTGCGCGAGCTGAGTGACTGCCTCTTGGTCTCCCATACTATTATCAATAGCATCAGGTATAGCTTGAGCAACAGCAACACGGTGCAGCAAGCTAATCAAGTCACCCAACACATTCATGTAATCAGGAGAGAACAGCGCTAACTCGGCAACTACACCCAATAAATCACGTGGATTATGCGCAGTTAGTTCATCAAGCAACCGGTAAACCAAACGCTGATCAATAGCACCGAGCATAGAGCGAACATCCGCCTCATAAACGGTGCCACTACCAAAAGCAATCGACTGGTCCGTTAAACTCAACGCATCACGCATCGAGCCATCGGCAGAGCGCGCCAACAACCATAAAGCAGGGTCTTCAAAACCGACGTTTTCTTCAGAAAGAACAAATTGAAGATGCTCAACAATCCGCTCGGGAATCAGGTTTTTAAGATTAAACTGCAAACAACGCGATAGGATTGTGACCGGCAACTTTTGCGGGTCGGTCGTAGCAAGCAAGAACTTAACATGTGCAGGCGGCTCTTCCAGCGTTTTCAACAAGGCGTTGAAAGAGTGACTGGAAAGCATGTGAACTTCATCTATCAGGTAAACTTTAAAGCGACCATGGGTAGGCGCGTATTGGACATTCTCAAGTAGCTCACGAGTATCTTCAACCTTAGTACGTGATGCTGCATCCACTTCGATTAAGTCGATAAAACGACCTTCAGCAATTTCCCGGCAAGCACTACACTCACCACATGGCTCTGACGAGACGCCGGTTTCACAGTTCAGTGATTTAGCAAATAAACGTGCGATTGATGTCTTACCAACACCCCGCGTACCGGTGAAAAGGTAAGCATGATGCAGACGATCCTGATCCAGCGCATTCACTAGCGCTTTTAGGACATGCTCCTGCCCCACCATCTCTTTAAAGCGCTTAGGACGCCACTTACGTGCAAGAACCTGATAACTCATAAATAGAAGACGCCATCACCAGAAAAACAAACGCTTATGCTACCGGTTACGGGCTAATATGGCTAGCTGTTAAAGCACACCTACGCACTCATTCCAACATTAAAACGAGTGCCACCGAGCAGCCAGAGCAGCTATGAAAAAAAGCGCGACACACTCCAATAAAAAACCATTAAAACTCAACAGCTCTAAATATACATCAATCAAAAGTTAGACATTAAAATCTTAATGATGCCCTGTTTTATTGGTGCCTCGCGCTGTAATAATTTGATATTGAGCTGACGTTAAATCAGGCAAGCGCTTGAGAAAAGCCACCATATTCCAGATACGCTCATCATCATGCCTCGGTGCCCATGCAGGCATCCCGGAAGCCTTAATACCGTGCTTTATAATCCAAAAACTACGCTGATCTTCTGATTTTTTATCTGCATCCGTTCGGGGGATAGCCACTAAATTTGGCGGCGATGGATATAAGCCTAATGTGAAATCACTTTCACTTTCGCCCGGCTTAAGATGGCAGCCCGCACACATATCATTGTAATCAGCGCCCCCTTTAAGCAAACGCTCCGCTGAGCTTAGGTCCGGTGGCACGTCGACACTCAAAGAAGCACGAGCAATGGAGCTTTCACGTAACGTTTCTAGTGCCCAGGTAGTCACGTCATAGTGAGGATCATCTGCCCCCACCGGATATAAACCAGAGTAAAGAAACGCGACTCCCCCTATGACTATTACCCCAACTGCGCTTAACAGTCGTTTGAAACAAGCTCCCTTTTTTAAAACGATCACCACATCATCTCCGCCGCAAGCAACCCTGCCGCTCTACTGACAAAGCTTGTTAAATTTAATTACTGAGAAGACTCACCAGCCTTCCCTGCACCTGTCATATGATCGCTATGGCTATGGGCATGAGAAGCAGCGTCAGATTCTTCCTCGCCATGTTCCACAGTGCTCATACACTGCGTCATCATCGCCATGACAACAGGGTCATTCATATCCATTTTACTATGATCCATGCCACTCATAGCCGCACAGTCTGGACTTTCTGCTGTTTTCATGTGCTCTTTCTCATCGTGAGCCTGCGCAGAAAACGCTAATATTAGTGCGGGAACGGCAACCAATACGCTGAATTTCTTCTTCATTATCAATTCCTAAAATATTTTTGAAAACTGCTATGTAGCAAAGTAAACATTGTACGCAGGACACCAAGCAATATCAGCTTGGTTTTTTCAAGACGCCAATCAGCAATACCACCTGTATAAAGAAGCCGCTAACACAACGATAAATAATGCCGCGGTTTATTAACTCAAAAAGAGTCATGCCAATATTACAGAACTTTGAAACCACTGAACTGAACTTATATCTGTTAAGGCTTAGAAACCCAACAACGTCACACAGGCTCAGATTACTGCATGATTTCATATCAGAAAATATAAACCATACATGCGCCGAATGAGTGGAAGGACACCCCCCGTTTATAGCTTTTTATCGAGAGGGCGGCCGATATATTAAGGTCTTAAATCAGCTCTTCACACCACTTTAACTTTTCCTACTGCATTTCTATAAAGCCGTAAGCCGAGCAAAAAACCCAGACTGAAAAGAATTAGATAGCCAATCACCATGGGATAGAGAGTATTATTATAAAGCTGTCCAATAATTACTCCTGGGATCACACCCAGCAAGGTAGATAAAGAACTAACCAGACCCGCGCCGATACCCGCTATATGACCCAAAGGCTCCATCGCAAGAGCACTGAGATTACCGAATAGCAAACCTACCGAAAAGAAAACCAACAACAGATAACAAATGAGCGTTTTAAGCGGAGGTTGCCCGTCAAACCAGTGCACCACAGGCAAATAGAGAAGCGAGAAAATAACGATAGAACCTAGCGCAACCAAAGATAACAACTACATGCCGAATCGGCTTAACAAACGGGCATTAACCAAAGTCGATAACCCAATCGCGGCTGCTAACCCACCAAAATAGATTGGGAACTGTTCACCCAATTGATATTGCTGCTGCAAAATAGGCTGAGCAAGGTTGAGATACCCCATAAAAGCACCAAATACGATACCCGACAACAAGGTATAACCCATAGCAGTGGGATGAGTCAGCACCTCTTTACTACTAGTAACAAGGTAATCAAGAGTCATCGGGCGACGCTTATCTAGGGCAAGCGTCTCAGGCATGCGTACACCAAACCAGATGCTCAAAACTATAGCCAATAATAGAAAAATTATAAATATTGAGCGCCACTCACTAACCATCAATACTAGCTGGCCCAACCCCGGAGCCAATACCGGCACCAAGATAAAGATAGTCATCATAAATGACATAACACGTGCCATCGCCTTCCCCACGTAGAGATCGCGAATCAGTGCGATAGAGACAACTTTCGGACTGGCTACACCCAAGCCTTGTAAAAACCGACCCAACAAGAATGTATTAAAATCGTTAGCAAAAAGAGAAACCAGATCTCCAACAATAAACAGACCCATACCTAATAAAATGGAGGGTTTACGACCAATATTGTCTGATAATGGGCCATAAATGAATTGTCCGAGGGACAAACCAATAAAAATCATTACCACAACAAGCTGAGTATCATTACTGTCTGTTACATTAAAATCTGCGCCAATTTGCGCTAGCGCAGGCAGCATTGCATCTATCGCTAACGCGACCAAAGAGGTAAGCAATGCCACGAGAACAACAAACTCTTTAAAGCCAGATCCAGACCGACTGTCTAATTTAGACATTACATATACCAACTGAGGTTTTACAAAAGTATGAGGAGGCTATAAAAAGCAGGGATGTTATGCAATCAACCATATGATTGAATTTCTTTATATTCAAAACAATACAGCAATTAGAAACTACGTTATAAAACAGATATTGTTGTTCGCACAATAAGTGCGCTTAAAGAACAACTGTGAAACAACAAGCTACCGATGAAAATCCAGTACAAGATTACATAAAAAAGTAGCTAAAGGTTAGCTGGTGACCCATCGAACATTCCTCTAATCATGAGGGTGTAGGATTACCTCATATTGAGGACTTAATCACAGGATCCCTAACGTATTCAGAATTATAGATATTATTTTTATGTCGCCGTGTTTTTATCGAACTTAGCCAAAACAGAGAATCCAGACAAAAAAACCCCGATGATTTGCATCATCGGGGTTTCGAAACAAGACTTAGAAAAATTACTTGTTAGCTTTACGCTCTATCTCTTCAGCAATAACCTTCTCAGCAACTGAGTTAGGGCATGCAGCGTAGTGTGAAAACTCCATAGAGAACTGACCACGACCAGAAGTCATAGTACGCAGAGATCCGATATAACCGAACATCTCAGACAGAGGAACATCAGCCTTGATACGAACGCCTGAACCTGCAGCTTCTTGGCCTGAGATCATGCCACGACGACGGTTAAGGTCACCGATAACATCACCAACGTGATCTTCAGGGGTGAACACATCAACCTTCATAACAGGTTCCAGCAGCTGTGGACCTGCTTTAGGCATAGACTGACGGAAAGCACCTTTCGCAGCGATTTCAAACGCAACTGCAGAGGAGTCAACCGCGTGGAAACCACCATCATAAAGTTCAATTTCAACGTCAAGTACAGGGAAGCCAGCCAGTGGGCCTGTACCCATCATGCTCTTGAAACCCTTCTCGATAGCTGGGAAGAATTCCTTAGGTACGTTACCACCCACCACTGAAGATACAAACGTAAAGCCAGTGTTCTGCTCGCCCGGCTTAATACGGTAGTCGATCTTACCGAACTGACCAGAACCACCAGACTGCTTCTTATGTGTGTAAGAATCTTCCAAAGGCTGAGTAATAGTCTCGCGGTATGCAACCTGTGGCTGACCCACGACCAGCTCAACACCGTAAGTACGCTTCAGAATATCTACTTTGATATCCAAGTGAAGCTCACCCATTCCCTTAAGGATAGTTTCACCAGAGTCTTCGTCAGTTTCAACGATGAAAGTAGGATCTTCTGCAACCATCTTACCGATCGCGATACCCATTTTCTCAGCGCCACCTTTATCTTTAGGTGTAACTGCAATAGAGATTACAGGCTCAGGGAATACCATAGCTTCAAGCGTACATTCGTGCTTAGGATCACAAAGCGTGTGACCGGTTTGTACGTTTTTCATACCTACGATTGCAAAAATGTCACCAGCTTGAGCATAGTCTAACTCTTTACGCTCATCAGCTTCCATTTCACACATACGGCCAACACGTTCAGTTTTACCTGTAAACGAGTTTAGGATAGTGTCGCCTTTCTTCAACGTACCAGAGTACACACGAATAAAGGTCAGAGCGCCGAAACGGTCTTCCATGATTTTAAATGCCAATGCGCGGAAAGGCTCGTCAGTGGAAACAGTCGCAACTTCACCTGTTGGCTCACCAAACTCATCCGTCAGATCTTGTGGAATAACATCTGTTGGGCTCGGAAGGTAATCTACAACCGCATCAAGAATAAGCTGGATGCCTTTGTTTTTGAATGCAGAACCACAGTACGTTGGGAAGAAAGTAAGATCACGAGTACCAGTACGGATACAACGCTTGATGTCTTCCATAGCAGGCTCTTCACCGTCCATGTAAGCCATCATTAGATCATCATCTAACTCTACAGCTGTCTCGATTAGCTGCTCACGGTACATTTCAACATCTTCTACCATGTCGGCAGGAATGTCCTGAATCTTGAAGTTTTCAGGCAGGCCAGTATCATCCCAAACGAAAGCCTGACGAGTTAGCAGGTCAACAACACCTACAAAATCTTCTTCACGACCAATAGGAAGAACCATGATGAGTGGCTTAGCAGCCAATACATTCTCAACCTGATCTACAACTTTAAGGAAATCTGCACCCATACGGTCTAGCTTGTTTACGAAGATGATACGAGAAACACCCGATTCATCTGCATAACGCCAGTTAGTCTCTGACTGAGGCTCAACACCACCAGAACCACAGAATACACCAACACCACCATCCAGTACTTTCAAAGAACGATAAACTTCAACAGTGAAGTCAACGTGCCCTGGAGTATCGATGATGTTCATACGGTGATCTTTCCAGAAAGTGGTGATCGCCGCTGACTGGATGGTTATTCCGCGCTCAGCTTCCTGCTCCATGAAATCGGTAGTAGATTCACCATCATGAACCTCACCTGTTTTATGGATTTTACCTGTCAGCTTCAGGATACGTTCGGTAGTGGTCGTTTTTCCCGCGTCTACGTGGGCAAAAATACCGATGTTACGGTAGTGTGATAAGTCAGCCATGTCTTCACTCAAATGTTAGGGGGCGTAAAAATGCGCTATATAGTACAGGATTTCGAATGTAATTGTGGAGGTTTTTCATAGAAGAAAAGCCCTTTTTTAGATAAAAGAGCAGATTTTCTTCAAACATTGCTAATTCAACACTTTCTGGGCTCCCAACGTACTCATTTTTATTTCAATTCTATCAGCAGACTGAGTACTGCTCTTTCTCCTGGCTGCCAAACTTAAAAAGGGTTTGACACTGGAATATTTAAGATTACGCCGATACATAGCACTGCCACCATCTTCGTAGTTTCACTACAAAAATATAGCTTATGCAGACTTAGGTTCAATTTATGTTATGCAAAATTTCGGTGCAAGCGGCAAAAATGTTGTTTGCACCATAAGCACAAATAGAAAAACAATGAGTTATGGGGAAATATGCAGCATAAGTATGCATAAATATGTAGCGAAAGATCGCATAAAGTTACTTATCAAATAATACGCTAGCTTCTCTTGTAGCTTTATTACGCAACAAAGAAAGCTTTGGCGTTATTTAGAGGCCTTAAGAAGATAAACGTTCGCTAGCGTAGGTCGTGCCTAGCCGATACTTAAAGAAAAAGCATGTCTGTTGCCGTTATCTTTTTTCTACCATATTTTCTATCAGACTAGCCGGTAAACTATACTGTTCTAACCAACCAATAAATGGCGCATCAGTGGCTCCAACAGACAGCTCCACCAGTTCCCATCCATTGGAACCGTCTTCGGCGAACCTTACCAATGCAGCGAAATTATCATCGACAAAACCCTCCTCAAAATCCTTAGACAGCGGTGTTAGTCGATAGTCAATGGGGTTCCCCTCCAAGGTTAACGGAAACCCTGACAGATAGGCCCAGTTCTGATATGTATTGGAGGCATCAAGTTGCAGGGTAATCGGCATTTGTAGATATTCAGAGATGCCCATAATTACAGCGAGTCTAGGTGTTGCCGAACCGCGCTCCGATGTTGATACAGTGCTGCAACTTAAAGCTCCAATGCTTAACACTACGATCAACATTGAAAAGCGGATAACCTTTAGCATCAATTCGGGCACCACCGGTCAAACCCCAACGAAGTCTTAGATAAAAGTAATAAAATCATAATTGCTTCCAGAGACGCTACGGGTACGCCGGCAGGCTTCGAAGCCCTCTCTAACACCCTCGTCGTTGGTGTTACCTTCGATAGTTGAAAAAACGGTATTGGCTAAACTACCCTCTCCCGCAGTGGCGATACCCGTATGTGTCCAATCAGTGTCTGTTCGGCGACGCAGGAAAATACAAGATCCACCGAACTGCTGCCAATCCTGTCGTCCTGACGTAATTTCTTTCTCCGAAACGAATAAACCGGCACTTTTCGCCTGTGCCGCCAGCGTATCACATGAAACCGAACCTTTGATGGGCGGCCCGGCATCTTGATAGAAGTATGCCTGTTGCATAATCATGGTAACAAAACCAGCACACCAAGCCCATTGCCGACCGTCATTTCCCGAGCAATAAAGCCGCACCCAAGGACCACAATTTGCGCCCCCGATCTCCACCGGGTGTTGATCGACATGTTGATTAGCTACGCTCAACACTGCTTGCTGGGGCGTCAACTGCCCCATATTCGGAGGTACTTTCAATGCAGCCTTCATGGGTTCGACCAGCAGATTCCACAGCGCGGCGTCAACTTCACCCGTCGGGGGCGTACCCTGCATTCTCTGGAAATCCTTAACGCAGACTTCAGTCGCCGGGCCGAAGTCACCGTCAATACTGGTCCTACAGGTATGGTAATTTAACCACTCCTGAATACGCTTGACAGTCTGGGTACGCATGCCGCGTTTTACGGTGCTACGCGGTTCATCGATCTCACGCTTGATGTAACCTGGAATCTTGTTGAAGTTGATGGTCATTTTAGCTCCCTCGGTGCGGTTTTATACTGGTCCATTCTTGTGCTGCCGAGCTTGATAGCTGTCGATGTGTCACGCGCAGAAACCTCAACGCTCCCTGGCGGTACTATCAAGTTAATGTAACTCTTGTCATTTTAGAGGTTGAATACACCTACTTATAACAAGCAATCAGGAACGTAGAGTCACATGCCCGCGCTAGTTAGTGTCTTCAAATTAACTTATTTGTCAGTGCCCCAAATGATTACTTTTCGCTTCTTACAACTATCAATACAAATTTCGTGCCAGAACTTTTTATTGCCTAATGAATTGAAATATATAGAAATATTAAATACAACCTCATCATTAATTCACCTAACCGGGTCAAAAGCACCCCACCATCTTCAATAAAAATTCACAACAACGTGGCCTTTTTAAGGACAATCAAAGTGTTACTGATAAGTTATGCTGGGGCAGAAAAAACCCAGTCATTAGTCGTAACAAAGCAAATTATTTTTTGAAAAAATGGCGCATAAAAATGTAACCCAGCAGCTGCTTTGCACAGTTTGAGGAGACTCGAACTCTATTTGAGCAAGAACAGTAAGAATGCCAACCAATATAACAATTAGAAAACAGTCAATATAACAATTAGAAAACATTCAATATTTCGAAGCACCTATAATGGCACTTTGCTAGGAAATCAGGTGTATAAGGCAATTCTTTGCACAAAAAACCATAGTAAAACCCTTCAGGCTGAGCTTCGAAAGAAATAACATCGGGTGAATATTCAAAGTGGAAGCAGGTGTCGAACTCTAGGGCGGATTCAACGGTCATAACGCTATCCATTTTAAGACTGGCAAACTTAAAAAGGTTTTTTACGCGGGAATGTTTAAGGTTACGTCAATACATAGCATTGCCACCATCTTCGTAGTTTCACTACAAAAATAGTGCTTATGCAGACTTATGTTCAATTTATGCAGACTTTCGGTGCAAACGACAAACTTGTGTTGTTTGCCCCCTAAGCTTGCATAAGCGACAACCATAAAACAACAAGTTACGGGGAAATATGCAGTATAAGATTGCATAAAAATGTAGTGAAAGATTGCATACAGTTATCCACGAAAAAACCTCAACCCTATTCTGTAATTTTACTACATATTGTAATGATAGAAAATCCAGGTATAACTAAATGCCTATCCCCCAACAATTTAACAAGCTACTGCTTGTCGACGTAAACTAATGCAGGTAATTATTTTATCGGATATTATAATAATTTTGAGGCCTTGCTAGCGGTTCTATTTATCGATAGTTACTTCGTGCTTTAGGTTATTTAGCTAGAACGTCTCTTATATTTTATCTCTTAAAACTTTCTCAATCAAATAATTTAAGTTCACACCTACACCAAATATACTCGGCTTTAAATGTAAAGAAGAATTTACCTTTTGTGCTAAAGATTCTTTTGTGTCAAACCTGTCAACTATCTCATTTAAAAGATTGAGTATCTCATTTTCTTTACTTTCTAAAGTACCATCTATTCCGCCTAGGATTGACCTAATTTCTACCGACTCAAAGCTTTTCCTACATTCAATACTTTTCCTACCTTTGCTTCTAGCACGCTCCATGACGCTCATATCATAATAATATGGTTCTGAGCCTATACATTCTTTACATACGCAAGGAATTCTTTCCGTAACCTGCGGGTAGTTAAGAGATTGGTGAATTTGATCGATCTCATTCCGGATAATAGTAAGCAATTCTGCTTTCGATGACCCTTCTAATCTAATAGATATGCTTCGCTTGAATCGATCCGACTCAACAAGGGCAGAAGTATCTCCTTTTTTTACAAGAACACCGTTTTTCCAGTAGCTGTTATTAAATATTAATCGATGTAACCTTACGATGCAGCGCTCAATTATACCTGCTGGCATAAATTGATATTCATATCTATAAGATAGTTCTTCTTTAGGTTTGAAAAGTACGCTGGGAGGTACCGCTGGCAGTCGTGCGGGAACTATGTACTTCCCAGTTGCTTCTATTTCAAAACACAATTCAAACTTTTTCATTAGCTCTATAAGAGCCGGATACTTATCGATTGGGTAACCCTTCCAAACCCGCTTTAGAGTGCGGTTTGAAAAAAGGCCATTACCATTGATAACTTCTTTTTCGTCAAATACTATGTACGCAGCGGCAGTTGCCCATTCTGGTTTAAGGAAAACTATGTCCGATAAAATCAGGTTGTCATCAAAATGAAGGAAAACTCCCAATACATGAAAATATTCACTTAGCCATTCAGCTTTATTCTTATTTAGGCCATATTTGGAACAAACTTTCAAATATTCTCCATATGACATATAGGGTTTTTGGTAACCTTCTAAGTCCTCACGAATCTTCACCCATGCAATAGGTACGACTTGGTTAAAATGGTCCAATTTTTCTACTTGCTTCACTATCTCCTTTTTGAGTACATCAATACCTGTTTCATTAAGAGCACTGACGTTAAAAAAACCTGATATGTTTTTAAACTGCCTTGTAATTCTGGATGTGTCTATTTCTTTTATTCGTTCATCGCATTTGTTCTGAACAATAATCAGCGGCGAAGAGTCGCTCAACAAATTTATTATATTGAGCCAGTAATCAAAACTATAAAAGTCGTCATCTGTCCGAGCAGTCCATACCAATACATACACCGATTTCTTAGTTAAAAAATATTGATGGGTGGAATGATATATTTCCTGGCCGCCAAAGTCCCATAAATTGATTATATACTCTTGATCCTTTGGCTTAACATTCCAGCGAAGGATACTAATACCTTCAGTAGAGTCAGGTGGATTTCCGTCTTGAAGTCCCAAGATAGATCTACAAAGTTCGGTTTTTCCAACATCTCCTTCACCGACTATAAGAAACTTTGCCTCACAAAGAGTGTATTTTTCACCTTCGATAGCAGAAAGGTAGTTCATTAACCCTCCAATATCTCCATTTAATATTTCAATTGGAATATTAAGCCGATTACCTGCTAAAGACAGAACTTTTAAATTATTAAGATTAGCTAGAGATGAAGGAAGAGATCTCAGGTTGTTCCTTCCTAAATATACTGTAGTGAGTGCTCCTATATTACCTAAACCTTCTTCTATGCTTTCGAGCTCATTATCATTTAAATCTATTCTAATTAAGTTAATTAATCTTTCGATACCGCTTGGAATAACTCTAATTCTATTACTTTGGAGAGAAATAATTTTTAGGTTATGCAAATCAAATAAAAAATCTGGCAGCTCATCTATATGATTTTTAGAAAGATTTAATTGTTCTAGTTCGGGAATTTTAAGTATTTCGCTCGGCACTGAGCTTAGTCTTATTTGACTAAGGTCCAGTCTAAATCCACCATTATCCATGCAACTCTTTATTCGGGCGTCAATAATTTCTTTAAGATTTTTTTTATACATAAGTGCCTCTAATCTATTCGAATTTTTAATACATACTTAGAGCTGACAATTATTAGCGGCACTGATGCATAAGATTTTTTACTGCGCCGAATATTTACTTGGATTAAATAACATGAAGATTTTTATTAGTAAGTGAGGTATGTAACCTAGTCTTCTCACTCATCTATTCCTAATGTGAAATCACTTTTAAAATTAGTATAACTTTGGAAAGCCAGTCATTTTTTAGCTGCAGAGGCTGCTAGGTCAATTAAAAAGTCCCTTATTGAGACAAGCTCGACAATATTCAATATCTCTCGAACTCGATTCATTACTTCTTTTATAGTTGTTTCAGCATCTTTGGATTCTCTTGACTCAAGACCCATGATAGTAGAGAACGTGTCGAACATCTCTCCAATCGCTTTTGATCGACTTTCCGAACTATCCTCCTGCCCCCTTATAGCTTCAACATAGCTAGCTTTTGCACCAATAGTTCTAACAGCATTTTCAAAAGGGAGAAGTTTATCTTCTATCTCAGGGGTGATCCAAGCAGTGTAATCAATTCGTAAATTATTGAGATTATTGGCATGGGCGAGTGCACTTTTGGTAGGGCCTTCACTTGTCAGGGATGCGACCAACTTATGAACTTCAGAAAGATATTTTTCTGAAAACTCTACGTGCTTATCAAAGACGGTATTAGCCATATGCGAAGTAGCTCCTAAGTTAAAAAGCTGCTGCTTATTTTGAAAATCAATAGAGCGTTTGTGTGCAGCATCATCTCTTGCCACTTGAAAAAGAGCCGTGAGTAGGCCTCCGATGGAGGGCAATGAAGCTAAACCTTTATACATTTCACTTATAGGAGCGAAGAAGGTGATACCAATAGAAATACTAATAACAGAAGAAAGAACAAACCAAAATGGACTCTTATTAAATGCTCCCATTGCGCCAGATATAAGCCTCCCAATGTATTTCATCATTAGGCTGATTCCTTTCAATATATTCTGCTTGAGTATGCTGAACATTGTTTACTCCCTGTACATCTAACATCCGTTTAAGTCGTGCGAGGTTATTCTCTCAGCATAGTACAGCCTGTCTAGCATCTAAAACAATGCAAGGTTCACCGCGGGCAAATCCATATCTTTGATCCCATACGCTCTCATACCCTTTCGGGTAGCAAGTGAGCATACATTTGCGTCGTCGCTATATATGACTTTTACACCTTGGGCACACGCTATAGCAATTATTTGACGATCAAATCGAAGTTTTGCTTTTGAAGTTAACCCAACATTTAAATTTTGGGTAACTTTGGCATCCTCAAGATTAATCGCAAGTTCTATAGCAGCTCTCTGATCAAAACTTACTGGCCGAAAGACAGTCCTAGTTCGAATCACCTCAAGAATTTCTTTATATTTTTTACGATTTACCAATAACAACTCTGATAGCACAGGCGTTGGCACGAGAACTTTAATCCCCTTTTCCTGGAGGGTTGCTACGAGGTGCTCAACCCGTTCTTTAACATGCTCAACCTGCTTACCTGTTGTAGGGTCGGTTGGAGATGGTGCTTTTGGATTGATCATGTACACAAGCACGTTGGTATCGATAACTACCATGTAACTCAGTCTTCCCTAGAATCGTTTATAAACTTGGTTGGCTTTTTCAACTCACCAATATCACTACCTATGAGCTTACCCAATTCATCCAAACCTTCAGCAAGAGTGCCTTGTTGGAGTAACCAATAATCGCAGATCTTAAATTTCTTGCACTTCCATTCACCTTTTTCATCCCGAACCCAGTCACCTACCCCTGCAACTCGGATATCGCTAAAAAGATGCTTTGCCATCTCCCTTGCTAAGGCCCTATTGCATGTGCACTTGTAAACGCCATCAGAACCAAGTTTGTGCTGTATATGAACGGGAACAGAGTCATCCTTACCTCCAATGAGAATTAGTGTGCCATCAAGCTGCCCTTCTTCAGCAACGGCATAAATAGGCTCAGGACCCTCGATTTCTCGCCCAGGGAAGTAAAGGTCGGCATTTGCTGCTAGATGGCCAGATGCCAAACGAAACCGACCAACTGCATTATCGTGTTTAAGCAATCGGTTCAAATCTTGGAAAGCCTTTTCAGCTTCAGCGGGAGCACTATTTTGCCGTAGTCCATCTATGCGCTGTATAACCTGAACTACATCCGAAGACTCTAATACATCTTGCTTGAGGATTGCACTTCCTTCCTCTACATAACGAAAAACAGAGCTATCCACCCCCATTAAAGAAGATAGGGCTTTAAGGTACTCCGCCAACCTCCTCATAGAAAGAGTGTCTGGAGTAAGAGCATCTATGCTGAACTCAAACTCAACTTTATCATTCATTACTTGCTTTCCCTGCGAGCTCAATAAATTAGAGCTCTAATTCTAGTCGGTTCTGTTATATGAACAAACCACCTTAGTCCAAAGATAGCATTATATAAAAGATGCTAATACCGATATTAAACCTACACTTGAGACAATAAGATATTAAACTCTTGTCCCCCATAACCAATAATGCAGTTTTGGCATATAAAAAATCAGCTATTATCTTTATAGTTGTTTATCAGAGGAATGTTGGAAAGGAGTCCTGCTAATGAACCAACGTCACAAGGTCTTTGTAAGTTACCACCACGACAACGACCAAACTTACCGCAATAAATTTGAAGAGATGTTTGTATATCATCACAACATCATGGTCTCTCAGTCTGTCAAGATCGGAGATATCGATGAATACATGCAAACTGACCGTATTCGACAAATCATCCGTGAAAACTATCTTCGAGATTCTTCAGTTACAGTTGTCCTTATTGGATCCGAAACATGGAAACGCAAGCATGTAGACTGGGAGATAGGAGCTTCACTTCGGCATACTCAGTACAGTCCTCGTTCTGGTCTTATCGGCATTCTTCTACCAAGCTACCGGCCACCTACACAGGGGTTGATTCAACGTACCGGTTACTTTAATACGACCAATAATCCTGACCGGCAATACTATGAAAAAACGACACCACCTCGCTTAGTGGATAATGTTCTTGGTGATTTCGCACAAATCTATGATTGGTCAAGCAACCCCAATGAAGTGCAGAAATGGATTCATGAGGCATTTATGACCCGAAAGAAAATAATTCCCGTTAATTCATTCCCAAACTTTGTGAATAACCGATCCGGGGCGGAGTGGCAACGCTAAGAAATTAAAGGATACACACATGAAATGGAGTGAATGGCTCGATAACTGGGGAATGACTTCTCTTAAAATAAAAACGCCTTTTCTTGATGCGGAATGGAAGCCTCAGGAACAAGATAAAGTGGCTGCATGGCAACTATATATTGAGCTACTTACACGTGTGACAACTCAGCGACTGGAAATCAGGGATGGGGATGAATACGCCGCATTAGATAGCGTGCACCAGATGTTTCCATTAACCAGAGACATATTAAAAGAGAACGGCCGCCATTGTCTTGAATTCACAAAGATAGCAGCTGTTGTACTAAATCAAATCATTCGTCCATTTACATCTAAATGGCACCCTGTTGCCAAGCGTAATGGCTTCGATAATGATTCACTGTGCTGCCTTGAATTCCGAGAAGAACTTCACTCATTACAAGATAAGCTAACAATTTATACTCGTATGCTATCCGACATGGCAGGCGTGGAAGATTTAACGGAGCTAGAAGCCACTAATGAGCTGTAAAGACGTTTTTATCTGTCATGCATCCGAAGACAAGGATAGCTATATAAAGCCGCTTACTGAGCGTCTAAAAGATAATGACATATCATTTTGGATTGACTCCGAAGACCTTAGAGTGGGCGATCATCTTGATCAAAGCATTATCCAAGCGCTGAACAGCGCTCGATTCGTATTAGTAATTTTTTCAAAAGACTTTCTCTCTAAGGAGTGGACTAACCGAGAACTACAACTTATTCGGGATAGAGAAGAAACCGAAAACGAAATTATCCTTTTACCTATACTGGAAGATGTTTCTCAAGAGCTAATACTTACAAAATATAGTTTCTTGCGTGGTCGTAAGTTTTTGAAATGGACGGAATTAGACAAATTGATTCATGATCTTCAGCATTATCTCCAAGGAACTGCTTTCCCTAATAATAATTTACTATTTAGTGACTTCCTTTCTCACATGAGTAGATTCAATGCGGTAATGCATTGGACCGCTCGCCCAGTACCTCAAAAAGAAACGGAGCAGTTTTTTTCTGCACTCCAGCGCTTTTTCTACGGACACAACTTATTCTTAGAGGGCGTGAATGACTCACTCACTTCTGCAGTTGATAATCTCTGCCGAGTTCTTTGCAGACTGGACAGTTTCGATGGTTATAGTGAAGGAAAACTAGCAATAAGTATTGGGCACTGCAGCACTTTTTTATCTGGCTCTCGAGACCGAGATATGGATCTTAACGAAATCATTTACAATTGCGAAACAGTTATCGATTCAAACTCCAACCTTTCAAACAAAAACCGCTCAGTACTTATAATCTATTTGATACTACTAAAATACCTCCAATCTTATTCTGGTAAGCGCAGCTATTATCCCCTGCATCATGAAGTTGGCAACCAACTTCATTCGCTATTCTCAAACACATTACCTTCTGCTATGGCTGCCTCTCTTCCAGCTATACATGATGAATATGAATGGGAAAGGGTTTATGAGCATACCGAAACAGATTGGCTTAAATTAAGATCAGGCGGTTAAGAGTTAAACAAAAGCGATGAATTTCTGTCAAAGACCAATGGTTGGCTCTCATTACTTGACCTTGATTCACGTAAGAATGGTCAGATGCACACTCGTCCATGATAAGCCTCTCTTTCACATCCTGTAGTTGATTAAATAATATCTAATACTGGTAAATATGATCTTAATTTCAAAGATCGAGTTTTCTGGTTTCAAACGTTACTTGGTTTCCCTTAGCAGGAGGGCGCTGGCCTTTTTTAGGATATCTTTTTCCATCCTCAGCTCTTTATTTTCCTTTCGTAACCTAAGTAGCTCAATTCGTTCACCCACGCTTAAAATTGAACCTGATTGCTCAGCTTCCAGCTTAGCTTTCCAGTTATAAAGTAATTTATCAGTGATACCTAAAGACGCTGCTGCTTTAGGGACGCTGTAACCTTGTTCAGTTACTAATGCGACCGCTTCATTTTTAAATTCAGTCGTGTAACTTCTGTTTGTTCGTTTTGCCATTTAACACCTCGATAATTGGATTATATTCCATTATGAAAGTGTCCTGTTTAATTAAAGCAGATCAAAAGCGGCTGCCGTGACAATTTGGTGCAATCTCCATCTAGAGAAAATGGAAGCGATTTTATCTGAATTACTTGACAGAACAAGTTATACGTGTTAAGCAATCAGAATCACCGTGCGTCAAAGTGACGCGAGCAGATATTTCTTGAGCTGCAGATCACTCTGGAAGGTTGACTAACCACTTTGCCTACCGAAATTGCCGATGATCATGCAGTAATTGCCCCATACGGCGACGACGCGACTTCTGAGCAATGTCATAGTGAATTTAAAACAGATTTATATCTTGAACGCGTGTCTTCCTGTAAATTCGATACTAACGATCTGGTCATAATATTTGCGGTCTTAGCTTACAATCTTTTACGCAAAATGAGGCTTCGCGACCTGATGGGAATAGACGCACCTGTCCACCATAAAGCCAAACGTGATCGTTTGAAAACGCTCATACAAGAGCTAATGTACATGGCCTGTCAGGTGGCAAGCAGCGGACAACAAATCAAACTCAGATTTGGAAAACATTGCCGAAATTCAAAGCTTTCAGTTCAGTTTACGGAAGCGTATAGCATTGAACCAAGGGCCGAAATAACACATTTTTTAGATGGTACCCACGTCGAGTATTTGTACACTCAAATGCTAACAAAATGTAACAAAAGCCGTTGAGCAAGCGACACATGCTAGCTAAAATCGAGCGTGAACAGGAATAATACTCTCAACGAGTCAGATAAGGTTTGATTTTTATAGAGCGGTGCTGATTTTAACCGGTTGGTGAATGTTGAACGGATAGAGTCACTGATTCAGGAAAGTGTTAAATTGAACGTTTTCGATACCATCCGTTAAGCATGGCATAACTATGCGATGTCGCGGCGACTGACATCCGCAATACTTTATAAAAAACACGAAAAACACGTCAAAAAAAAAGAATTATTTATTGATATTCAATTAATTTTCAAAAAACAAAACCGGGTCATTAAAAACCCATAAATTAACAAAAACCATAATTATTACTGGATATTATTTAACTAATATCAGATATTTAATTCAATTATACTGATATAGCTCATATGGGTTATTTATAACCCAAGCTATAGTTAGAATCAGATGTATATTTTTCTAATATGTAATAAATTTTATCAATAATACAATGCTTATCTGAACACTCAATTAATTTCAAGACAATATAAGTTTCAACATAATCAATTGATTATTAAACAAAAAAATATAAAAATAATAAAAAACGCATTAAATCATCAGTACTTTAGTCGCAATAAACCTGCTTAAGTTAATCTTTATAAAATATTAATAAGATTTTAAAAGATACTAATCACACCTAGAATTCGTGATAATTGACACTTTATTAATATCTAGATAAATATTGAATTCTATTAAAAAATATGCTCACATACATTCAAATCGGAGGGAAAATGTATGCGATACAAATTAGTTCCTCAGTTAGTAATTTTCGTCTTGGCTCTTTTAAAACCACTCGCAGCATCTTCAAATAATGCCGACATAGAGTTAACTAAGGCGACAAATTTTTTAATTTCTAAAGTAATAAATAAAGGACTAGATAGTTCAGAAAACTATACACCATTTAAAAATGCATTGCTGATACCTAATAACGCGATTTCAGATCCGTTATTTACTGAGTCTTCCCGATACATTGATAACATTCCAGATTCAAAAAATAATCTATATCTGGTGATTGATGAGTTTCGTTCTGAACTGGAATTTGGAAATATCAGCAAAAAAAAATCCTCTTCTTATTCATCCACTCTTGACCTTTTATACAAAGATATTAAGGCAAAGGAAAAAACAGAGGGCTATAAGAAATATTCTGAATATAAAGAAAGATATGAGAAGCTAAAAAATGAAATTGGCAAAGAAATTAATTCTGCACGCACAGTCAACCTGAAAAGCCGGTTGATCAGGTTAGAACGAGATTGGGAAGCGTTTGGTCAACGATTTAAGTTTGAGCATGCGCTTAGAGAGGTTGCTGAAACCACAACAGAAGATGCTGATAAGCTAAATGATAGTTTAACAAAAAGATTATCTACTTTGAGTAATCGGAACACTGCTGAAATAATATTGGCAGGCCTTGATGATACAAATTGGATTAGACTTTCTGAAAGCAGTAACTTAATAAAAAACGTAAAAGTAGCTTTTGAAATTAATGATAACTCATTCAATTTCGGTAAAAATATCAAGAGATTATCATTTTCTTTTATTATCATTAATCATAAAAATAATATCTTTGATCACTCATTTTTTATGAGCCCACTTTGGAGACATATACACGGCAAAGTGATATCAAACGGCAAGCCCGGTTTTCAAAATACAGAAGAGGCTATTTCGTCATATTACTCAAAGTCGATCATCTTAAAAGATCTTGAAATTGTTTTTGATGAAACTTCGTCGACCAATAGTTTGATTAACAAATCTGGAGAAAAATTAGCTACGGGGCCCTTTTATATTCAAGGGAATATCCTGAAAGTTGTTGGCTATTTGATAGTAGCGAAAATTCAAAGGGAGCTTCCCAGAATACCCGCTGCACAGAACCATAATATTAAATGGTGACTGGAAAATAGGGAGATTCAAATGAACAATAATTTATCCACAATGATACCTGCTTCAGTGTTCGCATTAAGTTTAACATACGGCGATTCCGCCAGTGCACAAGATGTGGATCCTGTTAAAGCTATTTCGACATTTTATGACGCACAGCGCAGAGTACTTGGGTTTGAAGACAGTGCCGATAATAAGAGTAAGCACTGGCTTAGTCTATCGATAGTGGGCGCTGTTGCTGACAAAGATGATCCTGCATCTATAAATGATTTGGCAAATTTTTGCCCAACTGCACAGCCCAATATTGAGAGCTATGCGCGTGTTCGTAAGCTGGATGGAATATATAATAATATTCTAGGAGGTATGACAGGACCACTCAGGCCAACCACTGAAGAATATAAAGCCGCATTAGCTCTTTTAGAGAAAGCTGATAACACGTTTACTGACCTATTTGTTCGGTACGGTGCACTGGAGAAAGTTTATTTGGATGCTGCGGTACGCTATAAATTCGCCGAATCAAAGATAGAAAAGGCAAAAGCAGAAAATGATATAAGAATTGCGGAAAGAAACTGGAGAATAAGAGGACAGAAGCAAGAAGTTGATGCTGCGCTCTTTGTGTTGAGAAATTTGGGTGATTATTTTGGAAATGCTCAAAACGAAAAACGAAAGCAGCTTTTGGACAGTTATAAAAGGCTAGGCCTGGACTTTAACAATGGGGATATAGAAGGAGCTTACAAATCTCCTAGATCTGAGGTTTCGCCTAAGGTTGAAACATGGGAACAGGCAACGGACTGGGTAAATGTTAGCTTTTCTCAAGACGAAGTCACCACAGACTATGATGCTACAAACACACAAAAACGAAAGTTTGCATTTGGTTCCCTTGGTTTTTTGCAGCTTGGTGTGAACAAAGGAAATGGAAATTCTACCGAAACTCGTAAAGTTGAGGTTTCTAAGTTCTCATACTCATTTGATATTGGGCGCGTTACTATTAGGCGACCTTGGTTGGATACAGAGGTTTTTTACCAACCCCAAGGTTGGACCTGGAAAAAAGCTGACAATACACCTGAATATCCCCAAGTATCTCCTGGCCCTGATTCGGAAGGAGTACCTAAGCCAAGTACCGTTAGCGTTTATAACAATGTGCCGATCGATTGTACTTTACTTCCTACAGAGATGGTAATAGCACGTAACCGTAATCTGATAGCGACAGTATCGAAGGACAGCTATGCTTCAATTGTCTCTTCGGGTTCATCTGGAGGTGGTGGGGGATTTTTCGGAATATTTGGAGGTAAAAAGAAGACATGGTCAACTACGAAAATTGATGAAACGAGTACTGATGTAACTTTCAAAATTGAAGCGCCTTCTATCGCCGTAATCGGGCTCATTTCAGAGAAACTGCCAATACTTCCCGAACCAAACTTAGAGGATAAGTGGCCACAAAATGCATGGTTAGTGAAATGAAAACTATAATATTTGCGCTATGTTGTATCTCTACTTTTACATTAGAAGTAAGGGGAAGTGAAGTAACCCGCCTCTCAAGTGAATTGGCGACACTCTTTTTTGGAGGTTCTCACGACTTTGTCGAAATGGACCCAGGAACTGGCTGGAAAGGTGTTGTAATTGTACCGCCAGGAACCTCAATTGCTCAAGTCTCGTCGGCTTACGATGGTTTGCCAGACAATTTTATTCAGAAGGCTATTAACAACAGTATATTTGATAAACCAATTATGATTGAAAATGGCTATGGAAAGCTTGGATCGCGATCAATGGAGTCCTTATGGGAGGACATTCTCGAGAAAACACGCCCAGCACCGCCGTTACCTAGGGACCGGAGAGAGAGCTGGAAAGTCTACAAGTGGTTGTTTCAGCCTATAATACGAGGAGGAAAAGTAGTTGGGTACACCAGAGAACCTTCAAAATATGTGAAAAGGTATCAAATTTCCCAAGAGTTATTCCATATTCTAATAAACGGAAAAAGTAGTGGCTTATGGAATCTTCATTCAAATTTAAAGAAGTATAAGGATTACGATTCCGCTATATATGGTGTCTTAAGTGATTGGCAAAAATCTGGATTCAAGTCTGAAGTAGATTCTGCTCTGTGGAGTTTTGAAGCAACTGCGGGTGGGGCAAGATGGAAAGAGTGGTCAATTGCAAGAGCTCATTTTGATGCACATAGAGTACCTATCGAACAACATATAAATCTTCCTGAAACATACATTATTCCACCACCGTCAGCTTGGGGTACCATGGGGTCATGGATAAAAACACGTGCCCAAATAGGCAACGAACAACAACGGATCTCATATCAGGTAGCGACAGTCAAATTGCACCGGCCTTGGATGGATATTGAAAGACTAGTATCAGGCCGATTAAAGTTCAAACCCAAGGAGAAACTAGTTTTGAGTGATGGCACTACTCCCTCATCGGGGGTTTTACCCAGCGGACGATTTTCTTCATTTGCCACAGAATTAATTTTAGTTAGAGATATTTCTTTACCGGATGGATTGACGAGTGTTCCAGGACATCCCCTCGGAATATATGCAACCCCTAAAGAGATTAATCTAATTGGATACATCGTTCGTGTGTTGCCTAAAATTCCTACGCTCAATATTTCTAGTAAAATAACTGAGGTAGAACACAATAACAAATAAAAATATATAGAGAAACGGAACCGAAATAACTGTTAGCTTCCTGTCTTAATTTGCTTGTTATGATACTTTTCGCTAAGTCACTATATTTAATTATCCATTTTTGTTAAATGGGAATCTATCAGGCTCACACATCATCAACGAACAAAACTTCGACTTATCAACTTCGGAGTATCAACCTCCGCATGTAGTTGGCCGGTGGATTATGAGGGTTAAATAAAATGATCACAGAAAATAAATTAAATGAAATTCTTTTGGTAATAGCCCTTTCGCTTTTTGGCATATCTCAGTCTCCTATCGTAAACGCCAATGATGGATGCTCGTTTAATAGTATCAATATGTCGCCAACAGATACGGAGACAACACATATTCGTCAAGGGAATGGGCAGTTTGGAGCAAAACGCAAAGAGGGAGTTCATGGAGGAACCGATATCGTTGTTCGAGCAAGCCATAGTGAAAAATCTGCATATGCTGTATTTGTTGTAGCAAGTGGGAAAGTGGCCTATGTAAGAATGAACGGTACCGAGGAGGCAGGCTATGGCAACATTATTGTTGTAGACCATGGAAATGATTGTTACTCGGCCTATGCTCACCTTGCTAATGACCCGTTTACGCCTAGAAGCCCAGGAGACAATCTGAACTTACAGGTCGGTGATGAACTAAGTACAGGAACAATTCTGGGGTACTTTGTTCGAACGGATGCGGACATTGATTCAACAGGAAATGCCCGGAGAACACACCCAGAGGCAAGACATCAAATACATTTTGAGTTGATTAGTGCCCCTTCAGGACGTACTGGTTCTGGAAGTTTAAAAAACTCAATAATGCCCCCCCCTGCAAAACGTATTAACCCCGAAAAGTTTCTCATAGGAGTAGGTCTTTCTGTAGAGTAGCTTAAATATAGCTCTTAGTGATCGCCACTAGTTTTATTGAAATGAACCCTATCAGCATAGTAACGGGAAGTCGAAAATCAGCATTCAAACGTTATCTAAGGGAGTTCACATTCCTTAATGACAAAAAACTAAATATTAGCCAGCATTTTGTCGTTTGCACCGAAAGTCTGCATAAGCGACAATAACAAAACAATGAGTTACGGGGAAATATGCAGTATAAGTTTGCATAAAAACGCAGTAAAAGATTGCATAAAGTTACCTACGAACAAATCTAAAACTAATTATGTAGCTTTACTACATACGGACCATTTTCTCCACTTACGAGAAAATATGAGTACTTACTGCCATACGTACAAGAACGCTACAGGTACTCGAACTAGCATATAACAATCACCAATCACTCAATATAACAACCTAAGTTAGAGCAATAAAATAAGGAGCCTTTCGGCTCCCCAGATAATACCCAACTAAGCAGGTTGCCATGCAGAAGAAATGACAACATTTACTTGAGCACGTTCTTCACTAGTAAGTGATATAGCACCATCAGATGGAGCACTAAATGCACTCATTGCACTCACAAGCTGCTCCAGTGATCCAAGACCCAGCTTTTGGTCTGACACAGTAACTTCTTCTACTTTATAGTCGGCAGAGCTATACCAACCACTTACACGGATCTCATCTTCGGTGCCCAAGGTTTGAATAAGAAGATCATTGCCATCATGTGAAAACCACAACTCTTCTTTTTCAACTCCTTCACCAAACACAATCCGGTCTTCGTTACTGTAACCTCCACTGTAATCATAAATCGTATCCTGGCCATCTCCTCGATTAAAATGGTAAGTATCAGCCCCATAAAAACCATTGATCTGATCGTTCCCTTTACCTCCCGTGTGACTGTATTGGCGATCCTTAGTGTACTTACTGTTGTAGACACTCAGCGTATCATCACCCTCTCCACCTAACAGTACCGCATTAGAGTAAGAACCAGCAGTAAGGGTGTCATTACCGGCGCCTCCATCCAAAATATCATCGCCGACACCATGGGTTATTAAGGTATCATCTCCGGCCCCACCCAAAAGGGTATCGCTACCGCCAGTTGACT